>JAUXPH010000026.1 GCA_030683995.1 Lutibacter sp.
GGGCTAAAATCCAGCCGCTTTATCATCGCCTCTATAATCGGCTCCGCCTTCCAGTTTACCGTTTGGCAATCGCAAAATAGCATCCACTTTACCCAAAATTACCGAATTTTCCTGTTTAATTTGATAGCCTTTTCCCTGTAATTGATTTAGCAGCAAACTGTCAAAGCCTTTCGGTTCAAAAGTCACAACATCAGGCAGCCATTGGTGGTGAAATCTTGGTGCGTTTACGGCATCCTGCATTCCCATTTTAAATTCATACACATTTAAAATTGTTTGCATCACAGATGTGATGATGGTTGAACCTCCCGGTGAGCCAACCGACATATAAAACCGATTGTTTTTTTCAACAATGGTTGGCGTCATTGAACTTAGCATTCGTTTTTCGGGAGCAATGGAATTCGCTTCAGCGCCAACCAATCCAAACATATTTGGGGTTCCAGTTTTTGAGCTGAAATCGTCCATTTCATTATTCAAAAAGAAACCGCCTTCTGATACAAACACTTTGGAACCATAAGCACCGTTTAAAGTGGTGGTTGCAGAAATAGAGTTTCCATATTTGTCAACAATGGAATAATGCGTGGTCTCGTCACTTTCATAACCGGTAATCTTCCCGTGCTGTAAAGTTGAAGAAAGTGTTGCCTTTTCCCATGAAAAACTGGCCATCCTGTTTTTTACATATTTTGATGAGATTAAAGTGTCAATCGGAATTTTCACAAAATCGGGATCGCCTAAATAAAACGACCTGTCGGCATACGCCCTTCTTTCAGCTTCCGTGAGCAATTGAATCGATTTTAAGGAATTATGGCCGTAAGAAGCAATATCAAAGGGTTCAATCGCCTTAAAAATTTGTGCGTTGCAAATTCCGCCGCTTGAGGGCGGCGACATGGAAATAATTTTTAAATCTTTATAAGTAAATTCAATAGGAGTTCTCCATTTTGCTTCGTAGATTTCCAAATCTTTTTTGGTGATAATTCCGCCCAATTTCTGGACATAATTTACCAGCATCTCTGCCGTTTCTCCTTTGTAAAATCCGTCTCTTCCTAAATCTCGGATTCTTTCTAGCGTTTTTGCCAGCATCACATATTTAATGGTATCGCCTTCTTTCCAATCATTGTCCAGCATTATTTTGGTACCATTCACTTCCCCAAAAAAATGTCGGGATTCCGCTATTCTTTCCGCTTGTTTTTCAGTGACCACAACACCTTTGTTGGCCAAATCAATGGCCGGCTGAATCAATTCTGAAAAAGGCAAGCTGCCAAATTTTTCGTAAACTTTAAACAATCCGTCAACCGTTCCAGGAACGCCAACAGCCATTGCGCCAAACAAACTTTTGCCTTGTATAATATCGCCATTTTCATCCAAATACATATTTTTTGAAGCCGCGAGCGGTGCTTTTTCCCGGTAATCCAAGGCACCGGTTTTTCCGTCGTTGGTTCTGTAAACCATAAATCCGCCGCCGCCAATATTCCCGGCAAAAGGATAGGCAACTGCCAAAGCAAGTTCTGTGGCAATCATCGCGTCAAAAGCGTTTCCGCCTTTTTTCATAATGGCTACGCCAATTTTTGAGGCTTCTTCCCGGGCGCTTACCACCATCGCGCTGTCGGCAATTAATCCGGTGTTTTTATTGGTTTCTGTAGTTTCTATTGTTTTTACTTTGCATTGTGCAAATAGAAAAATAAAGGCGATAAGTGTGATAGTTTTTCTCATATAGATAATAGTTCTTTGGTTTTTTCGTCAGTAAATGCAATCAAATCATTGAAAAAAGCTGTGAAATCCGATTCAAATTCATCATAATGTTTTATTAAATCTTCAATGGCCAAATCCATTTTTGAAATGCCTTTGGTACGTTTGTTCATTCCAATCAAAGTTTTTTCGATTCCGGCAATAGAAGCATAACCAACCAACCAGTTATAATCAATCATATAAGGAAGCAATCTTTGCATTTCTGGAGGCAATATTCCAATATTTTCCTGAAAAAATGAATAGACATTTTTGGCGTAAAGCTCTAAAGGAATTTCTGAATAATTCAACCAGTTCTTGGCTAAAAAATGATCGTATAAAATATCAATGATTACGCCATCATAATGGTCGTAACGTTCATGCAAGCGTCTTTTGCTTCTTCTTTCAATTGGATGTGTATCTGTAAAATAGTCTATTTGCCTGTGCAATAAAATCCCTGCCTGAATTTCTTTCGGATAATTTTCGTGCTTTTTGCCTTTCACCGCATCCGCAATAAAATTCCCTATCAAAATATTTTTGTTGTCTTTGGAAAGAAATAAATGGGCTAAAAAATTCATAAAAGGGATTTAAAACAATAATACAAAAAAATCCGCAAAAAGCGGATTTTTATATGTTCTATTAAGAATGTTACTAGTTATTCAACATCACAGGCATCACCAACATGGTAATAAATTCGCCTTCTTCAATGCCGTCGGCAGGCGTTAAAATTCCTGCCCTGTTTGGCATCGACATTTCAATCAACACATCGTTTGAGTTTAAATTGCTCAACATTTCGGTTAAAAAACGTGAATTAAAGCCAATTTGCATATCGTCGCCTTGGTAATCGCAAGCCAAACGCTCTTCAGCTTTGTTTGAGTAATCAATGTCTTCCGCAGAAATATTTAATTCTGTTCCAGCCATTTTCAAACGAATTTGGTGCGTGGTTTTGCTTGAGAAAATAGACACACGTTTTACCGAGTTTAAAAAAGTGCCTCGGTCAACAATCAGTTTATTCGGATTTTCTTTTGGGATAACAGCTTCATAATTAGGGTATTTTCCGTCTATCAATCTACAAACCAACACCACATTGTCAAATATAAATTTCGCATTTGAGTTATTGTATTCGATCGTTACATCACTGTTTGAACCGGCTAAAATTCCCTTCAATAAGTTTAATGGTTTTTTTGGCATAATGAATTCCGCAGGTTGGTTTGCGGTAACATCAGTTCGTGAATACTTCACCAATTTGTGGGCGTCTGTGGCCACAAAAGTTAAATTATTTGCATTAAACTGAAAAAACACACCGCTCATCACAGGTCTTAAATCATCGTTTCCTGCGGCAAATATTGTTTTAGAAATCGCTGTAGCCAAAATTTCTCCCGGAATTGTGGTGCTGCTCGGTGACTCCAACGTAACCGCTTTCGGGAATTCGTTGCCGTCAAAATAAGCCATATCATATTTACCGTGGCTCGAGCTAATTTCAATAGTGCTGTTTTCCTCAGTCTTGAAAGTCAAAGGCTGGTTTGGAAATGTTTTTAGGGTATCCAGCAACAAACGTGCTGATATTGCTACAGATCCTTCAGATTCCGATTCCACTTCAATAACAGTGCTCATGATTGTTTCCAAATCCGAAGCCGATATTTTTAATTCGTTTTCTTTTAATTCGAACAAGAAATTATCTAAAATTGGCAATGTGTTGTTGCTGTTGATAACGCCTCCCAAAACTTGGAGTTGTTTTAATAATTGACCACTTGATACTATAAATTTCATTGATGATTATTTTAATGGAATGAGTTACAAATATATTCTAAATATGTTGTTATAAAAAGATTTTTTATCAACACGTTATCAATATAAAATATGCGGCAATTTTAAGTTGTAAAAGATGCTTTAGGGCGTTCCCCGCCGGCTGGCGGGTCGGGCTTTCGCGGCTCGCTTTTTTTGGTTGCGAAAAGCAACAAAAAAAGAGCTCAAACAAACCGCTCAATCCCTAACGCAAGTCGAATTAATTATGAAAATTAGATAAATGATATTTAAAAATTAAGTACCTCTAATGGTTTCATATAATTTGGGCAATGTAAAAAAAGAGATTTCTAAGCCAAAGCAATATTTTTACTGAATGTTTCTCGATTTGTACTAAAATTGATTTGCGTATAAAATTTTATAGCGAGTTGATAGCGAATTTCTAATTATTTTATATCAAATAGTTTATCTAATTCAGTTTCAATCAAGCCCTTTTCGTATCCTCTCATAATTTTAAAAAGGTTTCCTTCTTTATCAATAATAAAACTTGTTGGATATACCTGGACGCCATATTGAGCTACAACTTTGTCTTTGACTCCTCTTAAATTTGAAATGTTTATCCAATCAATACTATCAGCTTCACTTGATTTTTTCCAAGTTTCGTAATCAACATCAACAGAATAGCTGATAATTACAAAATCTTCATTTTTGTATTTTTCTTTGAGTATTGGAAATTCTTCTTGATTTTGTTCGTGGCACACCTTACACCAATATGCCCAAAAATCTAAGATGATAACCTTACCATTAAAATCTGAAAGTTTTACTGTATTTCCTTCTAAATCTTTTGCATTTATATCTAAAAATTTTCCTCCAACCTTTATTTTTTCAATTTCAAAACTATTTTTTAGGGCAATCCCATTTTTTGAATTTTGAAGATTGTCATCAAGTTTAGCATAAAATAATTGCAAACTGTCTTTCGATACATTATCTTTAAAATATAAAAAGTTGGATAATGAAACTATATTATTTGGACTTTCAAAAAGGAACGCCAGGTTTTCTTTACGCGTTACTGTTTGATAATCTTTATAGTCAATTTCACCATTTTTCATTTGGTTACTGTACTTTTCACCAATTGCAAAATATTTTTTGTAAAACTCAGTTAGTTTAGAGCCATTGATTTTAGCATTTTCAAAATCATTAAAATTCCCATTTATTGATAGTTCTCCATTTTCAAGCCAGAGATAATTTCTTTTTCCCACTTCTGCCTTATAATCGATAATCATAATTTGATATTCGCTCGGTTCGTCAATTTGTCCTTGAAACTTGAAAGAGCCATTTTGTGAAAGTGTTGAATCAACATTTACTCCATAGAAATTTTGAGCGTCCATTCTAGTTAAAACAACCGTTAAACTGTCTTTAAGATTTTCAATATTTGCTGTTAAAGTAAATGAATTATTTTTTTCATCATTTAATTTTTTGTCTTGACTAAAACTGTTAGAAATAGTAAGTAAACTTAGAATTATCATTATTTTTTTCATAGTATTTTTTATTTATTTGATTGTTTACAATTGTTTTGTATTACTCAGTTAAAGCGGAAGGAGGCGGTGGAACAGACCGCGTTGAAGAATTATCTGAATTAAGAATCCCTTTATCTGCGAACTCCAAAAAAAGTTCTTTAGAAGTATTGACTACTTTTTTGATTATCCCTTCATTATCAATTATAAAATGTGTTGGATATTCACTTATTTTCAATTCCTCATCAAAAAAACTTTTTTCAACCGCAGCAACTTTATAATTAAAAGGTTTTTTTATTAAAAATCTCTTTAATTCATCCTCAGTATCAAAAGCCAAACTTAGAAAGATAATATCTTCACGATTTTTATATTTGTCAACAAGTTCATTTAACTCAGGAAACTCTGCTACGCAAGCTTTACAATGAATAAACCAGCATTTTAGAATTATAATTTTTCCCTTTGTGTTTTCATTATTATAAATATCTCCATTCAAATCCGTAATATTAAATGTAGAAAACGCTTCGCCTTCCATCAAATAATGACTGTAAACAACTTTAGATGTGTTTTTTATAGTGCTCCTTATATCTTTGTCAGAATTATTGTCCAACTTAAATAGTTGGTAGTAGGTAGTGGCATTTTTTTTATCAATTTTTATTGGGATGAATTCACCTGAAATTAGACTTTGAAAAAAATGACCTTTACTAATGAAATTTGAAGATTCATCTAATGGAATAAAACTAGAAGAAAGTACGATATTATTACTATGATATTCCCACCAAGCAGGAAAATTTTTACTAATTGCAGTAATGTTAATATTTTGCTGAATTTCTTTAGGTTTATCTGAACAACCAAGAAGTAAAAAAATTGAAATAAACAATGTTAGTGAAATGTAATTTTTCATAGCTGATTTATTTTGAATTAGTTTTTAGATGCTTAAACATTTAGGGTATAAATTTTATTTTTCATTTGATTTTGCCAATGAAATTAGCCCGCCCATTGCTCCAAGGTTCATCGAATCTAAAGCAGAACTTGGAACTATTACCATTGAACCTTTATCTTTTAAACCTTCAAATAGCATATTCATACCGCGAAGATGCAACGCTACTGGATTATTTATATATTGCTCACTTGCCTTACTGAATTTCTCAGCTATTTCTGTTTCTGCAGTTCCCAGAATAACTCTAGCTCTTCTCTCTCTTTCAGCTTGTGCTTCTTTACTCATAGCATCTGCTAAAATCTGTGGAATAACTATATCTTTAATACCAACTGTTTGACATGTAATACCCCAAGGATTCGTATTATTGTCTAATATTTTTTGAAGGTCTTCAGCAATCTTATCTCTATCTTGCAAAATATCTGAGAGGTCATGTTTTCCTATTATTCCTCTAAGTCCAGTTTGAGCAATATAAGAAATCGCTTTTTCATACTCTTGTACCTCTAGCGCTGCTTTTTCAGCATCCCAGACGGTCCAATAAACAATGGCATCTACATTTACTGGAACAGTATCTTTAGTTAAAGTTTGTTCTGCTTTAAAATCTGTTACTCTTACACGTTGGTCAATATAAATATGAATATTGTCAATAATTGGGATTATAAAAAAAATTCCCGGACCTTTTAAGCCATTATATTTTCCCATTCGTAAAACAATGGCTTTCTCCCATTGATTCGCAATGTTTATTGAACTAGCTATTAAAAAGGACAGAATTATTAGGGGGATAAGTATAATAATGTTAAATAGGTCTAAAAAAAATAAACCAATAAAAATGCTTAATAGAATTATTAGCAATGTTAATGAAATTGGATTGACTAAACTTTTTGTAATTGTTTTCATAATAATTTTTCTTTTTGAAGTTGATTTATAATGTCTTTTATTGAGAAGCCATAACTAAAGGCTATGGTTGTAAATTGAGTACAGATGTCCAGTAATTTTTTGTTTTTTTCCTTTTCTGATATTTCTATTTGTAAATGACTTATGAAAGTTCCCGTACCTTGTTGCGTTTCTAATATACTTTGTATTTCTAATTCTTTATAGGCTTTTGCAACCGTATTAAGATTCACTTTTAATTCAACAGCTAAGGATCTTACAGTAGGCAACTGTTCTCCAAGCTTTAAATTTCCAGAGGCAATCCCAAATTTTATTTGGTCAATAATCTGCCGGTAAAAAGGAGAACCTGATATTGGATCTAGTTTAAAATTAATCATTTTATTGTTATATTGTAATAGTAGTATAGTACAAACATACAATAATTTTTGTATATATAAATTTTTAATCCAAAAATATTTAATTTTTTTTGCGAACGTAAGTTAGTATTAAAATTAAACATGAGTTTTTTCTTATAAAATTGAATACAATGGTTTATAACATTTATTTCTCAAGTTATAACTTTCTAACTTTTCAGAATACTAATACATTAATACCTTCATAAAAAAAAGTGAAGTCTAAAATTTAATTTTATATTTGATTTCTGCTAAAAAATCAAAATTAGATGAAGAAAATAGCTTACTTTTTGTTCCTTTCAATCTTTTGCATCACCATAACTTTTGCACAAGCACCCAAAAAGCCTACTTCCGGAGAAATATACGAATCCATTCAAAAACTTAATTTTTTAGGAACGGTTTTGTACATCGCAGCACATCCCGATGATGAAAATACACGGCTAATCTCTTATTTCGCCAACGATGTTAAAGCACGAACCGCTTATTTAAGCATCACAAGAGGCGATGGCGGACAAAATTTAATCGGACCTGAGCTCAGCGAATTGCTTGGTGTAATAAGAACGCAGGAATTATTGGCGGCAAGAAAAGTGGACGGCGGCGAGCAATTTTTTACCCGCGCCAACGATTTTGGCTATTCAAAACATCCCGATGAAACGCTAAATATGTGGAATAAAGAAGCTGTTTTAAACGATGTGGTGGCCACCATCAGAAAATTAAAACCCGATGTCATTATCAACCGATTTAACCATAAAACTCCCGGAACAACGCACGGACATCATACGGCTTCAGCCATGTTAGGTTTGGAAGCATTTGATTTGGCATCCGATAAAACCTACAAAACACATTTGAAAAACGATGCTGTTTGGCAACCAAAACGTTTGTTTTTTAACACTTCCTGGTGGTTTTACGGCAGTGAAGAAAATTTTAATAAAGCCGATAAAACCAATCTGTTAAGTTTAGAAATTGGCACTTATTATCCAAGTAAAGGTATGTCTAACAGTGAAATAGCTTCATTAAGCAGAAGCAAGCACGAATCCCAAGGTTTTGGAAGCACCGGCTCGCGAGGTACAGAAAAGGAATATCTCGAGTTTTTGAAAGGAGAATTTCCAGCAAATAAAAATGTTTTTGACGGCATTGACACTTCTTGGAATCGTGTGGAAGGCGGAAAAGAAATCGGTAAAATTTTGCAAAAAGCGGTGGCAGATTATAATTTTAAAAATCCGGCCGCCAGCATTCCCAATTTAATTGAAGCCTATAAATTAATTCAGCAACTGAAAGATGAACATTGGAAACAATTAAAATCGGAAGAAATTAAGGAAATTATTGCGGCTTGCGCCGGATTGTATTTGGAAGCTGTGGCTAATAACGCTTCTACAACCGCAAATTCAAAAAACATCCTAAAAATTGAAGCGGTGAACAGGAGCGATGTTGCTATTTCCTTGGAATCGGTTGAGATTTCGCCATTAAATGCAAAAATGGATTCTGTGATTGTCTTAAAACAAAATAGGGCGAATTCACTTTCTTTATCCGTTGAAATTCCTTCGGAAATTAAACAAACTTCACCGTATTGGCTTCGGGAAAAAGGAAGTATCGGAATGTACCGGGTTTCCGACCAAAATTTAATCGGCTTGCCCGAAACACCAAGAATGATCGTGGCCAATTTTAAGGTTAATTTTAACGGATTTACAATTCCTTTTGACAAAAATGTGATTTTTAAATACAACGATCCCGTAAAAGGCGAAGTGTACAAACCTTTTGAAATTCTTCCCGAAGTTTCAGCTTCATTTGGAGAAAAAGTCTACATTTTTGCCAATGAAGATGCTCAAAAAATCAGCGTTAAGGTAAAAGCCATCAAGGAAAATTTAACCGGAAATGTTGCTTTGGATGTTCCTGAATTTTGGAATGTTTCCCCAAAAAGTTTTTCATTCAGTTTAAAGGAAAAAGGGGAAGAGCAAAATTTCGAATTTGTGATTAAACCACCTTCCAAGGCATCCGAAGTATTTATCAATCCGGTTGTTCAAATTGGAGACAAAAAATATACCGATGAATTGGTTGAAATTAATTACGGTCACATTCCGTTTCAATCGGTTATCAGCCCATCAGAAGCGAAATTGGTTCGGTTAACCATTGAGAAAAAGGGACAAAAAATAGGCTATATTCAAGGTGCCGGAGATGCCGTTCCAACCGCTTTGCGTCAAATGGGTTATACGGTAGTTGAGTTAAATGAAGATGAGATTACGCCTGATAAATTGGTAAATTTTGATGCCATTGTATTGGGAATCAGGGCGTATAACACCAATGACAGAGCGAAATTTTATCAGAAATTCTTGCACAGTTATGTGGAAAACGGCGGAACTTTAATAGTGCAATACAACACCAATTCGCGTTTAAAAGTTGATTCATCAGCCCCTTTTCCTTTAAAATTATCCAACAATAGGGTTACGGAAGAAGATGCGGAAGTTAGAATGGTCAATCCGGCCCACGAACTGCTGAATTACCCGAATAAAATTACAGACAAGGATTTTGAAGGCTGGGTACAGGAGCGTGGTTTGTATTTCCCAAGCGAATGGGATCCGAAATTTGAAGCCATTTTAAGCATGAACGATAAAAATGAACCCGAAAGCAAAGGAAGTTTGTTGGTTGCCAAATATGGCAAAGGAAACTTTATTTATACCGGATTGAGTTTTTTCAGGGAATTGCCTTCTGGCGTTTCCGGTGCTTATAAATTGTTTGCAAATATGCTTTCCATTGGAAAAAATAAGACAGAAAAACCTTTAAAAAACTAAGATGGAACAACAAAAATACGTTTGGAAAAAAGTTTATACAGTGGTTTTAGTCGCAAACGCGATGTACATTGTGCTGTTTTACCTAATCATGAAAAATTTCTCCTGATATGCAGTGGCTGGACTGGTTGGTGCTTATTGGCACCTTAGGATTTATAGTGATCTATGGCGCTTGGAAAACACAGGGAAGCAAAAACGTAACGGACTATATTAAAGGCGGAAATGAAGCGAAAGGATGGACCATAGCTTTATCTGTAATGGCAACGCAAGCCAGTGCCATTACATTTTTGTCAACGCCCGGCCAGGCATTTCACAGCGGCATGGGTTTTGTGCAGTTTTATTTCGGATTGCCTATTGCCATGGTGGTTATTTGTTTGGTTTTCATTCCAATTTACCACCGTTTAAACGTATTCACCGCTTATGAATATTTAGAAACCCGATTCGACTTAAAAACCCGAACCATAGCCGCCATTTTGTTTTTGATCCAGCGCGGTTTGGCTGCCGGAATAACCATTTTTGCGCCAGCCATTATTTTGTCGGCTGTTTTGGGGTGGGATTTAAATACTTTAAACATTATTATTGGCGTGTTGGTGATTATTTATACGGTAACTGGCGGAACAAAAGCGGTAAGTGTTACACAAAAACAGCAAATGGCGGTGATTTTTTTCGGAATGTTTGTGGCATTTTATTTAATAGTGAGCTATTTGCCGGCCGATATCACCTTTTCCAAAGCCTTGAAAATTGCCGGTGCCAGCGGTAAAATGGAGGTGCTGGATTTTTCTTTTAATTTGGAAAACAGGTATACTTTTTGGAGCGGCATTATCGGCGGAAGCTTTTTGGCACTTTCCTATTTCGGAACCGACCAAAGTCAGGTGCAACGTTATTTGTCGGGAAAATCGATGAAGGAAATGCAGCTCGGACTTATTTTTAACGGATTGTTAAAGGTGCCGATGCAATTTTTCATTTTATTGGTGGGCGTGATGGTTTTTGTTTTTTATCAATTCAACAGTTCTCCTTTAAATTTTAATCCGGCTGCCGATAACGCAGTTAAAAATTCTATATATTCAGAGGAATATAAATCGCTGGAAAATAAACATTTGGAAATCGAAGCGCAAAAATCTGTCGCAAATTTAAACTACGGAATTTCCCTGGAAGATGAAAATAATACACTTCAACTTGAAAAATCGGTACAAGAAATTCAGGCGTTAAATTTATTGGAATTGGAAAATAGGGAACAAGCCAAAGAAATCATTAAAAAAGCAAGTAAATTGGTTGAAACCAACGATAAAGATTATGTTTTTATCCATTTTATTCTGAACAATTTACCGCGTGGACTAATCGGGTTATTGTTGGCCGTGATCTTATCAGCGGCTATGTCCAGCACTGCTTCAGAACTCAACGCCTTAGCTAGCACCACGGTGATCGACTTGTACAAAAGAAACGAAAAGGTTCCAAAAAACGACCGCCATTATGTGAAAGCTTCTAAATGGTTTACGCTATTGTGGGGAATAATAGCCATCACCTTTGCCTGTTTTGCCAATTTATTCGATAATTTAATTCAGCTGGTCAATATTATTGGCTCTATTTTTTACGGAAATATTTTAGGCATCTTTTTACTGGCATTTTTTGTGAAATACGTAAAAAGCAATGCAGTTTTTGTGGCCGCATTAATTACGCAAATCATTGTAATTGTGGGTTATAAATTTGATTGGATGCCGTATTTATGGCTGAATTTATTTGGTTGCTTCCTGGTAATGGGTATTGCGATATTGCTTCAGGGATTTTCAAAAAGAGAACTTAAGACTATTTAAAAAAAAAGCCTGTCTGAAAATTAATTTTCAGACAGCTTTTTTAAATATTCTTTCAAAAGATTTTTATTGAACCGGAATCACGATTTTAACGTTTTCCCACTTGATGGTAATTTCTTTTTCACCAATGGAATAATCTAACGCTTCTTGGTTTTTATCCGTATTAATTGGCTTTACATCCATTCTTAAAACATCAAGTTCCTGATTGTATCCGTTAGATCCCCAAGCATCATTTTTGCTGTTCAGGATTACAGTCCATTCCTTGTTTTCACTTGGAATAATAAAAAAACCGTATTTTCCTGCTTTAACAATGGTGTTTCCAATTTTAACGTCTTTATCGAAAGAAAAAGTGGTATTTTCATTGGCTCCGGCTCTCCAAACTTCATCAAATTTCACCAATTCTCCCCAAATTGTTCTTCCTTTAACGCTGGGTGAACCATAATCAACTATTGCAGTTGCTGCGCCTATTTTGCCAGTTGCTTGTTTTCTCGGACTTTCTTGCGCGAAAGTCAACGTGGCAATCATCAATAATACGATTGTGAATTTTAGTTTTTTCATCATTATTTTTTTGTCCATTCGGCAATCGATTCTTTGTTCATTTTTACATAATCGGCATTTCCTGCTTTTTCAGCAGCGGCCAAAGATTTTTTTGCTGTGGCAATGGCTCCGGCTTTGTCGCCCAAATCTGCTTGAATCAAACTCATTCTGCGTAAATACCAAAATGCAGGATCATCACCAGCTGTTGCTTTTTTCATCCATTCCAATGCTTGTTTTAAATCTTTTCCTTCAGTATGGTAATAGGTTGCTGCTTGAAAATAATCATTTTTTGTTGGGCCTGCCATAGCAGTTTCTATACTTTTAAGGGTTGTTTTATCAGTTGGCACCTCAAATTTAACGCCTACGTAGGTATTTTCCCAAAGGATGCCTAATTCTGCAGAATCATTTTTTAAGTCATTCAACATCAAAGTAAATGTCTCAACTTTCATTGGTAATTGTTGCGCTGTTGCAGTGGTTTTTAAAGCTACTTTGGTTTCATCCCACTTTGCCGGATTTCCCCAATTGGTGGCATCGCTGTAAAAAATAACGTCCCAAGAAGTTGCATTTGGAATGGTGTAAATGGCATAAGTTCCTTTTTTTAATTCTTTTCCGCTGATGGTTACGTCATCGCTGAAAGTAATTTTGGTGTTTGCGTTTGCGCCTGTTCTCCAAACTTCTCCGTAAGGAACCAAATCCCCAAAAATAGTTCTTCCTCTCATTGATGGGCGAGAATATTCTGCCGTTACATCTGTTAAACCTACAACTTGTTCCATTTTGGCGGCCGGACTTGGCTGTGGTGTTTTAATTTGAGCGTTAATTGTTGAAGAGATTGCAACGACTGCAAATAGCATAAATAATTTTTTTAGCATCATAGTTTTGAGTTTTAGTTAAGTATCAAATATAGCATTTTATAAAGCCCTAAAAACGCGATTTTTTTAATTTTAACAATTTTTTAAGAAGTGATAAGCGTGAATTTATTGGTATTTTTTTCTTCTGAAATAGTTGAAAATGAATCCAAATAATGCGAGAATGATTAATGGGAAAAGAATGTTTATCAATTGCCATTTGCCCGATTCTTCAAATGCTTTTTCTTTGTTAAGAAAGTCGATTTTAACTGTTTTTGAACGAATGTTGATCAGGCCGGAATCATCAAGCAAATAATTTACGGTATTCAGTAAAAATTCTTTGTTGCCGTAACGCTGATTGGTCCATTTATTAAGGCCTAATTCAAGCGGACTTCCTTTAGCAATTTCGTTGGCTATTATGTCGCCGTCGGCAATGACCACCATTTTATTTTCTGTTCCGTTTTCTTTTGGCTCTGAAATTTCAAAAGGTTTTATTCTGCCAAAATAAGCCGATTTAAATTTCCCTTCCAGCAACACAGAGATCGTTTTATTTCCTTTGCGATAATCTTCCTGATTTGGTTTTTGGGTAATGGTTCTCAAGGAAATGATGGCTGGCGTTCCTATCGATTTTGAAAGCGGGGAACTTTGAAGCAAGACCGTTTTTTGAATGTTGTTTTTCAGGGTATCAATGCTGTTGGCGAATTTTAGGTTTACCGCTTCAATATTGTTGTTTATTGGATGGTTATTTAAAGAATTCACCAATGGAAAATATTCCCATAAGAATTGGTTAAATTGGGTTTGGTTTCCAATATTTCCTGTTGCCAAAGGAATTTCTGAACTGTATAAATCGGCAATTAAATCGGGATTGATTCTAATGCCGTAATTAAAAAACAAATCGGTTAACCCTAAATCTCTGGGGTACGCCAACGTTTCGCCGGTTTGCATCAAGCTGTCCAATTCTGCCTGCACATTGTCTATTAACCACAATGTTTTACCGCCATTCATCACAAATTGGTCCATCGTAAATTTTTCTGCTTCCGTAAATTTTTCGGTTGGTTTGGCGATGATGGCCAGGTCAAATGTTGAAATTTGCGCCAATGTTTTTTGCGGTTGCACCGCCACACTGTCTAGCGTAAAAGGCGCCAAAAAGTAATATTCGCCCAATTTTCGCAAAAAATCGGCCAAATAAATATCACTGAGTTCACCATTTCCTCTTAAAACAGCTATTTTCTTCGATTTTTCTGAAGTGATTTTATGAATGGCATTGGCAAAAGCGAATTCTAAATTTTGAATGGAGCTTTCCAATTGTTGGTTTTGCGAATTTGAAAACACATCATTTAAAAGTGATACATTTTCAGTTTTGTTTTT
This sequence comes from Lutibacter sp., assembly GCA_030683995.1. Lineage (GTDB taxonomy): Bacteria > Bacteroidota > Bacteroidia > Flavobacteriales > Flavobacteriaceae > Lutibacter. The sequence goes on from JAUXPH010000026.1 coordinate 14,535, forward strand.
ATGGGAAACCACCGCCCAAGGAAAGATCACAATTTCAGATAATTTTCCGTTTTCCTGAATTTGTAACCTGCTTGCCTCAAGTCCGCTTTCAATTAAATTTTGTGCAATTTCTGCTGGATCCACAAACCGAAATTGAATATTTTTATTAAGGGCTTTCAGTTCTTCCAAATGCAATTTGGTTTCTGTTTGAAGCCGTTTAAATTCGGCAGGGAAATCGCCATTTAAATAAACGGTAACAACAACAAGATCCTTAACATTCTCAACAATTTTTTCTGTGGCTTTGGAAAGTGTGTAACGTTTGTCTTGCGTAAAATCGAATCTTTTATAAACTTTTGAGCCTATAAAATTCAATAAAATCAAACTTATTAAAATGACTGATATTTTAGAATACTTATTTTTCATGCTGGATTCTAAAATGGGTGAAAATTAAAAAGATCGAAGTCACGGAAATAAAATAAATTAAATCGCGGGTGTCAATGACGCCTTTGCTGATGCTGTTAAAATGCTCGCTCATCCCGAAACTTTTAAGGGCGAAATCAAAATTTCCAACTAAATTTAACGTGGAAATAGCTTCAAATCCGTAAAATAAAAAGAAGGAAATAATAACCGCAATAATGAACGAAACGATTTGATTTTTAGAAATTGTGGAGGAAAAAACACCAATGGCAGTGTATGCGCTTGCCAAAAAAAGCAATCCGACAAAAGAGCCAAAAGTGGTTCCAAATTCAATATTTCCAACCGGATTTCCCAATTGATAAACGCTGTAAGCATAGATTAAGGTTGGTAATATAGCCAAAATCACTAAAATCAACGCGCCTAAATATTTCCCTAAAATGATTTCCCAGTTGGTGAGGGGTTTGGTTTTTAAAATCTCAATGGTTCCCGTGTTTATTTCTTCAGAAAAACTGCGCATCGTAATGGCCGGAATTAAAAAGATGAAAATCCACGGCGCCAAAAAAAAGTAACTGTTTAAATCGGCGAAACCTGCGTGTAAAATGTTAAATTCTCCTTTAAAAACCCACAAAAACAATCCGTTAATGACCAAATAAACCCCAATAACCAAATAACCGATTGGCGAGGAGAAAAAGGAATTGAGTTCTTTTATTAAAATGGATTTCATTAAAAATGTTTAATCGTTTATTTTTTTAACTGCCAACTGAAACTGAAAACTGCTAACTATTTTAGGGCAGACTTTCAACTTTATCAACGCTCCAAGCTTCTGCTTTGTTGTTGAACAATGCTTTTGCTTTTCCCCAAACCACTTTAAAAAGTTCGGAATTTCTGTAGGCTTCCAAATCGGCTTCCGATTCCCAGTAACTATAGGTAAAAAACGTGTTGCTGTCGTTTTTGTCTCTGTACAATTCCAACAAACTACATCCTTTAAAATTTCTTATTTTTTCTTTATTTTGATTAAAATTTTCAAGAAACAACGCGATGTTTGACTCTTTAAAATTCATTTTTACAATGCGTATAAACATATATTTTTAGCTAAATTTAATGGTTATTGGAGCCCGGTAATTTAAACCTAAAAGTGAAACAGCGCCACCCACAGTAGTAATGTTGCTTCTGTACATGGCGATTTCTAAAAAGTTGGCCGAATTAAACAAAGCCAATCTAGTTCCGTCTTTTTGGCGTTGTTCTTTGGGTAAGGAGAAATCAACGATATCACTGTATTTTTTATAAATTTTTGGGAATGTATATCTGTTGGCTATCACTTCAAAATCGCGTCCTTTTCCTACTTGACTGAACAGTTTTTCGCTGATGTTGCTTATGGAATTTCCATAATTGTCCACATAAATAATATTTCCCGAAATGGTATTGTTATCTCCTGAAACTGTTGGCTGCAATTCACTGATTTTTTTAAATTCAGGAATAATTCTGCCAATAACTTCCAGTTTGCCGCCGCGTGCAATATGACAGGCAACTTTTACAAAAACGTCCAACACAGGGAAACTGCTTTCTATATATTCATGAATGTTTATTTCAACAATTTTTTCGGGTGTGATTTCTGAAGCCAACAAGGAAATAACGCCGTTATCCGGACAAATAAAATAATGGTTGTCGAGCGCTATGGCGATGTGTTTGTTTTCTGAGTTCAATTCGGCATCAACCCCAACAATATGAATGCTTCCGTCGGGGAATTTTTTGTAGGCATTTCTTAAAACATACGCAGTTTCGGTAATGTTAAAAGGTGAAATTTGATGCGAAATATCTACAATTTTAGCATCTGGCAATTCGCTGTAAATAGTGCCTTTTACCGCTCCAACAAAGTGGTCTTTAATTCCAAAATCGGTGGTTAAAGTAATGATTGACATAGATTATTCAAACGAAATTTTTGATGAAAATTAAAGCAAATTTTTAATAAAATGTTTAAAACTTATTTGAAACAATTTCATAATTGTTATTTGATATTTACTACATTTGGCTATGCAAATCTAATCAATTATTTGTTGACTGAAAGACTATTTTTTTAATAAGACTTAACACATTAATCATTTGAACGAACGTATTATTGTATTAACAGACATTCATCCAAACGACTTATTTGGCAATAAAAATTCCAATATAGAACTATTACAAAAATATTTTCCAAAACTTAAGATTGTTGCCAGAGGCACAGAACTTAAAGTTTATGGCGAACCGGAAATTTTAGATGAATTTGAGAAACGGTTAGAAATGATTATTTCTTATTTTAAAAGATATAATAAACTTGACCAAAACACCATCGAGCGGCTTTTGACCACCAACGGCAACGAGCATAAAAGTTCGATTGAAGCGGATGGCGTTTTAGTTCACGGCGTAAGCGGAAGGCTTATTAAAGCGCAAACGCCAAACCAACGCATTATGGTCGAAAAAATGGGTAAAAACGATATGCTTTTTGCCGTTGGCCCAGCAGGAACCGGAAAAACATATACAGCAGTTGCTTTGGCAGTTAAAGCATTAAAAGAGAAGGAAGTAAGAAGGATTATTTTAACCCGGCCCGCAGTGGAATCGGGCGAAAATTTAGGATTTTTACCCGGCGATTTAAAAGAAAAATTAGATCCGTATATGCAACCTTTGTATGATGCTTTAAGAGATATGATTCCGTATGAAAGGCTGGATTCTTATTTGGAAAAAGAAGTGATCCAAATTGCACCATTGGCATTTATGCGCGGACGAACGTTAGACAATGCTTTTGTGATTTTGGATGAAGCGCAAAACACCACACACAACCAAATGAAAATGTTTTTGACGCGGATGGGAAAAAATGCAAAATTTATTATTAACGGGGATCCCGGACAAGTAGATTTGCCGAAACGTCAAATATCAGGTTTAAAAGAAGCCATGCTTACGCTAAAAGGTATTGAAGGTATTGCATTTGTGCATTTTGACGATAAAGATATTATTAGGCACCGATTGGTAAAAGATATAATTTTAGCTTATACAAATCTGGAAGTAGGTGAGAGTTAAAAGCTGAAAGTCCGAAGACCGAAGACAGAAGACTAAACTATAACAAATAATTAAACAAATACAAAGTTTTTACCCTGAGCGTGGTCACTGAGCTTAGTCGAAGTGGAGCCAAAGTGAAACAATTACACTATTAAACGCATAAACAAATCCATATAACAATGAGCAATACCATTAACAACACCGAATTTAACTTCCCAAACCAGAAATCGTTTTACAGAGGAAAAGTGAGAGAAGTTTACAATATCAATGATGAAATTTTGGTGATGATTGCCTCCGACAGACTTTCTGCTTTTGACGTGGTGATGCCAAAACAAATTCCGTTTAAAGGGCAAATTTTAAATCAGATTGCCGATAAAATGATGGAAGCGACCAAAGATATTGTGCCAAATTGGATTGTTGCCATTCCCGATCCGAATGTGGCGGTTGGTCATTTATGCACGCCTTTTAAAGTTGAAATGGTGATTCGCGGTTATTTATCGGGTCACGCAGCACGAGAATATAAATTGGGAAAACGTGTTTTGTGTGGCGTTGCAATGCCTGAAGGAATGAAAGAAAACGATAAGTTCCCAGAACCAATGATTACGCCTTCCACAAAAGCTGACGGTGGACATCATGATGAAGATATTTCAAGAGAGGATATTATTTCAAAAGGAATTGTTTTAAAAGAAGATTATGAAATTTTGGAAAAATATACCAAGGCGCTGTTTCAACGCGGAAGTGAAATAGCTACAAAACGCGGTTTAATTTTGGTGGATACCAAATACGAATTCGGTAAAACAAAAGAAGGTGAAATTGTGTTGATTGATGAAATTCACACACCCGATTCTTCTCGTTATTTTTATGCCGATGGTTACCAAGACAGACAAAATAAAGGCGAAAACCAAAAACAACTGTCGAAAGAGTTTGTGCGCCAGTGGTTAATTGCAAACGGTTTTCAGGGATTGGAAGGACAACAAATTCCGGAAATGACCGACGAAAAAATAAATGAAATATCAGACCGATATATTGAATTGTATGAAAAAATCACCGGTGAAACATTTGTAAAATCGGATGTGAGTAATATTTTGGAACGTATTGAAAAAAACGTATTGGCTTTTTTGAACAAAAGGAGCTAAATTCTATAAATTTAGAAAAGCTGTTATTTTAAGCAGAAATTGATTTTTTTGTTGTGATTTGCGTTAGGGGGTGAAGTCCTTCGACTCCACTTCGACTAGGCTCAGTGACCACGCTCAGGATAAACGCATACTTTTTTGATTTTCCTTTTCGGCGAAGTAAAAAAGATTGCAGTGAAAAACCCGACCTGCCTGCCGGCAGGCAGGCCTGCCAACCGGCGGGGAACGCCAACCTAACGGTCGGCAGTCCCAAATGATGATTTTAATTTAAGATTGCTTTTATTTTTAGCCAATAAAAGATCCTGTTTAGGCAAGCATCAACGAGGCCAAAACACCAAGAATTTCATCTTTATCAAGCCTGCTGTTTAACCACTCCAAGGCGCTTTCATTTGTTGAAAAGACTTCAACCGATTGAGACCTGTTTTGTTGCAACATTTTAAACATGGTGGTTGAAACTACCTGATTGGGGGTGTTTGTAATGAGTGCTACACGTCTGTTTCCAAAAATCTTTGAATTGGCTTCCAAAAAATTTGCGTATTTATCAATATCCTGCATATTTGTGTTGAAAGTAACGTTTTTTAAATGTACGAAGAAATGTAAATTTGGTAAAAACAAAGGATCTAAAGCTATTTTCTTCTTAAAATTTATGAATGAATCAGCATCTAAAATACCTGTATGATATTCTACAATAAGGTTGTATTCCTTTAATATTTTATAAGTACTAACCAGACCTGACATTTATTGATTTTAAAGTGTTTGCTTTATTTTTTTAGCGGTATTGCTTAAGCTTGTTAAAATATCAATAATTTCAATTTTATTCAGATTGCTGTTAAGCCAGTCAATTGCTGCGATATTGGTTGAAAAAACTTCAATTTCTTTTAACTTTTGCGTGTTGCTATTTTTAAATAAGGTTGCAAAAACCATTTGGTTTGGGGTGTTGGTAACCAATGCGACCTTTCTTTTTCTTTCACATCTAAAGTTATCTTCTGTGAAATCACTGTATTTTTTAATATCATCTATTGACGCAGTGACAATTACATTGCTTAAATCTATGTAATAATTCATGTTTAAACAAAAAAAAGGATCATTGGAAGTTTTTGTCACAAAATTAATATAGGAATCCAAATCTAAATTACCTGAATGAGATTCAATTAATAGGTTGTGCTCCTTTAAAATAATATAGTTGCTATTTAGCATTGGGGTTAGGGGTTGGTATTGGTTGCTAATGTAAATATAAAAGTCCTAAATAAAAATGTTTAGGACTTTTTATGTTACATTTTTTACTTTTTATTTTTTTTCTTTTGTTGTGCCTGTTGCTCTTGTGCCTGCGACATTGCCTGGTTTAAACGTTGACGAAATTTACCTTCTTTTTTAGGTTTCAGTTTATTTTCCTGAATTTTCGCGTGAATTTTGTCCTCGTCAATAATATAATGTTTAATGACCAACATAATGGCAACAGTTAATAAGTTAGATACAAAATAATACAAACTCAAACTGCTGGCATACATATTAAAGAAAACCAACATCATCACCGGTGAAAGGTACATCATCATTTTCATCATTTTTTGCATATCGGGCATTCCTTCTTGTTGCGGTTGTTGCATCCCCATTTGCTGGTCTTGGCTCATTTTCATATAAAAGAAAATGGCAAGTGACGCTAAAATAGGAAACAAACTTATGTGAGAGCCGTACATTGGAATTCTAAAAGGCAATTCATAAATGGAATCATAAGCAGATAAATCATCTGCCCATAAAAAGCCTTTTTGACGCAAATCAATGTTGGATGGGAAGAATCTAAACAAAGCAAAGAAAACGGGCATTTGCAACAATGCAGGAATACATCCCGCAAGCGGACTAACGCCTGCTTTGCTTTGTAGTGCCATTGTTTCTTGTTGACGTTTCATGGCGTTTTCTTTTCCTGGCAAACGTTTGTTGATGTCTTCCATTTCCGGTTTCAAAACCTTCATTTTGGCGCTGGAAAGGTAAGATTTGTATACCAAAGGCGACATAATTATTCTTACGACGATGGTAAGCAGAATAATGATTAATCCGTAATTTCCAATGAATAATTGCAAAAAGTTGAATACCGGAATGAAAATCCATCGGTTTAAATAACCGAAAATTCCCCAGCCCAGGTTTACAATTTCTTTAATATTACGGTCGTATTTTTTTAGAATTTGGTAATCATTAGGTCCGATATACCAATTCATATTGTAATTTAATTCACCTGCCTGTAATGCCAACGGCGCTTTTAAGTGAAAGGCTTTTGTGAATGTGGTGTCAACATCTTGATCTAATGAAAGTGTTTTTGATGTTAATTTTGCAGATGAAAAAGCCTGTTCAGAAATCAAAATTGTGGAAAAGAAATGTTGTTTGTAAGCAACCCAGTTTACATCTTTTTCTTCCGCATCATCTTCATCGCCAATGGATAAATAATCTATTTTCTCATCTTCTTTTTCATAATACATTTCAGTTTGTTGGTTTTCATAGCTGATGCTTTTCTCTTTTCTGAAAGCTTCCAAACCATAATCCAAGGTAACTGGTTTGTTTGCGTCTAATGAAGCACTTAATCCTTGGGAACGTACGGTGAAATCGACCATATACTCTGTTGGTTTCATCACATATCGATATTCCAAAAAGTTGCCTTCAGAAACTTTTAATTTCATGGAAAGTACTTGATTTCCTCCAGATTTGGTAAGCGTAGGTTCAAAAAATAGGTCTTTTGTGTTTAATGTTCTGTTGTCTGAAGTTCCAAAGTTGATGTTAAAAGCGGCGTTATTGTCTTTTACCATATATAACGGCAAAGAATCGTAGGTCACATATTTTTTTAATAAAGCTTCCTTAATTTGCCCACCTTTATTTGAAATAACCAGTTTAAGCAGGTCGTTTTCCAATATTGTTTCCCCGTCTTCTTGTGCTGATGGAAGTGTTGCGGAATAAGCAAAAACACCCAGCTGACCCTGAGCTTTAACCAAAGAAAGTGAATCGGTTGCTTGGGTAATTATTTCAGATTTTTTGGTTGAATCTGTAAGTGTTGAAGTGACGGTTGCTTTTTCTACGTTTTCTATTTTGTTTTTCTCAGCTTCCAATTTTTCTTCCGGAGTTGGCTGATTGCTGTACATCCACCATAAAACGATAGCGCCTAATAACACAAAACCTATCAGTGAATTAATATCAAATTTCTTTTCTTCCATGGGTATAAATAAATGTCAATGTGTCCAATGCTTTTATCAGAATTTAAAAAGCCCGACAAATGTACTAAATGTAAATTAAATTTGGTTTCTTATTAATGATTACTTGGCAGGTTTAACGCATGATTTAATGCCGCTTTTACAAAATCAACAAATAAAGGATGCGGATTTAAAACCGTGCTTTTATATTCAGGATGGTATTGAACACCAACAAACCAAGGGTGTTTTGGGATTTCAATCACTTCAACCAAATTGGTTTTCGGGTTTTTCCCGGTAGCGATCATTCCTGCTTTTTCAATCTGTTCTAAAAAATCGTTGTTAAATTCATATCGATGCCTGTGCCGTTCGCTGATATGTTCTTTACGATAAATATTTCTTACTTTACTGTCGTCTTTCAAGATACAATCCCAAGCTCCCAAACGCATAGTGCCTCCATAATCGGTGATGCTTTTTTGTTCTTCCATTAAATCAATCACAGGATACAATGTATTGCTGTTCATTTCAGTAGAATTGGCGCTCACCAATCCTAAAACATTTCTTGCATATTCAATAACGGCCATTTGCATTCCAAGGCAGATACCGAAAAAAGGAATGTTATTTTCTCGTGCAAATCTCACAGCTTCAATTTTTCCTTCAATGCCGCGTTCCCCAAAACCTGGAGCGACTAAAATTCCGTTTAAATTTTTTAGCAGTGCCGGAACATTTTCAACGGTTAATTCTTCGGAATGAATCCAATGAATATTGACTTTCACCTCATTTTGCGCGCCTGCGTGAATGAACGCTTCTGAAATAGATTTGTAAGCATCGTGCAATTCGACATATTTGCCGATCAGGCCTATTTCAACGGTGTTTTTCGGATTTTTAAAGCGTTTTAAAAAATCGTTCCACAATTTCAATTCCGGTTGTTTGTCGTTTGGCAATTGCAATTTTTTCAGCACAACAGTATCCAAACCTTCCTCAAGCATAAAATTAGGAACATCATAAATAGTTTGCGCATCAATGGACTGAATCACATCTTCTTTTCTCACGTTGCAAAAAAGTGCCAATTTGTTTTTTATGGAATCGGAAATTTCATGTTCAGTTCTGCAAACCAAAATATCCGGACTTACTCCGCTTTGCATCAGCATTTTAACAGAGTGTTGCGTAGGTTTTGTTTTTAATTCTCCGGCAGCAGCCAAATATGGAATTAGGGTTAAATGAATGACAATTGCATTTTCATGGCCCATTTCCCAAAGCAATTGACGAACAGATTCTACATAAGGCAACGATTCTATATCGCCTACAGTTCCGCCAATTTCAGTAATTATGATGTCAAATTCACCGGTATTTCCCAAAATTTGAATGCGATGTTTAATCTCGTCAGTAATGTGCGGAATTACCTGAACCGTTTTTCCTAAAAATTCGCCCCGGCGTTCTTTTTCGATCACAGATTGGTAAATTCTTCCGGTGGTCACATTGTTTGCCTGTGACGTTGGAATATTGAGAAAACGCTCGTAATGACCTAAATCCAAATCGGTTTCGGCACCATCTTCCGTTACATAACATTCGCCGTGTTCATATGGATTTAAAGTTCCCGGATCGATGTTAATATAAGGATCTAGTTTTTGTATGGTGACAGAGTAGCCTCTTTCTTGTAATAATTTTGCTAAAGAAGCAGCGATAATTCCTTTTCCTAAAGAAGAAGTAACGCCTCCGGTTACAAAAACATATTTGGTGTTTTTCATTATTCGTAGGTTTTGGCAAAAGTACTAAACTATTTAAGTTGGCAAAAGTTATATGTTGAAAAGTTATACGTTGAAATGTTAAACGTTGAAATATTAAACATTATAAGTTAAATGTTATGTCATTTAAAATTCAGAATGAATAACTAATAATGTGAATTAAGGGTTGAATAGCCGTCGGCTTTAGCCAACGGATTAAAATATGCTCCTATTGAAGGCTTTAGCCAAAACATATTTATTATTTTGGCTAAAGCCAATTTGAAATTCAACATTTGCCCGCCAGCTAAAGCAGGCGGCTATTGACTAAATCTAACACTTAATTCGCGTATTTAACAATTAGCTATTTTTTCTTGCTTCGGATCATCATTTCAAGCATATCCCACATTTCTTTAGGGACATCTTCCAACATATTAAATTCTCCGGCGCCTTTTAGCCATTCTCCGCCATCAATAGTAATGACTTCTCCATTAATATATGCTGAAAAATCGCTCATTAAATAAGCGGCCAAATTCGCCAATTCCTGATGTTCGCCAACGCGGCCAACCGGAACTTTCTTTTTCATGTCAAATTTATCTTTCAAGTCGCCTGGCAACAACCGGTCCCAAGCGCCTTCCGTAGGAAATGGTCCGGGAGCGATGGCATTGGAGCGAATTCCGTATTTGGCCCATTCAACAGCTAAAGAGCGCGTCATGGCCAAAACACCGGCTTTTGCGGTTGCGGAAGGAACAACGTAAGCCGATCCTGTCCAAGCATAGGTGGTTACAATATTTAAAATGGTTGATTTTGGCTGTTTGATATCTATCCAATGCTTTCCAAATGCCAAAGTGCAATTTTTGCTTCCTTTTAAAACAATGTCTATTACGGTATCAAAAGCGTTGGCCGACAAGCGTTCAGTCGGACTGATAAAATTACCTGCGGCGTTGTTTAAAAGTCCGTCCACTTTCCCGAATTTATCCAATGTTGCTTGTAAAACAGCTTCAACTTCGGTGTAATTCCGTACATCACATTGCACCGCCAAAACAGTTCCTCCAGTTTTTTCTTCTAATTCTAACTTGGCTTTTTCCAGTTTCTCCATATTTCTGGAAGTGATGACCACGTGAGCGCCAAGTTCTAAAAAATAAGTGGTCATGGCTTTGCCTAAACCGCTGCCGCCACCAGTTACAACAATGACTTGATCTTTTAAACTTCCTTCTTTAAGCATTGGTTTGGTATACATATTTCTTATAATTTTAGTTTGTATAAAAATAGGTTTTTTTTCAAATTAAGGGTTTAAAATAAAAATATTATTTTTTTTTAAATTCTATTTGCCAAAAACAAAAGTAATTGTATATTTGCCAACGCTTTTAAGGAGAGGAATTCCAAACAAAGCAACAACAGAAGAACCACTATTTTAAAGATATTTGTAATGAGTAAAAGAACCTATCAGCCATCAAAAAGAAAAAGAAGAAACAAACACGGTTTTAGAGAGCGTATGGCTAGTGCAACAGGAAGAAAAGTGTTGGCAAGAAGAAGAGCTAAAGGAAGAAAAAGAATCAGTGTATCTTCTGATCCAAGACCAAAAAAATAATGAGACAGTAGTTTTATATATAGGGTGTTACTTTTTAGTAACACCTTTTTTTTGAACTATTAATAAGTTTTGAAAACTATTTCAACACCTAAAACGAATTTTATAGATATTTACACTTACTATTTTATATTAGAAAAATGCCAAAAAACTACAACATTAAATCGATTTTAATCATTGGATCAGGACCAATTATTATAGGCCAGGCTTGTGAATTTGATTATGCCGGCTCACAAGCAATCAGATCTTTAAAAGAAGAGGGGATTGAAGTGACGCTCATCAATTCAAATCCGGCGACAATTATGACGGATCCATCTTTGGCCGACAATGTGTATTTGTTGCCGTTAACCACAAAATCGATTATTCAAATTTTGGAAAAACATCCAAATATTGATGCTGTTTTGCCAACAATGGGTGGACAAACAGCATTGAATTTATGTATTGAGGCCGATGATAAAGGGATTTGGAAAGATTTTAATATTGATATTATTGGCGTTGATATTGCCGCCATTCATATTACTGAAGACCGCGAGCAATTTAGAAAGTTAATGAACAAAATTGGTATTGGACAAGCGCCGTCAACCATTGCGAATTCATTTTTGAAAGGGAAAGAGATCGCGCAGGAATATGGTTTTCCGTTGGTTATTCGTCCTTCCTTTACCTTGGGCGGCTTTGGAGCTTCCATCGTTTATAAAAAAGAAGATTTTGATGAATTGTTAAGTCGCGGTTTAGAAGCTTCGCCCATTCACGAAGTGATTATTGACAAGGCATTGTTGGGCTGGAAAGAATTTGAATTGGAATTGTTGCGGGACAGAAATGACAATGTGGTAATTATTTGCGCCATCGAAAATATGGATCCGATGGGAATTCATACAGGAGATTCGATCACCGTTGCGCCTGCAATGACATTAAGCGATACCACATATCAAAAAATGCGAGATATGGCTATTTTGATGATGCGTTCCATTGGCGATTTTGCCGGTGGTTGTAACGTGCAATTTGCCGTAAGCCCGGATGATAAAGAAGATATTATTGCCATTGAAATTAATCCGCGTGTATCGCGTTCATCGGCCTTGGCTTCAAAAGCAACCGGATATCCGATTGCGAAAATTGCCGCAAAATTAGCTTTAGGTTATCATTTAGATGAACTGAGTAACCAAATTACCAAAACAACTTCGGCTTTGTTTGAGCCAACTTTGGATTATGTGATTGTAAAAATTCCGCGTTGGAATTTTGATAAGTTTGAAGGCGCTGACAGAACATTGGGCTTACAAATGAAATCGGTTGGAGAAGTGATGGGAATTGGACGTTCGTTTCAGGAAGCGCTTCATAAAGCAACGCAGTCACTTGAAATTAAACGCAACGGATTGGGCGCTGACGGAAAAGGAGAAACTGATTATGACACCATTATAGAGAAATTAACCTATGCGAGCTGGGATCGGGTTTTTATTATTTATGATGCGCTTCAAATAGGAATTCCGTTAAGCAGAATTCACGAAATTACCAAGATCGATATTTGGTTTTTAAAGCAATATGAGCAATTATTGGCATTGGACAGGGAAATTTCTACCCATAAACTGGAAACTTTATCCTACGAACTGCTTTTGGAAGCAAAGCAAAAAGGATTTGCCGACCGACAAATAGCGCACATGTTGGGCTGTTGGGAAAGTGAAGTCCATAACAAAAGACAAGAATTGGACATTAACAGGGTTTATAAATTGGTAGACACTTGCGCCGCCGAATTTAATGCGCAAACACCTTATTATTACTCCACTTTCGAAAATAAAATGATTACCGAAAACGGAAGTTTTGCGGACAATGAAAGTGTGGTAACCGATAAGAAAAAAATAGTGGTTTTGGGTTCCGGCCCAAACAGAATCGGGCAGGGAATTGAATTCGATTATTGTTGTGTGCACGGAGTTTTGGCCGCAAAAGAATTGGGTTATGAAACCATTATGATTAACTGCAACCCGGAAACAGTTTCAACCGATTTTGACACGGCCGACAAATTGTATTTTGAACCGGTATTTTGGGAGCATATTTACGACATCATCCAGCACGAAAAACCGGAAGGCGTTATTGTGCAGCTGGGCGGGCAAACTGCTTTAAAACTTGCGGAAAAATTAGATAAATGGGGCGTTAAAATTATAGGGACCAGTTTTGACGCACTTGATTTGGCAGAAGACAGAAAGCGTTTTTCTGAATTGTTGATGGATTTGGAGATTCCTTTTCCGCAATATGGAACTGCCACGACGGCTGATGAAGCCGCTGCAATTGCAGATAGTTTAGATTTTCCAATATTGGTTCGCCCTTCTTATGTTTTGGGCGGTCAAGGAATGAAAATTGTAATCAATAAAGAAGAACTGGAAAAACACGTGGTTGATTTACTGCGTAAAATTCCAAACAATATGTTGCTGTTGGATCATTATTTAGATGGTGCCATTGAAGCGGAAGCTGATGCAATTTGCGATGGGGAAGAAGTGTACATTATTGGAATTATGGAACATATTGAGCCTTGCGGGGTTCATTCCGGTGACTCAAACGCTACCTTGCCGCCATTTAATTTGGGAGAATTTGTTTTGCAGCAAATTAAGGATCACACCCTAAAAATTGCCTTGGCTTTAAAAACGGTTGGATTGATCAATATTCAGTTCGCCATTAAAGATGACATTGTTTATATTATTGAAGCGAATCCGAGAGCGTCCCGTACGGTGCCGTTTATTTCAAAAGCATATAAGGAGCCTTATGTAAACTACGCCACAAAAGTAATGTTGGGCGCCAATAAAGTGAAGGACTTTAAATTTAATCCGCAATTGGAAGGTTACGCCATTAAACAACCGGTATTTTCGTTCAATAAATTTCCCAATGTTGACAAAAAATTAGGTCCGGAAATGAAATCGACCGGGGAAAGTATTTTGTTTATCGACAGTTTAAAAGACGACCAGTTTTACGAGCTGTATTCTCGAAGAAAGATGTATTTGAACAAATAAAATTGGTTGAAAAATTGAAGTTTATTTTGTGAATCCTATTTATTGACTTCACAAAATAAACTTCAGTATCCTCGAGTAGTTGAGAATGAAATGATGACTTATTAAGTTCTCGGTATTACTTGCTTCCTATTTCTAATTTTCTTTTTTAATGATTATTTTCTCAAAAAAGTTGTCAGGGCTAATGAGTTCTGTTTTTGCATAGGGATAACTATTGGTAAAAGCTTTGGTAATTTTGCCTTTGTGACCCCATTTCATTTCAAAGGCAGTGATTTGTTGTTCGTCTTGAACTATAAAGTCAACTTCTTGTTGCTGTAAGGTTCTCCAAAAATAGTAATTGTAGTCATTTTGCGCATATTCGTTGGCTTTTATAATTTCCATTACCACAAAATTTTCCCACAACACACCCACATCGTTACGCAATTCTACAGGTGAAAAATTATCGATAATAGCATTGCGAATTCCCAAATCGTAAAAATAAATTTTACGCATTTTGGTAACCTCTTTTCTTTCATTGGTGGCATAACTTTTTAATCGGAACAACACAAACGATTTTTCTAATAAATCAATGTAATTATCCACTGTTTCCGACTTTACTTTTAATTGTGTTGCCAGTTCGTTTAAGGATACTTCACAGCCAATTTGATGCGCCAAGAGTTGCAATAATTTATTCAGCAAATCGGGTTTTCTAATGTCTTTCCAAGCCAAAACATCTTTATAGAGATATTGGTTGGCAATGCTTTTCAAGTATTTTTTGGCGTGAATTTTATTGTTTAAAACATCAGGATACATTCCGTAAACGAGATGCCAATTCATATTTTCAGTGAATTTCAGGAAACCGTTTTTGGTGTATATTTCTTCAATACTCAAAGGATATAAATGAAATACGAAATGTCTTCCTGTCAATGGTTCAAAAATTTCGTCGGCGATTTCTAAAGCCGAAGAACCACTGGCAATAAATTGAACATCTTTAAAATTATCAAAAAGCATTTTTAAACACAATCCGATGTTCTTTATTTGTTGGGCTTCATCTATAAGCAAAATTTTGTGGTCGCCAATAATTTGTCTCAATTTTTCTACTGTGGGTTCTTCAAATAATTTTTTTATGTGCGATTCTTCTCCATTTAAACTTAAATAAGAATAGGACAATTGTTGTAGCATTTCTTTCAGTAAGGTTGATTTCCCTACTTGTCGCGCGCCAATAAGCACAAGAACCTTGTCCTTAAAAAGCCATTGTGTGAGCGTTTGTAATTGCAATCTTTTATACATAATGAAGCAAAGATATAAATATTTATCAAAAATCAGTAAAAAAAGTAACTATATTTCTTTTATACTGTTAATATTAATATTAAAATTTCCAGTATAATGGATATTTTAATAGTTTATTAAGATGCATTTGCTTGATGGACCTTAGAATTGTATTCGAGAAGAAAGATGTATTTGAACAAATAAATTGGTTTAAAAAACATAAAAAGAGCGCTTAGCGCTCTTTTTTTATGCAAAAATTGTTACATATTAATTTATTATATATATTTGTTCAACTAAATTTAATTTACTTTGAACAATATCAAAACTGAGTTTACTATTAAGGATCTCGAAAATTTTTCAGGCATCAAAGCGCATACCATACGAATTTGGGAAAAAAGGTATAATTTATTTCAACCTAAAAGAACAGATTCTAACATAAGATATTATGATATGAACAGTATGCTTAAGCTGCTAAACGTATCTTTACTTTACAATAACGGATTAAAAATATCCAAAATTGCATCTTTATCCAATGATAAAATGGAATTAAGCGTAAAGGAACTGGTGTTTAAAGAAGGCTTTGAGAGTAAAGCGCTAAATTCATTTAAATTGGCAATGCTCAATTTTGATGAAGGCTTGTTCAATCAAACTTACAATGGCCTTATTTCGCAAATATCTTTTCGCACTATTTTTACGGAGGTTTTCATTCCTTTTCTGAATGAAATTGGTATTTTGTGGCAAGTGCAGTCCATAACTCCGGCCCACGAACATTTTATCACAAATTTAATTAAACAAAAGATTTTAATCAATATAGAAAAATTGCAATTTCTTCAGCCAAATAAAAATGGAAGAAAATTTGTGTTGTATTTGCCAATGAATGAAATTCACGAGCTCGGTTTGCTCTATTTGCATTTTGAATTGTTGTTTCACGGATATCATTCAATTTATCTGGGACAAAGCGTTCCTGTTGAAAATTTAAATGACCTGCAAAAAGTTTTTGATGATGTTTGCTTTTTAACCTATTTAACTGTTGAGCCTTCCAAAGACACTGTGGGAGAATATTTGCAGCAAGTTTATAGTGAAGTATTGAAGGACACCAACGATACTTTATGGGTTCTGGGATCAAAATTGGCGCAATTTGATTCGGATTCTTTCAAAAATGATCAAATAAAAATATTTAAATCTCCGTTTGAGTTGTTAAATATTTTATAATTTTTTTAAATAATTTATTTTTGTTTAACTTATTTGTATATTTGTTACACAAAATGAAGAAAAAAATTATCATCATAGGCTCGGGTTTCTCATCTTTATCAGCTTCATGCTACTTGGCAAAAGCAGGTTATGATGTTTCAATTCTTGAGAAAAACAGCAGCGTTGGCGGGAGAGTACGACTGTTAAACATCAGATTGTTTACCATTCCTGTTGAAGATGCTGTTTATGCTTTTAATATGTTGTATCCGAGCATTCTTTTGATAGAATTTTTCAAAAAGAAATTCAATAAAAAAACGGTTATTGTCGAATGATTAAAGAGGAAGTTTCTGTTTTTTGGTTTCGTCGCGATTTACGATTGGAAGACAATTGTGCCTTGTTTCAGGCTTTAAATTCAAATTATAAGGTACTTCCAATTTTTATTTTTGATGAAGCTATTTTAAATGAATTGCCAACGAATGATCCTAGGGTAAATTTTATTTATGAAACCTTAAAAGACATCAATATTGAATTGGTAAAATTTGATGCTTCGTTGTATGTTAAAAAGGGAAATCCGGTTGAAATTTTGGCGACTATTTTTGAAGAATTTAACGTAAAAAATGTATTTTTCAATAAAGATTATGAGCCTTACGCAAAAGAAGGAGATGAGAAAATAAAGCTGATTTGCCGCGAAAACAATGTTGAATGTTTTACATTTAAAGATCAGGTTATTTTTGAAGAAGCTGAAATTGTAAAGGAAGACGGATTGCCATATAGTGTTTACACGCCCTATAAAAATAAATGGCTTGAAAAATACCATGCCAATTCACCGGTTGAATACAAATCTGAAACTTTAGAAGAAAATTTCTTCAAATCAAGTTTTGCATTTCCATCATTAAAGAGCATTGGTTTTGTGGAAAGCAACATCAAAGTAATGCCTTCCAATGCTGAATGCATCAAAAAATACCAAGATATAAGAGACATTCCTTCCGTTGAAACGTCTAACGCTTCGGTGTTTTTGCGTTTTGGGACCATAAGTATTCGTAAATTGGTGGATTATGCCTATAAAACGAATCAAATTTATTTGAATGAATTGATATGGCGTGAATTTTTTATGCAGATCCTTTTTCATTATCCAAAAGTGGTCAATGAAAACTTTAAATCGAAATACAATTTTATTCCCTGGAGAAACAATGAAGCTGAATTTAAATTGTGGTGTGAAGGCAAAACAGGCTACCCAATTGTTGATGCCGGAATGCGGCAATTAAATAAAACCGGAACTATGCACAATCGCGTAAGAATGATTACGGCAAGTTTTTTGTGCAAACACTTATTGATTGACTGGCGTTGGGGTGAAGCTTATTTCGCCGAAAAACTGCTCGATTTTGAATTGTCTTCAAATAACGGAAATTGGCAATGGGTGGCAGGAACAGGTTGCGATTCGGCGCCATATTTCAGGGTATTCAATCCAACAACACAGCAACAAAAATTTGATTCAGATTTTAAATACATCAAAAAGTGGATTCCCAATTTTAATAATGTGACAATTCCAGAAATAGTGGAACATAAATTTGCCCGAGAACGCTATTTAAATGCTGTGAAAGGTAGTTTCTTTCCCTAATGTTTGCCAAATTTTTTTGTTGCTCTTTTGCTTATTTTGGCGTCCTTTTTGTAGGCTGAAAGTTAATTTTATGCATTAAAAATCAGCGCTATTTACGTAATCATAGATTTAGCGATTCATTTATTTTCATTTTCCCATAAATCTGTATAAAAATAGTCAATTCGATAAATTTTACAATTTATGATCTCCAAATCGGAAGAAATTTTCGATTTTAAAGTGTTACAAATATAGCGCACTTCAATTTTCGTTAAAAAAATATATTTTTAACACATTTAAAAACAACATGTTATAATTTGTATTTGAATTGATTCCAAATAATTTTATCACTTAATTTGCTGATATATGTCATTATAAATAATACTTTATTACCATAATTTTACCACATAAATTAGAATAGTTAATTGAATTATTTATAAATAAAGGAATTCAAAAAAGCTTCATTTATTAAATTTTTTTTCAGCGTAAATATAAAGTAACATGAAACAAGAAAGTGTAAAATTAATTTGTGATGCCAATGAAGCAGTAGCGATCATTGCCCACAAAACGAACGAGGTTTGTGCAATTTACCCAATCACGCCGTCGTCACCTATGGGTGAACATGCAGAGGTGTACAGTTCAAAAGGCCAAACGAATATTTGGGGCAACATTCCTAGAATTGTTGAAATGCAAAGTGAAGGCGGTGCTGCAGGAGCAGTTCACGGCTCACTTCAGGGAGGCGCATTAACAACAACATTTACTGCATCACAAGGATTGTTGCTGATGATTCCTAATATGTATAAAATTGCCGGTGAATTATTGCCAGCAGTAATCCATGTGGCCGCAAGAACGCTTGCAACACACGCTTTATCAATTTTTGGGGACCATTCAGATGTTATGGCAACTCGTGCAACTGGATTTTCTATGTTGTTTGCGGGTTCTGTTCAGGAAGCACACGATTTTGCTTTAATATCACAAGTTTCAGCCTTAAAAAGCAGGGTTCCTTTCTTAAATATTTTCGACGGATTTAGAACTTCTCATGAAATTGCCAAGATTAATGGAATTCCTGATGATGTTATTAAAGCAATGATGCCGGAAGAGGAAGTAATGAAACACAGAAAAAATTCTTTAGATCCAGACAATCCAGTTATAAGAGGAACAGCCCAAAACCCTGATGTATTCTTTCAAGCGAGAGAAGCTGCAAACACTTTCTACCAAAATGTTCCAGGAATTGTTCAAAAAACAATGGACGAATTCTATAAACATACTGGCAGAAGATACAGTTTGTTCTACTATATTGGTCATCCAGAGGCTGAAAAAGTAATCATAGTAATGGGTTCAGGTGACGGACCAATTAGAGAAACCATTGATACTTTGGTTGAAAAAGGCGAAAAAGTTGGTGCTTTAATCGTTCGTTTATACCGTCCGTTCTCCGTTTACGATTTTATCGAAAATATTCCTAAAACAGCTAAGAAAATTGCCGTTTTAGACAGAACAAAAGAACCAGGAAGTATTGGTGAACCTTTATATTTAGACGTAGTAACCGCATTTGTTGAAATGGGTGAATCGATGCCTACCATCATTGGCGGACGTTACGGACTTTCTTCAAAAGAATTTACGCCGGCCATGGTTAAAGGAATTTATGATGAATTAGATAAAAATTCACCAAAAAACCATTTTACTATTGGTATCAATGATGATGTAACCAATACAAGCTTAAGTTATGATCCAAATTTTAAAACCAAAAAATCAACATTTAATTGTATGTTCTATGGTTTGGGATCGGATGGTACTGTTGGGGCCAATAAAAACTCCATTAAAATTATTGGTGAAACTACCGACAATTATGTACAAGGATATTTTGTGTACGACTCTAAAAAAGCTGGCGCCCAAACAGTTTCGCATTTGCGTTTTGGGCCAGAGCCAATTTACTCCACTTATTTAATCAATAAGGCAAATTTTATTGCTTGTCATGAAACTAGCTTTATCAATAAATATGATGTTTTAGAACATATTAAAGAAGGAGGAACATTTTTATTAAACACACCATTTTCAAAATATAAAATTTGGACCGAGTTGCCAAGTGTTTTGCAACGCAGAATTATTGACAATGATATTGAATTTTATGTAATTGATGCTACAAAAGTTGCTCAAGAGGCAGATCTTGGTAAACGTACAAATACTATTTTACAAACCTGTTTCTTTGCCATATCTGGCGTGCTTCCTAAAGATGAAGCTATCAAGAAAATTAAAGATGCTATTGTAAAATCATATTCTCATAAAGGAGAAGGCGTGGTGCAAATGAATTTTAATGCAGTTGACAAGTCCTTAGAAAATCTTCAAAAAGTTGAATATCCTCGTCATACCACAAATAATGATGGTTTAAAACCAATGATGACAAATAACGCTGATGATTTTGTAAAAGAAATTTTAGGAACTATTTTAGCCGGAAAAGGTGATTCGTTGCCTGTGAGTGCTTTTTCTGTAGATGGAACTTTTCCAACAGGAACAACGCAATACGAAAAACGTGGGATTGCCGATTTTGTGCCAGTTTGGGATGATGCAGATCTTTGTACACAATGTAATAAATGTGTTGCTATTTGTCCGCACGCCGCCATTCGAGCCAAAGTTGTATCAAATGATTTATTGATAAATGCACCCGAATCACTTAAAAGTGTACCTGCAAAAGGAAGACCTTTTAATAGCGATAAGGAAAGTTACATATTACAAGTATCTCCTGAAGATTGTACAGGTTGCGATTTATGTGTAGCTGTTTGTCCGGCCGAAAGCAAAGAAGTACCTAACACCTTTGCAATTAACTTAACAGACTATCGTACTGTGAAAGAAGCAGAGAATGTAAATTGGGATTTCTTTATTGATTTACCGGATTATGACAGAAAAGAATTGGTAACATCTACAGTAAAAGGATCTCAGTTCTTAGAACCGTTGTTTGAATTCTCTGGCGCTTGTTCCGGTTGTGGTGAAACACCTTATATTAAATTAATCACCCAATTATATGGAGACAGCATTTTAATTGCAAATGCAACAGGCTGTTCATCTATTTATGGCGGTAATTTACCAACAACGCCTTATAAAACAAATAAAGACGGTCGAGGACCAGCCTGGGCCAACTCATTATTTGAAGACAATGCTGAGTTTGGGATGGGTATGCAATTGGCATTGACCAAAAAGCAAGAAATTGCAGTTGATTTATTAAAATCTTTAGAAGGTAAAATAGGCAGCGCCTTAGTAAATAGCATATTAAATAATGCTGAAGAAAATGAAACGCTTAAAGAACAAAAAATAAATCATATTGATGAACTCAATGAAATTTTAGAAACCATTGATACGTATGAAGCTAAAAAACTAAGAAACCTTTCTGAATACTTGCGTAAAAAAGCCGTTTGGATATTTGGTGGCGACGGTTGGGCTTATGATATTGGATATGGCGGTTTAGACCACGTATTTTCATCAGGTGAAAACGTTAATGTTTTAGTGATGGATACGGAAGTTTATTCGAATACTGGCGGACAAGCATCTAAATCTACACCGATGGGAGCAAGTGCCAAGTTTGCGATTTCAGGGAAAAAAACTTCTAAGAAAAGTTTGGCCTTACAAGCAGTTTCTTACGGAAATGTTTATGTAGCTCAAATTGCCATTGGCGCAAAAGACAACCAAACGCTAAAAGCAATTGAAGAAGCGGCTGCATATCCTGGGCCATCATTAATTATTGCTTATTCTCATTGTGGCGAGCACGGTTACGATTTAAAAGACGGTGCAATTCACCAAGAAAAAGCGGTAGAAACAGGTTACTGGCCATTATTTAGATTCAATCCTTTGGCAGAAAAAGGAAAGAGATTTAAATTAGACTCCAAAACACCTTCTGCACCAGTTAGCGAATTTATGTATACAGAAACTCGTTTTACGAGAGTTGTAAACGAAAATCCTGAATTGGCAAAAGTACTGTTGGATAAAGCCCAAGAACAAGTGGATGTTAATTGGGAAAGATTAGAACTTTACAGAAATTTATAAATTAATTTAATTTAAAAGTGCCAAGCATAAAATACTTGGCACTTTTTTTATATCTTTAATTGTTATTGCATCGGCTTCATTTTTATGATAAGTGAAGGGATTAGCAGGATTATTAATTTTCTTTTTAGGATAATAAAATAAAAAAATAAAAAATGAAATCAAGATCAGAAGCTTTTTTTAAAGAAGCAGAAAAAAAATTGAAATCGGCAAAAGAGGAATTGTTCAAACCTGCCGAAGATATTGTTAGTTATTCAGTTTGCAAGAACGCTCAGTTCGCCATTGAAAACTTTTTAAAGGGTTATTTAACAAAAAACAATATCGAGATTCAGCCAAACGAAACTATCGCTTCACTGTACGATAAATGCATAATCATCGACAAAAATTTCTCATCCGTAGATTTAAACGCAATTGGATGTAAAAATCATTCGATTGACTCGCGTTATTGCTCAGATATTAATACGGTTAGCGCTTGCTTTGATACGGCAGACAGCATTGACACCTATTTCAGAAAAAACAAAATCGTATAAGGCACATTATTTTTTTCGTTTGAGAAAGAAAAAAACTTACTGTACATTTGTGTAAAATAATCAATCAATGAATTATATTTTATTTGATGGTACAGTTCGCAATGCATTATTGCCATTAACCTTCACAAAACCCGTTGCCGATTTAAGAATAGGGATACTTACCATTCGTGAAAAATGGGAAACATATTTGGGTTTTACCACTACAACACTTACAGAAGACTATTTAGAAGAGAAATTTCCAATGGTTGAAATGGAGCAAAACGTGATGATTAATGCTTCGTTTTTGCCAACGCTTTCCTTAGCGGAAATAATCATGGAATTAAAAGAAAATCAGGCTATTTTCAAAGATGAAGAGGTCATTGCTTTTTTTACCTCCGATTCACAAGAAACTGTTGAATTTGAGTACTACGAACAAATTGAATTTGAGCCGGAAGTGCTTCAAATAAAAAACACTTGGGATTTATTTTTGTTCAATGAAATGGCTTTAAAAGCTGATTTTGAATTAATTACGGAAGGAAGAATTTCACAGCCAATTCCTGATGGCGTTCGTTACTTAAATAAAGAAAATATTTTTATTGAAGAAGGTGCCGAAATTTTATTTTCGGTGTTAAACGCCAGTAAAGGGCCAATTTATATTGGAAAAGATACTTTAATTATGGAAGGCGCTTTAATTCGCGGACCTTTTGCATTGGGAGAACATTCTGTAGTGAAAATGGGCGCCAAAATTTATGGAGCAACCACCATTGGACCGTTTTGCACGGTTGGAGGAGAAGTGAACAATTCTATTTTATCGGGCTATTCAAACAAAGGGCACGATGGTTTTTTAGGAAATTCTGTATTGGGTGAATGGTGTAATATTGGTGCGGATACCAACAATTCAAATTTAAAAAACAACTATAGCGAAGTTCGCTTGTGGAATTATGAAACTGAAAATTTTGCCAAAACCGGATTGCAATTTTGCGGATTAATTATGGGCGACCATGCTAAATGCGGAATAAATACGATGTTTAATACAGGAACTGTGATTGGCGTAAGCGCAAATATTTATGGCAGCAATTTTCCCAGAAATTTTATTCCTTCCTTCAGTTGGGGCGGCGCCGCAGGTTTTTCAACCTATCAAATGGATAAAGTGACAGAAACCGCAATATTGGTGATGAAAAGGCGAGGGGTAGATTTTGATGAAAAAGAGCAACGAATTCTCGAACATGTTTTTGAAATCACGCAGAAATACAGAAATTTTTAAAAATAAAAAGGGTCTAAAATTTAATATTTTAGACCCTTTTTATTTTAAATTGCCAGCAACTAGCTTTTTATTTGTTCATTTTTGAATTGCTCAAACTTGGTTTCCATATTTTTTGGCCAGCTGTTGTTGCTTAAATTCACATCTGCAGTTTGCTCATCGGGATCAATCGTAATTTTTAGGATTGCTTTGCTTGACGGAAAAACTTTGGTGACTTCAACATCATTTTTTCTCCATATTTCTGCAGGATATTGCTTGCGTTCTTTTGAGCCGTCTTCATATTCAAATTCAATCACAATTGGCATCACCAAATCGCCCGGTTTTTCAAAAACCAACTCATAAAAATATTTTGGAGCCTTTAATTGCTGTTTCTCTTCCGCAGAAAAATTTGTATTGATATAATCGCTTAACAAATTGTAGTCTTCCGGTTTTTTCGATTTTAAATTTTTATCAAATTCCGGACTATTTTCAGAAACTAAATATAAAGCAGGAGGTAATTTATCAATACCTCTGCGGTTGGCCATATTTTTGGCACGTTCGGTTGGCTTGTCGGTCACATAGTATTTTTTCACTTCTTTGATTCCGATATCATTGGCACCTGTGGTATAAAACCAACCTCTCCAAAACCAGTCTAAATCCATAGCGGAAGCATCTTCCATCGTCCTGAAAAAATCAGCAGGCGTCGGATGTTTAAAAGCCCAGCGTTTTGCGTAGGTTTTAAAAGCGTGGTCAAACAATTCAGGTCCCATAATGGTATGTCGTAACATCCACAATCCTGCAGCAGGCTTTGCATAGGCATTGTTTGAAAATTCAAAAAGGTGATCTCCCTGAGTCATTATTGGCGTTAATTTCGACTGGTCTCCACTCATATATCCCACAATATTTTTAGGCAAACCCCTGCTTAGCGGATAGTCTTTTTCATAATCCATTTGCGCCAACATTTGCACAAATGAATTTAAACCTTCGTCCATCCAAGTCCATTGGCGCTCATCAGAATTAATAATCATTGGAAAAAAGTTATGTCCAACTTCGTGAATGGTCACACCAATCATTCGATATTTTGTTTGATCGCTATAGGTTCCATCAGGATTTGGCCTTCCCGGATTAAAACAAATTTGAGGATATTCCATTCCCATTTGTCCGTCAACCGAGATTGCTTTGTGATACGGATAGTCAATGGTATGTTTTGAATAGGTTATCAAAGTTTGCGCTACAGCCCTTGTTGAATGATCTCCATATAACGGATTTGCTTCTTTTGAATAGTAGGAATACGCCATCACGGTTTTTCCGTTAATATCAACTGCCATTCCGTCCCATATAAATTTTCTGGAAGTGGCAAAAGCGTAATCCCGCACATTTTCAGCAATAAATTTCCAGGTCTTTGTTTTTTTGGATTTAGTTTTCTCGACTTGAATTGCTTCATCTTGATTGTGAATAACAACTGGGTTTTGGAAAGATTTTTTAGCTTCAGCCAATCGTTTTAGTTGTGTTTTTGTATAAACTTCTGATTCATTTTGCAGAACGCCGGTTGCACCTAACATATGATCATCTGGTGTGGTAATATTCACTTCATAGTTTCCAAATTCCAATGCAAATTCACTTCTTCCCCAAAATTGCATATTTTGCCAGCCTTCCACATTGTTGTAAACACATAATCTTGGAAAAAACTGTGCAATTACATAACTGTTATTCCCATCAGCCGGAAAATGTTCAAAACCTGAACGGCCACCTTGTTCGATATGATTATTTATATTGTACCACCATTTAATTTTAAATGAATATTTTTCTCCGGAAGCCAAAGGTTTGTCCAGATTTAAACGCATCATAGTTTGGTTAATGAAGTAAGAAGCGTCACTGCCATCCATATTTTTTACAAACTCAATTTTGAAACCGCCATCAAAAGGTGCATCTATGAAATTATTGTAAAATTCTTTTGGTGTATATAAGTCACTTATTTTGGTTTGATTAATATCTGGTGTTTTTGAGTCGGAAGCACGCATATTTTGATCTAACTGCAACCATAAATATTCCAAATTATCTTTGGAATTGTTATGATAGGTAATGATTTCTTCACCATAAATACGGTTATTGTCCTCATCCAAAACAATATCCATTTTATAATCTACTTGTTGCTGCGTATATTCGTGTCCGGGCGCACCAGAAGCTTTGTGTTCATTGTTTGGTGTTGGAAGCTCTTCGTGTAATTGTTTAAATTTACTGTTGTTGTAATGTGCTTTTTGTGCTGTTGTTTCTTGTGCATTAACAGGTAAAATTACTGAAAGGATAAGCAAATAAATTAGGAGTAATTTTTTCATAAATTTAATAGTTTTGAATTAATATCGAATTAAAAAAGCCGCCCAATCGAGCGGCTCAAATTATTAAGACTTAATTTGATCTTTTTTGAATTTCTCAAATTTATTTTCTGTTTGTTTGGGCCAGCTGTTGTTGTTTAAATTGATGTCGGCAGTTTGCTCATCGGGATCAACGGTGATTTTTGTGATGGTTTTGCTGGATGGAAAAACCTTGGTGACTTCAGCATCATTATTGCGCCATATTTCTGCCGGATATTGTTTGCGTTCTTTAGTGCCGTCCTCATATTCAAATTCAACAATAATTGGCATCACCAAATCGCCAGGTTTTTCAAAAACCAATTCATAAAAGTATTTAGGAGATTTTAAGGCTGTTTTTTCTTCTGAAGAAAAATTTTCATTGATATAATCACTCAACAAATTGTAATCTTCCGGTTTTTTCGATTTTAAATCATTTTTAAATTCCGGACTGTCTTCTGATACCAAATACAATGCCGGAGGGAATTTATCAACGGACATTCCGTAGCGTTTTGCCATATTTTCGGCACGTTCGGTTGGTTTGTCGGTCACATAATATTTTTTCACTTCTTTGATGCCAATATCATTGGCGCCTGTAGTGTAAAACCAGCCTCTCCAAAACCAGTCTAAATCAACTGCAGAAGCATCTTCCATGGTTCTGAAGAAATCGGCAGGCGTAGGATGTTTAAATTTCCAGCGTTCAGCATAGGTTTTAAAAGCGTGGTCAAATAATTCGTGGCCCATCACCGTTTCCCTTAAAATAAATAAACCGGCTGCAGGTTTTCCGTAAGCATTTGACCCAAAGTCGGTCAAATCCTCTCCTTGCGACATAATTGGCTCTAAGCCGCTTTGGTCACCAGACATATATCTGACAATACTTTTTGGATGGTCAGTTAAAGGAAACAGTACCGGATCGTAAATATATTCGGCATATATTTCAACAAATGAATTGATGCCTTCATCCATCCAAGTCCACATACGTTCATCAGAATTCACGATCATCGGGAAAAAATTATGCCCAACTTCGTGCGTAATAACACCAATCATTCCTTTTTTTGTCCGATCGGTGTATTTTCCATCTTTATTTGGCCTTCCGCCGTTCCAGCAAATCATTGGATATTCCATTCCCTGACGTTCAGCATTGATGGAAGTTGCTTGCGGATAAGGATAATTGAAGGTGAAATCAGAATAAACTTTTAAGGTATTTGCCACCGCCCGTGTTGAATGTTCTTCCCAAAGCGGATTTCCTTCGTTTGGATATAAAGAGTAAGCCATCACCGTTTTTCCGCTAAGGTTTACGGCCATCGCATCCCAAATTAATTTTCTTGAGGTGGCAAATGCAAAATCCCGTACGTTTTCAGCATAAAATTTCCAGGTTTTTGTTTCTTTTGATCTTCCTTTTTCAGCGGCTAATGCTTCTTCGGGCGTTACAATAAAAACCGGATTTTCAAAGGCGGTTTTTGAATCTTCATATCTTTTATGTTGGGCTGAAGTGAACACCTCTTTCGGATTTTGGAGTACGCCTGTTGCGTTTAAAATATGGTCTTTTGGCGTGGTTATGGAAACTTCATAATTCCCAAATTCCAACGCAAATTCACTTCGTCCAGTAAATTGTAAATTTTGCCAGCCTTCCACATTATTATACACGGCCAAACGTGGAAAAAATTGCGCAATCACATATAAATTATTGCCGTCAGGGAATGGTTCATAACCCGAGCGGCCACGATCGGCAATATAATCGTTAACATTGTACCACCATTTTATTTTGAAAACATATTTTTCTCCGGAAGCCAATGGCTTTGGCAAATTGATGCGCATCATTGTTTTATTAATCAGGTAACTTACCTCTTTTCCATTAACATCTTTTATAAATTCTATGTTAAATCCTCCCTGGAATGGTTTTCCCATAAAGGTTTTTGTAAATTTCGAAGGCGAATACATCACATCTGGTCCGCCACCGTTTATTTCAGGGGTATTAGAATCCGGAGCACGCATATTTTGGTCTAATTGCAACCATAAATATTCTAATTGATCCTTTGAATTGTTATGATAAGTGATGGTTTCTTCGCCAAATATTTTATTGTTCTCTTCATCTAAAACGATGTTCATTTTATAATCAACTTGCTGCTGCGAATATTCGTGCCCAGGTGCGCCGGAAGCTTTGTGTTCATTGTTTGGCGTAGGCAATTCTTCGTGTAATTGTTTAAATTTGCTTGTGTTGTAATGTGCTTTTTGAGTCGTTGTTTTTTGTTCAACTTCTTGGGCGAAAAAGGAAGTGGAGAAAACAGTCAACAGTGCTGCAACTAATAATTTTTTCATTTTAAAGGATTGGATTTTTTGAGTAGGCAATTTATTGTTTTTTAATCATATTTTGAATTTATCATCAAAATTTTAATAAACTTTTATCATTTGATTTGTTAAGGTAAAAAGTTTTATTGAAATCTTTCACTTTTATTTTTACGATATTTTTTTGGTCTGGAAATTCATTTATTAAAATATTGTTGGTGATTTCAAGAGATTTAAGTTCTTTAATGTCAGTTATTTCCAAATAAAATCGCACAATATCGCCGTCATATTCTTTTCCTATATATTTGAAGGATTGATTTTTACTGTTAACGGAGACCAATAAATGTTCACTTAGGTACTTTTTATAGTAGTCATCAACATTTTCGACTTCTGTTTTGCTGGCCAAATTTAACGATTTGCCACTATTTTTATCGAGGATAAATTCAAGATCATCTATAAAAACACCCAAAATTATTTGGACGGATTGCTTTTCTTTAAGATATTCAATTTCGCATAAACTTACATAATACTTATGCATTGTAAAAGCAAATAAGGGAAGGACCAATAAAATGACAATAAATTTTTTTAATTGCATAAAGGGTTAAATATGATGGCTAATAAACAAAAATAATTCCAAAAAAGAGTGATTTCGGTTACATAAATGTATTAATTTTTGATAGCATTGTATGTTTCGCTTTCTTCCCGCAGAATTTGGATCACCTCCAATAAATTGTTTTTGTAATATTCTGTGATAATATTTCTATCTTCACAATAGGATAAAAAGTGGTCAATTTTATCTTCTGGAATCTGCAATTTATCAGTAAAATAAGTTAACCCAAACTGTTTTATTATTTTTGAAGGGAATTGTTTTTTGCGATAAATTTCTCGTTTCAATCGCTGTTCAGCTTCATATCGGGCATCTGGAATTGGCACACCACCTGCTGCAGGAGGAAAAGCACCAACATAAGGCGCTTTTTTTGGCCCGTGTAAATCGGGAGGCAAAGCCTTTTTTAAATCGCCAGGTTTGAGAAAAAACGAATGTTTAGGCAATGTGTCTAGCGGCACTTTTTTGATGTCGTAATTCAAATTTCCGGTTAAACCTTCAATAAAAACTTCAGCCAATTCATTTACAGATGGAACTAATTCAACCACCATTTTTTTATATTTCAGGTAGTTTTCGGTTATTTTAATTTCTTTTCTTTCATATTCAATAGATGAAAAAAGCAAGATATCATTTAATGATACCATCATTTCAAATTCACCGCTATCATTGCTTACGATTCCCAATTTGCTGTTTAGATTCACAATATGCACATTGCCAACAGCATTGTTGGTACTGATTATTTTTCCTGAAATGAGTTCATATTTCTCTTGTGAAAAGCCCTTCATAGCAAAAAAAACGAGCAAAAAAAAGCTGGTTAGTTTTCTTTTCATCAACACAAAGAACGCGATTCAATTCATATGAAAATTGCAGTCAATTATAAACTTTTGTTAAGATTGAAAATTTGTACATTTGGTAAAACTTTGATGAAATGAAAAAAATATTGATTGCGAGCACATCAACGGTTCACGGAAAAGGATATCTTGAATATATTTTACATGAATTGGCCGAATTTTTTAAAGGCGCAAACGAAATTTTGTTTATTCCTTATGCACGCCCTAGTGGAATTACGCATGAAGCTTATACCGAAGCGGCCAAAAAAGGCTTTGAAAAAATTAACATTCGCATTAAAGGAATACACGAATTTAGCAATGCAATTGATGCAGTTAATCAGGCAAAAGGTATTTTTATTGGAGGTGGAAACACATTTTTGCTGGTGAAGCAATTGTACGATATGAAGCTGATATCAACCATTAAAAATGTGGTTGAAAACGGAACACCTTATTTTGGGACCAGTGCAGGGAGCGTTATTGGCGGATTAACCATGCAAAACACCAACGATATGCCTATTATTTATCCGCCAAGTTTTGATACGTTTGGGTTTATTAATTTCAATTTAAATTGCCATTATTTAGATCCCGATCCTAATTCAACGCATATGGGCGAAACAAGGGAAACCCGCATCAATGAATACCATACGCTTAATAAAACGGCTGTTTTAGGACTTAGGGAAGGAAGTTGGCTATACCTAAAAGAAGGTAAAATAACTTTAAAAGGACCTTTAAATGCGCGTTTGTTTCAGCAAAATAAGCCCGCAATTGAATTGCCGCCAGAAACCGATTTAAGTTTTTTAACCTAAGGCTCTATAAAGAAATAACTGATACATTTTATCTCGTTCTATTGCGTTTTTTCTGTGTTGTAAATTCGTTAAATAGCTCAGGCTATTGCGCCTACACACAAGCTCGCTCATCCAGCCACTGGCTGGATGCCGTGCCTTGAAAAAGCACAAAATTACTTCGCTAATTGTGCACCATTTATTTTTTTACAGAGCCTAAACTAAGCGCCGTCGCAATAAGTTGTGCATCGGGTGATTTTTTGACTTCATCAGAAAGAAGTTTAAAGGCGTTGCTTATTCTGAGTGTGTCAACAGTTACCGACTTTAATTGGTCGCTTAAAACCATAGCCGCAACATAAGAATCACTGTTGTTTTTTATGAAATTAAAGCTGAAATCGGTAAATTCCGATTCAATTTGTTTTAGTTCACTTCCAACTTCATCCAATTTTTTAACATCATTTTCAAGACGTGCTTTTTGGAATTTAGGAAATAAATAATCTATTTTTTTAAAGATTTTTTTTGAAGCCAATTTGTATTCAAACAATTTGGTGTTTAATTCCGAACCTTTAATAACTGGTTCTTCCATTTGATCTGGATCAATAAAAATTTCAAAATTGGTGTTTTCAACAATAAAAATGACTGCTGTTGATGAGTTTTCAAAAGATAAAAAAAAACGTTCCGGATGCTCAACAATGCCTTGAAATACAAAATTGTTATTTTCAATTTTAGCAGAATCAACTGGCTGAATGTCATTTCCTGTAATTTTACTCAAATAAACCTTGTCTGATAAAGCAGATTTCAATGTTCCCTGCAACACAAATCCATTTTTATTTGAATCAGCTTCTTTTTGTAATTGACCCATCGGGTTATTGCAGCTGAAAATGAAAAGGCTGAATAAACAAGCAATAACTATCTTTTTCAATGCAATTAAAATTTAAGATTTAAAAACTTACATACTCAACTATTTCCAAACCATAACCAGTCATCCCTATACGTTTTTTAAAAGTTGGGGCATTTGACAAAACACGCAGTTTGCTAATATCCAAATCGTGCAGAATTTGGGCGCCAATACCAAAATCTTTGTCATCGGGTTGAATTTGAGGCACTTTATGCTCGGTATTTTTTTGGGCTTCCCTTAATAACGATAATCTATTTATTAAGTTAAAAGATTGATTCTCCTGGCTGATAAAAACTGCTGCGCCTTTCCCTTCATCATTGATCATTTTAAATATTTTAGAAAACTTATCGTCGGGTTTTGCAGTAAGCAACCTAAGGATGTCATTGTTGATCAACGAAGAATTTACGCGCACCAATATAGGTTCATCCGGTTCCCAAGTACCTTTGGTCAGCGCAATATGCACCTGGTTGTTTGTGGTTTGTTTATAGGCTCTCAATTGAAATTCGCCAAAACGGGTTTGCAACGTGAAATTTTCAATTTTGTTGATTAATGAATCATATTTCATACGGTAAGCCACCAAATCTTCAATAGAAATAATCTTTAATTTGAATTTTTTGGCAACTTCCATCAATTGTGGCAATCGGGCCATTGTTCCGTCTTCATTTAAAATTTCCACCAATATTCCCGCTGGCTGAAATCCGGCCAAACGCGCCAAATCAATAGAAGCTTCTGTATGTCCTGTTCTGCGCAAAACGCCACCTTCTTTTGCTCTTAAGGGAAAAATATGTCCAGGTCTCCCAAAATCTTCCGGTTTAGTCTCTTTTGAAGTGATTGCTTTTATGGTTTTGGCCCTGTCGTGCACAGAAATTCCGGTAGAGCATCCGCTTCCAATTAAATCAATAGAAACCGTGAATTGCGTATTGTGCAAAACGGTATTTTTGTTTACCATTAGCGGCAATCCAAGCTCATCGGCACGTTTTTCGGTTAAAGGTGCACAAATTAAACCTCTGCCGTGTTGGGCCATAAAATTAATCATTTCAGGTGTCACACATTCTGCCGCAGCTATAAAATCTCCTTCATTTTCGCGGTCTTGATCATCAACAACAATAATCATTTTGCCGTTTTTGATATCTTCTATTGCTTCTTGTATGGTATTAAGTTTAATGGTACTTGTTGAAGTTTTCATTATTTAACTGAAATTTTTTCTGTGAATTTTATGAATATTTTTTGGGCTCTGTCAAACAGCGCATCAATATTAAATATGCCCATTCCTTTTGTGGCTCTTCGAGTCAGTAAAAGGCCGAACGGTAACAAGATTAAAGTTGAAAGCCAACTGCCCAATAAAGCTGAAATGGCACTTTCTTCGGATAAGTTTCTGCCCAGTTGGGAGATGAAAAAGTAGATGACAAAAATGGTGATTGCCATAATCATAGGCAACCCGAATCCTCCTTTTCTTATGATGGATCCTAATGGTGCGCCAATAAAAAATAAGACCAAACAAGCCAATGAAAAGGAAATTCTGTAATAAAATTCAAAATCATAGAGATTCAAAATCTTTCTTTTGTCTTTAAAATCTTTTATCTGATATTTATTCCTGTCAATATTTCTGTTTAGCAGTTGAATGGATTCATTCAGCACCGTGCTTTTGTTCCTTAGGTTGAAATTATCCAGAATTTCCGGCGCTAATTTTTTGTTTAATACAGAATCAGGGTATTTGTATATTTTTTTGGCATAAATTGAATTGTAAAAAATATCGGCCCTGTTTTGTATATAGGTATCATAATCTACTTTATTTATTTTTGAAATTGAATCCAACTGAACAATGCTAAGCATTCCGTGATGCTCTTTAACTTTTTCATCATTAAGCGTATTGTTATCACTAAATGAAGAGATGTCAATATTTATGGTATAGGTTTTAAAGACTGCTTTGGAAGCGGGCATTTTGGCCCTGTCTTGCGGCATCATTGTCTGATTGAGATGTTCTTCGTAGTAATTTCCGTTTTCAAGGGTAAGCGTCATATATTTGCTTCCTTCTTCTGTGGAAATGGTCCCTTTTTCGGCAGTAATTACTTTTATTTTTCCTTTGTTGGCACTTAAATCAGCTATTTGAACATTTTTTAGCAAGTTCTTTTCTTCCCCGTATTTTTCATCAAATTTTATGCTAAATCCAGGAATTTCGGTATTAAATGCTCCCGGAACCAACGCCAAAGCCGGTTTTTTCTTTTTCATGTTCAAATACAAATTTTTCTGTTTCAAGGTTGCCCACGGATAAATATTGTTTAAAAACACGAAGTTAAGTCCGCTTAATAGCACCACTAAAATTACCAACGGACGAATCACTCTTTTTAATGAAATCCCTGCGGATTTGATGGCGGCAAACTCATAATTTTCGGCCAGTGTGCCCAATGCCATGATGGAAGACAGTAAAATTCCGATTGGCAGCGCAGTGGGAGTGAGGATAAGCGCCAAATATCCCAAAAATTTTAAAATGAAAAAAATATCAATGCCTTTTCCGGCAATTTCATCGAATGCCAGCCATAAAGCTTGCATAACCAAGACAAAAAGAACCACAAAAAATGTGGCTAAAAAAGGTTGTAGAAAGCTTTTTAAAATGTATTTGTCAAATATTTTCAACGCTATTATTTTGGTTCAGAGATGGTGTATTTCTTTTGATTTTTGTATTTTACTCTGTCAAAGATAAAAAGGTTTTCTGATATAGGTTGATTTGTTTTGAAAGATCTTATATTTAATGTAGTTGTTGTCCCATTTTTACCGGTTTCAATGATGTCATTAATATGTTTGGTATTTGCGTCAACACCAACCAAAACACTTTTAATTTCGGAATTGCTGTCAATTGGGGTTAATTTTACATATTGTATTTTAACGCCTTTTACAGTTTTTAAAGCATCCATTTTAAAAGTATAGCCAGTTTTATAAAAGGAAAACATTTTAGAAGGCGTAATGGTTTCATCCTTATTTTTGGATGGATTTTGAATAATGACTTCTTCATCTTCGTGAATGATCAAATAAACCTTTTTACCGTCAAAAATTTGTTCTGTTCCCATATAATTAAGGTTGTACAAATTTCCTTTTAAAGTAACAGTGCCTCTTGTTTCTTGATGAACATTGGCTTCTTTGTTGTCTAAACTGTGATTAAATTCAATGTAAATATTTTTATAACCTTCAATTTTTTGTGCCACTTCATCCAACAAAGCTTTTGCTTTTGCAGATTCCTGGCTAAATGAGGTTAAACTTACTAGTAAAAATGCGATTAAAAATGTTATTTTTTTCATTTTTTATAATGTGATAATGACAATTATATGATCAATTATTTGATTCATAATCCAACAACTTGTTCAGTGCCATTTCATCAGGAACCAAAACTTGTCTTGCTTTGCTTCCTTCAAAGGGACCAACAATTCCTGCGGCTTCCAATTGATCAATCAATCTTCCGGCTCTGTTATATCCTAACTTTAGTTTCCTTTGCAATAACGATGCCGAACCTTGTTGAGCGTGAACAATCACCAAAGCGGCGTCTCTAAATAAATTGTCTCTTTCGCTGATGTCTATATCAAGGTTAGTGCCAATCTCGTCCCCGCTGTATTCGGGTAACATATAAGCATTTGCGTAGGCACGTTGAGATCCAATAAACTCCGTAATTTTCTCAACTTCTGGCGTATCAACAAAGGCGCATTGCAATCGTATCAAGTTATTTCCGTCTGCGTAAAGCATATCTCCTTTTCCAATTAACTGGTCTGCTCCTGAACTGTCTAAAATGGTTCTTGAATCTATTTTTGAGGTTACCCTAAAAGCCGATCTCGCAGGGAAATTCGCTTTAATGATCCCGGTGATTACGTTTACCGAAGGCCGTTGTGTGGCAACAATTAAATGAATTCCAATGGCTCGGGCCAATTGTGCCAAACGTGCAATGGGCGTTTCAATTTCTTTGCCGGCAGTCATAATTAAATCGGCAAATTCATCAATAATTAATACAATATAAGGCAAATATTTATGTCCGTCGTTCGGATTTAATTTTCGCAGTTTAAATTTTGCGTTGTATTCTTTGATGTTTCTTACCATCGCGAGTTTCAATAAATCGTAGCGCATATCCATTTCAATACACAAAGAATTCAGCGTGTTGATCACTTTGGTGGTATCGGTGATAATGGCATCATCAGTATCGGGCAATTTTGCCAGATAATGTCGCTCAATTTTATTAAACAGCGTAAGCTCCACTTTTTTAGGGTCAACCAATACAAATTTAACTTCTGCCGGATGTTTTTTGTACAGCAACGAAGTTAAAACAGCATTTAAACCAACCGATTTACCTTGTCCGGTTGCACCTGCCATTAGTAAATGCGGCATTTTGGCAAGGTCAACCACAAATGTTTCGTTTGAAATTGTTTTTCCTAATGCGATAGGTAATTCCATTTCTGAATTCTGAAACTTTGTTGAAGAAATCACCGATTTCATAGAAACCATCGTCGGTTTTTTGTTGGGTACTTCAATTCCAATGGTGCCTTTTCCCGGAATTGGCGCAATAATACGGATTCCTAAAGCGGACAACGATAAAGCAATATCATCTTCCAGATTTTTAATTTTTGAAATTCTAATACCTGCTTCAGGCACAATTTCATATAAGGTAACTGTTGGTCCAACCGTTGCTTTTATGCGGTCGATGCCAATTTTATAGTTGTTTAAAGTTTCAACAATTCTGTTTTTGTTGGCTTCTAATTCTTCCTGGTCAACAGAGATGCTTTCGTTATAATCTCTCAATAAATTTAAGGTTGGGAATTTATAATTTCCCAATTCTAAAGTTGGATCGAACTCACCGAAATCTTTCACCAATTGATCCGATAAATTTTCATCCACGCGGTTTTCTTCCACAATTTTTTCGATGGCAATAGCAACATCCGATTCTGATTTTAGCTCTGGAACAAAATCCGTATCATCTTCAAGGTCATAATTTTCATCAACATAATTTCCCGGTACTGCTGAGATTGGCGTTAAATGTTCAAGAGACAATTCAAGAGGAGATTTGAATTCATCAATCTTTTTTTCTTCAACTTTAATGGTTGTTTGTTCCGTGTTTTCTAATGGATCAACTTCAATTTTAATTTCATCTATGTTCTTTTTAAGGCTGCTTTTAACCAATTCGGGCGTGAGTTTAAATCGGATGACCAAATAAGATACCAGTAAAAATAACAGTGACAAAATCAGACCAGTTTTACCCAAAAATTGCTGAAGATAATTGTTCATTTCAAAACCTACAACGCCACCAAGATTAAGTTTTTTTGGCAAAATAAAAGCCAATGTTATTGAAAGCCAAAGCATACCAAGAATTCCCCAGAACCAATATTTTCTGATGCGTATTAAACCTCCTTTAAAAAAAATTAATAAACCGGTAAAAAACAGTAATATCGGCAAATAAAAAGTGGCAAGTCCAAAGCCATTATAAATTAAAAAATGACTCAGGCTTGCGCCAATTTTTCCCAATAAATTTTTTACGGTTACATCTTTGTCTGCAAAATTAGAAAGTTGGCTTTGGTCTTCAGGGCCGTTAACCAAATAAGAACTGAAAGAAGCTGCCAAAAAAATAGCAAAAAGCATTAAAAACAATCCTAAAATTGTTTGCGTGAGCCTATTTTCAAAAAATAATTTTATTCCTTGAAAACGAGGCTTTCTCGGTCTTTTGACGGTTGATTTATCTGTCTTTGCCATTCAATTAATTATCTCACAAAAATATAAAATTAATGCGACTGTGGTTAAATTACACTATAAATTTGGGTACATAAATAATTAAACCAATAATGACGGCAATTATTGCGGCAAAAAATGCGGCCCCGGCTGAAATATCCTTTATGCGGCCAATTTGTTTGTGATATTCAGGATGAATAAAATCCGCCATTTTTTCAATGGCGGTATTTAATGATTCTGCTACCAAAATGAGTCCGATTGCCATAATTTGAAACATCCATTCGGTAGCAGAAAGATGCATTAAAAACCCAAAGATTGTCATTATTATGCCAATACTGATCTGGGCGATAATACTGTGTTCCGAAGTAATTAAAATCCAAAAACCTTTAGCCGCGTAATAAATTGCTTTTATTCGGTTTAGAAAAAAACCACCTTCATTTTGCATATTTAAAGCGCTTTTAATGCTGCTTCGTAATTTGGTTCATCAACAATTTCAGGAACTTGTTCTGTATAAGTCACAATTCCTTTTTCGTCAATTATTACAATGGCTCTCGACAGTAAATCAGCCATTGGTCCGTCGGCGATTGTCAGGCCATATTTTTTACCAAATTTTCCTTTTGCAAAATCGGATAGCGTAATTACGTTTTCAATACCTTCAGCACCGCAAAAACGTGCTTGTGCAAAGGGCAAATCTCTTGAAATATAAAGCACTTTTGTGTTTTCAAGTTTTGTTGCTTCCTTGTTGAATTTTCTAATGGAAGTTGCACAAGTTCCTGTATCTAAACTTGGTGAAATATTTAAAATTAGTTTTGAACCTTTAAAATCGGCCAATTTCACTTTTGACAAATCATTTTTTATTAAGGTGAATTTTGGTGCTTTTTTGCCAACTTTCGGTAATTTCCCAATGGTCTTTACTGGGTTTCCTTTTAACGTTATTTTAGTCATAATGCTTGTTTTTGATTTAAGATATCAAAGTTAGCTTAAATAGTTGAAAAGTTAAAGGTTGAAAAGTTAAAAGTTAAATATTAAATATTGAATTTAGATACGAAAATCCAAAAAGATAATTCAATTTGCATTAGCGATTGCAGAGATATCCTTTTTTGAAGTGCAATGGAAAAAAAGATAGAACGAAAAGCGCGGCCCGCCAGCTGGCGGGAATGCACAAAAAAGTTAAAAATTAACAGTATAAATCTGCACTTATAATGTTTAATTCAAAAAATCTAAAATCTAAAATCGTAATCCCGATAGCTATCGGGACGTAAATCGAATATTTTTGCTAATTAATTTCTATATCTTCGCACATTAAAATTAATTGACTTGAAACATAAAAACTATACGTCGGAGTTTTCCAAAAACCTGAAATTGGCCACGCCAATTATGATGGGGTCTTTGGGCCATTTATTGGTAGGTTTGATTGATGACATTATGGTGGGAAGGCTTGGCCCGGTTGAGCTGGCGGCAACTTCGCTTGGCAACAGTTTGGTTTTTATTGCGTTATCTATTGGTATTGGTTTTTCTTTTGCAATTACGCCTTTGATTGCGGAATCTGACGGTGAAGGCAACGTGGAAAAAGGCCGGGGAATTTTTCAGCACGGTTTAATTTTATCGACTATTTTGGGAATTGTGATGGTGGTGATGTTGTTTTTGCTAAAACCAATATTGTATCATTTGGACCAGCCCGAAGAAGTGGTGGTGTTGGCCATTCCATATTTTGAAATTGTGGCGCTTTCTATGCTTCCGTTGATGATTTTTCAGGGATTTAAGCAGTTTGCCGACGGTTTGTCCGAAACAAAATATTCTATGTATGCCACCATAATCACCAATATTGTAAATGTGGTTTTAAATTTTGTGTTGATTTATGGTTTGTGGATTTTCCCGAGACTGGAACTGGTTGGGGCCGCTTTGGGAACGTTGATTTCAAGAATTGTGATGGTGGTTTTTTTGTACATGGTTTTAAAGAAAAAGAAAAAATTTGCGACTTACATGAACCGATTAAAATTTGGGGAACTTAAAAGCAGTATATTTTTAAAAATTACAAAATTGGGTTTTCCAACCGCATTGCAAATGCTTTTTGAGGTTGGTTTGTTTACGGCATCAGTTTTATTGGCAGGCACTTTGGGCGCATATCCACAGGCTGCAAACCAAATTGCCATAAAAATGGCTTCCACCACATTTATGATTGCTGTCGGAATTGGTGCGGCCGCAACCATAAGAGTCGGCAATCAAAAAGGCCTTGGAAATTATCTGGAATTGCGGCGCATCGCTTTTTCAAATTTTTTATTGATATTGATTATAATGTCTGTTTTTACTGTTGGATTTATTGTTTTAAAAGATATTTTGCCTTGGATGTTTACCGATAATTTAGAAGTTATTGGCATTGCGTCCAGCTTGCTGGTGATTGCGGGGATTTTTCAATTGTCGGATGGAATGCAAGCGGTGATTTTAGGTGCTTTGCGCGGATTGCAAGATGTAAATGTGCCGTCAATACTGACATTTATTGCGTATTGGATTATTGGATTTCCGGTTTGTATTTATTTTGGCAGCATCGCAGATTTAGGTACCTTTGGAATTTGGATTGGCTTGTTGACCGCTTTAACAAGTTCCGCAATTATGCTGTTTTTAAGATTTAACTATTTATCAAAAAAATTAATACGAGAGAAATATGAACTTACCTAAATTTTTATTGGGAGACAATACCGATTATTCGGATGCTATTTTTGTGGTGCATACTGAGTTTCCTAGATTTGTAATCAATTTGGTTGATGACGAAATTGAATGGTTTGAAGATTTGGAAGGCGATGACGCAAACGAACTTGCCGAAATAGTTTCGGGCTTATTGGAAGAAGCCACTGCTTTTTACGACAGGGAAATGGAACGTTATGAAAGTGAATAAATGTTTAATCGTTTAACTGTTTAAGCGTTTAATTGTTTGCTTGTAAATTCAATTACTAAAATTGTTAATTCGTTATTATAAAAACTGCGAACTGTAACTGAAGACTGAAAACTTTAGTAAATCGTTTACCTATTTACTTTTTTTAGCCGTTTCCACCAATTCAAGTTTGCTCAATGTGGTTTTGGTGGTGAAAAAACCATAGTTGATAAAAGCGTTGTTTTTTTCAATTTTTTCTATGGTTCCGGTTGAATTTGAACCGATAATTTTCACACGGTCATTCACTTTATAAACGTAATCCGATTTTTGTTTTGCGGTGATAACGGCTTCTTTTTGTTGAATTTCCCTGACTTTTACAACTTCAACCATCACTTCTTTTTCGGTTATTTTTAGTTTTTCTTCAACCTTTTTGTTTTCAACCTTAACTTTTAGTTTTTCTGTTTTTGTAACCGGTTTTACGGGATTTTTCTTTAAAAATTTCCCTTTTTCATTGGCAAGCCAATTGTTAAACTCGGTGGTTAATTCTTTTTTATTGTTGGTTTGAAAATATTTATTGATCAGCTCATTTATTTTTCTTCCGTAAGCAAGCATTTTTTGGTTGCTGTCGTACAATTCCTGAAAGTTTTCTAATTTCTCCTGAATTTTTTGTTGTTTTTCGGATAAATGATCAGATTGCTTGATGGCTTTCGATTTCTCTAATTCCAGCGTTTCCGAGGTTTTTTGCAAAATGTTTCGTTCTTGTTGCAGTTTAGAAATGGTTTTGTCGAGTCTGACTTTTTCGACTTTTACGCGTTTTTTTGCTTTGTTGATCAGGCTAAAAGGAATGCCGTTTTTTTGTGCCACTTCAAAAGTAAAAGAACTTCCTGCTTGTCCGATAAACAATTTAAACAATGGCTGCAGCGTTTTTTCGTCGAATTGCATATTGGCGTTCACCACATTTTCCAATTCACTTGCCAAAACTTTTAGGTTGGCGTAATGCGTGGTGATAATCCCAAAGGCTTTTTTTTCGTAAAATTCTTCCAAAAATATTTCGGCCAGTGCGCCGCCCAGTTCAGGATCGCTTCCTGTTCCAAATTCATCGATTAAAAACAAGGTTTTATCATCGCATTTTCGCAGAAAGTCGCGCATATTTTTTAAGCGATAACTGTAAGTGCTTAGCTGATTTTCAATGGATTGGTTGTCTCCAATATCGGTCAGTATGTTTTCAAAAAAACAAGTTTCCGAGCGAAAATGCACCGGAATTAACAAACCGCTTTGCAGCATTGTTTGCAGCAAACCAATGGTTTTTAGCGTAATGCTTTTTCCGCCGGCATTTGGTCCGGAGATTACGATAATTTGCTGCTGCTTGTTTAACTCCAGCGTTTGGGGAAATGTTTCCAAACCTTTCTCTTTATTATTCAGCAATAAAATAGGGTGGTAGGCATCTTTCAAAAAAACTTTTCTTTCTGACGTTATTTTTGGCAAACAAGCGTGAACGGTTTTTGCATATTTCGCTTTTGCGCCAATTACGTCGAGTTTTACAAGGTATTTTTGATATTCAATTAAATCGGGCGTAAATATTCTGGTTGAATCGGTCAGTTCTTTTAGAATTCTGACAATTTCCTGATGTTCATCATACGCCAAGTTTTGCAATTCCCGCGCAAATTGAAGCGTGGTTTCGGGCGCAATAAATACAATGCTTCCTGTTTTTGAAGTGCCCAACAAACTTCCTTTTACTTTTTTTCGATGCATTGCCTGAACCGCTAAAACCCGCTGATTTTCAACAACAGATTCCCTTATTTCATCTAAATAACCGGCACTGTTACAAAGATTTAAGGCTTTGTTGAAACTTGCGCCAATTTTAGAACGGATGGCATTTATTTCGCTTCGAAGTTGTTTCAGTAAGGTTGAAGCATTGTCATGAACTTCTCCAAACGGCGTAATAATGGCTTTTATGTTTTCAATCAGTTCTTTTTGGATTTCAATTTCTTCTGAAAATTTAAAAAGTGTGGGGTAAATCAACTTAAATTTATTGAAAAATTTAAGCAACTCAAAAATAGTGTTTGCGTTGTTGGTAATTTTTAAAAAAGAAGCAGGTTCCAGATAGCTGTTTTCTATTTTTAAAAGGTGAATTTCCTTTTGGATATCATCAAAATAGTGACTTGGAATTCGGTTATCATTTTCAAGAGAAGATAAATATTCATTTACCTGAAGCAACTCCAGAAGCAGTATTTCTTTCGATTTTAAGGGTCTTATTTTTAAAGTGGCTTCCTTACCCAAATCGGAAATGCAATTGCCTCCAACTTTTTTTAAAACGGTAAAAAATTCTAAATCTGTTAATGTTTTTTCTGAAATACTGCTCATATAATTACCTTACTTTTCAAAAGTTTTACAAAAGTAAGTATAAATGGGTGAAGTTTAAAGCGCAAAGGAGAAAGTCATAAGACCGATCCCGATATCTATCGGGACCGAAGACGGAAGTTTGACAGCCGCGATTCCGCAAAGTATCTTAATTTGAGGGTTTGATTTTCAGTTTCCTGACTGCCAAAAATCGGTACAGGCAAAATTACTCATAGTTGAAAACTCAAAGTTAAGAAACAATCAATTTCATAATTTTGATTAATTTTGTCGATAATTAAAAAAATATTAATGCATTTAAATATTAGTGACAGTTGGAAACCGTTATTACAAGATGAGTTTGAAAAACCTTATTTTGAAGTGCTTATGAAATATGTTGAGGAAGAATATGCTGTAAATGCTTGTTTTCCTGCATCAAATCAAATTTTTGAAGCGTTTAATTTGTGTTCTTTTGAGGATTTAAAAGTCGTAATAATTGGCCAGGATCCTTATCACGGAGAAGGGCAGGCGCATGGATTGTGTTTTTCTGTGAATGATGGGATAAAACATCCGCCTTCATTAAAAAATATTTTCAAGGAAATTGAGGCGGATTTGTTGATTCCCTATCCCGAAAGCGGAAATTTATCACGCTGGGCCAAACAAGGCGTTTTATTATTAAATGCGACTTTAACGGTGAAAGCGAATAATGCCGGATCTCATCAAAAGAAAGGATGGGAATTGTTTACAGATGCCGTAATTTCAATTATTTCAGAAAAAAAAGAACACGTGGTTTTTTTATTATGGGGTGATTATGCCAAAAAGAAAGGTAAAAAAATTGATCATAAAAAGCACTTTGTATTAATCAACGGCCATCCTTCGCCTTTAAGCGCCAACCGCGGGTATTGGTTTGGGAATAAACATTTTAGCAAAACTAATAACTATTTGATAAACAATGATTTATCACTTATAAAATGGTGATTAATATCATATTTTATGTGTGCAATAAATGTTACTTTTACAGAAATTAAATCAAAAAAAATGAAAAATAACATGAAATTTTTTACAGTGCTTTTTAGCATACTATTAATGGTTGGTTGCAAGGATAAAGGAAACTATTCAAAAGTAAATAGCCCGGCAACAGCTTCTAAAACTGATACTCATAAAATTTTGGTAAAAGAAGTTTTGGACGGTGGCAATTATGCCTATTTAAATGTTGATGAAAACGGGAAAAATTATTGGATGGCAATTTCAAATATTCCAGTAACAGTTGGCAATACGTATTATTATGATGATGGAATGGTGATGAAGGATTTTGAAAGCAAACAGTTGAATAAAACAT
This sequence comes from Lutibacter sp., assembly GCA_030683995.1. Taxonomy (GTDB): domain Bacteria; phylum Bacteroidota; class Bacteroidia; order Flavobacteriales; family Flavobacteriaceae; genus Lutibacter. The sequence goes on from JAUXPH010000026.1 coordinate 58,361, forward strand.
TTGATGAAATTATATTTACAAGTACAATAAGAACCACAGAACTATCCGAAGAACCAACTGTTAAAGATGAGAATCCTCATACCGCAGCACCAGTTGCAGTTCAGAATGACGTAAAAATTGAAAAACCAAAAAACGGAACTTCCTTGGCCGAATTATTTTCCGCCAAAAAATCATTTTCCGCAAAATCAATTATTGTGAAAGGAAAAGTGGTAAAAGTGAACGACGGTATTATGAATAAAAATTGGGTTCATATTGTTGATGGAACACAGTTTGAAAATAAAAATGATTTAACCATTACAACCACTGAAACAGTTAATATTGGAGATATTGTCACTTTTAAAGGTATTGTGGTATTGGACAAAGATTTTGGACAAGGATATGTTTATGATATTATACTTGAAGAAGCTAAATTGGTTAAATAATGATTGACTATAGAAGTGACATAAAACAGAAAAAAGTGCCTTTCGGCACTTTTTTCATACTAATCAAACTTACTAAGAATGTTAACAAAGGTTACAAATCTTCGTTACCTATATATAGCAATGTTTGTGCCGTAAAATCCGCTTTTTAGTTAATAAACAGTTAAATAAATAAAATTTAGATTAAAATTTGAATTGAAAATTTAAAGTTTAGTGTTGAATGTTCAGTAAATGTGATTATTTTTCCTGTAAAAGTCGGAAGAAATTTATTTTTAAAACTTTTGGCAACTAAGTAAATAGACTGCCATTTATTCCAAATGTCGCTGAGCTTTGTAAGAAGACCTGACCAATGCGCCACTTTCTACATACTTAAAGCCCATTGTCATCCCAATTTCTTTGTACTTTGTAAATTGCTCTGGCGTAATAAATTCGATTACCGGCAAATGTTTTTTGCTTGGCTGTAAATATTGGCCAATGGTTAACACATCAACTTTGGCATTGGATAAATCCTGCATCGTTTCCAGCACTTCTTCTTCAGTTTCGCCCAAACCAAGCATAATGCCCGATTTTGTTCTGCGTTGGCCTTGGTCTTTCATATAAAGTAAAACTTCCAGACTGCGGTCATATTTTGCTTGAATTCTAACTTCTCTTGTTAATCTTCTTACAGTTTCCAGGTTGTGGGAAATTACTTCAGGCGCCACTGCCAAAATACGGTCGATATTGGTTTTGATTCCCTGAAAATCCGGAATTAAGGTTTCTAGTGTCGTTTCAGGATTGGCTCTTCTGATGGCGTTAATCGTTTCCGCCCAAATAATGGAACCGCCATCTTTTAAATCGTCCCTGTCAACTGATGTGATTACAGCGTGCTTAATTTTCATGAGTTTAATGGAACGTGCCACTTTTTCCGGCTCTTCCCAGTCAACCGTTTCTGGTCTGCCAGTTTTTACGCCACAAAATCCACACGATCTTGTGCAGATATTTCCTAAAATCATAAATGTGGCTGTGCCTTCTGTCCAGCATTCACCCATATTCGGACAGCTTCCGCTGGTGCAAATGGTGTTTAATTTATACTTATCGACTAAATTTCTTAAATCAGTATATTTTTTTCCAACAGGCAACTTAACACGTAACCAGGCGGGTTTTTGAATTTTATCGGGTAATGAAGTTGTTTCTTGTGACATCTTAAATGAAAATTGACTGCAAAAATACAAAGAAATTATAAACTATCTATAATGAATACAGATACCATACGCTAAATCCAATCAAAAATAAGATGCCAAGCCAACTCAGGATTTTAAGCGGGAAGGAAGGTCGCCAAGCTATTGGCGTGTGTTTGCCGGAGATTAACATAAAATTGATAATGGCAAAAAATGGCGCTGTTAAAAAAGATAAAATGGTGGCGATTTTTATTAAAAAACCCATTTCCGATTGAAGGAAAACCAAAATTGAGATAGTGCCAACGGCCAAAAAACTGATCCAAAACCAGTACATATTTTTATACGATTTTTGGGTAAGCAAATCGAAAGCTTTTGTCATAGCTCTTGGTGATGCATCCAATGTAGTGATGGTGGTGCTGAACATAGTTGTAAAAGCGGCTGCGGCAATAAAAATATACATTTCTTGTCCTAAATTTTTGGTGTACAGCGTAATGAGCTGCTCTGAAAATTGAACGGCGCCAGAGCCAAATGTTTCTCCTGAATTATGCATAACAATGGCTCCCAAAGCCACAAAGAAAATACCAATTACCAATGTGCTCAAAAAACCGATGTTAAAGTCGAAAATGGCTTGTTTTGGGGTGAATTCGTTGGATTTGTCTTTTTGTTTTTCCAAAGCCCAAAGCGATTGCCAAATGGAAACATCGAGCGGGGCGGGCATCCATCCTAAAAATGCGATTAGAAATCCGACTTCAACCGTTCCTTTTGGGATTATTTGAACAAAGCTGTAAGTATTTGGTGAATTAAATGCGGCGACAACCAAAGCAATAAAAGTGCTTAAAGTTAACGTGATCACAATTAATTTCATCAATTTATCCAATAAATTGTAGCGTCCTATAATTAAGATTGAAAGGCAAATCAACGTAATAATGATGCTCCAAATTACCGGATTTGTGGTAATTCCAAATAAATTGGCTGCCAATCCGGCAGTCACAATGGTTACTGCCGCCTGAATGGTGAACATTGTTGCCAGGTTTAAAATAAAATAGGCAAGCAGCACGCCTTTTCCTAATTTTTTATAACCGTCGAGCAAACTTTCTCCCGTTGCGGTGGCATATCTAGGTCCGTACTGAAAAAACGGATATTTTACGATATGAATTAAAACCAACGCCCAAATGAGTCCAAAACCAAAGTCGGCTCCCGCTCTGGTTGATTGCACCAAATGTGAAACGCCAATTGCGGCACCGGCAAAAAGCAATCCCGGACCTAATTTTTTAAGCCAATGTGTTTTTTTTGCAATCAACTTTCGGTAGATTTTTTAATAATTTCCGCCAATAATTTTTTGGCTCGTGACAGTTTTATTTTGATGTTGCCTATGGGTTCATTTAAAATTTCGGCCATTTCTTTGTAGCTCATTTCCCTGAAATATCGCAGATTGATTATTTCCTGATAATGTGGCTTTAAGAGTTTTAAATGATTTAATAATTGCGCTAAATTTTGATCGATAATTAATTGGTCTTCAGCAGAAGGACTTTCGTCTGTGATTTTATACGCCTCAGATTCTTTTTTATCGATGGAAATGGTTTCGGTGCGTTGTTTTCTTAAATGATCTAAAAAAATATTTTTCGAAATTGAAATAAGCCAGGTCTTAAAATTGTAGCTTTCGTTATACAAGTCAATTTTATCAAACGCTTTTGAAAAGGTTTTTATGGTGATATCTTCCGCTTCGTCTTCATCTTCAACTTTCGATAATTGAAAACGATAAACGTCACTCCAATAGGTATTTAGCAAGGTATTAAAAGCTTTTTGGTCTTTTTTTCTTGCTTTTTCAATTAAATCGGCAATATCATTGTTTTTTTTTACCAATGCGTAGGTTTTGATCTCATATTTTTTATAAAGATAAACATTTGAATCAATATTAAAAATATTTCAAAAAAAGGAATAAGCGGTATTAAATCGCCCTCATTTAATTTTTTTGCTGAGAAGCCAATAACCAAATATTGGAACAGGAGTCGGGTCGCAACCAAAACCGCAATAATTTGCCATTGGTACAGAAATCCTAAAAGTATGATGGCCAAAATCCAAAACAACATTTGAGAGACAAAAAACAGCCCCAATAAAAATTTATGAAAAGGTTTGTAAAAAGAAGCCGTTGAAATATGCCTTCTTTTTTGTAGCATCCAATCTTTAAATGTGGTTTTTGGGACAGATTCCGTAAAACTATTTTGAGAACAGGAAATGGCCGTATTTTCTTTTGTTGCCACTTCATTTATAAATAAATCATCATCGCCCGATTTAATTTTCATATGGTTAATAAAACCGTTAACCTTGAAAAAAGTCGATTTTGTATAGGCTAAATTGCGGCCAACGCCCATATAGGGAATGCCAATTTTTGCATAGCTAAAATATTGTATGGCGGTTAAAAGTGTTTCAAACCGAATGAGTTTGTTAAGCCAAGATTTTTTTATTTTTTGATAGGCGCCGTATCCCAAAACAATTTGATGTTTGTTGCTGAAATTACCGACCATTTCGGTGATCCAACTGTCAGAAACAGGTTTACAATCAGCATCCGTAAACAATAAATGTTCATATGAAGCCGCTTTAATGCCTAAAGTAAGCGCATATTTTTTACTTCCCCAAAATTGCTCATTTACGGCAACATCCACAATTTTTACTGGAATTGAAGTTTCTTTTTTAAATTGCTCCATCACCTTTAAAGTGCGGTCATTTGAACGATCATTGATTAAAACCAATTCAAAGTTTCTGTAATTTTGATTTAAGAAAAGAGGCAGGTTTTCAGTTAAGTTTTTGGCCTCATTTTTAGCGCAAATAAGCACAGAAACCGGAAGGTTGAATTTATTTTCGGCAGGATTTTTTTTTGAAAATGAAAAAGACCCAAAAATAAAAACATAATAAATAAACTGAATACAAACAATTGCTATAAAAACAATAAACAGATATTCGAGCATCTTTTATTTATTTTCACATTGATCAGGCAATCTTCCGCAATATCCGCAGGCTTCACCTTCCTTATTTAAATGTGGATTTTGGCTTGCGCAAGTTCCCGCAAATTTACCGTCTTTTTTCGCCCAAATTTTAATGGCTATTCCTAGAACACCAATGGCTAAAAGGCCAATTGTAATAAGTATTAGTTTCATAAATTAAAATTAAAGTGCAAAGATACAGATTAATCAGCGATGAGAAAATAACAAATTATTTATTTTATAATTCAATATAATGCAATAAAATTTGTTAAAAATAATGTAGTTAGTGATAAAAACCGTTATATATTGTATTAATTATTTGTTTTATAGAAAAAAAATATTATATTGTCAGTCAATTAATATTTAATATTTTTTTAAATTTAATGTTTAATAACCATCTAAAAACTTTAAGAATTTTAAAAATTATTTGAATTGATAAATATTAATTGGTTTTTTAGCTAAAAGACTCGCCCATTTATAATAAATAGACGAGTCTTTGTTTTTTATAAAAGGAAGATTATTTTTTCACCAACTCATCCTGAACATTGCTTGGCACCAATTCGAAATTTGAAAACTTGGTGCTAAAACTTCCTCTTCCTTGGGTTATTGACCGCAATGTTGTGGAATATTTATACATTTCGGCCAATGGCGTTTTTGCTTTAATGGTTTGGTATTTGCCCTCGCTGTCCATTCCTAGAATTACTGATCTGCGCGATTGTAAATCGGTCATAACGTTACCCATTAATTCCTCAGGAACCTTTACGGAAAGTTCATGAATAGGTTCCAATAATTTAGGTTTGGCATTTAAGAAGGCTTCTTTAAAAGCATGTGCTCCGGCAATTTTAAAGGATATATCATTTGAATCTACGGCGTGCATTCTGCCGTCAAAAAGCATTACCCGAACGTCTCTGGCGTAAGATCCGGTTAATGGCCCTTCTTCCATCACTTCTAAAATACCTTTTAAAACAGAAGGCAAATAGCGTGCGTCAATGACACCTCCAACAATACAATTGTAGAATATTAATTTTCCGCCCCAATCAAGGTTAACTTCTTCTTTTCCTCTGATGTTAAATCCTTCAGGTTCCGGCATTCCTTCATACCAAGGTTCAATTTTAATGTGAACTTCCCCAAATTGTCCAGAACCTCCCGATTGTTTTTTGTGTTTGTAACTTGTTGTGGCAGATCGCTGTATGGTTTCTCTGTAAGCAATTTTAGGTTGTTCAAAAACTGCTTTCAATCCATAGGTATTTTGCAAAATCCAGTCAATGGTTGCCAAATGCAATTCCCCTTGGCAAGATAAAATGAGCTGTTTTAATTCTGATGAATACTTAACGCTAACGGTTGGATCCTGGCTATGAATTTTTTTAAGCGCTTCATTTAATTTTTCATCATCATTTTTATCAAATGCCCTTACCGCTTTTGTAATTCTTGTTTCAGGATAAATAATTGGTTTTATGGTAATGTTAGAACCCTTTGTTCTTAAAGTATCATTTGTTTCTGTATATTTTAATTTTAAGGTGGCTCCAATATCTCCGGCACTTAATTTTTCAACCAGTTCCCTGTTTTTACCATCCATAATATAAAGCTGGTTTAAAATTTCAATTTCACCATTTCTTGAATTTTCCAATTTATCATTTTGCTTAATTTCTCCCGATTTAACTTTAAAGAAACTAATTTGTCCTAGGTTTGGCTCATAAACTGTTTTAAAAATAAACAACGCAGTTGGTGCGTTTGGTTTACATTCAATGGCTGTGCCTTCAACACTTTGTTCAGGTTTTAAATCGGCTGCAGATGGCGCAACATTGTCAATAAATCCCATCAAACGTCCGGTACCCATATCATTTAAGGCTGAAATGCAAAATACCGGGAATAGTTCATGATTTAGCATCCCTTTTTTAATTCCTAGTCGCATTTCATCTTCATTAAGGGTGCCTTTGTCAAAATAAAGTTCCATCAAATTTTCATCATTTTCAGCAGCTTTTTCAATCAATTCATTTTGAAGTTCGGTTGCGAGTTCAATTTGATCTTTTGGAATTTCCAGTTTTTCCGGTTTTCCTCCTTGTGGTCCAAATTTGTACATTTTCATTTTAAGCACATCAATAATGCATTGTGCACCATTTACAACAAGTGGATATTGAACTTTAACCACATTTTTGCCCGCCAGTTCAACAATGCTTTTATAGCTTTCGTCAAAATCGGCGCTAGGATGGTCTATTTGATTGATTACAAACAAGGTAGGATGCGAAAATCGGTCAATATAATCCCAAATAATTTCTGTTCCAACTTCAGCGCCATATTGTGCATTAATAACCATCACAACAGCGTCAGTCACGTGCATTGTAGAGGTAATTTCACCTATAAAATCATCCAGGCCGGGAGTGTCAATAATGTTTATTTTGTAGTTGCGCCATTCGGTATGAAGAGGCGTTGCAAAAACGGAAGTTTCTCTTTCGTGTTCAATCGCGTGGTAGTCGGAAATGGTATTTTTGTTTTCAACACTACCACGGCGACTGACTAATCCGGCTTCAAAGAGCATAGTTTCGGCCAATGTTGTTTTACCACTTTTATGGGCGCCAACAAAAGCAACATTTTTAATGTGTTTATCATCGTATATTTTCATAATTCAATGGTTTTTATAAAAAGTTTTATAAAAGTACAAACTTTTTAATATAATAGTATGATGAATGTTAGGGTTTTTTCAAAAGAGTTTTATTAAATAACTGGGGTTGAAATATTCTTTTTAGATTTTTGTAAACTTAATTTTACAGTTCATCCTAAATAAATGACAATTCAGAAAATAAAAGTTTTATGCTGCTTCAAATCTCCCCAATTTTGATCCTGTAAATTAACATTAACCAAAAAATTTAAAAGTATGCAACAAGTAATTTTAGCGCTTTCATTATTGATTTCATCAATGATTTTTGCACAAGCAACACCTAAGAAATTAGAAGAAGGAATCTCAGTCACCGTTTCTGCAGTAAATGCATTAAGTGACAACGGAACCGTAAATTTTGCTTTTTATAGTGAAGAAAATTTTATGAAACAGCCTATTTATGCCAAATCCGCTTCTGTAGAAAAAGGAAAAAGCACTGTGGTTTTTGAAAATGTTCTACAAGGAAATTATGCCATTATTTGTTTTCACGATGAAAATAATAACGGACGAATGGATTTTGATATCAACGGGATGCCAAAAGAAAGTTACGGTCTGTCAAACAATGTCTTGAATTTTGGTCCGCCTGAATTTGTCAGTTCAAAATTTGAAGTAAAAGACCATGCACTTAATTTAGAAATTAAATTTTAAATTGCAGTTGTAAAAAGTAACTACCACCATGAATTTCAACCTAAAACATATCATAAAAGTATCGGCAATATTGACAATAATAATATTTGTTATTGAGCGATTGTTTTTTAACGGCGGATTTAATTTACCCATAAATGAATTGTTTACAGTACTGAGTATTCACTTTATGTACGCATTTGTATTGACAACGCTCAATGCGTATTTCTTTTACTCTTTGGAAAATAAATTTGATTGGAAAGAAAATCCCAAAAAACGATTGATTATTGGTGCTTTCGGTTCAGTTATATTAACAATGATTGGGTTGGTATTTTTAAGATTTATAACACTTGTTGTTATTTTAGGAAAGCCGATTGAAAGCTTTTTAAACGATACAAGCGCAAAAGCTTATTACTCTTTTGGTTTAGGAATAACATTAATTATAAGTTTGGTGTTTCACCTTATATTTTTTTACAAGGCATTGACCGAGAAAAAAGTAACCGAACAGCAAATTGTTGCCAAAACCGAAACTGCCAAGTATGAATCGCTAAAAAGCCAGATTGATCCGCATTTTTTGTTCAACAGTTTAAATGTTTTGACCTCATTAATTGGTGAAAATCCGAAGCTGGCCGAAAAATTTACCACAAAACTTTCCAAAGTTTACCGATATGTGTTGGAACAAAAAAATAAGGATTTAATTGAATTGGATGAAGAATTGGCTTTTGCCAAAACCTATATGGAATTGCTAAAAATGCGGTTTGAAAATGCCGTAACTTTTGAAATTCCTGAAAAATCAAGCGATTCAGAATTTAAAATTTTGCCATTGTCATTACAATTATTGCTAGAGAATACCATTAAACACAATGTGGTTTCCGAAGAAAATCCGCTGAAAGTGACCATTGCCGAAGAAAACGGGTATTTGGTGGTTTCCAATAATTTTAATCCGAAAACCATCATGGAAAACGGCACCAAAATAGGATTGAAAAACATTATAGACCGCTATCATCTAATCACCTTGAAAAAAGTGGTGGTTGAAAAAACCGCAGAAAATTTCATCGTAAAATTGCCATTATTAACTCAAAAAACAAAAACAATGAAAACAGAAACTATAGAAAGCAACAAATATTTAAGAGCCGTAGAACGTGTGCACGAAATCAAAGAATTTTACGGAAGTTTAATTTCCTATTGCATTGTGATTCCAATTTTAATTTTTATAAATTTAAATTATATGCCGCAATTCAAATGGTTTTGGTTTCCTATGTTTGGTTGGGGAATCGGACTCATTTTTCACGGTTTCAAAGCCTTCAGTTACAATCCTTTCTTGGGAAAAGACTGGGAAGAACGTAAAATTAAGGAATATATGGACAATGAAGACAAGCAGTATTGGGAGTAAAGGCCCCCTAACCCCCGAAGGGGAATCAGAGCGACAAGAAAATGTTCAGCGAACATTTTTAGCGATAGGGCCAGCCGGCGCGTTGGAATAAAAAAGTTAAAAGTTGCGGTTCAATTTATAATAAATAAATTAAATGTTTTGAATTTAAATCAAAACAAACTCCCTTTCCTTAGGAAAGGGTTGGGGATAGGACAAAAATCGTAAATCAATAATGCCAAAAAATCTAAAAAAAATGAAAACACTATATACCGAAGAACAAAAATACATCAGGGCAAAAAAGAACGTGGAAAAAATGAAGAAATTTTATGCAGATTTGCTTGCTTATTTGCTGGTAATTCCGTTTTTAATATATATAAATCTGAAATTTTCCCCGGAATTTCAATGGTTTTGGTTTCCTATGATAGGCTGGGGGATTGGACTCACATTCCACGCTTTGGGAGCTTTCAATCATAATTTAATTTTTGGAAAAGATTGGGAGGACAGAAAAATTAAAGAATTTATGGATAAGGATAAAATCAATTATTAAAATCAACATTATGAAAACTGGATATACAGAAGAGCAAAAATATTTACGCGCTAAAAAAAGGGTAAAATCGATCAAGGGATTTTATGTACATTTAATGGTTTATATTTTGGTAAATGCATTTTTATTGATTGCAAAGGTTTTTTCTGATGGAGGAACCGAGGTTTTAAGGGAATGGCAAACGTATAATACCGTTTTATTTTGGGGAATCGGACTTGCATTTCACGCATTTGGTGTTTTTGGAATGGACATTCTTTTTGGCAAAAACTGGGAAGACCAAAAAATAAAAGAATTTATGGACAAGGATAAACGAGAGTTTTGGGAGTAAAGGCCCCCTAACCCCCGATGGGCAATGTCATTAAGTTAAGATGTTTAAGCATTATTTTTGTGCTTCCGAGGTACGAGGAATCCCATCATACGTGCTCATTTGTTGCGATTCCTCCTTTGTCGGAATGACAAATATTTCCTTAACTTAATGACATTGCCCCGAAGAGGGAATTTTAAAGTTGGAAGTTGGAAGTTGAAAGCTGAAATTCAAATTAAATATTAAAAAATCGTACATCAAAAATCAAAAATACCAAAAATGAAAGCAGTTATTATTGAAGATGAAAAACCGGCCGCAAGAAGATTGAGCAGAATGCTCAATGAATTTGGGATTGAACCCATTGCGATGTTGCATTCGGTGGAAGAATCCGTCAATTGGTTTATGAACAATGAGCATCCCGATTTGTTGTTTTTGGATATTCAGCTTTCCGACGGATTGTCGTTTGAAATTTTTGAGGAAGTTGACATTAAAAGCGCCATCATTTTCACAACGGCGTATGATGAATATGCCCTAAAAGCCTTTAAATTAAACAGTGTCGATTATTTGCTGAAACCAATTGACATCGATGAACTTGAAAATGCGATTGATCAATATAAAAAGTTACAATCAAACTCATCAAAAGGAGTTTTAAATCTGGAACAAATTAAGCAATTGATTGCCCCGGCCAATAAAAACTACAAAACCCGATTCACCGTTAAAATAGGTCCGCATTTAAAAATGATTTCTACAGATTCTATCGAATGTTTTTTCAGCGAAAATAAAGCAACAAATATTTATACCATCGACCATAGAACGTATCTTTTGGAAGACACCTTGGAACAATTGGAAGAAAAGCTGGAACCATCAACATTTTTCAGGGTCAATAGGCAATATTTCATCAATATAAATGCCATAAAGGACATTATTTCATATTCAAACAGCCGGTTAAAAGTGGTGCTGAATTCCTTCAAAGATTCAGAAATAATTGTAAGCCGCGAACGTGTTAAAGATTTTAAAACTTGGATTGATAATTGAAAAAGACGGAAGTCAGGAGACCGAAGTCAGAAGTTCCCGGTTGCTAGCGCGAGCGTCTCGCTCGTGTCTAGAATTCTGTTGTTACACCAGTCGTGTTTGGCAAAAAAAAAACAAGGATTTTTAAGCAAAAATAATATTTATATTTTCAATTTTAGTTTTGGGTTTTAGCACGAGCGGGACGCTCGCGCCAGCGTGTGGAAGTCAGTAGACCGAAGACGGAAAACCGAAGTCAAGAAGACCGAAGTCAGAAGACCGAAGTCAGAAGACTGAAGTCCGAAGACCTTTAGATTTGTATTATAAATAATATTTATAATAATGATGATGTTGAAAAGAGGGGGTCCGGGGGAGACTCATAACTAATAAAAAAGTTCATAACTTTAATGAGAAAATAAAATAGTAAAAAGAATGGGGTGA
>JAUXPH010000041.1 GCA_030683995.1 Lutibacter sp.
GCTCCTATGGAGCTTTTTTAGTCCCAGAGGGACGAACTGTTTGTAGAAAATAGATTTTCAAAAAAACAAGCCCCATCGGGGCGACCTGTTTGTTAAGGCCGATTAAGATTAGGATTGTTAAATTGCAATGAATTTTTACCGTACAACAATGATTTTTAATTAAACCAAATGGTAAAATATTTAATTTTTGCCGCATCGGGAATTTGGTCTATGGCCACTTCTGCCCTGCTAAAACTGTTCATTCCCATATCTTTTTTATCAATGGAAATGGTGGCGTTCAATTCATCAATAAAAAGCGTGGCCGAAGTTAAGGTGGTTTCAACCTTATTTACTTGATAATGGTCTTTAATGTCTTTAAAAGTAGATTGCAGCGAAATTCCATTGGATGTTTTGTAATTGTTGTCAAATATTTGGACACTTTTTATTCCAGATGACTTGTCATTGAGATTTGTGGGCACAATTTCCAACAATAATTTTCCCTTTTTTGAGTAAATAAGATATTCATCATTTTCAACCGAAAACAATCTTTTGTCTATTTCTTTATCCGCATATAAAATGGCCACAATGGAATCTTTTGCGAAAAGTGACGACAAATCTTTTATGGTTGTTTTTTCGGTTAACGACCCAACTTGCCCTTTTTCAATTAAAAAATTGTTCTTTTTGGCACATTGAATGAAAAAAATTGAAACGATAAGTACATAAGTGATTTTTTTAAAAAAGGACATAAACTGGGTATTATGGTTTTTAAATAGGCTAAAACAAATTAATTATCATTAGTTTTTGGGCGTTCCCCGACAACTGGCAGGCTTGCCTGCCGGCAGGTCGTGTTTTCCGTTACAATCTTTTTTGATTCACCGAAAGGGTGAATCAAAAAAGGATGAATTTATCCTGAGCGGAGCCGAAGGGCTTCAACCGCTAACGCAGATAAATTTAAATTAAAAATATAATTCAATCAACTTTATTAAATTAAAATTAATTATACATAGAATGCTAAATCACCCGTTTTAAAATTCCCAAAACACCTCTTATAAAACTTGCGCTTGTCACCACTTTTAAAACAGGATTCATACGTGTGGAAGTTCTTCCACTCGATGTTTTCGTCTCTTTAATTTCTTCTTTTTTTCTGCTTTCTGCTTCCTCTTTTTCTACTATTTTTTCTATTTTTTCTGATAAAATTTCATACGCGCTTTCGCGGTCTATCACATCGTTGTATTTATGGTAAATGCGAGAGTTCCCTATCAATTGTTTCAATTCACTGTCGGTCAATATGTCCATTCTGCTCATAGGCGCGCGCATCATCGTGCAGGCCAAAGGCGTTGGAATTCCTTTTTCATTTAATACGGATACAAACGCTTCGCCAATTCCCATTTGCGTCAAAACTTGATCAACATCATAATATTCGGAATCCGGATAATTTTCTGCAGCCAATTTGATGGCTTTTCGGTCTTTGGCCGTAAATGCACGCAAGGCGTGTTGCACTTTTAAACCCAATTGACCCAAAACAGCTTCAGGCACATCATTCGGATTTTGGGTCACAAAAAACAATCCGATGCCTTTTGAGCGAATTAATTTCACAATGCTTTCTATTTGCGAAAGCAATGCTTTTGAGGCTTCATTAAAAATTAAGTGTGCTTCGTCAATAAAAATAACCAATTCCGGTCTTCCACTGTCGCCTTGTTCCGGAAAAGTTGCATACACTTCCGCCAACAATTGCAACATAAATGTGGAAAATAACTTTGGCTTGTCCTGAATATCCGTCAATCGCAAAATGGAGATAATTCCTTTTCCGTTTTCATCAATTCTCACCAAATCCTGAACATCAAATGAGCGTTCTCCAAAAAACAAGTTTCCGCCCTGTTGTTCAATTTCCACTATTTTTCTCAAAATTGCCCCGGTGCTTGCGGTGGAAACCAAACCATATTCCTTCTGAATATCAGCCTTTCCTTCCTCTGTGGCATATTGCAGTATTTTTTTAAAATCCTTTAAATCCAATAAGGGAAATTTATGGTCATCACAATATTTAAAAATAATAGAGACAATGCCGCTTTGCGCTTCGGGCAACTCCAAAATTCTGGAAAGCAGCACCGGCCCAAATTCTGAAACCGTGGCTCTCAGCCGAACGCCGTCTTGTCCGGACAAAGTGAGAATTTCAACAGGAAATTTTTTGGCATCAAAAGGCAAACCTATGGCAGCGTGACGTTCATCAATTTTTGGATGGCCGGCACCTGGCTGTGCCAATCCGCTTAAATCGCCTTTAACGTCCATCAACAACACAGGAATTCCGTTTTCCGACAAGTTTTCGGCCATCACCTGCAAGGTTTTTGTTTTACCGGTTCCTGTTGCGCCAGAAATAAGTCCGTGTCGGTTTAATGTCTTTAAAGGAACTTTCACAAAAGCATCTTTTATGGTTTTGCCGTCTAACATTGCTGCGCCTAAAACAAAAGAATCGCCTTTGGTTTGATAGCCTTCGGTGATATGGTTAAAAAAAATTTCTTCCCTGGTCATATTGAATAATTTTTATAAAAATAAGAAATAAACTGAAACCAAAAATTTGAAAAGAAATTAAGTTGCAAATATTTATTACCGTTCCTAAATCTTATATTTGCAGCATGATAAATGCAAGCACAAAAGAATTATTGGGTAAAGGAGAAATGCTTCCTTTAATGGAAGAATTTTACACCATTCAGGGAGAAGGATTTCATACAGGAAAAGCGGCTTATTTTATTAGAATTGGCGGTTGTGACGTGGGTTGTCATTGGTGCGACGTTAAAGAAAGCTGGAATGCAAAACTGCATCCGCCAACGAGTGCTGACAGCATTGTGGAAAATGTTAAAAAATATGCAAATACCGTGGTGATCACGGGCGGAGAACCTTTAATGTGGGAGTTGGACTATATTACCAACGCACTGAAATCCAACAATATAAAAACCCATATTGAAACTTCAGGCGCTTATAAATTGAGCGGAACTTGGGATTGGATTTGCCTTTCTCCAAAAAAAACAAAACTGCCCTTGGCTGATATTTATTTAAAATGCAACGAACTAAAAGTCATTGTTTTCAATAAAAACGATTTTAAATTTGCAGAAGAACAAGCTGAAAAAGTTGGTGATCATTGCGAATTATTTTTACAGCCGGAATGGAGTAACCGGGAAAAAATGATGCCGTTAATTGTTGATTATGTGATGAAAAATCCAAAATGGAAAGTATCCTTGCAAACGCACAAATATTTGAATATTCCTTAATTAATCTTGCCCAATAATTTCAAGGGCCAATTTGTAAACTTTTTCGAATTGTTGCTTTCTTGTCAATGCTGAATTGTCAATTTCGATGGCATCTTTTGCTTTCACCAATGGAGAATCTTCTCGAGTAGTATCAATATGATCACGGTATTCCACATTTTTTAAAGTTTCATCGAAAGTAACCTGCTCACCGCGTTCCATAAATTCATCAAACCTTCTTTTTGCGCGTTTTTCTGCGGAAGCGGTCATAAATATTTTCAATTCGGCATCCGGAAAAACTACCGTTCCAATATCCCTGCCATCCATCACCACACATTTATTTTTGCCCATTTGCTGCTGCTGTTCCACCAGCTTTCTACGTACTTCCGGTACTTCAGCAACTTTACTAACCAGTCTTGAAACATTCATATTCCGAATTTCAGTTTCAACATTTACACCATTTAAGTAGATTTCCCCAAAACCCAAAGCCGCATTAAACTTAAATGACAAATTGATGTTTTTTAATTCATCAATGAACTTTTCTTTTAAAAAACGATCTTCAGAAATCAACTTATGCTGCATGGCATATAAGGCAACCGCACGGTACATGGCACCAGAATCAACATAAACGTATTTCAATTTAGAGGCAAGTTCTTTTGCTATGGTGCTTTTTCCGGTTGATGAAAATCCGTCTATGGCGATGGTAATATTTTTCAAATTATTAAATTAAGTGTATTGATTTCTGAGTACAAAATAAGGCTAAATATTAATAAAAGCGATAATTTTTATAATAACAATGCAATTTATTACAAAAAAAACCTCCAACAATAAAGTTGAAGGTTTTTCAAAAGAAAGGCGGTGACATACTCTCCCACCAATTGGCAGTACCATCTGCGCTGATAGGCTTAACTTCTCTGTTCGGTATGGGAAGAGGTGAGCCCTATCGCTATAACCACCTTAAGATTTTAGTCAGCAGTTTTAAGTTATCAGTTGGCAGTATTATAAAATACTGTAAACTGTGACTGTGTACTGTTAACTGCAGCTCTTAGCACTGCTATGTGTTGACATACTGAAAAAATAATATCTTAAAATCAAAATTATATAAAAAAGTCCGCATAAAAGCCTATGGGTTATTAGTACTACTCGGCTATGACATTACTGCCTTTACACCTATAGCCTATCAACGTGGTG
>JAUXPH010000009.1 GCA_030683995.1 Lutibacter sp.
TCATTCGGATCCGTAAATCCAAAGTCTACTGCTGCAAAAGTATAATCTGTATCCTCATCTGTGGTTACGGTATTATCGGCTCCTTCCGGTGCATCATTCACTGCTGTTACAGTTATAGTTATCGTGTTGGCACTCTGATCAAGATCTACTCCTCCATTTAATACGCCACCATTATCCTGTATCTGGAAGGTAAAGGTTGTATATGGTGATCCGTTCGCATTGGCTGCTGGAGAGAAAGTAAGATTACCAATACTTGCTACAGGTATAAAATCTGCTGCTACTACTACTACCCCACTAAGTTTTAATATTCCACTTGCCGGAAGCGTTGTGATCTTTACTGCAAGAAGTGTATTTGCTGGGGTGTCATTCGGATCCGTAAATCCAAAGTCTACTGCTGCAAAAGTGTAATCTGTATCCTCATTTGTTGTTACTGTTTTATCTGCTCCTGCCGGTGCATCATTTATGTCTGCAGCAGTCCATGAAATAATTATAAGACCACCAGCACCGGTTCCACCAGATTGTTTCTTAGCACCAGAACCACCACCGCCACCTCCATAAATCAATCCAGAATAACCATCTAAATTAGCTGTGCCATTTCCACCAGCTCCTCCATTAAGTGTTGTTGCAATACCGGCAGTTTCTACAGAGGCATCTTTACCAACATCAGTAGAACCGGCAGCTCCACCGCCACCTCCTCCGTAAACACCTCCACTACCATTAGCACCATCCCCACCTTTATAAATGATTGTACCGATACTTGTTCCGTTAGAACCTCCTAAACCCTTAGTGCCAGCTAATAAACCTAAAACACCTCCGGTTCCACCACCACCACCAGCAGCAGTTATAGTATTTGTACCAAATGTTACAGTAGAAAATCCACCAGCGGTACCGTTGGTACCTGTATTGATTCCTCCTATACCACCCGATCCAACGGTAATACTATAAGTATTTCCAGGTACTACTGCGACAGAAGTTTTGGTTGCATAAGAACCACCGCCACCGCCACCGCCAGTTGCATTGTTAACATTAGCAGAACCACCTCCACCACCACCGGCACCCCATGCCTTAACAGTAACACTAGTTACACCGGCAGGAACTGTAAAAGTACCATTAGCATCAAACGTTTGTGTCTGCGCCCAAATATTGGCACTCATGAATACCGTTAACATGATTGTTAACCAAATAGAAACCGGTTTGACAATTCGTTTTCCGTTGAATTTTCCGCTAAGAGTATTTAAAAAATTCGTTGAATGGGTAGTTTTAGATTCCATAGTATGATTATTAATGCGTTATTACATATTTAAAACCATTATGCACAAAAGCATAATCAATATTTCTCAGAATTAATCCGAGTAACTATTAAAAAAATATTAGTAATAAAAAAAATTTATAAAATCAATATTAGAAAACAATGATTTTATTGTGGGGCTCTTGTGGGGTTCATACTTTTCAAAAATTTGGTTTCACCAAACAGATAAAAACCAAAAACAAATTAAATCAGATTAGAAATGTAACTCATAGCAAAATTATGGGACATACAATTTCTATTTCAAATTTAGCAAAAAAAGCATAACCTGCTCTTTTTCAGAATCTAAAAGCAATAATAATTTGCAAATTGCATTGTTTTGGCAATAAACGGCATTAATTAATTTTCTTTTGGTAATTTTTAACAATGCGGCCTTTTGTCTTCTTTTTTAGGAAATAGATTTACTTTTTTTGGAAGAAATTTTAATAATTTCTGTGTCGCAGTCTTTCTTTAACAAAAAAAATAGGCCGTTATCAGGCTATTTATTTATTATCTTTATTTATTATCAGTTTTTAAATGATGTTTTCCATTAAATATTAAAACCTCAATCCCATAAGGATTTGGGAATCTCCCTTCTAATTTCCCGGGCAATATCTTCAATTTCTTGTTGCACCTCATCGGCACTCATCACTATATTTTCGGTAATTGCATTTGATTTTTTTACTACCATTTTCTCAGCCAGTTCACGCGCTTTCAACTCAATAAATTTTTCCAATGAATGGTGGTTTGAAACAAAACCGTACACAAATTTCATATCTAATGCTTTACCAACTTTTTTCATCGATTTTATGGAAATTGAACCCGACAATTCTCTTTTTTCGATGTCCTGAACACCTTGTATGGTAATTTTAATAATAATAATAACAGGTCGCAATTATTTTTTTAGGCGATAATTTCCCCATTCAGGCAAATTCCTAAGTTGGGTTTTTATATCTTGATTCTATCCTTCCGAGGTACAAGGAATCGAAAAATATTGCACCAATTTGTTGAGATTCCTCCTTTGTTAGGCTCTAGCGATAGTAGACTGGGGAAGTAATGAATAATATTTCCATATTTTAATGACTTTGCCCTTTGTAGATAAGGGGCTTTTTTTACTTTCAGGCAATAATTCCCCCTTCGAGGGTTAGGGGGCGTTAATTTTTTAATTAAATTTGCGCATCCTAACATACAAAAAAATCAATTTATGATTCAATTCTTTGGAAACAAAATCAGCAAAATATACGCTGTACAAACGTCAAAAGAACTTATCCAAACCGACATTCAAAAATTACACTGGCTTTTTGGCAACCAGGAAAAATTAGCTGAGGCATCTTTGGATGCTTTTTTTATTGGTCCGCGCGCCGCGATGGTGACGCCTTGGAGTACAAATGCCGTTGAAATTACCCAAAATATGGGGATAGATGGCATTGTGAGAATTGAAGAATTTAACGCCACATTAGAAGATGCGCCCTTTGATCCAATGATTTATCAGAAATATCCCCAATTAAACCAGGATATTTTCACCATTCATATTGAGCCAGCCGCTATTTTAGAGATTGGAGACATTGCCGCATACAACGCCCAGGAAGGTTTGTCGTTAAACGATGAAGAAATTGATTATTTAAATGAAATGAGCAAGCGAATCGGACGAAAATTGACCGATTCTGAGGTGTTCGGATTTTCACAGGTGAATTCTGAACATTGCCGACATAAAATTTTTAACGGCACTTTTGTGATTGACGGCGAAGAAATGCCTTCATCACTATTTAAACTCATCAGAAAAACTTCTGAAACACATCCCAACGGAATTGTTTCTGCCTATAAAGACAATGTGGCTTTTGTGGAAGGTCCGTTGGTGGAGCAATTTGCGCCAAAAACACCTGACAAGCCCGATTTTTACCAAAAAACAAACTTTAAATCGGTGATTTCATTAAAAGCCGAAACGCATAATTTTCCGACAACCGTTGAGCCTTTTAACGGTGCCGCAACAGGTTCAGGCGGAGAAATCAGAGACCGTTTGGCCGGCGGAAAAGGCTCGTTGCCTTTGGCAGGAACCGCAGTTTATATGACTTCCTATTCGCGTTTAACGCAAGACAGGCATTTTGAATCTCCGCAAGACCGACCTTGGGAAAAAGGAATGGAAGAGAGAAAATGGCTGTACCAAACGCCTTTGGATATTTTAATAAAAGCATCAAATGGCGCATCCGATTTCGGAAATAAATTCGGGCAGCCTTTAATTACGGGTTCTGTACTGACTTTTGAACATCAGGAATCCGCTTCGGATTCGCTCAATAGCGACACACCCAGTGCACCTTCACGCAAATTGGGTTACGATAAAGTGATTATGCAAGCCGGCGGCATTGGATACGGAAAAGCAGACCAGGCTTTAAAAGACAAACCGGCTGCAGGCGATAAAATAGTGATTTTAGGTGGCGACAATTACCGAATTGGGATGGGCGGCGCAGCGGTTTCATCGGCTGATACCGGCGAATTTACCAGCGGCATCGAACTAAATGCGGTACAACGATCCAATCCCGAAATGCAAAAAAGAGCTGCAAACGCCATCCGCGGTATGGTTGAAAGTGATTTAAATCCAATTGTTTCCATACACGATCACGGGGCAGGCGGACATTTAAATTGCCTGTCTGAATTGGTGGAAGAAACCGGCGGATTGATTGATTTGGACAAATTGCCTATTGGTGACCCAACCCTTTCAGCCAAAGAAATTATAGGAAATGAATCCCAGGAACGTATGGGGTTGATTATCAGCAAAGAAAATGCGGATATTTTAAAACGAGTTGCCGAAAGAGAACGCGCTCCGTACTATGAAGTCGGGGAAATCACCAACAACGACCGATTTACTTTTGAATCTAAATCCACCGGAAAAAAACCAATGGATTTAGCCCTGACCGAACTATTCGGCAGTTCGCCAAAGACCATTATGAACGATATTACCGTTGAAATTAATTATAGTGAAATTATTTACAATCAGGAAGATATACATCTTTACTTAAATAAAATATTGCAACTCGAAGCGGTGGCCTGCAAAGACTGGCTGACCAATAAAGTGGACCGTTGTGTTGGCGGAAAAGTGGCCAAACAACAATGCGTCGGTCCGTTGCAATTGCCCTTAAACAACTGTGGCGTGATGGCGTTGGACTTCAACGGAAAAGAAGGCATTGCCACTTCCATTGGCCACGCGCCAATCTCAGCGCTTATTGATCCGGTTGCCGGCAGCAAAAATGCGATTGCAGAGGCGTTGACCAACATTGTTTGGGCGCCTTTGGAAAATGATTTGGCCTCCATTTCCCTATCCGCAAACTGGATGTGGCCTTGCAAAAATGAAGGTGAAGATGCACGTTTGTACAAAGCGGTGAAGGCGGTATCCGACTTTGCGATTGATTTGGGCATCAATGTTCCTACAGGAAAAGACTCCTTGTCGATGAAACAAAAATACCCAAATGACGAAGTGATTTCTCCGGGAACAGTGATTATTACTGCAGCCGGACATTGCAACGATATTACAAATGTAGTTGAACCTTTAATTAAGGAAACACTAAATAATAAACTGTATTACATTAATTTATCTAATGACACTCATAAATTAGGAGGCTCGTCATTTGGCCAGATTCATCACAAAATAGGAAAAGAAACGCCAACCATCAAAGATGCCGCTAAATTTAAAATTGCGTTTAACACCCTTCAAAAATTAATTAAAGAAGACCGGATTTTAGCCGGTCACGATATTTCTTCCGGAGGAATGATTACCACTTTGCTCGAAATGTGTTTTTCTCAACAAACGCTTGGCTTAAACATTGATCTTACCACTATTGCGGAAGCCGATACCGTAAAATTGCTTTTTGCTGAAAACAGCGGAATTATTTTCCAAAGTGCCGATGAAAGGGTACCTGTAATTTTAGCCGAAAACAATATTGAATTTTTTGAAATAGGTTTTGCTCATAAAAGTGATTGTGTAACCATCAACAATTTTGATGAAATACTCACTTTCAACATTGCCGAACTGCGCGATGTTTGGTATGACACGTCTTATTTGCTGGACCAAAAACAATGTGCCAACAACAAAGCGCTGGATCGTTATGAAAATTATAAAAATCAGCCTTTGCAATATATTTTTCCAAACCATTTTACCGGTGCTTCGACTCCGCTCAGCAGCCTTAATTCTGAGTCAATCAGTAACCTTGAAAATTCGGCTCCGCCCAGCACCCTTAATTCTGAGTCGCAGGCTCCTAAAAGACCAAAAGCAGCCGTTATTCGCGAAAAGGGAAGCAATTCTGAACGCGAAATGGCGAATGCAATGTATTTGGCAGGTTTTGATGTAAAAGATGTGCATATGACCGATTTAATCAGCGGACGCGAAACCTTGGAAGACATACAATTTATTGGTGCTGTGGGCGGATTTTCAAACTCTGATGTTTTGGGTTCCGCAAAAGGCTGGGCGGGTGCATTTTTGTTCAACGAAAAGGCGAAAAACGCCTTGGACAATTTCTTCAAGAGAGAAGATACCTTATCCGTCGGAATTTGCAATGGCTGTCAGCTTTTTATGGAGTTGGAAGTCATTAATCCCGAACACGAAGTTCACGGAAAATTATTGCACAACGATTCCCACAAACACGAAAGCGGATTTACTTCGGTAACCGTTCAGGAAAACAATTCGGTGATGCTTTCTACTTTGGCAGGCAGCACATTGGGGGTTTGGATTTCTCACGGCGAAGGAAAATTTAACTTGCCAATGGAAGAATCTGCCTATAATATTGTGGCTAAATATGGCTATGATGCGTATCCGGCAAATCCAAACGGATCCGACTACAATGTGGCGATGATGAGCTCAAAAGACGGCAGGCATTTGGTGATGATGCCGCATATTGAACGTTCTCTTTTTCAATGGAACTGGGCATATTATCCGGAAGACAGAAAAGATGAAGTTTCGCCTTGGGCAGAAGCTTTTGTGAATGCCAGAAAATGGCTGGAAAATAAATTTTAGCCAATTAAACTCGCTAAATTCTAAAAAAGGATTTCATTTTTTGTGAAATCCTTTTTTTTTTCTACTTTGCGTTAACAATCCTAATTTATGGCAGAAATTTGTACGCGATTATTTGATTTTGCTTACCACCAATTGGCAACCAATCCGCAGCAAAAGTGTTTTAACACCAAAGTTGGAAATCGGTGGATTTCAACTTCCTCCCAAAGCTATATCGATCAGGCAAATTGCATCAGCAGGGCTTTGCTGCGTTTGGGCGTAAAGCCCAAAGATAAAATTGCGGTGGTGACTGCCACAAACAGGGTTGAATGGAGCATTTTAGACATTGCCGTTTTGCAAATCGGCGCGGTGAATGTTCCCTTATACCCTACTATTTCTTCCAGCGATTTTCAATATATCATCAACCATTCAGACGCTGTCTTATGTTTTGTTTCAGATAAAGAACTTGCCAAAAAAGTTTCAAAAATTAAGGATAATACCCAATTAAGGGATATTTATTCTTTTGACACTGCTGAAGGAATTTCAAGCTGGAATTCCCTGTTGAAATTGGGAGAAGAACAAAGCAATCAAACAGAAGTTGACTTGTTAAAAACACAAGTTAAGGGGACCAATTTGGCGACTATTATTTACACATCCGGCACCACAGGAACTCCGAAAGGCGTGATGCTTTCCCATAAAAATATTGTTGAAAACGCATTTTCCAGTGCCAAAGCTTTGGATTTTACACCCGGAAACTATATGGTTTTAAGCTATTTGCCCATTTGCCATATCTTTGAACGTTTTGCCTTGTATTATTATCAGTATATGGGATTTGAAGTTTATTTTGCCGAATCCATCGATAAATTGGGCGACAATTTAAAAGAAGTAAAACCGCATTTTATTCCAGTTGTGCCTAGATTATTAGAAAAAATATACGATAAAATTGTAGACAAGGGAAGTAATTTAAAAGGAATAAAAAGAATGCTTTTCTTTTGGTCGCTTAACTTGGCAAAAAAATACGAACCTTATCAAAAAAATGGCTGGTGGTATCATTTTCAGCTAAATATTGCCAACAAATTGGTTTTCAGTAAATGGCGTGAAGCTTTGGGCGGAAACATTAAATTTCTGGTATCTGGAAGCGCTCCGCTCCAGCCAAATTTAATCCGTGTTTTTACGGCTGCGCAAATTCCAATTTTTGAAGGCTACGGAATGACCGAATCTTCTCCCGGAATTTCCATCAACGATTTCAGAAATAAAGGTTTTAAAATTGGAACCGTAGGCCGAATTTTGGAGGATATGGAAGTCAGAATTGCCGAGGATGGCGAAATTTTGGTAAAAGGCTCCAATGTGATGATGGGTTATTATAAAAATGAAGCATTGACCAACGAAACCATCGTAAATGGCTTTTTGCATACCGGAGATATTGGCGAATTGGATGCGGACGGATTTTTAAAAATTACCGATCGCAAAAAAGAAATGTTTAAAACATCGGGCGGAAAATACATCGCGCCATCGGCTATTGAAGGATTGTTGAAAGAGTCGCGTTTTATTGAACAGGCGATGGTGATTGGAGAAGGCCAAAAAATGCCGGCAGTGATTGTTCAGCCACATTACGAATTTTTATTGGAATGGGCAAAACGCAAAGAAATTGAATTTGACGGTTCAAATGAAGGCGTAATTCAGCATAAAAAAGTGATTAAACGCATCCAAAAAGAAATTGATTTTGTCAATGAAAAATTAGGACAGTGGGAACAGGTAAAAGCCTTTGAGCTGACGCCGGAAATTTGGAGCGTGGAAAATAATATGCTAACGCCTACCTTAAAAATGAAACGAAAAGTTATTTTAGAAAACTACAGTCATTTATGGGCAAAAATCTATAAAAATTAATTTTCACGAATGCTACGAGCATTGTTGTGAGTTCACTTTTATTTTTATACTTTGCAAGAACACTTTACAACCTAAATAAAATGCCAAGAGAAATTACCCGATTGTTTGATTTTGCCTATTACCAACTCGAAAAATACAATTTAGAGAAAGCTTTTACCACAAAATATAATGGAAAATGGATTTCAACATCCACCCGGGAATATATTGATAAAGCGAACGCAATTAGCAGGGGATTGTTGAGATTGGGCGTAAAACCCGGCGATAAAATTGCGGTTATTACATCGGCCAACCGAACAGAGTGGAATATTCTGGATATTGGGATTATGCAATTGGGAGCCATCAGTATTCCTATTTATCCAACAATTTCTAAAGAAGAATATGCCTATATTTTCAATCATTCAGAAGCTATTTATTGCTTTTTGTCGGATGCAGTGCTTTATGAAAAAGCCATTTCAGCCAAAAAAAATGCACCTTCCATAAAAGAAATTTATTCTTTTGAAGAAATTGAAGGATGCCAAAATTGGGAAGAAGTATTGGCGCTCGGAAAAGACGAAAGCAACCAGCCCGAAGTTGAGGCGCTAAAAGATACGGTAAAGCCATTTGATTTGGCCACCATTATTTACACATCGGGAACCACAGGGCAACCAAAAGGCGTGATGCTTTCCCACAACAACATTGTTACCAATGTATTGGACAGTTTTCCCAGACTGCCTTTAATTTTAGGAACTACGAGAACCCTGAGTTTTTTGCCGATTTGCCATATTTTTGAACGCATGTTGCACTACTTATACCAATACTCCGGGACTTCCATTTATTTTGCGGAATCCATTGAAAAACTGGGGGAAAACATCAAAGAAACCAATCCGAATTTAATGTCGGTTGTGCCGCGTTTACTTGAAAAAATATACGACGGCATTATTGCAAAAGGTTCTGAATTAAAGGGAATAAAACGTGTGCTTTTCTTTTGGGCAGTTGAATTGGGCTTAAAATATGAGCCTTACGGCAAAAATGGTTTATTTTATGAAATGCAATTGGCCATTGCCAATAAGATCATATTTGTAAAATGGCGCGAGGCTTTGGGTGGAAATTTAACCACGATGGTTTCCGGAAGCGCAGCTTTACAGCCACGATTGGCCAGAATATTTTCTGCGGCAAAAATGCAGGTTATGGAAGGTTACGGATTGACAGAAACATCACCAGTAGTTTCCGTAAATATGTATAAAGGAAATCTTTTTAAAATAGGAACTGTTGGAAAACCTATTGGCAATGTGGAAGTTAAAATTGCGGAAGACGGTGAAATATTGGTGAAAGGCCCAAATGTAATGCTTGGTTATTATAAAGATCCTGAAAAAACGGCAAGTGTTATGACTGAAGAATATTTCCATACAGGAGATAAAGGTGAAGTTGATGCTGATGGATTTCTTAAAATTACCGGCCGCAAAAAAGAGATTTTTAAAACATCGGGCGGAAAATATATTGTGCCAGCCTTGCTTGAAAATCAGATGAAACAATCCCGATTTATTGAGCAAATTATTGTGATTGGCGAAGGCCAAAAAATGCCTGCAGCAATCATACAGCCTAACTTTGATTTTCTAAGAAAATGGGCGAAAATTCATCACGAACCAATTCTTCAAAACAATCAGGATTTAATTGAGAATCCGATTGTTATTGAGCGGATTCAGCAAGAAATTGATGAAGGAAATAAAAATTTCGGCAAATGGGAAACGATCAAAAGATTTGAACTGACTCCCGAAGTTTGGGGAATTGACAACGGACTGTTAACGCCGACGATGAAACCTAAACGGGACGAAATTATTTCGAGATACAAACAGCTGTACAATAAGATTTATGAGATAAAGGAGTAAGTTATTGGTTATATGTTATTGGTTATTGGTTATTGGTTATTGGTTATTGGTTATACGTTATATGTTATTGGTTTGAAAAAAAAACTTGATCCCGATAGCTATCGGGACTGAAACTTGAAACATTTAACTTCTAACATTTAACTTTTAACTTAATAATATTTACTTTTACCATCCGAATAAAAAAATAAAACATGGAACATTTTGTAGTATCAGCCCGTAAATACCGACCTCAAACTTTTGAGGATGTGATTGGGCAACAAGCCATTACAAACACGCTTGATAATGCTATAAAAAACAACCATTTGGCGCAGGCATTGTTGTTTACGGGTCCAAGAGGCGTTGGAAAAACGACGTGTGCGCGCATTTTGGCAAAAAAAATAAACCAGGCAAGCGGCGGCGACCTTGAGGAAGATTTTGCTTTTAACATTTTTGAACTGGATGCCGCTTCAAACAATTCGGTTGACGATATTCGGAATTTAAACGATCAGGTTCGCATTCCGCCACAAACAGGAAAATACAAGGTGTATATTATTGATGAGGTCCATATGTTATCGGCCTCGGCTTTTAATGCGTTTTTAAAAACTTTGGAAGAACCGCCGGCACACGCCATTTTTATTTTGGCGACCACCGAAAAACACAAAATTATTCCGACCATACTTTCTCGTTGCCAGATATTTGATTTTAAACGTATTGGCGTGTTGGATACCAAAAAATATCTTGAAAAAATTGCCGTTCAGGAGCATATTGAGGCCGAAGATGACGCCTTGCACATTATTGCCCAAAAAGCTGATGGCGCCTTGCGTGACGCACTTTCCATTTTTGACCGTGTAGTGAGTTTTTCGGGGAAAGAGCTGACACGTAAAGCGGTTACCGAAAACCTGAATGTACTGGATTACGATGAATATTTTATAACCACCGATTTGTTGCTCGACAATAAAATCCCGGAAGTTTTGGTTCATTTCAACACGATTTTGTCGAAAGGATTTGACGGAAACCACTTTATCACCGGATTGGCTTCCCATTTTAGGGATTTGTTGGTGAGCAAAGACAAGATTACCATTGAATTATTGGAAGTTGGCGACAACGCCAAAAAGAAATATTTAAGTCAGGCCGAAAAATGTGATTTGAAATTTTTGTTGCAGGGAATTGAATTGGCAAACGACTGCGATTTGAAATACAAAAGCAGTAAAAATCAGCGATTGCTGGTTGAACTTGCCTTGATGCAACTGGCCTCTGTCACTTATGACGGAGAAAAAAAAAATAGCAAGCCTTATATAATTTCGGCGGTTGTTTTTAGATCCAAAATCGCCAAAAAAAGCAGCGGCAAATTTGTTGTAAAAGAAGAAATTAAGGCGGTGGCAAAACAAGAAACGCCTGTAATTAAGGATGTACCGAAAATTGCAACCCCAAGCACAGAAGTCGTAAAACTTGAGTTGATCAATATCCCGAGAAGATCCTCTGGCCTTTCCTTAAAAAGTTTAAAAACAAAAGCAGAAGTCGCAAAAATTGAAGTCGATTTTGAAGAAGTTGAAGGATTGCCTGCAGACGTATTTTCTGAAAGTAAATTATTGTTGCTTTGGGAAGCCTACATCAATATTTTGATGGAAGACGGCAAAAAAAGTGTGGCTTCTATTATGAATTCGAATGTGCCGAGCGTTAAAAACGGAATCATCCATTTTCAGTTGCCGAATGCGATGATGAAAGACCAACTTGATCGCGCCAAATTTCCATTGGTAAAATATTTGCGAGAAAAATTGAACAATTATAAATTGGATGTTGTTGTGGATGTGAATGAAGAAGAAACCAAGAAATATGCCTATACACCAGATGAAAAATATCAAAAATTGAAAGAAAAAAACAGGGCGATTGAATTGCTGAAGAAGACTTTTGATTTGGATATTTAGTTAGAAGAACTTAAAATGCCAAAGGATTTTTTTTAACCGCAAAACGCGCAAAGAAAAATCGCAATGGGCGCAAATCCAATTTTGAATTATTGATTAAAGCTGCGTTAGGGATTGCAGCGGAAAGCCCGCAGTCACGCTTTTGGGCGTGACGAGGACTTGCAGCGAAAAGCCCGACCTGCCAGTTGGCGGGGAACGCCCAAAAAAAATTCGAATAAAACCGAAAAATTAACCAAAAATTTGATGCCTTATGTTAGGTTTAAAACTTCCTACCGACCCGCGATGGGTGAACATTGCCGAAAAAAATATTGATGAAATCTTGATAGATCACGCACATTGCGAGCTGAAAGCGGCTTCGACGGCGAACTCTTTGATTATGAGTTTTCCGGAATATTCGGACTTGGTGACGGAAATGGTTGCTTTGGTGAAAGAAGAAATGAGCCATTTCAACATGGTGCACGAACGTTTATTGAAACGGGATGTTATTTTGGGACACGACCGGAAAGATGTTTACGTGAACAATTTGCTGAAATTTTTCCCGAAAGGCGGCAGCAGAACCACGCAATTGGTGCACAGATTGCTGTATGCGGCGCTTATTGAGGCGCGGAGCTGTGAACGTTTTCGCTTGCTCTCGGAAAACATAAAAGACCAAGAACTGGCGAAATTTTACCGCGATTTAATGGCATCGGAAGCAAATCATTATACCTTATTTTTAGGTTTTGCGAGGAAATATGGAGAACGCGAAGAAGTGGATAAGAAATGGAACGATTTACTGGATTTTGAAGCGGAATTGATGAAAGATTTGGGAACGCAGGAAACCATTCACGGATAATTTCTATGGAAATTTGAAATTTCAGAAAATAGAATAGAGAAAATAGACAAAAGACTTCAAACTTGATGATAGAAGGATAAACTATTAAAGGCATAAACGATTAAACAAATTAAATAATGTTCAGCAAAGAGGAAGCGACGCAGTTGCGAAAAGAATTTTGGATAAGTTTTGGGAAATCTTTTCCGAGAAAATGGGTATTGTACAACACGCAAATCAAGGATTTTAGCTTTAAGTTTGTGGCGGACAAAAATAAGGCATTGGTTTGTTTGGATATAGAATCGTTGGACAAAAACAAAAATCAGCTGCTTTTTGACCAAGTCTTAGAATTGAAAAGCAATCTTACTGATGATTATTTGCCGGATGTTATTTTTGATGAACTTTATCTGTTGGATAATGGTAAAATTATTCATAGAATTTATGTGAAATATCATCGCGAATTTAATATTCAAAATAAAAACACTTGGCAAGGAGCCTACAATTTTTTTAATGAAGCTATGCATCAATTTGAGCTGTTTTATGAGGATTATGAAGATTTTATAAAACAGGCTGTTTATAATTGAGAAAAGAGAAAAGAAGTCGGAAGACGGAAGACGGAAGACGGAAGTCTGAAGTTCTAAACGAGAAAATAGACAAAAGCCTTCAAACTTGAACATAGAAGGATAAACGATTAAACGCCTAAACGATTTGTCACCCTGAGCGTAGTCGAAGGGAAACATTTAATTAAACAATAAACCGTAATTTTGCACCTATGAACAATTCCATTATAAACGACACCATTATTGCTTTGGCCACCTCATCGGGTGTTGGCGCCATTGCGGTTGTTCGTTTATCGGGTGAAGATTCGATTGAAATTGTAAATAAGTTTTTTGCTTCCAAATTCGGAAAAAAAGATTTAAACAAGGTAAAATCGCATACCATTCATTTGGGGAATATTGTGGACGGGAATCGCGTGATCGATGAAGTTTTGGTTTCTGTTTTTAAGAATCCACATTCCTATACCGGTGAAAATGTGGTGGAAATCAGCTGTCACGGCTCTGTTTACATTCAGCAGGAAATATTGCAGATGTTCATCAAAAATGGCGTTCGAAGTGCCAATGCAGGTGAATTTACAATGCGCGCTTTTTTAAACGGCAAAATGGACTTGACCCAAGCCGAAGCGGTTGCCGATTTAATTTCCTCCAATTCTGCAGCATCGCACCAAGTAGCTTTGCAACAAATGCGCGGCGGTTTTAGCAATGAAATTAAAAACCTGCGTCAGCAATTGCTGAATTTTGCCAGTTTGATAGAATTGGAACTCGATTTTTCTGAAGAAGATGTTGAATTTGCCGACAGGGCTGAATTTAACCGACTGGTGGAAAAAATAAACTCGGTTTTAAAACGGCTGATAGATTCCTTTGCTTTGGGAAATGTGTTGAAAAACGGAATTCCGGTAGCGATTGTGGGCGAACCAAATGTGGGGAAATCGACGTTACTGAACGCCTTGTTAAATGAGGAAAAAGCCATTGTGAGCCATATTGCAGGAACCACAAGAGATGCCATAGAAGATGAAATTGCCATAGACGGTGTTGCTTATCGCTTTGTGGATACGGCGGGTATCAGGACCACGGAAGATATCGTTGAAAGTCTGGGCATTCAAAAAACATTCGAAAAAATTGAACAGGCGCAACTGGTTATTTATGTTTTCGATTTGGAAAAAATTAAAAACGGCCAACTTTCCCTTTCAGGAATTTTGGAAGAAATCAAAAAGATCAAAGACAACAATCCAAACAAACAATTGTTGATTATTGCAAATAAAGTGGATGTTGCCGATGCCGAATTGATCGACAAAACAATGGAAGCTTTTCAGCATGCTTCGCTCCTGTTTTTATCGGCCAAAGAGAAAATCGGGATTCATGAGCTCACCTCCACCCTCACCCATTTGGCCAACAAAGGCGCTTTAAGCAACAACGAAACAATTGTAAGCAATTCTCGTCATTTTGAAGCCTTAAACAACGCTTTAAAAGCGATTAAAGAAGTGCAAAAAGGCATTGACAACAACATCAGCGCCGACTTGTTTGCCATCGACATCCGTCAGGCATTGTTTCATTTAGGAGAGATTACAGGCCAAGTCACCACCGAAGACTTGTTGGGGAATATTTTTGCTAATTTTTGTATCGGAAAGTAATTCATTAATACTTATTTGCTAACTATCTCTATTTCTTATATTTAAATAATTCTTTTAACATTTATTTGTTGCCCATAACCACTTTTTACGTTATATTTGTTGTCTATTTGTTGCCCAATGTGTGATTTTGTTGCCCAAATCTAAATGGCAACAAAATTGGCGAGATGATGCTACATAATGCTACACTTCGCAACATTACGCAACATAATACTACATATTATGAGTAGCAATATGATGATTCCAAAAACCTGTTCTTATTGTGGTAAAGCCTTCGTAGCCAAGACCACCTTAACAAGATATTGTTGCCATAAATGCAACTCAAGACATTATAAGCAGAAAATTAAAGATGAAAAAATTCAAAAATCTTTAATTGAACAACAAAGCTTGCAAACATTGCAAACATTGCAAAAAAATAATCCAAATTCCTTAATATCAAAAAGCTATCTTTGTGTAAAAGAGGCTGCGGAATTAATCGGTGTTAGCAGATGGACAATAAACCGAATGATTAAACGTGGCGATTTACAAATTCATAAATTCGGCAGAAAGAAAATAATTCAACGTTCACAAATAGATAATCTTTTTAATTAATTGCTATGAAAGTTACTTTAAGACAAAGATTAAAGGCTAATAAAATTAGCCTATATCTTGATTATTACAAAAGCGGTAAGCGCGAATATGAATATTTAGGATTATACCTCATCCCAGATCCAGAAAAGGGCAAACTAACACAACCCCAAAAAGACGAAAACAAAAAAATTCTAAACTTAGCCGAAAGCATAAGATCAAAGCGACATTTAGAAATAAGAAATGGTTTTTATGATTTCAACGACCAAGAAAAGCTGAAAGGATTCTTCAGACTGTATATGCAAACCATTGCAGACACAAGAATGGATAGCAAAGGAAATTATGGAAATTGGGACAGCGCCATAAAACATTTGCAAAAATACAATCCGAGAGATGTTTCATTTGCGCAATTGGATAGAAAATATGTTGAAGGATTCCGGGAATATTTAAACAGTACAGCAAAAACGCCTGCAGGTAAATTATTATCTGATAATTCTGCCTGCTCCTACTTCAATAAATTCAAGGCAGCCTTAAAACAAGCTGTAAAAGAAGGTATCATAAGAAACAATCCAGCTGATCAGGTTGACAGCATACCACAAGGTGATAGCGAAAGAGCATTTCTTACGTTCGAGGAACTTCAAAATATACTCAAACACGAATGTGAAATTCCAATCCTTAAAACTGCCTTTATTTTCAGTTGTCTAACAGGTTTAAGATGGTCCGACATCAATAAATTAGTTTGGTCTGAGATACAGCATTCAAATGATTACGGTTATTACATACGTTTCAGGCAAAAAAAAACCAAAGGAGCTGAAACCTTACCAATGTCAAACCAAGCAAGTGAACTATTAGGAGAAATTGGAGAACCGGAAGATAGAGTTTTTAAAGGTTTAAAGTACAGCGCCTGGCACAATCTAAAATTACAACAATGGGTTATGAAAGCAGGTATTAGCAAAACAATCACATTTCATTGTGCAAGGCACACATATGCCACATTGCAATTGACTTTTGGTACAGATTTATTTACAGTTTCTAAATTATTGGGCCATAAAGATATTAGGACCACACAAGTGTATGCCAAAATAATTGATGAGAAAAAAATGGAAGCTGCAAATAAAATTATCCTCAATTTTTAATATGCACAATATTAATTACTTATATCAGGGTATTAACCTCGTTACAATACCAGATATTATATATAAAGAATTATCAAAACACGGCGACGAGAAAAGTTTTAAATCTTATAAAGATAAAACTGGGAAGCAGATAACAGAGTATGGAAATCTTATGCCTCCTTTTAAAACTTATTTTAATTACGGTGATTTTGGTTTTTGGTGTTTAGAAAAGTATTACAAAATTTTTCAGCTTTATTTAAAAAAAGGTCAATATTTTGATTTAGACTTAAATCAATTAAACGCTGAAACTATTATGCCTTATTTAAATGAATACGCTAAGGGTTTTGAAGATGGCTATATATATTTTGAAGAAAAAATAAAACAAAAAAATAACATTTTTTCGATAACTAATGAGCAAATAGCTCATAAAGTTTTTTCAAGAATTTATGGTTTTGTATCAGTTGAAACTGGCAATTTTAAATATGGTGGCCTATCTAAAGAAACAGAACAGAATGAACTAAAACAAAAATACAATATTGATTTTGTTTTTATTATAAAGAAAGACCTATTATATCAAAGTGGTTTTGGAGGTGGCGGTTTCTTCAAAGCCTGGGAAATTATACTAAATAATCCTACTTTATTTAAATCTATTTTTGAAGAAAATATAACTTATGTTGCTCCATCAATTATTAAAGAAGAAATAACAATGTTTTTTCCTCCTATGCATAAGGTATTTTTTGTTCATTATCAATGCGAAGACTTTAACATCGGCGAAAAAATTATAAGTTTAGGAATCTACAATAATGGCAAAGCAACACTGTTTTCTGTTAATGAATTAGAAAATATTATTTCATATTCAAAAACGGTAAATCAATTATTGGACGAAGGACTTATACTTGTTCACTGGAATCAGGACAGACCCAACTTTGGCTCAGACCATATTAATAAAAGATATAATGAACTAACAGGATTAGTAAATACTTTAGACTACAAAAACTGTATAAACCTTGCTGAATTATTAATTAATAAATATGGTCAAGATTATATAGAACATCCAAGATTGGATAATCTAGCCAAAGCAAATCAATTTCACGGTATAAGGGAAACTCAAAAGAATGAAAAAATATTCGATACCAATAGATTATTACTATTATCTAAAATTTTTTTTAATGCATCAAAAGAAACACTAAAATTCAAATTAAATATTAAAAGTACTAATGTCGATGCAAAGCAAGAAATATCATTAACAAATTTCTATTTCAAAATTAATGCTGGTGCTTCAAAAAAAATTAAAGCATCTACTTTATTTGAAGCCCTCGAAAAAAATAATCACATTGACATTACTTCCAAAAATGATTTTATAAATGGATTCATTGGAAATGTTCCCGATAATAAAATAAATTGGAAAGGGAATTTTGGAGACTTGAAATCTTTTATTAACTATTCAATTAGTGAAAAACTTATTGAAAATGTTTCAAAAAAATGGGTTTATACAGCTAATTTTTTTACGCATAATGGCATTCATTTTAATAATAACAGAATTAAAGATGCTGCAAGAACAATCAACGACGATAGTATAAAAAAAATAGTACGATCAATTTTATAACTTAAAATATTAAATCATACAATTAAAAGAAATTGCTAAACCAATTAAACTCAATTTTGACGTGCAAAAACCATTTATAGAAATAGCGGCGAAGGATATGATTATTTATCCTTCTGAAATTCAAAAACCGGAAGGATATGTATCTCCAATTAATTATCCTGATTGTTGTTTTGCTCACAGGGAAAATTTTAGATTATTAACAACCTATTTAGATATATTTCCGCGATGCTGTGAAAGACACAAAGAGTTTTATAGAAAATTTAAATTTAACAAACATGTTGTTTATAAAGACTTTCCTATCAGAATTTTAAACACAGTTGAATACACACAATACCAAATATCGAATGTCATTAAAAATGATGATTGGTTTGAGGATATTTCAGAGTATCTGGAATATGCTGTAAGAAGTTTGGGTCAACCAGCAATTGGTTACCATATATTTTTGGAATTGATTGAATCATTTATTAATAATAAAAAATCTAAAATTCCTATAGATAAAAAGAAAGCTATTTTGCAATTGTTTGAAGAACAAAAAAATTATTCACCAAAAAAAGAAAAATCAGATTTAAACTTACTCTATGATATTTACAAAAGATGGTTAAATTTTTTCCCGTTTGAATTATCATTTTATTCACATTTAAAGTCTAAACATTTTAGCACTTTACCATTTATAAAAGAAACCGTTAAATCAAACAGGTATCTTGGACTCGTATCATTTACAGTTGTAACACCTTCCGAATTAGTTGATTTCTTATTTAAAAAAACAGTTTCTATGCTGTCCTTAATAAATACAGTTGAATTGGTCAAAGAAGGCAAAATCGACAATGCAGAAAAAACCAAACTCGATTTTATTAACCATTCCCACCAACATAAACAAAAAATGTTGCTCGCTGCTTTTAGTAAAGGTGAAAAAAAATATATTAAAACAATAAAAGAATGGCTTGACAATGAAAAATATTTTTTTCAAGATATTGTTCCTATTATCAATCAAAAAAAATTGTCATTAGAAGTAAGAACAAATACACACAAATATTTTCAAATTAAAGACAGTGCCTCACGCCATTATAAAGCAAATAGCCTATTTGATAAATTAGTCATTAAAAATTATCTTGAAAATGGTTGTAAAGCAAATTTCATAAATGCTTTTACCGGTACAAAATCAAAAGACAAAATAAATTGGATTGGTGATTTTGGAGATTTAAAATCATTCATTAAATATTGCGACTCTGAAAAATTATTTAACGATAGTACTGCTATTTGGGTTATTGCTTCTGAAGTATTCACAATTAAAAAAGTAAATTTTGTGGCAAAAAGAATTAAGGACACTAAAACAACGAAAAACGATTATAGCATAAAAAAGTTAGTGCAATCCATTTATTAACTCCGCACCTCCTTTATTTATTTTAACTTTCTTCCAACTATCTTTCTTTTAGATAGCTTATAGTTGCTAATCTCAACATATTTACCACTCCGCCTACACTCCGCCTCTGTAAGGCGGAGTGTCTTTTGTATACTTTATCTAACATAAATTGCACTTGTGTTTGAGGATAAAACCTCTCGTTCTTAAACACGAGAGAGGAAATTTTTAATATTAAAATTTCAAAAAATGGAAGAATTAATTTTGCAAAAACTGAGTAACATCGAAACTATGTTACAAGAACAAAACCTATTAAAAAAAGATGTATTAAATTTCAATGAAACCTGCGCTTATCTAGACACAAGTGCTTCTAATTTGTATAAAATGACAAGCCACAAGCTAATCCCTCATTTTTGTCCACAAGGGAAGAAACTGTACTTTAAACGTGCTGAATTAGATGAATGGCTGCTAAGGAACCGCCAATCTTCAACAGAAGAAATAGAAACAATTGCCGCTAACTATTTATTAACCAATAAAAGAAAATAGCTATGGATTTTTACGAAAAAACAGAAAAAAAACTCGATAAAATTATCGATAGCGTGAACGAATTTGGTGCAAAAACAAAATTGGTTCAGAATGTAGATCCTAAAAATGTCTTTTTTGACAATCAAGAGTTCCTTCAATTAATGAATATAAGTAAGAGAACTAGCCAAATGTGGCGTGATACAGGATTCATTGGGTTTTCACAACTTGGAAATAAAATTTATTATCGTCTGGAAGACATTCAAAATCTATTAAAGGAAAACTATAATCCTAAAAAATTATGAAAAATACACCCAACCTTAAATTTATGGTTAGTAGGTATGAAGATTTCAAACACAATTTAGGAAATAGTAATTTAATGGATGTTCTCCAAGAAATTAAATCCGATAAATATGAAAGTGTCATAAATTCTCTGCGCTATGCAAAACATAAAGGTGATGATAATAAAGCGGACAAAATCAAAAACGGTTTGATTGGTTTTACAACTTCCGGTACATTTGGAAATACAAGAACAAAGGATGATATTATTTCCTATTCCCAAGTTGTATGTATAGATTTTGACGATATTCCGGTAGAATTGTTAAATGACAAATTGGCTAAAATAAACGAATGCAAGTATACACTTGCATCGTTTATAAGTCCAAGCGGCGAAGGAATAAAGGTATTTACTGAAGTTAATTGCAATGCAGAACAACATACAACAGCATACAATCAAGTGGCACTGTATTACCAGGAAGTTGCACAATTTAAGTTTGATGTTAAATGCAAAGACGTAACCCGTCTTTGCTTTATCTCCTTTGATCCAAATACCTACATAAATGAAAACTCAACTATTTTTGAATTAATAAGAGAAAGTATTCCTATTAAAAATGAGGCTAAAACAATAATTCCAGTACAACATTCCACGTATGATATATTAAACAAATGCTTGCAGTTTACGCAGCAAAAAGAACAATACTTAAATGGAAACAGAAATAATTTCATTTATTTATTTGCAAGCAATGCCAATCGCTTTGGAATTTATGAAGATGAAACACTTGATTATTGTACCACAAATTTTGACTTAAATATTACAGAAATTAATAATTCAGTAAACAGTGCATACAAACATCAAATTGCAGACTTTGCAAAGTTTGCAGACTTTGCAAACTACAATAGCGAGACAGAACACAATCTCATTGAAAATATTTCAACCGAAAATGCGCTTTCCAGTATGCCCATTTTGCCCGATGATGTTTTTGACAAACTTCCGGAAATACTAAAAAAGGGTTGCAGTGTTTTTGAAGACAAGCGTGAACGTGACGTATTTTTAACTGGTGCGCTTTCTATTATTAGCGGTTGTATGGTGAATGTTTCTGGTGGGTATCGAGGTAAAAAACATTATGCAAATCTATTTTGTTTTATCATTGCACCTGCCGCAAGCGGCAAAGGAGCTATTGCATTTTCCAAAGATTTGGGCAATAAATATCACGAAAAATTAGTCAATGAGAGCAAAGAAAAACAAAAACTTTATGCAATAAAACTAAGAGAATACAATAAAAAAATAGCAGATAAAAAACAAGATACTTCCGATTTAGAGCCGCCTCTAATCCCTCCCTTTAAAGTCTTGTATATACCTGCAGATAACAGCAGCGCAAGAGTTATTCAGCAGCTGCAAGAAGGTGACGAACAAGGCATTTTTTGTGAAACGGAAGCCGATTCAATGGGAAATGTCTTTAGCCAGGATTGGGGTGGATATTCTGTCCTTCTAAGAAAATCATATCACCACGAACCAATTACATACAGCCGTAAAACAAATAAAGAGTGGATTGAAATTAAACAGCCACGGTTATCGGTTGCCTTAGCGGGCACGCCTAGTCAGGTGGCAGGTTTAATCAAATCCGCGGAAGATGGTTTATTCAGTCGTTTTATCTTTTACACTTTTAAGTCCGAATTAAAGTGGATTGATGCAGGGGAAACAATGGGCGGTATTAATTTAACCGATTGGTTTGATATGCTTTCTAACGATGTTTTAAATTTTGTGGAATTTTTAGAAAACCAAAGTGACATCAATTTTAATTTAACAACTGCACAATGGCTTAAATTAAATCAATTCGGCAAAGAATGTTTAAATAATTTCGCCACTTTTATCAGTGAAGATTTGTCCAGTACATCAAAGCGCTTAGGTCTTGGTTTATATCGTATTTGTATGCTATTAACAGCACTGCGTTATTTTGACAATGGTGAAACAACTACAAATTTTATTTGTGATGATGAAGATTTTGACATTGCTTTGAAATTGGTAAAAATATACCAAGAACATTCCGCCTATATGTTCAAGGAATTACCAAAAAAGGGTTCTATTACTGATAAGGTGCTTGCTACTTTTTACAATGCCCTTCCTTTTAAGTTTCAAAGAAAAGATGCTATTGAATTAGCTGAAACAAAGTTTCAAATTAAAGAACGAACAGCTGATTTATACTTATCTAAATTAGATACCTCTAAGTATTTAGAAAAAATAAAAAGTGGTTTTTATCAAAAAATACAATAAGCACTTTGCAAGGTTTGCAATATTTGCAAAGTCTTATAATATAAAAAACCCACCGCAGATAGACTACGGTGGGAAAATTGCTATGAAAAAGATGGTCTTGTGAAAGACCTAAGTATCAAATATAGTGTTTTTATTGTTAAAATGATATTTTTTATTATAATGTTAATTATCCTATTTCTTTATTTCGCAATTTAAAATTTGATAATTCAAGAATTAAACTTTACTTTTAAAAAAAATTGCATAAATCAAATATTTATTAATTATTTTGAATAAAGCCTTATGTTTGTTTAGCGCCGTTTTTATGATTCAATAAGGCAAGTTAAATAATATAATCAAGTAGTAATTTTATAAATTAAATTATTAGAAATATTATCAGAAAGCCAGTAATATATAGTGTTAAATTACTTCAAGGCTCTCTACTCTTGATTCAGTTTAATACTTATTAAAATATTAAGTCTTATAATTATCAACTTTCTTACTCAATTAACTAACTTTGGAATGAAAATAAATAAGTAAAAAATAATGAAATATATAGAAACTAAAGAGGAAATATTGTCCGTGGAACTACCACCTCAACTATCGCTTATTGATGATAGTATTGATGACGTTATTTTACCAAAATTAGACACTCTTAAAAATAATAAAACAAATAATCTTAACAAGTATGAATTGCATATTAATGATGCCATTACTTTAAGCAGTAAACAGCTAATAAATAATACTGATGAGTTTCAATTAATTTATCTTGACCCACCATACAATACCGGTCGCTCAAGAGGGTCTAGAAAGCATTATAATGATAATTCATCAAGTTGGTCATCACATATTCAAAAAGTAGTTGTTAACAGCCATAAACTTCTAAAAAAAGAAGGGTTTTTAGTTTTCTCTATTAATCAAATGGAGTTATTTAATCTAAAAAGTATTTGTGATTCTGTTTTTGGGTCCGAGTGTTTTATAGGATTGTTTCCTGTAAAAATAAGACATAGTGAAAGACAGTTGATGATTAATGCTACTTATCACGATGTCTTCGAATATTTACTTTTCTACAGAAAACATAAACAAACTCGTTTTTATACCGAACCAAAACACCCTAGAATTGAAAAGTTCGATTACCGGATTGAGACGTTAACTGAAAATCCAAGGAAAGAAATTATCAATGGAAAACAAGTTGAAATATATCAACCAAACGAATACAAGATCGTAAAAGATAAGCCTAGTTTAAAAAATTTAAGGAGATATATTATCGCAGGAAAACTTGCCACAGCAAACTGGTCAGGTGAATGGTTCGAAAGTCATTTAAGGCAACTTGGAGAAAACTTACTTGTTAAAGTTCACGGTCTAGAAAATGAAGGGTTAGGCTATCGTTGGTTTCATACACACAATGAAAAGAGACGTAGTGGTGTTTATTTCCAATCTTCTTTGACAGCAGGAAGACCCATACTTCCAACAAATGACTTAGATTTTACGGAAATAGTCCCAAATATTTATAAAGAAGGGGGTTTAGGTATTGACTTCAAAGACTCTAAAAAACCAGAACAACTTTTAGATTATATAATTTCTATAACAACTAAAGAAAATGACCTTGTTGGTGATTTCTATGGGGGTAGTGGAACTACTATTGCAAAGTGTATTAAAATTAATAGAAGTTGTATTACTGGCGATAATGGTTTAGAGTCTATCAAAATTATTTTGCAACGACTTTCCAACCTTAAAGAAGGCAAAGATATTTGTGGCATAAAATATAATTTCAATCTTGTTAACAATATTTAATTATTTTAAATGATAAACTATTTATTCCCGGGAAATACAATTCACACTTTATCAAGACCACAAACACCTGCTATTAAGTACACATCTTTAATTGACTTTACTTCAGAACAACTTATTGGAGCAGGTGGTCAGAATCCCATTAATGCAGGATCAAGTATGTTTGTGGACACTCCAAATCTCGAACCTCGGATCAAAGATTTAATCAATGCACATTTTACGAAAGATAGTTATCTTTTCAAATATGGTCAAAGACCCATTGATAATGTTACAATGTTAGCTGCATTAAATTTTATTGATTTTAAAAATGACTTGGTAAAACGCCAAATAATTTTGGACCATATATTTGACCGCGAAACAAGAACATTTAAGAATGATATTTACGGGAGTTACATTTTTATTTTCATTTCACTATACTTTGCTTTAAACTTTACTTTATTTAATAGAAACTCGACTCCACATTCAAAAATTATTGCAAATAAATATTTCAGTGATGAGACAGATTTACTTAACAAAATTATTGATGCCCTTTATAATGCCCCAAATATTGAAAATCTAAATGCTTTATGTCACGGAAGATATTTTTTCATAGATTCAAAGCTCTGTGATTTCCAAGACTTTAAACCAGTTCCAATAAAAGTTATTGAACTCTTAAAAAACAACATTTAAAATATGTCATATAACAAAATATTTTTTGGTTCGCCAGGAAGTGGCAAATCGCACAAGGCGCAAGAATATGCTTTTGGAAAAAAGCAATTTACTGCAACATTTCACCCTGAATTTGATTATAACAACTTTGTTGGTTCATATAAGCCATTATCAATAATTGATAATGGTACTAATAAAATTACCTACTCTTTTATTCCCCAATTTTTCCTAAAAGCGTATGTTGAAGCCTGGAAGAATCCAGGGGAAGAAGTAGTTTTGATTGTCGAAGAAATAAATCGTGGTAATTGTGCCCAAATATTTGGAGATACTTTTCAACTTCTTGATAGAGATGATATTGGTTTCTCGAGATATTTTATAACTGTTGAAACTGAGATAGAAGCTTTTTTAAAAAATGAATTTGTAAATAGTGATTATGATGTTAAATTGCTCGATTTGTATTTTCTTAAAAGAGGAACAAGAAACGTAAATCCTTTTTCTATTTTACTAATTCCATCTAACCTTACAATAATCGCTACAATGAACACTAGCGACCAATCTCTTTTTCCAATGGACAGTGCATTTAAAAGAAGATGGCAGTGGGAATATATCCCAATAAATTACGAAGATGCGTCAGCTTTTTCCTTAAAGATTGCTGGCCAAAATTACAATCTCAAAACATTTTTAAAAGCAGTTAATGAAAAAATTTACAGTATTACTGAAAGTGAAGATAAGCAAATAGGTAATCGATTTATCACCTCACCCAATAACGTAATAGATGAAACTGAATTTGTTAATAAAGTAATGTTTTATTTGTGGTTTGATGTTTTTAAAGATGAAGATTTTAATCATAAGGATTATATTTTCAAATATACAGAAGGCCAAAATATAATTCCGTTTAAATTCTCCGACTTATTCAATGAAAATAAAGATAGTGTCCTAATCGGGTTCTTTGATAATTTGGGGGTTA
Organism: Lutibacter sp.; assembly: GCA_030683995.1. Classification (GTDB taxonomy): domain Bacteria; phylum Bacteroidota; class Bacteroidia; order Flavobacteriales; family Flavobacteriaceae; genus Lutibacter. The sequence continues at coordinate 26,010 of JAUXPH010000009.1, forward strand.
AACCAGAAGTATAATATGCATTTATTAATCGAAGGTTATAGGTATGATAATAAGTTGCTTTCAACTTTATTGCCTGATAAATATATAACCGATATAGGAAATGGTAGAGCATCGACTAATTTTGTAGGCTATTTCAACAGTTCTCAAAAAAGTGGGATGGTTTTAATTCTCCCTAAAATATTCCTTACTGGTGAATTTGTTTTCAATTCCGTTCCTGTTGTGGAATTGGCAAGTGAAAATTCATTTTCTATTTTGAAGAAATATGATAAATCAAAAACAGAAGCTGATTTTATTTATACTTTCTCTCTTACTCTTTTCCTTTGTCTCAAAGAGTTTATTCAAAGAAATCCTGAAACAATAATTATTAATAAAGAAAAATTAAGAAGTATAACGTCCAACCTTAGTTATTTCGAAAATACAGAGTTAGATTTAGTTGTTAGTTTATTACAATTCTATAAAAACAACAAATCTTTGATAACTTTTAAAGTAAAAACTAAACAATCAGAATTAGGAAGGCGTATAAGTTGGAATAAAACTGTAAACAAAACCCTTCCAGTATTTACTGAGAATGATTCGGTTGTATATTTTAATCCAATTCAAAAAATAAAACACATAAATTATGAAGATGAATTACTACGTATTTTTTATTCAGTGCTTTTCAAATTTAAAACCGAATATGGTTTTAAGTTAATTATTGATGAAAATTATAATATAATTACGGCAACCAATTTTTTAGCATTTGAGCTAAAAGCATTAAAAGTACTAAAGTCTTTAAAGCACAAATATTTTTCTGATAAATTTAAACATCTTTATAAGTTATTGTACCTCTACTTTCAGAAAAAAAGTGAATCTAATTCTAAAGCTGGTCTAGAAGAATTTATTTTATCAAGTAACTTTAATATCGTTTTTGAAAATATGATAGATAAACTTCTTTCAGATACAAAAAATATCGAAAAACTAAAATATCAAGCAGATGGTAAAATTGTTGACCATATTTTTGAATTTAATTCATTGTTTAACCCTGATAAGATTTTTTATGTCGGTGACTCTAAGTACTATAAAGAAACAACTCAATACGGTGTAAACTCAATATACAAACAACATACTTATGCCAAAAATGTTATTCAATATAACATTAATCTTTTTAATACTGGCATATTATCTCATAATCTACGTTACCGCGACTCAAAAACAGAAGGATATAACATTACCCCCAACTTTTTTATTCAAGCATTCATTGATAATAACAATCTTACAGACACGGCAGCTAAATTTCAAAACGACACTGCTGAAAAGGTAAAAATTAATTTTCAATTTAAGAATAGATTATTCGATAGAGATACTCTTATTATACATAATTTTAAAATCAATTTCCTTTTTGTAGTCCGTTCATATTTAACTAAGGATGTTACACTATTAAGTTCTTTTAAAGCACATTCTATAAATTTCATACGCGAAAATATTTTAAACCATTTCCAAAATTATTACTCTTTTTTTATACTTAGTTCAATTATTCCAATCGATTCATTTATTGAAAAACATTTTAAAATACTAAATGGTAAGATTTATTCTTCATCAGAATTTGATTCAAGTCCTAATAGTATAATCTTGGCTATTAACAACCAACAAGAGTTTCTCGATGACAATGAAAAATTAATCAATATTATTCAGGCAGATTGTATTTTACAAAAAATTGACATTACAGTACCAACTAACCAATCATAATTAAAAACCTTATGCCTTATAAAAATTATCAGGAATTGAAAATATTCCACATTTACAGCAGTATTACATTTCGTTTCACTTCACTACATACAGCTTCCAATTCCGCACAATAAGAGCTTTAAAAAAAGCACTTATTTTTTGCCTTTGCGCTTTTTTTAATCCGTTTCCATAAGAATGGTCTCAACAAAACAGAATGTTTAGCAGGTAATAAGGTGTTCGCAATCCGCTTCATTTTGTTCCATAAAATATATCTGCAAGGGCATTTAATAAATCAGACAATATAAACTTGTTTTAATATTCATTGGTAAAACCCTATTTCCGTTAACAAACCCTTGCATATACCACAAATAGCACTACTGCGGTGACACATCCTCGTTTAGTGCTATTTGTTTATTTTACTTCACACATTACGCGTCTTACTCACGCACAGCTACTTTTGTACCCAAACCCTTTAATGTTTTGCTACGCAAGACTTTTATTTGGGTAAAACCGCTGTTTAATAATTTGGCTCGCCTGCTGCTCGCTCGGGCTAAAAAAGGGTGTCACAGTTTTTGAAAGCACCATTTTGCATATGAAATAACCGTTGCAAGCACATATTTTATTCCGACAAACTACAAGTTTTATCTCACCAAGAATCTGATTAACTTCAAATATTACAACGGATTATCACATATTGCAAACGCTCGCAAGAGCAAAGTATTCCGTTCATTGTTCCTCATTATGGCGCTCCGCAAATTGTAATTCAAAACATAATTTTCTAACCCAATACCCAACAACAAAACAAAGCATTCAACTACCAAAGCGGAGCGCACACCACTCGTCACGCTTCACTACATAAATTGCCCTTGCCTTCCCCGACGCATCAAAAACACCGCCACCCTTGCGTGTACCACGTAGGCGTGGGACGCACTTATGCCGCTGGCAACGTGCTCTACCCACACCACCCTCGCTCAACTTCGCTGTCGGCTCGCGCAAAAATGCTCCTCATTTTTTGCTGCGCTGTGTTTAGTAATTTATAAGAGAAATTATAGGTATTACTTTCTAAGAAATATTCGGAATAAAAAAATAAAAAAAGCAAGTAAAATTATTTGGCTACCATCATCCGACGCTATTGGCTATAAAGTTCAAGCCCTCCGGGTTTTTAAAAAAATCTCCACCCCAATATAAAAACGATTATAAAACAACATTTCAGTAGGGTTGTATTTTTTCAAAAAAACTTGACAGCCAGCCCACGCCAACAAGTAAACTACTTTCTTTTTTTCTTTTTTCTTTTAAAAATGATTTGTGAGCGAAGCGAAACATAACTTTAATTGCGTTATTATGTCAACTTTTGAAATCAAAACACACCAGATCGGAAGAACCTATTCCAAACCACATTTTTTTATTCTGAATAAAGGCCTGAACAGTGGAAACCCGATGAAAAAACCCTGCCCGAATTGCTTTGTGCTGACCACACAAACCGATGACGCACTGCAAACACTTTTCTACCTATGCCTGTCACTTAAAATAGGGCGTTATTTTGCCTACTATTTGAAAGGAAGCGTTATTCCGTTCATAACAATTAACGACTGTTCTAAAGTGCTTAAATCTACTGATTCAAATCTTGACAGCCACCGGGAACAGCTGCAAAAACACATACAGATTATGAATCATATTCAACAAAAAGAGGAACTCTTAAAAGAAAATCTAAAATCAATTCAGCAGCTTAAAGTTGCTTTCGCACAAAGCTATTTTGCTCAGGGAAATAAATCATAAATATTTTAGATTATGCAGATTGAAGTCAATTAATATTGTTTTCCTGACCCATATTCCCGAAATCTGAAACGACCTACTTAATGAGGATTGACTAACCTTTATTTCGCATTAATATGTACCATAACCCGAACATAATTCACCATTATAGATAAATTAGCGCAAAAGAAAAAACCCTCTCAAAAGAAAGGGTTTAATTTTGAAGTTTTAGCTTCTCAAAAAATGTCTGATTTCTTTTAGAAAACGTCTTGAATCTTTAATGCGTTACCGGCATTGAATAAATAGTAATTGGATCCTACCATTTGATAAAACTCAATTCCAATACTTCCCAAAACTGCAACATCAGCAGAAATTGTAGGTGATCCCGGTAAAGTTGCAGTTACATCAATCAATGTAGTTGCTGCATCTACTGGTGTGTAATCCGAATACGCAATATTTGACATTTCATTCAAAAGAGCATCTGCAGGTTCATAAGATCCTGTAGTTGGATTGTAAACAAAATCAGAAACAACCGATAGCGCATTGATAATTCTAAAATGACTTGCTCCCGATGGAATGTTCAAATAGTTCAAAGGATTGAAAGCAGGAATACTTAAAGTACTTTCATTTTTGCCCACAACAGCAGTCAAAGTAAAGGGAGCATTGAATACACCATAAAATGAAATGTTACGGTTGAAATCCAAACCTTTTAAATATTGAGGTTGTTGGGAAACCAGAACGGCTCTTTGACCCCTGGCTTCTGAACCATCTTCAATATTTATTTTTTTCATAATTGCTGTTAGACGCCCGGTAAGCTGACTGTCTGACATTTGTTTCATCAAAGCAGATAAACCAGTTCTAAGTGCCTTTCCTGCATTCGCACAAGCTGCAAACTCAGCCATATTTTCTCGTGTACGAATAAAACTTGGGGCAGTTTTTACTTGTTCGCCAGTTGGTCCACCTTTTAATCCTGCAAAGTAACCTTGATTACCTTTAATTTTGAAGTGTCTAACTTCTCCTAATGTTCCGACATATTTAATATGCCCCTTCTGTCTTGCCATAAAAAATTTTTTTAAGTTAAATATATTTACTAAATTTACAACATAAAACGCTATAAATGAACAACTTATATAATGCAAATTGATGCATTTTAACGCTAATAAACTTATGAGAAGAAATATTATTCTTAATATCAAAAAAGTAGTAGATGGGGATGGCATTATTGCAGAGGATTTTCTAACTAAAAAAGAGTTTGAAGTTAGGCTTTATGGGATTGATGCTCCTGAAATGAAATATTGTGATAAAATCAAAAAAGATGAAAAAGAACTTCAAATGCCTGCTGCTTTACTAATAAAGCTGGGTTATTTATCATTTGAGTTTTTTAAAAGCAATATTACCATAGGGGAAAAATGCACTTTAGTCCAGGAAGAAAATAACCATTTTGACAAATACGGCAGATCATTGGGGTATTTAATTTTAAGTAATGGAAGCTCATTGAATGAAATAATGATTAAAAAAGGCTACGCAAAGCCTTATGACGCTGTATTTTGTGAAAACCTACCGTTATATCAAAAATGGAATTTAAGTGCTAAAAAATCATCAAAAGGACTTTATAAAATTGTAGATAATTTTTAATATTTTTCATATATTTACACTGTATTACTGCTTCCTAAACCATTTTTGTTGGCTATTTGTTGCCCAATCTTCTATAAGCCCAATAGAATATAGCTTCGGTACTTTCTGTATCGGAAAGTAACTACTTAATACTTATTTGTTAACTATCACTATTTCTTGTAGTTAAATATTTCTTATAAGATAACCAAAGGAGCTGAAAGAGAAGCTTACGTACCTATTTGTTTGGGATAGCTTTTATACGAACAAAAAGTTTAGCAATGCCAATTGGAATGCATTTTATGTCGAATTGGACGCAGTTCTTCTTGGTTTTGGTGTTAGTGGCAATGAGCAAAGCGGGTTTTTAAAACCAATATTTAATGGAGACAAATAACAAGATATTCGCCATCTATTTTTTAAAATCCTTCATTATATGGCACTTTTATGACAACTATTATTCCTGATTTATTTGTCGCAGGAAGATGTATGTACAACAATCCATTATAAGGATTTTCAACTTTGGTTTCTTTTCCATTGAAAGTGACTTTGTATTTGAATGACGGGTTCATGCAAATCACCAAACTCCTATTGTGTGCCACGGTAGCATTATCAAAAGAGATTTCAGCTTTATAAGAACTAAGGGCTTCATTAAATGATTGATTTTTAATCCAAATCTCAAATCCAGTTGTGACTGTCCCAGGTTTATAGTAAGCTGAAAACCAGGATAGCACAGGAGTTGAAAGCCCTGAAAATTGATGCCAACCTGCACCACGTCCAGTTTTTGCAAGAAAGTGTTCAAAGGTATAATAGGATTCATCGGTTTCCTTGCTGTAAACATCGAGTCCTTTTTTGGCAATTTTAAAAGCAAGATCCGGTCTTCCTAAATCTAGCATCGTCTTCCAGATAAACCATTGATGCGGCATCCAAACTGAACCATTCCAATAGCCATCCATTTTGTAATAAGGTGCAGATTGATCCACAACACTAAGGCCTGAAGGTGTCCACATTTCTTTTTCAGAAAATATTTTTTCAATCAAACCCTTTTGTTGTTCTGGAGTACAAATTCCGGCAACCAATGGATAAACACCATCCAAGCCCATATTGTAATCGATTCCATTTTCGTTCTTGAAAGGTCCTGTTGGAAATCCTTTAGCGTCATGTGTAACATAACTGAAATAACCGCTGGCCTCGTTCCACGAATATTTTTGCAATGCAAATGTAAAGTCTTTTATGTCTTTGTCATAAGTCTTAATGTCCATCTTTTTATCAAGTGTTTCAGCAGCCATTCGTAAAATTTTTGCTATACGAATTTGTTGAGCCGTGTTGATGGCAGGCGCAATAGATGACTCTTGTTTTTGACGATGCACTTCAACCTGAGCTGGATAATCATCCCAACCTCCTGAATTATAAAAATAATCCCAAGTTTTAATTAAGTTTGATTTAAGCGTTTTGGTTGTTGAACTACCCAGACGGCCAGCCATAAATTCGTAATACTGTTTCAACCTTGGATAAAAATACTGCAATGCTTCCTTTGATTGGGTTTTATTCCAAAGATCCTGAAAAGCGTAAAACTGTGTAGGCACAGGTGAACCATGATGAATAAATGCAGACTGGCTGCCAACTGGCGTGGTATAAGCATTGATACATTCTGCGGCCGTATTTACATTTATTTCGTTTAAGCCCAAGGCTATAAAACCTGAATCCCATGTGTAAAGACTGTTCCACCATTTGCCTGGAGTAAAGTGCCTGATGTAACTGCCCTGTGTATAAATAGGATAAACCAAGTCTGTCATTACCGTTGCTTTGAGCATTTTTTGGCTGAATTCATATTTTTTCCCTTGTGGAAGAATTATACCAATAGTGTTATTTGCTATTTTGTCTTCTTGGGTGTTTTTTTCTTTTAGAGAATTGAATTCATCAAGTCTTGCTTTTACCTGCAACTGATTACCAGTACACAATATCCCGTAAATTGTTTTCTCGCTTTGTGGTTGTAATTCTATCGGACGAATAAATATATTGGAATAGTCTCCTTTATTATTTCCTGTTAGTACATTAGCTGCATGATTATGAACCAATTTCCTGAAAAACACGTCCAATTCATCGTTTTTAATTTGGCGAAGTTGATAATCATTGTCACCATCCCAACTAAATCCATAGTATGATGGAATATCTCTGTATTTTGATATGAGCTGTTTATCGGGAATATTTGTATTTGTTTCGGGAGAAAATTCTTTGCTGACAGTCACAATCTTTGTTTGGTTTTCTTCCCCGGATGGAGTGAATAAAACACCATTCAATTCAATGGTACTGTCACCTTCGGACATTAAAATTAGAATTTGAGACATCTTGTTTGATGAACCATAAGGTATTTCAATTTGGGATAATTTCCCCTCTCCTTTTAACGTTATTGATTTATTAACCAATCCTGATAATTGAAATGTACCTATTGTATTTTCCTTCATGCGGTACACTATTGTGAGAGTACCATTTTGATATTCCTTTTTAAAATCAAATTTATAGCTTACATTATCGCCTTTGTCTTTGCCAAAATTTTGACCAATGGCAGAACCATCAATAAATTCGTTATCACGCACTTCCCCACGCATCCATCCATCTGTAACCAAATTATCTTTCGGACGCTTTTGTGCAAATTCCAAAGAAGCGTAATCCACCGCATTTACCCACACCGCATTTTCGGAAAGCGATAATTTGCTGATTGAATATACATCGGGATATTCAATGCCATACACTAGGTTAAGCGAAAGGTTTTGCGGAAGCAATGTATTGTTTACACATTTTATTCCCACAATTACGGTTTGGCTGTCAATAACAGAATAAGTAACATCGACAAATACCTTGTCTTTCCATTCCAATTCATACCGGTAAGTATAGCGGGTCAAATCAGCGTTGACTTCCCAAGGAAAATATCCCGATTCGAATGTCACGTTAGGGATAAGAATTTTATTGCGGTAATAGCCGGGTAAAACAGAAAAATCAAAACGCATACCGTCTTTCATGTCATAAATATGGGAGATGCCGGCATATTTTTTTGAAAATGGACCCCAATCAGGCAAACTAATATCATGGGTGTTTTTCAACTTATTGAAATCTACTGACAATGTTTGATTAGTTTGCGCTAATGAAACTTGTGTGATAATAAACAACCCTGATAAAAGACTTAAAGATTTCCTTTTCATTAATTTCATTATTTTATAGTTAAGATTCTGCAAGTTTACTGCTCTGTATTTATTTATTTAACACCAACGTACTGTATGCCGCTAATTGAACCGTATTGTTTTTTAAATCACTTTTCTTAGTTTTAAAACGGATTTTTTTATATTCTTTGAGATTTTCAGGAAGATTGACAGTTACATCCTTTTTTGATAGATTATGAAAGATCAATAGGTCTTCATCCTCAAAGTTTCTTTGAAAAGCACAAACTTCTCTTACAGCAATGTCAACTGGTTTTAGATCTCCATAAGTCAATGCCTTGCTATTGTTTCTTAAAGCAATAAATGTTTTATAATAATTTATGAGTGAGTTTTTGTCTTTTAATTGCTGAGTGGCAGGAACAACGGTACTATCACTGCTGTATTGCGGTGTAAACCAGGTAGTACGTCCTTTATCTTTTTTCATTTCATCCCACAAAAAAGGTTCCCTTATAAGTTCATCTGGTTTTTTTCCTCTCATTCCAATTTCTTCTCCATAATAGAGATATGGGGAACCCGGTAAAGTAAATAATAATGCCGCGGCCATTCTTGCTTTGTCCATATCATTGTTTAATGAACTCATGATTCGGTTTTGATCATGGTTAGAAAGGAAAGTAGCATCAATAAAATCAGGGTTGACTGCGGTATAGATTGTTTCTGTTTTTTTTAGTTTAATAGCTAAGGAATCTGCTGCTTGCTCTTCATTTACGACCTTTCTAATGGCGGATGCTAAATCAAAATTGAACAAAGCTGGAATGCTTTTTAGATATGGAGCCACCTTATCGGTTGTTGTCCAGACTTCACCAACCAAATACACATCTTTTTTTACTTTTCGCATTTCACTTAAAAAATACACCCACCAATTTTGACTCTCACGTGCTCTTTCTTCTGGAAAAATATGTCGGGCAGCATCTAGTCTTAAACCATCAATCCCTACTTCGGCAAACCAGAAACGGCCGATTTTAAAAACTTCTTCCCGCAATTTTGGATTGTCATAGTTCAAATCGGGCATATGGCTGCCAAAATAACTGTAAAATAAATAATCACTGCCTTCTACTTTATTCCAGCGGTCTCTATTTTTCGAATCTTCATCAGTTTTGGTTACAAAAGATTTTACCTGTGGGTCATCTTTATGAGTCCAAACAAAATAATCTCGGTATGGACTGTTTTCATTTTTTGCAGCGTCTAGAAACCACGGATGCTGATTCGAACAATGGTTGAGCACCATATCAATCACGACTTTAATATTTCTTTTGTGTGCTGCGGCTACAAAAATTTTAAAATCATCCATTGTTCCGTAATCAGGATGGATGCCATAATAATCAGTTACATCGTATTTATGATAAGAAGGCGAAGGATTCATAGGCATTAGCCAAACAGCTTCCACTCCTAAATTTTTCAAATAATCTAGTTTTGAGGTCATTCCATTTATATCTCCTTTACCATCTCCATTGGAGTCACAAAACGATTGAACAAAAATTTCATACGTTATCCCTCTGGGCCATTTACTTACATTGGTCTGTTGGGCATTTGCTATTTGCCGTGCAGGAATTAAAAAAAAGGAGAGTAAAAGAATAAAAAAATATTTTTTCATAACTGTAGTTTATTAATTTAGGATATGTCGGCTGGTTGATTCTATAAATGGGCAAAATTGTAATTAAAAGAGGTTGCGAATTCAATATTAAATTTTCTTTAGAGATATATAAATGATTGATTCACTCAAAGAAAAATCATTAAGACATTCCGTTTCATTAATTTTTTTAAATTATTCTTTAATAAAACGAATATCTTATTGGCAAAAATAACATCCTATTTCCTAAATTTGTTTTATCACAAATGCTTTAGTAACAGGAGAACGCTGAATAAATAATGTCAAGATTTTTTTATGCTCATCCCATACCGCGGCATCTTTTTCTGAAGTTTGGTTTTGCTTGGCTTGAACCATTTTTATTTTTACCCCGTTCACTTTAAAAAAAACCGGTTTTGAAATCCCATGAAAGACAATTTGGTAAGCACGTTCTTCACAAGCATTTTTATAGGTTCCGGCTGCAGCATCAATTTTTAAAGAAAATGAAGTTTGATTGAATGTTATTTCAGTAGTTCTTTTTTCATTTTTACGGTACGCTTCCGAAACTCCATCATCTTCATACAAGGTAAAGCTGGCATTTTTCCCAGGATAAACATGAATGCTAAGGCTGTCATTGGCAATAAAAGCTGTGCTCAAGGCAAAATTTGCCATTGGAATTATGGAGCCCGCCTTTACAAACAAAGGTAATTTGCCAAGAGGAGCTGGATAACTAATCGTTTTATTTCCTTCTATTTTTTCATCACTCCAGAAATCGTACCATTCACCTTTCGGAAACCAAACCGAAACATTATCATTGTCGGAACAATTTGGGGCCACTAAAAATTCATTTCCCCATAAATATTGCAGGTCGCTTTTCCATGCTAATGGATCATTTTGATAATCAATAACCATGGCACGAGCCATAGGCATTCCGGTTTCATTTGCTTTTTGTGCATACGTATAAATATACGGCATTAGTTGGTAACGCATTTTACTATAAGTTATTGCGTCTTTTTGCACATCGGCAGAACGGTCAAGTGGCCAACGAGATTTTCCTATTCCGTGCGGTTTCCAGAATGGAGTAAAACTTCCAAATGCCATTGACCATTGGCGATACATAGCGTCATCTGGAGTGTCTTTTGATTCTCCGAGACGAAATCCACCTGCATCATGCGCCCAAAAAGGAAATCCAGAAAGCCCTGCTAATTGTAACCCTCTTATTTGCATTTTCATTTCATCATAAGTAGAAAGGATGTCGCCACTCCATAAAGTTGCATAACGTTGCGCTCCGGCGGTCATGCCTCGTACCCATAAAAATGGGCGTTTTGTGCCGTTAAAACTTTTGTCCCATCCTTCCTGTACCAATGCTTTTGAAATCAGAAAAAACCAGTAATTTCTCATTTCTCCCCAGGTAGTTCCGTTTTCAAACTTCATGGTTACAGGTGCTTTTCCCATTTCGTCAAATTCATCTATCCAAAGCGCATCGCCAGGATATTCTAATGCAGGATTTAATGATTTGCTCCACATTGTATTCCAAAACCAGCTTCGTACTTCTTTTTTTGTAAAGTCCGGTGCGCTGGTATTAAAGTCAATTCCTTCATTCTGCGGAAGATTGAATTCTGGTTTCCAGCCTTCGCTTTGTACGGCAATACATCTGTTGAAATCTAATGTCATAATTAATCCATTTGATTTTACCCATTGTTGGTATTCTTTTGGGTCTGGATACCGGGTTTTATCCCAATCAAAATAAGACAAACAACGCTCGCCGCCTCCTGCTCTCCAGCGATTGTCATTCACGACATGATCTAACGGGTATCCGGCCTTACGGTGTGCTCCAATTTTATTTTTCCACCATTGCTCGTCCGAAGGGTCTACCGAATTATGATCACTTCCTTTATCAGAAAGCGCCAATCCGAAAAATGATTTTAATGGTAATCTAGGTCTTCCGGTAAGTTGAGTGTAAAGATCCATAATTTTCGAAAACTCTGGTCCAAGAATTACAAAGTAATCCATACGTCCGTTTCCTTGGATGGAAAATTCATACTGTCCGTTTTTTCCAAAATTAAAGGCATTCGGAAAAGTGCTGTTCAAGAAAATTCCGTATCCTTTGCTCGACAAATAAAATGGGACAATTAAAGGTGATTGTTGGTGGTGTTCTGTTCCGTAATTTCGGGTTATTGTTCTACCGCTAAAATCAATACTTTCTTCTCTTCCTAAATAACTGTGTCCCAATCCTGTGAAATGCTCTTGAGAATCATAAACAAATGAGGTTTTGATTAAATCACCGTCCCATTGCGTTCCATTATGGCTCTTAAGAAAAGGAGTTGCATCTCCCGTTTTTCTAAAAGAAAGCTGCATGGTTGTTTTGTCTATAAAAACAGAAACTCCTTCTCTTGCATCAGCAGTAATTTTAAAATCTTTTTTATCTTGGGTTATCGCTAATTTTCTGGGCCATTGGTGAGTTTCAACCATTTCGTATCGGTCGTCTGCAAAAAAATCTTCCTCTTTTCGAACTGTTTGCACCCGAATCATATTGTTTCCATAAGGAGTCAATCGCAAACGTTCGCCATTTGTATTGGTAAAAATAAGGCTCCTGTCTTTCATAGTATAAGTTAAGCCCGTTTGTGCTCTACAAATGAATGTTGCAGCAATTAAAATAGAAAATAGAAAATATTTTTTCATGTTTTTTGGTTAAAAAGGAATAAAACCGTTAATTAATTCAAACTAATCCGATAATTCCGAAGCTCTTGGAAACCTAAATGAGAAATCTAATGGTAGTAAACCTTAATTCTTATTTCTTTATAAACTTCATTACTGACATTTCGTTATTCTCGTTAAATACTTTTACAATATACAATTCTTTGTTCATATCATTTATATTAAAAATTGATACTTTTTAAATCGTAATTGCCAAAATAGATATTGTTATATTTATCATTGTTTTGAAATTTAATAGTATGCTAGTAACCTGGATTTTGTGTTAAATTTGGATTTGCTGATATTGATGCTGAAGGCAAGGGATATAATTTCAAATTATTAGAAAGGGCAGTCCCATTTAAGGCATTCCCTTTCCAAGCCCAATTGTAAGTGTCTTCAACATATTTGTCAAAACGAATTAAATCTTGTCTTCTATTGCATTCCCAATGTAATTCTCTTGCCCTTTCATCTAAAATAAAATCAAGCGTTAAATTAACTGCTGCAATATTTGCACTAGTAGAACCTGAATTAGCTCTTTCTCGTAAAGCATTTACATAAGTAACTGCTTGGGGCAGTGTTGCTCCTGATGCACCTCTTACTGCACACTCTGCATACATTAAATATACATCCGCCAAACGGAAAAGAGGAAAATCAGTATCAACAAACCTAGAATTAGGTCCTGGAACCCCCATGGAAGAAATATTTGTGTATTTTGCTAAAATATATCCTTGTTTTCTATCAGCAATATCATTAATTTCAATAGTTCTTGTGCCAGAAATAATTGTATTTCTTTTATCCGTACTAAATTCTGGTCCGTCAAATTTTTGAGCAAATTGCTTTCTAATTCTGATAGCACCACTAAAACCATTAGTAGTAACTCCTAACGAAACCCCATTTTTTTCAATATTACCAACTTCTCCATTAATTATTACCGTTGTAGCCCCAAAGCTCTGGGTAACAAGCCCGTCTGATTGAAGCGTGAAAATTAGTTCTGGTGAAAGATTATTATCAGCATTAAAGTTGTTTAAATATTTAGCGTTCAAAGTATAACCGCCAGCAATAATTTCATTACATAAGGTTGCACATTCACTATATTTATTTGCGCCAATATAAACTTTTGCATTCAAATACATTTTGGCTAATATCATTTTGGCAACAGCTTGATCCACTCTTCCATACTCATTAGTTCTTGGGGCTTTCAAGTCCGGAATTAAAGCTTTTAATTCTGATTCAAGAAACGTAAACAATTGTTGTCTGTCGTATTGTGGACCGGCAAAATTAACGGGGTCATTTTCAGTAACAAAAGGTGCTTTACCAAATAAATCCATCAATTGATAATAGGCTAATGCTCTCAATACTCTTGCTTCTTTTCTATACAATTGAATTTCGCCAAGTAAAGCAGCATCCGTAACGCCTCTTGAACTTAATTTTTCAGGAGTCGTTTGTTTTAAATATTCGTTTACCAATGATACTTCGACCATCGATCTACTAAAAAACCCTAAAAGGAGAGGGTTAGAAGCAGTCCAGATGTTTCGCTGTATTTCTCTAATTCCAGCGTCATTTTCATAGCTCCATACTGCTTGATCAGTAGGCAAATCTTGTAAATACCACAAACATCTACTGTATTGACTTGTTCCTGCATCAACTCCTTCTAGGAAAGAAGAACCTGATCCGCCAGTTCCGGTTAATGATAAATTTCCATAAACGCCCGCTAATGCCTGTTTATAAGCACCGGGCTGAGCAAAAAAGTTTTCAGATGTAAATATATCATCGTCTTTGGGTAGCACACTTAGGTCATTGGTACAAGAATTAAGGACTAATGTAAGTCCCAAAAGAGCCAAAAGTTTTAAATTATTTTTTTTCATAATTTTTTACATTAAAATTTTATATTAGCTCCAAATAAAACAGAGCGTTGTCTTGGATAAATGGTATTATCTATACCATTATTAGTAATCTCAGGGTCTAAACCAGAATATTTTGTAATTACAAAAGCATTTTGAACACCCGCAAACAATCGTAAAGAGGCTTTCCCTTCTAACCAGTTAGGAAAAGTATATCCTAAAGTCACATTATCTAATTTTAAAAACGACGCATTTTCAATATAAACGTCAGACAACACTACATTTGAAGTGGTAATAAAGTTCGTTTCAGTAACTTGAGTTGGTATATTTCGTACAACACCGTTCAATAAATTGGCATATTGTGCACGACCTGCATTTACCGCATTATAAATGCTATTTCCAACATTGGCTCTTAAGTTAAATGAAAAATCAAAATTTTTGTAATTTAAATTAGAAGCAAAACCAAAGGTTGCGTCTGGATCTGGATTTTTATAAATATATCTATCATTATCATTTAAAACTCCATCCCCATTCAAATCAGCATAAGATCCTTCTATTGGTTTACCTGCATCATCAAATAATTGTTTACGAACATAAAAAGAATAAGGGGTATAACCTTCTCTGAAAATTTGAACAGTTCCTCCGGTACCTGCACCAGTTCCTCCTAAAAGGATATCTGATTTTAATGCTAGTTTATCTATTCTTCTTTCAAATTTTGTAGCATTAAAGTTTACATTCCAATTGAAGTCTTTCGTTCTGAAAATTTCAGCATTTATGGTTAGTTCCAAACCTTTTGTTGTCATATTACCAATGTTTTGCCATCCTCTATTAGAAAAATTACTGCCATCTGGCACAGCGGCACGAACTAATAAATCTTTTGAATCTTTATAAAAAACTTCAATGCTGCCACTAATTCTATTGTCATAAATTCCATAATCAATACCCACATTGTAAGTAGTTGTTTCTTCCCATTTAAGGTTGGTGTTGTATACTGAAGAAACCCCAATTGGCAATGGAGTTGTTCCAAAAGTATATTGTGAGTTTCCGTTTCCAATTACATATTTCTGCAAAAACTCAGTAGATGCGGATGATCCAATATCTTGTTGACCTGTAATACCATATCCTAATCTAAGTTTAAAATCAGAAACCACTTTTGAATCTTTGAAGAATTCCTCTTTTAGTTTCCACGCAAATGCAGCCGCTGGAAAATTACCCCATCTATTATCTTCACTAAATCTAGATGATCCGTCTCTTCTGTAGGAAAGAGTCAATAAATATTTATCGTCAAAGTTAAGATTGGTTCTTGCGAAGAAACCAACTAATACTATGTCAGTATCAATATCCGTTTCTGGTCCAATGGTCTTGGGATCTAACTGATTTCTTGTATAATAACTTTGACCCTCGAATTTTTGGTAAGAGTAACCCGCAGTTGCATCAAAATTTAGTGTCTCAATTTTTTTATTATAACTTAAGTATCCATCAAACAATTTGTTTTTAATAGTTCTTTCAGAATACTCATCAGTACCAAAAGGTATGTTATTATTACTTGGAGAAGAAGCTGCATTACTCGAAACTAAATTGGTTCTATTTCCTTTAGACTCATCATAACCTACATTGGCAACAACTCTTAATTCTGGCAAGAAGTGAAATTTATAATCCATTTCAACATTCCCAAAAATTCTATTATTCACACCCGTATCATTAGTTTGCATAAGTTGAGCAACTGGGTTTCTTGGCCCTAAAACTAAAGGATTTGTAGCACTTGGAGTATAATACTCAAAATAACCCCCATATGGTGACCCCTCTTTATAAATAGGTTGTGTAGGATCAAAACTTATAGCAGATCCTTCAACACCTCCAGCAAATCTATTTTTTTCATTAGCGTAATTTGCATTAACTCTAAATTTCAAATGATCTTTAAAAAGCGAAGGACTTAATGAAGCAGAAAAAGTGTTTCTGTTAAAATTATTTGTTAGTCTTAATCCTTCTTGGAATGTATTCCCAAAAGATAAACGTGAAGGAATAGCATTAAATAAATTACCTTTTATAGACACGTTATTATCAATATAATCAGTCCTTCTATAAATTGCATCTTGCCAATCTGTATTTACAGTTCCTAAATTGACGACTTGATCTGGTAATCTGGTTGCTATTAATGCTCTGTAATCATCTGCACTAAAAACGTCAACTTTATTAGTTAAGTTACCTGAGCCATACTGAAAATTAAAGTCAACAGATAATCTTTTTCCGCCTTTTTTAGTCGTAATAATGATTACTCCATTTGATGCTCTTGAACCATAAATTGCAGTTGCTGATGCATCCTTTAGAACGGAAAAACTTTCAATGTCATTCGGGTTTAAAGAGGCTAAAAATGATGTTGACCCAGTATTTGATGAATTGGATATTGGTAAACCATCAATAACAATTAAAGGATCATTCGATGCGAATAATGATGAACCTCCACGAATTCTAATTTGAGAACCCGAACCTGGTGCTCCACTTGTAATAACTGTTAATCCAGCCACACGACCATTAAGTAGGTTCTCTGCCGTTACAGTCGCCCCTTTATTAAAATCTTTTGTAGTGATTAAAGTAACCGCTCCAGTTGCATCTTTTTTCCTTAC
The DNA here is from genome assembly GCA_030683995.1 of Lutibacter sp. Classification (GTDB taxonomy): domain Bacteria; phylum Bacteroidota; class Bacteroidia; order Flavobacteriales; family Flavobacteriaceae; genus Lutibacter. Next base: position 43,015 of record JAUXPH010000009.1, read on the forward strand.
AGTTCCATAACCTACTTGCACCACAACTACATCCAGTTGGTTGACATCTTCCACAAGAGCGACAGTTAATGATTTTTGATTTTTGAACTCAACAGTTTCACTTTTATATCCAATGAATGAAAAAACGATTTTATCGCCTTGCTTAACATTTGATAATACAAATTTTCCATCAAGATCTGTTGCAGATCCGTTTGTGCCTCCCAGTACATTTACATTTACTCCCGGAATAGGTTGTCCTGATGTTTTATCAAGAACTAAACCGCTTGTTGTGTGCTGAGCCAGAACACATACAGGTAGGAGTAAGATCAAAAACAACAATTTTTCATAAGTTTTTTTCATAATTGTTTGGTTAGTTATTAATAGTTTTAGGATAATCTTTGTTTAGCGCCCATTTTTTTATATATTTTTTGCGTGCGGGCACACGTTTTGTTTGAAAAAAAAGCAATCATTGATTACCGTGTACGCAAACATACAATTTATATTTTGAAAATAAAAATATATTCATATAATTATTCTTAAAAAACTGGTATAAAATTCCATTTAATATGTTTTATTTTAATAGAGGAATAAATTAATAAAAACTTCTAACATTAATGTAATTTCTTAAAAATAATAGTGCATAAATACATCCTACAATAACAAATCATAATAAGCCAACCATCTGGTACCCGTAAAACTCCCGTATATTTTTTTATTCCAAAAATAACTTCGAGAAATCAAATATTAAGAAATTTAACTCTTTATGGATTATAAAAACAACCAATTATAACTTCTTTTTAGTAAAAAAAATCATTGTTGTCCGGTAAAAATTCATTGCAATTTAACAATCCTAATCTTAATCGGCCTTAACAAACAGGTCGCCCCGATGGGGCTTGTTTTTTTGAAAATCTATTTTCTACAAACAGTTCGTCCCTCTGGGACTAAAAAAGCTCCATAGGAGC
>JAUXPH010000031.1 GCA_030683995.1 Lutibacter sp.
ATTAGGAATTGGGGATTGATTTTAAATCAATTTATTACTATATTTGAAAAAAGGGTTCAATCGTAAAAAATTGAACCCCGAGAATTATGTTTACACACTTTTTAGGATAGTGTCAAAAAAACTCCCAAACTTACAAGTTTGAGAGTTTAAAATATATAAAATCTAAATGTTATGCTTCGATAGGATCGATAGAAACAAATGATTTATTGTCTTTTCTTTTTGAGAATTTTACCAAACCGTCCACTCTAGCGTGCAAAGTATGGTCTTTTCCCATATATACGTTATCACCAGGATGGTGTTGAGTTCCTCTTTGACGAACAATAATGTTACCTGCAATTGCAGCTTGTCCACCAAATATTTTTACGCCTAGTCGTTTCGATTCCGATTCCCTACCGTTCTTCGAACTACCTACTCCTTTTTTATGTGCCATGACCTTATGGTTTTAAAATTTTGGTTCTTACTTAGTTAATACTTCAATTAATTCTGCTTTTTTCAAAGAAGTGTATCCTTCAATACCACTTTCTTTAGCCAAAGCTTTTAATTCAGCAACAGTCATTGATTCTAAATCAACAGATGCAGTTTCTTTTACTGCTTCCACTTTAGCTTTAGGAGTTTCTTTTTTTGCAGCAGCTTTTTTTGTGGCGCCACTGGCAAAAATACCTTCAACTTGAATTTCAGTTAAAGCTTGGCGATGGCCATTCTTTTTTCTGAATCCTTTTCTACGTTTCTTTTTGAAAACGATCACTTTATCACCTTGAAGGTGACCTAAAATTTTGGCCGTTACTTCGGCTCCTTCTATAGCTGGGGCGCCAACTGTTATTGTACCATTATCGCCAACAAGAAGCACTTTATCAAAAGAAACACTTGCTCCTTCTTCTTCTTGTAAACGGTGTACGTAAACTTTTTGGTCTTTTGCTACTTTAAACTGCTGCCCTGCTATCTCTACAATTGCGTACATAAGCTTTGTTTTTATTCGCTTTATTAATTAATTTGGTTGCCCTTTCTACTTAGGCGGGTGCAAATATATGTCTTTTTTCTTATTTCTGCAAAACAAATTTACAGCAAATAAATCGCTCATTTTTAGCTTTTTAAAATATGTTATTAAAATTGCAGAAATCCCGCCCAATAATATTTTTGGCGTTCCCCGCCAGCTGGCGGGGCGGGCTTTTCATTTCAATCTTTTTTTCGGCGAAAAACCTCAAAAAAGGATTTTTTTATCCTGAGCGGAGTCGAAGGGCAATCACTAACGCAACCTGAATTAAAAAGAATAGTTTCAAATTAACAATTATGAATTTATTATAACTTTAGATAGCACTTGTGCCCAAAAGTTATAATATTTATTAAGATTTGGTTAATTTTTGAAGCATTCATCACTTTTTTAAAAAAAAATAAGTAGCTTTGAAATTCATTTTTGCTATGAAATAACCACAAAATTAATCGCTATTTCCGCTGCAAATTTGTAACATCCAAACAACAATTGCGTCCTATACGCAACATTAATTTAATTAAACTAAGCAATACCTATGAGAAAAATGATCTATTTAAGCTCTTTGGCGCTATTTTTAAGCGTTAGCCTATTCGCTCAAAAAGTTGAATTTGAAGAGTACGATTTAAGTAACGGCTTGCACGTTATTTTACACAAAGACAATTCAGCGCCAATCATTAGCACCTCTGTAATGTACCATGTGGGCGCAAAGGATGAGGTGGAGGGACGTACGGGGTTCGCGCACTTTTTTGAACATTTATTGTTTGAGGGAACCGAAAATATCCCTAGAGGCGAATTTTTTAAAATTGTTTCAGCCAACGGAGGAAACAACAATGCAAACACCACACAAGACCGGACTTTCTATTACGAAACATTCCCGTCCAACAATTTGGAACTTGGCTTGTGGCTAGAGTCGGAACGAATGCTGCATCCGGTGATTAACCAAGTTGGCGTTGACACACAAAACGAAGTGGTAAAAGAAGAAAAACGCGCCAGAATTGACAATGCGCCTTATGGAAAAGTTATTTATCGCACAGGAATCAATCAATATGTGTTTAAAAATCATCCTTACAAAAATTCAGTTATCGGAAGCATGGAAGATTTAGACGCCGCCAAATTACAGGAGTTTTTGGATTTTCATAAAAAATTCTATGCGCCTAACAACGCTGTTTTAGTGGTTGCCGGCGATTTTGAAACTGAAGCCACCAAAAAAATGATTGAAAATTATTTTGGCGATATTCCAAAAGGAGAAAAAGTTGAAAGAATAACTGTTAAAGAAGCTCCTATCACTGAAAGCATTAAGGTTACCGAATACGATTCGAACATTCAAATTCCCGTTAAACTTTTTATTTACAGAACGCCATCCAACAAAGATAAAGATGCTTATACTTTAGACATGGTTTCTTCCATTTTAACAAGCGGAAAAAGCGCAAGATTGTACAAAAAATTGGTAGAAGAAAAAAAAGCGCTTCAAGTTTTGGCGTTTAACGATTCCCAGGAAGATTATGGCGTCTATATTATGGGCGCTTTGCCAATGGGCGCAACCACCTTAGATGAATTGGGTGTTGAAATGGATGCAGAAATTAACAAACTTCAAACCGAATTAATTTCGGAAAAAGAGTTTCAAAAATTACAAAATAAATTTGAAAACAATTTTGTGAATTCAAACTCCGGAGTGCAAAATATTGCCAATACTTTAGCCGCAAACTACACTTTAAAGGGCAATACAAACTTAATTAATGATGAAATTAACATTTACCGTTCCATAACAAGAGAAGACATTAAACGTGTTGCAAATGAATATTTAAACAAAAACAGCCGCGTTGAAATGGATTATCTTAAAAAGGAAATTGAATAATACTAAAGATGAAAAATAATATGAGAACCAAAATAACCACCTTAATTGCATTATTTCTTATTTCTTTAGGAGTAAACGCACAAATAGACAGATCACAACAACCAAAAGCAGGGCCTGCGCCAATCATTAATTTAGGCAAGCCCCAAACTTTTGAACTTAAAAACGGTTTAAAAGTGATGGTTGTTGAAAATCATAAATTACCAAAAGTTTCTGCCAGCCTAATATTGGACAACGGGCCTATTTTTGAAGGAGAAAAAGCCGGATTGACAAGTATTGCAGGAGGAATGATGGGAAACGGAACCAAAACAATATCAAAAGATGCCTTTAATGAAGAAATTGATTTTTTAGGCGCTAACTTAAATATTGGAAGCCAAAGCGCTAGCTTTAACACCTTGTCTAAATTTTTTCCAAGAATTTTGGAATTAACGGCTGATGCTGTTCAAAATCCGCTACTTACACAAGCAGAATTTGAAAAAGAACAAGCCAAACTTATTGAAGGCATTAAATCGGGCGAAAATAGCGTGGCCGCCATTGCCGCGAAAGCTCAAAACGCACTTGTATATGGGAAAAATCATCCTTACGGAGAGTTTGAAACAGAAACTTCTGCCAAAAATGTAGCATTGGCTGACGTTCAAAATTTTTACGCCGCTTATTTTAAACCAAACAATGCTTATTTGGTAATTGTGGGCGACGTAAACTTTAAAGACGTAAAAAAACAGGTAACCAAGCATTTCAAAAACTGGAAAAAAGGAATTATTCCAGCGTATGAAATCCCTAAAGTAACTGACGTTGCCAAAACTGAAATTAATTTTATTGATATGCCAAATGCAGTGCAATCTGATATCGCAGTCATTAATACGGTGGATTTAAAAATGGGCAATCCCGATTATTTTGCGGCTATATTGGCAAATAAAATTTTTGGCGGCGGAGGCGAAGGTCGTTTATTCCTGAATTTACGGGAAGATAAAGGTTATACTTATGGCGCGTATTCAAGAATTGGAAACGACGAAAGAACCTCGGCAACGTTTAAATCGGCGGCTTCTGTAAGAAATATGGTTACAGACAGTTCAGTGGTTGAATTTATGAAAGAAATAAAAACTTTTAGAGACACCAAAGTAACTGATGAGGAGTTGAAAAACGCTAAGGCAGCTTATATCGGAAACTTTGTGATGGCACTTGAAAATCCGGCTACCGTTGCAAGTTATGCATTGAATATTGTCACTAAAAAACTGCCTCAAGATTTCTACGAAACCTATTTGCAAAAAATAAATGCGGTAACGGTTGAGGATGTTCAGCGCGTTGCCCAAAAATATTTTAGCGAAGACAATGCGAGAATTGTAATTGTGGGAAAAGCTTTGGATGCGCTACCAAACCTTGAAAAACTGCCTTACGCCATCAATTATTTTGATAAAGAATCAAACGCCGCTTCAAAACCGGAAATGTCAAAACCAATTCCTGCCGGAGTTACCAAGCTAACAGTTTTAGACAATTTTTTTAATGCAATTGGCGGTGCAGCTAAAGTGAAAGCTTTAAAAAGCACTTTGGCGACTTATGAAGCCAATGCTATGGGAAGTGTTATTGTATCCACCGAAAAAAGAACTTCAACAAAATATGCCAATGAAACCAGTATGGGTGGTAATGTAATGATGAAAGTTGTGATGTCTGATGCAGGCGTGTTTATGAACAAACAGCCATTACCTCCACAAATGTCGGGGGAAATGACTTACACCATCGGAACATTTTTAGAAATGGGATTGTTAAACAACGAAAATTCTAAACTATCAGGCATTGAAATTGTTGACGGCAAAGATGCTTATGTAATAACAACCAAAGGCGAAATTGTTTCATCATCGGTTTATTTTGATGTTGCCAGCGGATTAAAAGTAAAAGAATTGCAAGTGATCACCATGCAAGGCCAAACCCAAAATCAGGAAGCGACTTTTGGCAATTACAAAGAATTTAACGGAATAAAATTCCCTGGAACAAAAACTGGAAGTTTCGGTCCGCAAACAGTAGAATTTAAATTAATAGGCGCCAAAGTAAATGAAGGCGTTGCAGAAGCTGATTTTCTTTAAATAAATCAAAATTTAATTACAATTATTGAAAACGGCTCAAGAAATTGGGCCGTTTTTTATTTGGCTTTATTGGCAAGATATACGCCAACCAAAATTATCAAACCCGAAAAGAATTGCAGAAATGAAATTTTCTCTCCATCTAAAATTCCCCAAGTGATGGCAACAATTGGAATTAAATAAGTTACGGAAGATGAAAATACCGGCGTTGATAGCTGGATTAAACGGTTAAACATAATGGTTGCAATACCGGTGCCAACCACCGCCAATATCGACACATAAACCAATGAAGAAGCAGTGACCTGATTTATTTCAACAGACAGAAAAAAGCCGGAAAACCACAATACAATAGCTGCCGGAACAATTAAAACTGCAAAAATCCCCACAGTGATGCTCAAAGCGTCCAAATCGTGTAAATATTTTTTGATAAGATTTACATTAAATGCATAGCCAACAGAGGCTATAATCACAAATCCCATATACAAATATTCATTTTCTGGGTGAATTTGAGCGCCTTCCATAATAAGCATTGCTGTTCCAACAAACCCAATTAAAACACCTATAAGCTGCCTTCTTTTAAAAGCAAACCCAAATACCATCGCGCCAAAAAGCAAGGTATTTAAAGGCGTTAAAGCATTTAAAATTGAAGCAATGGAGCTATCGATATATTGAAGCGCAAAAGCAAATAAGAAAACCGGAAAAAAAGAACCCAATAAGGCATTTAGGATTAAATATTTCCAATGTCTCTTTTCAATTTTAAGCAATCGGCTAAACCCAATAAGCAATAAAAAAACTGCGGTGATTGTTATTCTTAATGCCCCAACTTGGACTGGCGTAAGGCCAATTAAAGCTTTTTTCATTAAAATAAAGGAACTTCCCCAAATTAATGAAAGCACAATTAAATAAATCCAGCGTAATTTTTTGTTTTTCATTCTAAAAATAAAATGCAAAAATGGCATAAATATTCGGATTTAAATTTAATAGTTTTAACTTTGCGCAACCACTTAAAAAGTAATAAATTATGAAAACTTCAATTTCAATTTTAGCACTAGCCTTTTTTTTATTTTCCTGCAATGACGCCAAAAAACAGGATTCCATTGAAAAATCAGGAATTGAAAAACAAGAAGTTGCCGCCAATTATAAAACCATTGAAGTCGAAATAGAAGGAATGACTTGTGAAATAGGCTGCGCAAAGACAATTGAGTCTAAATTATCAAAAACCAAAGGCGTTACCTACTCAAAAGTAAGTTTTGAGGACAAAGTAGGACAATTTACTTATGATGAAAATAAAATAAGCAAGGAAGATATTGCAAAAAAGATTGTCGGAATTGGCGGAGGCGCTTTATATAAAGCCACTAAAATTACTGAAATTGAAGAAATTAAGGCATTTGATGAAAATAAATAATATTTTTTTTTATAATTAATAAATTTGTTGTTAATTTGCACCAACAATAAAATCATATCAAAAAATGAAACAATTTAAATTTTTTATAGCAATTGCACTTTTTGTAAGCGTTTTTGCTGTTTCTTGTAAAGAAACACCTAAAGAAGAAGTACCTGCAGTTGAAGTAACTGTAGAAGAAGCTCCAGCTGTAGAAGTTGAAGTAGCTGTTGATACTGTAGCTGTTACAGTTGAAGAAACTCCAGCTGCTGAGTAACACTTTTTTCTTTTAAGAAACTAAAAGCTTCAGACTACTGAAGCTTTTTTTTATGCCTTTTGTTTTCTTAAAGAGTCGTACAAAAATAACAAACCCATAAAATATAGCAAACCTATCAATTGGTGGCTTACGCCAAAAAATAACGGAATTTTACCTTCAACATTTAAAACAGTCAAAATTCCTAATAAAATTTGAACCCAAACCAATATTAAAGTGCTGTTTAGCCATTTTTTAGAAGCTTCTTCTACTGCGTATCTTAATTTAAAAAATAGATAAATTGTTCCAACCGCCAACATATAAGCCAGCATTCTGTGCGTAAACTGAATTAAAGCCGGTGCAAATAAATAAGAGTCGTAATTAATCATATTGTGCCAATCCCAATTTGTAGAATTTAGCAAAACGCCGGGAACAAATTCTCCGTTCATATCAGGCCAGGTAGGATAATACAATCCGGCGCGCATTCCCGCCATAACACCAGCAACAATCATTTGCACAAATGCAATGCCTATAACATAAGAAACTATTTTTTTTGAAGGAATAAGGGATTTGCTTCCCAATAAATAAACATCGGACACCGTTTTAACCATCGCCCACACCACTAAAACCGCCAAGGTGAAATGAATGGTGAGTTTATACGCATTTACCCAAGGCCTGTTTACCAAGCCGCTTTGCACCATTATCCAGCCAGCTGAAGCGGTTAATATGGTTAACAAAATAACGATGCCCAACCGCTTTATCAAGTAAAAATCGAGTTGCTTTTTAACCGCAAAAATGATAAAAGGAATTAAAAAAACAAAGCCGAGCGAACGCACCCAAAGCCGGTGAAAATATTCCCAGAAATAAATAAATTTAAAATCTTGCAGGGTAAATGTTGAATTAATTTTATGGAATTGCGGTGTTTCTTTATAAAGCTCGAATTCATTTTCCCAATCTTCGACGTTTAAAGGCGGAATAACGCCCGTGATAATGTCCCATTTGGTTATGGAAAGCCCCGATCCCGTTAAGCGGGTAATACCTCCTATCACCACTTGTCCAATTAACATAATCAAACCAATGATCAACCAAATTCTTATGATTTTTGTGTATTTAAAATTATTTACTGTTGATTTTTCCATTCCAGTGTTTCAATTAAATGAATGATGTCTTTTTCAACATATTTTATGGCAGGCACAATAGAATCAAAGTTTGGACGTGAATAAAAATACAAAGCTCCGGAAAGCACATGATTCACGCTATCGGTTGCCCTAAATTGTATATTTGTGGCAACGCTTCCTTCAATATTATACAATTTTGCGAAAACCCTTTTTTCTAAGTTTTCATAGGGAACTGCATTAATAACATCGGCTTTTATGGTATGTTCAAAAGTTAATTTTTCAACTTCCTTCAAAATTTCGTCTAAATCGTTATTTACTGGCCGATAAGTTATATGGATTGTCGCTTTTAATTGCGGATATTCAATACTAACCCAATTCTTGTTTTTGAAGTTGATTTTAGCTTGGTTCGAAATTTCAAACGAAAAAGGGCCGTCGGATTCAATTTTCTTATAAGTTGCTTCCGGATACTTGAGCTTTAAGTAAGGAGCAGGTTTTGGCAACGTTTCATTTTTGCAGGAGAACACTATAAATGCCAAAAAAAAGATTGTACAAAATTTTCTCATTTTACTCATTTACAAACGCCCGGTCAATGCTCACTTTTACCTGTTTTATTCTTTTTTTGTCCATAAGCTCAACTTTAAAGGTATATTCAAAAAAAGAAATTATCTCTTGCTTTCTTGGGAATCTTCCGTGAATTTCTAAAATAAAGCCGGCCAAAGTTTCAGATTCTCCCTTATTTTCTTCAAATAAATAATTGTCTTCTATTTCTAGAATTTTATAAAAATCTTTTAAATTTATTTTTCCGTCAAACAAAAAATTGTTTTCATCAATCATCGTATAAGGCGCATCATCCTGGTCATATTCATCGCTAATATCGCCCACAATTTCTTCAATCACATCTTCCAGGGTAACAATGCCGCTTGTGCCTCCATATTCATCAACAACAATGGCCAAATGATTTTTCTTTTCCTGAAATTCCTTCAGCAAATCGTCCAGTTTTTTATTTTCCGGAACAAAATAAGGTTCTCTGATTAATTTTTGCCACTCAAAATTTTTGACATCAATATAAGGCAATAAATCCTTGGCGTATAAAACGCCTATGATTTCATCAATATTTTCGTCGTAAACAGGATTTCTAGAAAAACCTTCGTTCACAATTTTTGCCACCACATTTTCATAAGTTTCGTCTTTTGAAAGTGCAAAAATGTCAATGCGGGGCGTCATAATTTGTCCTGTTTCCGTATTTCCGAAACTTACAATTCCACGTAATATTTTTTGGTCGTCTTTGGTTGTGGTTTCGTTAGATGTAAGCCCAAAGGCCTGTGATAATTTTTCAACCGAAAAACTCGATTTCTGCTTTCCAAGTTTTTTCTCAATAATATTGGTCAAACCCAACAACGGAAAACTGACAAATGAAAGCATTGACACTAAAACTTTGAGAGGATAGGCCATAATTGCCGCAAACTTTAATGAATTTCTTGAAGCATACAATTTGGGTAAAACTTCTCCAAAAAGTAAAATTAAAAAAGTAATTAAAACAACTTCAATCAAAAATTTCAATAAAGCAGAAGCTATTTCGGCAAATAAAAAATCGCCTATATAAGCAAAAATCAACACAATTAAAATATTGATAAAATTGTTTGAAACCAATATGGTGGCCAACAATTTTTTGGGTCTTTCAAGCAATGTAACCACTGCTTTTTCTTTGCTCGATTTTGATTCGGCGGCCCTATTCAGATCTGTATGTGAAAGTGAAAAAAAGGCAACTTCGGCACCAGAAATTAAAGCGGAAAGTATGAGCAATAAAATAAGTATAACAATACTAAGTGCTTTTGATAAAAAAGCGGCAGTCAATAGAATAGATAAAAACGTGGGTTCAGGATCCAACTTACATAAATTTAATTAAACTTTAGAATGGCAAATCATCCTCTTCCGGTTCATTTTTGGCTATTTCTTGACTTGAAGATTCCAATGGTTTTGCATCCATTTGGGGAGCTGGCGCATTCAATTCATTTTTGGTGGTTAAGAAAGTCATATCCACCACGTGAATTTCTGTGGTATATCTTTTAGTTCCGTCTTCACCTTCCCATTGTCTTGTTTTTATGCGGCCTTCAACATACACTTTATCACCTTTGGATAAATATTTTTCGCAAATTTCGGCCAATTTATTTCTGACAACAATATTATGCCATTCCGTTGTGGTGACTTTTTCACCAGTTTGCTTGTTTGTATAGGCTTCGTTTGTAGCAATGGGAAATCGGCCAATAGAATTTCCGCCTTCAAAATAATGCATTTTGACCTCATCACCCAAATGCCCTATCAGTATTACTTTATTTATTGTCCCAGCCATTTTTTAAGTATCAATTATGAAACAAAAGTACTAAAAAAAAGAGTCAGATTTATAGCGATTTAAAAAATTATCAATCAACGCTGGCACAGGATATTTTTTAACAGTGTTCCACGGAATTGAAAAACGGTCTGAAACAGTGGTGTTTACCACCCAAAATTTGGCGTAAATATGTTGATGTGTTAATTTATGCACAAGCACTTCTTCATCAAAAAGCGAAACTGTTGCGGCTGAATCACAAAACAATTCCTTATATATTTTATGTTCAACAAGTTGTTTTTCATCAATAATATCGATTGTTTCTATCAGCGGAAACTCATAAAGATTTTTCCAAATTCCTGTTTCCCGCTTTACAATTTTAGTTTTCTGATCACTTGATTGAATAACCAAATAATTAAAATGCCTTGTTTTAATTTTGGCTTTCTTTTCTTTAACCGGAAGTTCTTTTACCTTGTTTTTTGATAAGGCAAAACAACTGTTGTTTAACGGACAAATATTACAATCCGGATTGCTGGGCTTGCACATCAATGCGCCAAATTCCATCATTGCCTGGTTGTGTGTGCCAGGATTTTTTTTATCAATAAGTTCTTGCGCCAAATGCTTAAATATTTTAATTCCTGCGGAAGAATTTATGGAGGTGTCAATTCCAAAATACCGAGCCAAAACACGATAAACATTTCCGTCAACAACCGCCGTTGGCTCATTAAAACAGATGGAAGCAATTGCGGAAGCTGTATAATCACCAACGCCTTTAAGCTTTAAGAGGTCTTTATACGTTGAAGGAAATTCTCCCTTAAGTTCATCAACAATGAATTTTGCAGAAAAATGCAAGTTTCTGGCTCTGGAATAATAACCCAATCCCTGCCAAAGTTTTAACACCTGCTCTTCTGATGCAGCCGCCAAATCATATACTGTTGGGAAATTTTCAATAAACTTAAAATAATACGACATTCCCTGGTCGACGCGCGTTTGCTGCAAAATAATTTCAGACAGCCAAATGGTGTACGGATTGGTTGTGGCTCGCCAAGGCAGATTTCTTTTATTATGTAAATACCAGTATGTTAATTGTTTAGAGAAAATCATTGGGTTTTTTATAAAATACAATGATACATCTTTTAATTAATTAAATTTTAGTGAATTAACTTTTTGAATTTCATTATTATATCATATATTTGCCGTCTTAATTTTATATTAACATATAACCCATATTAAAAATGACGAAAGCAGAAATCGTATCAAATATTGCAGATAAATCTGGAATAGAAAAAGCAGATGTTTTAGCAACTGTTGAAGCGTTCATGGAAGAAGTGAAAAATTCCTTAGAAAAAGGAGACAATGTTTATTTAAGAGGCTTTGGAAGTTTTATTATTAAAACAAGAGCTGAAAAAACTGGAAGAAACATTTCAAAAAACACCACAATTAAAATTCCGGCTCACAACATTCCCTCATTTAAGCCCGCAAAAATATTTGTAGAAGGTGTTAAAAGTAAGGTAGCAGTATAACCAACGTAACTGTAGGTTAAAAATATTTATTAATTTAAAAACAACTTTTTAATTATGCCAAGCGGTAAAAAAAGAAAGAGGGCGAAAATATCGACTCACAAACGCAAAAAAAGAGCAAGAGCAAACAGACATAAAAAGAAAAAGTAAGCTTGGCTTACTTTTTTCTTTTCAATTTTAAAAGTTCATTGAAATAAATATTTGCAGTTTATGCAAATATTGTTGGGTATATTACCCTGTAAAACTTAGTATAAATCGTTCACATATTTTTTATTTGAACACAAAACAATTCAGAGTGAAAACAGAATTAATAATTAGATCAAACTTCTCTGATATTGATTTTGCCTTATTAAAAGATGGTAGATTAACAGCACTAAACAACGAATCCAATAGCAATAAATTCTCTGTAGGAGATATTTTTTTAGCTAGAATTGGCAAAGTTCTATCTGGTTTAAATGCATCATTTGTTGATGTAGGTTATGAAAAAGACGGATTTTTGCATTATCACGATTTAGGAGCCCAATTACTGTCCTTAAATAAATTTATAAAAGGTATAACTACAGGTAAAATTAAAGATTTCACATTAAAGAATTTTCAACTAGAAAAGGATATCGACAAAAACGGAAGTATCGTTGATGTGCTAAAAACTGGTCAAAATTTATTAGTGCAAATTGTAAAAGAGCCTATATCTACCAAAGGTCCGCGGATGAGTTCAGAGATATCCATTGCGGGTAGATATTTGGTGTTGGTTCCTTTTTCCGACAGGGTTTCAGTTTCTCAAAAAATAAATGATCCCGAAGAAAAAGAACGATTAAAAAGACTGATCAAAAGCATTAAACCTAAAGGTTTTGGCGTTATTATCCGAACTGTAGCCGAAAATAAAAAAGTTGCAGAATTGGATAAAGATCTTCAAAATTCTTTAGAACGATGGGTGGCTATGTGCAAACAAATTGTTACCGTTAAAGCACAACAAGCACCCGTTAAAGTTTTAAGTGAATTAAACAGAGCCTCTTCAATTTTAAGAGATTTGTTTAATGATTCGTTTACAAGTATTGTAACTAATGACGAAATTCTGTATTTAGAAATTAAAGAGTATTTACAAGAAATCGCGCCTAAAAAAGAGTCTATCGTGCAATTATACAAGTCACAAGTTCCTATTTTTGAAAAACACGGAATTGAACGCCAAATAAAAACATCATTCGGACGAACAGTTTCTATGAGCAAAGGAGCTTATTTGGTTATTGAACATACCGAAGCACTTCACGTAATTGACGTAAACAGCGGCAATCGTTCAAACAAAGCCAACACACAAGCCGACACCGCACTTGAGGTAAATTTAATTGCAGCTTCAGAGATTGCAAGACAATTACAATTGAGAGATATGGGAGGCATCATTGTTGTTGATTTTATTGATATGAGCACGCCCGAGCACAGACAAAAATTATTTGACCATTTGAAGGCCGAAATGGAGTTTGACAAAACAAAACACAAAATATTGCCTCCAAGTAAATTTGGATTGATTCAAATTACAAGACAACGCGTAAGGCCAGAAATGGTTATAAAAACGCAAGAGCCTAACCCTAGCGGTGTTGGCGAAGTTGAGTCTCCAATTATTTTATTGGATAAAATTGAATCAGAACTTGAAAGACTTGTCAGCTCAAAAACACACGTAAATATTACTTTAAACACACATCCTTTTATTGTAGCTTATTTAAAAAAAGGATTTCCGTCAATTCAAATGCGATGGTATTTAAAATATAAAAAGTGGATTAAAATTTTACCTAGAATTACCTACCAATATTTAAGATTTGATTTTACCGACAATGAAGGTAAAATAATTGACTAAATAAGGCATCAATATCGAAAAAGTCCTGCAAAATTTTGCAGGACTTTTTTTTAAAACCAATACCCAACGTTAAAATACCAATAATTCTCGCTGTGATCAGGTGACCAGGTATAATTAAATTCAATGGGGCCCAAAAAGGTATCCAATCCATATCCAAGCATATAGCCAGACTTCGTGTTTTCAAAAATTCTTCCTTCATTAAATAAATCACTTCCAACTCTCGCATAATTTGCGGTTGCCTGAAAATAATTTTTCGGCAAAAACTCATATCTAAATGTAAAAGTTGACCGCAAAAAAGAATCTCCATTTAGTGAGGCGTAATCGTAACCGTTAAAAGGAATAAAAGTATTTATAAAATTTTTCCCATAGCCTCCAACATTATAATCTAAAACCCTATTCACATTTTCACCAATAGTAATTCCTGCCTCAGAAACGAAGTGTGTCGTTAACTTGCCAAAAAAAGTATGTGCAAAACCAATTTTTCCTTTTAAGTGAGAAAAGGACACAAAATTTTTGTTATAGTCAGAAGATGTTAAATACCATCTAAAATCAACATCTAAATAAGCGCCTTCCTTTTGAAAATATTTTTTATCATACGTGTCAATTTTCAAATATGCTATTAAATTCAAATAATTAGACTTGTCGAAAATGAGTTTTCCACTGGTTTTTTCGGCTTCACTATTTAAAGAAGAAATGGTTTCGGAAAACACTTTAATTCTTTTGAATTCGCCGCCGGCACCAATGGCGAATTTCCTGCCAAATACCGTCTGTACATATATTTGATTGGTAAAATCCTGATAATTTAAATTTATTTTATTGATGTTTGCTTCATCAAATTTAACGTTTGCAGTAAAGTTATTATATCTTGATTTTATTCCAAAACTCCAGTAAAATCCATTGTCAATAAAGTAATCAAAGTTATACCGCAAATTGTCACCCAATATTAAATCGGTCGATAACATATCATTGTTGGCCAAAATATGTTTTGTGGTGTAATTTAACAAAATTGCAGTTTTATATAAATCATCATAATGCCCACCCAGTTTTAAAAAATTTGATACATGGTTCTCTTTCACCTTAAGATTTAAAATACAGCCGTCACTTTCATGAATAATTTGATATTGAACATATTCAAAATTACTGGTGGCCGATAAATTGTTAATGCCCGAAACCACTTTTCCATAATCTGTTATTTCATTGTATTTTATATTAAGTTTTCCAACAATATAGGCGCGCGTATAGTGGTTGTTCCCATCAATATTAATTCCCTTTATGCTAAATTCCTTAATTTGATCCAAATCAATTTTTTGATTTTCATGATGAACCTGCCTTGCTGCTATAGCTTTAAATTCGCTAAACTTTTCACGTGCGGCTTGTTCACCTTCTAGCATAATTTCTTTGGCTTTATCAAAAGAAATCACATTATACAATTTCAAACTGGGCTTTATCACCAAGTCCAAACTGTCATATTTATGCTCCATTGATTGATACATTTGAAAACCAACAATTTGATTCAATATTTTTACAGCTGAACTTAATTGTTCCTTATTTTCCAATCCGCTTTGTATGTCAACACCAATAATAACGTCGGCTCCCATAGCTTTCACTTGTTCAACCGGAAAATTATTGGTAACGCCGCCATCTGTCAGTAACTTTCCGTCAATTTCAACTGGCGCCAACAATGTTGGAAAGGCGCCGCTTGCCAAGATGGCTTCCGGCAAAAATCCTTTATTTAAAACCTCTTCTTTGCCCGTTTCCAAATTGGTGGCAATGCAAACAAATGGGATTGGCAACTTGCTAAAATCATTGATGCTATTTACGTGTTGCGTTAAACTAGTCAATAAATTAAGTACATTTTGCCCATTCGACAGTGCAGTAGGCATTCCAACTTTGCTGTTTTTTATAGGGATGTTTAGTATGTATTTTTCGCTATGCTCTTTATCATAAAAAGGTTTTGACTTCCTAGGCAAATTGTCGGTCAAAATTTTATTAAAATTTGTTATTTTAATAATAGAGTCGAGCTGGTCAGCGCTATAACCAGAAGCATACAGTCCGCCAATAATGGCGCCCATACTGGTTCCGCCAATATAATCTATGCGCACGCCTGCTTCTTCCAAAACTTTTAAAACTGCCACATGAGCAAATCCTTTTGCACCGCCGCCGCTGAGCACAAGTCCAACTTTTACGTCTTTTTTTTCAACCACTTCCTGTGAAAATGAAAATGTTATCGAAAATATAAAAGCAAGTAAAAAAATTCTCTTCATCAACTTTTATTTTTTTGAAAATAATTATATATAATTTCGGCTTTAGATTTTCCCAAAGCCTGCTCTAAAGATTCTAAAGTCGCCAACTCCGCTCTTTTTAACGATTTAAAATGTTTTAATAAAGATACAATAGTTTGTTTACCAATCCCGGAAATTTGTTCTAATTCATTAACCAGCAAACTTTTAATTCTTTTGTTTCGATGATGTGTAATCCCAAATCGGTGCGCTTCATCGCGCAATTGCTGAATAATTTTTAAAGTTTCCGAAGTTTTATTTAAATATAAGGGCACTGAATCATTCGGATAATAAATCTCTTCCAAACGTTTGGCAATGCCAATAATGGCTATTTTATGCCGAAGTCCCAAAATATCCAAGCTTTTTACAGCAGATGACAGTTGCCCTTTACCGCCGTCAACAACAATTAACTGCGGTAATTCTTGTCCTTCCTCCTGCAATCTTTTATACCTTCTGAAAACAACTTCTTCCATAGAAGCAAAATCATCTGGCCCTTCAACCGTTTTAATATTAAAATGCCTGTAATCCTTTTTACTGGGCTTTCCATTTTTGAATACCACACAGGCCGCCACCGGATTTGTTCCCTGTATATTTGAATTGTCAAAACATTCAATGTATCTTGGTTCGGCACTTAATCTCAAATCTTTCTTCATTTGCGCCATAATTCGGTTCACATGCCTGTCGGGATCCACAATTTTTAATTGTTTAAACTGCTCTTGCCGGTAATACTTGGCGTTTCGCAAGCTCAAATCTACAATACGTTTCTTATCCCCAAGTTTAGGAACCGTTACCTTTATGTTTTCTCCCAAATCAACTTCGAAAGGCACATAAACTTCGTTCGATTGCGAATTAAATCGCTGTCTGATTTCAATAATGGCCAGTTCCAATAATTCTTTGTCGGTTTCGTCTAATTTCTTTTTAATTTCAACGGTGTGAGATTGAATGATGGCGCCATTAATTATTTTGAAAAAGTTGACATAACTAAAGCTTTCATCTGAAATAATGGAAAAAACATCGACATTGGTGATGGACGGATTTACAACGGTAGATTTCGACTGATAATTGGCCAAAACATCGATTTTCTCCTTAATTTTTTGTGCTTCTTCAAACTCCATTTCATTTGAATAATACATCATCATATCATAAAACTGCTGGATGGATTCCTTGAAATTCCCCTTCACAATATTCCTTATGGCATTAATGTCGGTATTGTAATTTTCTTCCGTTTGAAGATTTTCGCAAGGTCCTTTGCAGTTTCCTATATGAAAATCGAGACAAACGGAATATTTTTTGGTTTCAATATTTTTTTCGCTTAAATCGTAGCTGCACGAGCGCAATTGGTACAATTCCTTAATCAAATCAAGCAAGGCTTTGGCCATTTTTACAGAAGGATAAGGTCCGTAATATTCAGATCCGTCTTTTATTACATTCCTTGTTAAAAAAATACGCGGAAATCTTTCCTTTTTAATGCATATCCACGGATAGGTTTTGTCATCTTTCAGCATCACATTGTAGCGTGGCTGGTATTTTTTTATCAAATTGTTTTCCAGCAACAAAGCGTCGGTTTCCGTATACACAACAATATGCTCTATGGTCACAATTTTCTTGACCAATACATTGGTTTTTCCGTTTTCGTGGGTTTTATTGAAGTACGATGAAACCCTTTTCTTAAGATTCTTGGCTTTTCCAACATATAAAATAGTCCCGTTTTTATCAAAATACTGATAAACACCGGGAAGCGACGGCAAAGTTTTTATTTGAATTTCTAATTCCAAAAAGTGCTGTGATTTTAAAAAAATAAAATTACAGATTTTTATTGAATTTGTAATTTTCTTTTATGATGTTAAATTTTATCGATTTTTAAGACGAAATAAACAATCATTCAAGGTCATTTATTCATCATAAAAAGGATTATCGATTAACAATCATCAATAAAAATCTATAAAATTTTATGCAATTTCTTCTTCATTCTCATGCGGGAATGCTTTTTTGTTGAAGAAAATCAAAATACCGACCGCCGTGGAAATTGAGGCATCGGCAA
This sequence comes from Lutibacter sp., assembly GCA_030683995.1. Taxonomy (GTDB): domain Bacteria; phylum Bacteroidota; class Bacteroidia; order Flavobacteriales; family Flavobacteriaceae; genus Lutibacter. The sequence continues at coordinate 17,680 of JAUXPH010000031.1, forward strand.
TGTTAAAAATTGCGTTGAAAAAAGTGAAGGGTTTTCCGCCCCAAAAAGGCAACCAACTTGGCAAATCACCGCTCCAAATAGGAAAATAAAGCATATCTACCACTTTGCCGTGAAATAAGGTCCCGTAGGGTTTTTCAGCAAACATTGTGGCAACAGCGTTTCTTGGCGTATCAAAAATAACTCCGTAAAAAACAGAATCAATAATATTTCCCATGGCGCCGGCAAAAATTAAAGAAATAGCCACAATTAAAATAGTTGGCGCATTTTTTTTAACGGAGCTATACAGCCAGTATCCTATCCCAACAATGGCAAATAACCTAAATATCGTTAAAAACAATTTACCGGTTCTGCCACCAAATTCAGCGCCCCATGCCATCCCGTTATTCTCAATAAAATGAATGCGAAACCAATCGAATACAACCACCTCTTCACCATACAAAAAATTGGTTTTTATATATATTTTGCTAATTTGATCAATTAACAATATTAAAATGATGATGATAATGGGTTTTTTCAACGGTAGTGGATTTTATTTAAGCGTAGTAAAAAGACGAAGCTTCAACGAAATGAAGCTTCGCAATAGTATATACTTTTTATTATTGTTGCATATTTTTGGCCTCAATGCTCAATGTTGCATGTGGCACTAATTTTAAACGTTCCTTTTGGATTAATTTACCGGTTACACGGCAAATTCCGTAGGTTTTGTTTTCAATGCGCTGCAAGGCATTTTTTAAGTCGCGAATAAACTTTTCCTGGCGAATGGCCAATTGAACATTTGCTTCTTTTGACATAGTTTCTGAACCTTCTTCAAAAGCTTTAAATGTAGGCGAAGTATCATCCGTTCCGTTATCGCTGTCGTTTTTAAAAATGCTTTTTAAAAGCGCCAAATCTTCTTCGGCACGCGCTTTCTTCTGCAAAATTAATTCTTTAAATTCTGCCAAGTCTTTATCTGAGTATCTGTTATTTTCCTCCATAACTTAATTTTTCTTTATTAATATTTTCGTTTGCACATCGTCAAAGGCAATTTCTGTTCCATTTTCTAATTCATCCACAAAAACGAGTTCTTTTGTTAATGTTTCGGTTTTAATATAATGTTCGTTCGCTGCAATTGAACGCCCTAATATATCATTTTTTTCAATAACTAATATTATTTTGTCAGTAACTTCCAATCCCGAATCTTTACGCAAATTCTGTACCCTGTTTACCAGCTCTCTAGCATTGCCTTCCATTCGTAAATCATCGGTAATTGTGATGTCTAATGCCACGGTTAAACCTCCTTGGTTGGCCACCAGCCATCCTTCAATATCCTGAGAAATAATTTCTACTTCGTCAAGTTTTAAAGTTACGACTTTCTCATTTATTACCAACGATATTTCTTGCTGTTTTTCAACAATCGCTATTTCATTTTGTGTTAAATTTTGAATGGCTTCTGAGATCATTTTCATATCTTTTCCAAACCTTGGCCCCAACACCTTAAAATTAGGTTTTATGGTTTTCACCACGATTCCCGAAGCATCATCAATCAATTCAATTTCTTTCACGTTCACTTCCGATTTTATCAAATCTGCCACCGCTAAAATTTCCTCTCTTTCCTCATCGTTTAACACCGGAATCATAATTCTTTGCAAGGGCTGACGCACTTTTATCATTTCTTTTTTACGCAATGATAAAACCATAGAGGCTATTTTTTGAGCCTGTTGCATTTTGTGTTCTAACTTATTGTCAACTAAACTTTTATCATACGTCGGAAAAGTGGCCAAATGTACGGATTCAAATTTTTCTTTTTCAGAAACATTTGTTAAATCTTTGTAAAGATTGTCCATAAAAAATGGGGCAATTGAAGCGCTCAATTTTGCTACGGTCAACAGGCAAGTATAAAGCGTTTGATAGCCCGAAACTTTGTCCTTTTCGTAATCGCCTTTCCAAAAACGTCTTCTGCTTAATCGCACAAACCAGTTGCTTAAATTTTCTGAAACAAAATCCTGAATGGCGCGGGCCACTTTTGTTGGCTCATAATCTTCATAAAAACTTTCTGTATTTTTTACCAAGGTATTCAGTTCAGATAAAATCCAACGGTCAATTTCCGGTCTTTCATTTATGGCGATTTCTTCTTCGGAATAGGAAAAATTATCCAAATTGGCATACAAAGCAAAAAACGAATACGTATTGTAAATGGTTCCGAAGAATTTTCTTCGAACCTCATCAATGCCTTCCAAATCAAATTTTAAATTGTCCCACGGATTCGCATTTACAATCATGTACCAACGTGTGGCATCTGCACCGTATTTGTCCATGGTTTCAAAAGGGTCGACTGCATTTCCCAATCGTTTCGACATTTTTTTGCCGTCCTTATCCAACACCAATCCATTTGATACCACATTTTTGTACGCCACGGAATCAAAAACCATCGTTGAAATGGCATGAAGCGTATAAAACCAACCCCTGGTTTGGTCAACGCCTTCCGCAATAAAATCGGCCGGAAAGAATTTATTATTGTCTATTAACTCTTTATTTTCAAATGGATAATGCCATTGTGCATAAGGCATCGAACCAGAATCAAACCAAACGTCAATCAAATCCGCTTCGCGTTTCATTGGTTTTCCAGAGGCCGAAACCAAGACAATCTCATCAACCACATTTTTATGCAAGTCGATTTTATCATAGTTTTCTTCGCTCATATTTCCCACTTCAAAATCGGCAAAAATAGTGGCTTTCATTTGTCCGGCTGCAACAGATTTTTTCATTTCTGTCATCAATTCTTCCACCGAACCGATAAAAATTTCTTCGGTTCCGTCTTCCGTTCTCCAAATTGGCAAAGGAATTCCCCAGTAACGGGAGCGTGACAAGTTCCAGTCGTTGGCGTTTTTTAGCCAGTTTCCAAAACGTCCTTCACCAGTTGATTTCGGTTTCCAGTTAATGGTATTGTTCAAATCGAACATACGATCGCGTTTGTCGGTCACTTTTATAAACCAGGAATCTAACGGATAATATAAAACCGGCTTGTCTGTTCTCCAGCAATGCGGATAACTGTGTTTGTATTTTTCAACGTTAAAAGCTTTGTTTTCTTCTTTTAATTGAATCGCAATTTCAACATCTAACGAGCGCTCTGGCGCTTCGCCATCCTCATAATATTCGTTTTTTACATATTTCCCGGCATATTCGCCCATATGTTTGGTGAATCTTCCCTGTAAATCTACCAGCGGAACCGGATTCCCATTGTCATCCAATACCAACATTGGCGGCACTTCCGGCACTGCCTGTTTTGCAACCATCGCATCATCGGCCCCAAAAGTTGGCGCTGTGTGCACAATTCCTGTACCGTCTTCGGTAGTCACAAAATCACCCGAAATAACCCTAAAAGCATTTTCCGCATTTTTATACGGAAGCGCATAAGGCATCAATTGCTCATATCTTAAACCAACCAAATCGGCGCCTTTGCATTCTCCAGCAATAAAATAGGGTATTTTATTTCTAATTGAGCCTAAAAATTCGATCCTTTTTGTTACTAAATCAGGATGAGTGGCCTTTTTTATATTCAATGTCAAATTATCAATTTTCTCGTTAACCCCTTTTTGAAACTTATCCAAAGAGTCACTTGACAACAATAATTCTTTAAAATAAGTATCACTTGAACTATTAAAAAATACTTTTCCAAACTGTTTCCCAACCAACGCTTTTGCCAAAATTACGCTGATCGGCTCAAACGTATATTGGTTGAAAGATTTCACCAAGACATAATCAATCTTTTTTCCAACCGTAAGTGCAGTGTTTGATGGCAATGTCCAAGGCGTTGTTGTCCAGGCCAATAAATAAGTATTGTCCCATCCTAAATCCTTCCCAAAGGGATGAATTATTAAATCCTGTAAAACTCCCTTTCCTTCGGAAAGGGCTGGGGATAGGACTTTAAATTGCGCAACAACCGTTGTGTCTGTAATGTCCTGATACGTTCCCGGTTGGTTTAATTCGTGCGAACTCAACCCCGTTCCTGCTTTTGGCGAATAAGGCTGAATGGTATATCCTTTGTAAATCAATCCTTTTTTATACAATTGCGCCAACAACCACCAAACAGTTTCCATGTATTTTGGTTTGTAAGTCACATACGGATCTTCCATATCCACCCAATAACCAATGCGTTTGGTTAAATCGTTCCAAACATCGGTATAGCGCATTACGGCATTTTTACAAGCTTCGTTATATGCTTCAACCGAAATTTTTGTGCCGATATCTTCTTTGGTAATTCCCAATTCTTTTTCTACACCCAATTCAATTGGCAAACCGTGCGTATCCCAGCCAGCTTTTCGTTTTACCTGAAATCCCTGCTGTGTTTTGTAACGGCAAAAAATATCTTTTATGGCGCGGGCCATTACGTGGTGAATTCCCGGCAATCCGTTTGCCGATGGTGGTCCTTCATAAAATACAAAAGATTTATTCTCGTCTCGTGTGCTAATGCTTTTTTCGAAAATATGTTCCGCGTCCCAAAACGCTAAAGTCTCTTCCGCTACTTTGGTGAGGTCCAATCCTTTATATTCTCTAAATTTTTTGCTCATTTTATGCCCTTAAATCAATTAGTGTGCGAAATTACGGATTTTATTGAAAATATCATTTTATAAATTGTAAAAAAATACCGACTTATTTTTGGTTGAAATTTGAGCGGTTTTATTCAAAAAAGTAAAGAAAATAAGTTAATTTTTTAGGCGTTCCCCGCCAGCTGGCGGGGCGTGCTTTCCGCTGCAATCTTTTTATCGGCAAAAAAAAGCCTCAAAAAAGGATTTCCGCTTCAATCACTAACGCAAATTGAATAAATAATGAAATATTGATAAAAAAAGCTAACAGATTAAGTTTGGCTAAAGATAATTTGATGTATCTAATCTGTTTCTATTTCCACCGGCTGAAGCCCAATGTCATTAAGTTAAGGAAATATTTGTCATTCCGACAAAGGAGGAATCGCATCAAACCGGCTATCGTTATGAGATTCCTCGTACCTCGGAAGGACAAAAAAGGGTATTAAAGTCTTAACTTAATGACATTGGGCTGAAGCCTCTGACAATTCAATTCTTTTTCCTAATTTATAATGTTTTTTAATTGCCGCCTGCTTTAGCTGGCGGGAAAATGTTGAATTCCAAATTGGCTTTAGCCAAATATTATATGGCAATTGTAGTTGTTATTCATTCTTCAATAATTAAAAAATATTTTTAACCATATTTTTCTCTGTGAATCTCGGTGCAATAATTATTTCACCATTTACGCTGAGATAAAAGAGAGTTATACAGAGCAATGCTCAATAGCCAATTTTAGAATTTGTTTTATGATCTTTTCCTACAAGTTGAATAAATAACCAAAATATGGATAAAATGAAAATTATTCAACAGTATTAAATTGAATATCATATCTTTAAAAACGGAAAAGACAATCATCAAATTATCAAAAAATCGCTATGGAATTACAACGTATTCAAAACAAAATTTATGAAATACGCGGACAACGCGTTATGCTCGATTTCGATCTTGCTGAAATGTATGAAACCGAAACAAAAAGACTCAAAGAAGCTGTGAGGAGAAATATGGACCGTTTCCCAGATGATTTTATGTTTAAACTTTCTAATGATGAGTATGAAAATTTGAGGACGCAAAATGCGACCTCAAAACGTGGAGGCACTCGTTATATGCCTTTTGCCTTTACGGAACAAGGAGTCGCCATGCTTTCAAGTGTCTTAAACAGCAAAAAAGCCATACAAGTAAATATTGCAGTGATAAGGGCATTTGTGGTATTGCGACAACATTTAGCCGATTACAAAGACATAAGGAACTGTAATGAAATAAATTATACATTTTGGCTTGTTCTTTTGCCCTTTTTATTCGTTGTAAACTCTTTAAATATCATAGGCTATTCGCATCGTTTACGCCTTAAAAAAGAACAAAATTACGTCGCCAATTCTGCACACTTTATTTCATTACAGTTCCTAAAAGAAAATATTGCAACGCTTGAAAAACAAATGAATCTTAATTTTAAAGATATTAATCAGGCTTTGCATTATTTATTGAACAAGGATGAGCAACAAATTTCGCAACATGAAAGAAAACAAATTGGATTTAAAAAATGATTTTTCGACCTTTAACTTTTTAACCTACAAAAATTAAATTTTAGAACTTCCTATTTAAGTCCATTGAGCAATTTTTTATGTAATGTTGGCAACTGTACTTTTAAATTCAGAAGGTTAAAATATATTGTTTAAATCTTGCCTTCCAATTATGGTCATTATTTCAACAATGTCATTATTTATTTTGTAATAAATACTGTCAGATCCACACACACAACGTCTATATCCTTTTTTTATAAAATCAACCGATTCGAATGATAAAGGTCGTTGAGCTATAATCTCAAAGTATTCAAAAAATGAATCATAGTATTTGTCGGCTTGGACAATTCCGAATTTTTTTACACCATAATGATGAATCCGTATTAAATCTTCTTTAGCAGCATTGCTTAACTTATATTTTGACATTAAGTAAAGCCTTTGATTGTTTTAATATTTGCTCTTTACTGTCATTCGTAAATCCACTATTTTCAGCTTGCTCTATTTTAGTTTTAATCCAGTCAATCTGAATATGCTGTTTTCTGGCTTGTCTAATTAAATCATTTACAAGTTCACTTTTACTCGCGTATTCTTTATTTTCAACTTGCTCTTTTAACCATTCATCATTCGGATCTGTGAATGAAATGCTTTGTCTTCCCATAATTTCTGATTTTTGATGTAAATTTACACCAAATATACATCAATATCAAAAAAGCCAACAAATAAAAATGGAAAACTTTTAACTTTTAACTTTTAATATTAAATCCCTCTTTCTTTCTGAATTTTTTCATAAGCAATGCTCACTTGCTTAAATTTTTCTTCGGCACCTTTTATGTGTTCATCGCCAAGATGTTGCAATTTATCGGGATGGTATTTTTTGGCCATTTTTCGGTACGCCAATTTTACTTCGTTATTATCGGCTGATTTATCGATTTCCAAAATTCGGTAAGCACTGTCGGTGCTGTTATAAAACATCGCTTTTATCGATTCAAAATCGTGCGGATTTATATACAAATAACCTGCAATGGTTTTTATGGCATTTACCTCAACTTCAAGTACGGCGCCATCAGCATTTGCAATGCCAAACAAAAAATGAATGAGCTGCAAACGCGAAGCGTGCGTTAAATTTTGACGAATCTGGGTACAAATTTGTGGCGTTGAGATTTGGTTGTTTTTCATAAATATTTTAAACAACTTAAATGCATTGTTGGCGCGTTCTTCGCCATACATTCGCTTAAAATGTTCTCTAACAAATAACAATTCCCGTTCGTTTACATTTCCGTCGGCTTTAATAACCACCGATGACAACAACAATAAACTTACTTCAAAATCCCCCGATTGCACATTTGCGCTTGTTCTTCCATAAGTTTTAGCCAACTCAAGATCTTCTTTTGAGAATCCATCAATAAAACTGCCAACCGCAAAACCCAAAATACTTCCAATTGGACCGCCAAGCGTAAAACCCAATCCTGCACCTAACCATTTAACAAAATTCGCCATAATTTTTATTTAGAGCGCAAAGATACATTGAATTGTCAGTATCCAAAAAGTTAGTTATATCACAATTGTTAAAATAGTTATAAACTTTTTTTATTGAAGAGATAATTAAAATTTGTGTTTAGCCATTTCATATTTAAACGCTTATATTTGTACCTAAATTACGTTTAACTAAAAAAATATAAAAATATGTATCCACCAGAATTGGTAAAACCGATGCAAGCTGAATTAGAGAATGCAGGTTTTACGTCATTACATACCGCCCAAGAAGTTGAAGCAGCATTGAAAAAAGAAGGAACCACCTTAGTTGTCGTTAATTCAGTTTGTGGTTGTGCCGCCGGTACAGCGCGTCCTGGAGCTGTTGTTTCTTTGCAATACGACAAAGTACCAACTAATTTAGTGACTGTTTTTGCAGGCGTTGACAGTGAAGCAACCGCAAAAGCACGTGAAAACATGATTCCATTTCCTCCATCATCACCGGCAATTGCCTTATTTAAAGATGGTGTTTTGGTTCATATGTTAGAGCGTCATCACATTGAAGGACGACCAGCAGAAGTAATTGCTTCAAATTTAGCCGGAGCTTATGAGGAGTATTGTTAAAATAATTTCATTCAAAATGAAACTTATTAAAAATATCTCGAAAACGATTGTCTTATTGGCAATCGTTTTTGGTTGCACAAGCACTACGGAATTAGGCAAAGAGGATGATTTGGCCGAACTGACTTCTTTACAAGAAGAAATTGAGCTGTTGGTTAATTCTGGCGTTTGTTCAGAAAATTCTGATTGCAATTATATTGCCTTCGGAAGCAAAGCTTGCGGCGGACCAAAAACATATCTCGTTTTTAGCACTTCCATTAATGTAGAATTGCTTCAGCAAAAAGTGGAAACTTACAACGCGCTTGAAAATTCCTTTAACAAAAAGTGGGGAATTATTTCAGATTGCTCAGTACCAACACCACCAGTGAATGTTACTTGCATAGCCGGAAAATGTACCGCTGTTTACTAATAATCCGTTCAAAATAATTTAAAAACTACTGATACTCTCCTTAGTTTTTATATTTTTAAGCCTTATTGATCCAACTTATGAACACCCAGCAAATCATTAAAAATACCGAAGCATTTGTAAAAAATGCCTTAAAAGATGCAGAAGGCGGCCACGACTGGTTTCATATTTTTCGCGTTTGGAACAATGCAAAACTCATTTCAAAAAATGAAAATGTTGACGGATTTGTGGTAGAATTAGGAGCATTATTACACGATATTGCCGATTCAAAATTTTACGATGGCGACGAAACCATTGGGCCGAAAATAGCACGAGAATTTTTGGAAAGTCAGCAGGTTGATGATTCGATTATTACGCATATTGAAAACATCATCAGCAATATTTCTTTTAAGTCCAGCCTGCCGGCGGACAGGGGTGATAATTTTGAACAGCACTTTAATTCGCCTGAATTGGAAGTTATCCAAGATGCCGACAGGCTGGATGCCATTGGTGCGGTTGGCATTGCGCGTTGTTTTAATTATGGCGGATTTAAAAACAGACCGCTTTACAATCCCGAAATTACTCCCAATTTAAATCAATCTAAAGAAGCCTATAAAAATTCAGAAGCACCAACAATCAATCATTTTTATGAAAAATTGCTGTTGCTAAAAGACAGAATGAATACGGCTACAGGCAGGGAAATCGCTGCAAACAGACATCAATATATGGAACATTTTTTAGCACAATTTTATGATGAATGGAATGGGAAATTATAATTTATAAGGGAAATAACTTACTTCAATTGATATACTAAAAAAGGTTTAATTGCGTTTATATTTCATCGCTACGCCTCAAAAAGTGTTTTGAAAATCAAAAAATAAGTGACCGTAAGGTTATAAAGTTATGTTAAAATTTCATATCCATTGATAGTTTTTATATCTTTACTCACTTTTATAAATTCAATTACATTAATTATAGAAAATATAAGATTAAATGAATACCTACAAACTTTTTACATTCCTGTTTTTACTGACCAGTTCGCTGATATATTCCCAAACCAATATCAAACATAAAATCACAAAAGGTGAAAGTATTTATGCAATCGCTAAAAAATACGATGTAAAAGAGGCCGCTATTTATGAATTAAATCCTGATATCAAAGGAAAATTATTAAAATTGAATGCTGTTTTACTAATCCCTAACAATAAATTTACTGCGGATCAAATAGCCGTAAACACTTCAAAAACAGACTTATCACAGGCACAAAACCATATTATTGCATCAGGTGAAACTTTATCTAAAATTTCAAAAAAATACGGAACTTCCATAATAGAATTGGAACGTTTAAACCCAGCTATTCCTAAAAAACTTCCAATTGGTTATTCCTTAATTATCAGAGAAGAACCGCCAACAATTGAAGCAATTACAAAAGAATTCGGTGTAAATGCCATCGTTGAAAACACCCCGGAACTTGCAACAGAAGAACCTGCCACAATTCAATTTTTAATTGAAACCGCTTCAAAAAATTTAGGAACCAGATACAGAAGCGGCGGAACCACTTTTAGCGGTTTTGATTGTTCGGGATTGATGTTCAACACCTTTAAAGAAATAGACTTTACCTTGCCAAGATCATCCAATCAACAAGCTAAAATAGGCACTAAAATTCAAAAATCGCAAGCACAAAAAGGTGATTTAATATTTTTTGCCACCAATGGCAGTCGATCCATCAACCATGTTGGGATGATTACGGAAATTATTGGAGACGAAATAAAATTTATCCACTCATCCGTTCAATTGGGCGTTATTGTTTCCTCTATCAAGGAAGCATATTACTCAAAAAGATTTAAGCAAATAAACAGGGTTTTAGGCTTAAATACGGACAAAGATTAGTTTATTGTCTTTTCTCTATTATAATTTCAATTTTTTTATTCAAAATCCGGTTTGCGTTTTTCTAAAAATGCGGTGGTGCCTTCCTTAAAATCATCAGTGCCAAAAATCAATCCGAATTGTTCTATTTCCACCCCAAATCCGTTTACCAAATTGGCATAATTTGCATTGATGGCTTTAATTGCGGCAGCAATGGCAACGGAAGAATTTTTGGCCATTCTGTTCGCCAATTTTTCGCACAAAGGCAATAATTCTTCTTGTTCCACCACATAATTTACCAAGCCCCAATCTTTGGCTTCAGAAGCGGAAATCATATTTGCGGTCAAAATCATTTCCATAGCTTTACCTTTCCCCACCAATTGCGGCAATCGTTGCGTTCCTCCATAACCAGGAATCACGCCCAAAGAAACCTCAGGCAATCCCATTTTTGCGTTGGTGCTTGCAACCCTAAAATGTGCGGCCATCGCCAATTCCAAACCGCCTCCCAAGGCAAATCCGTTTACTGCCGCAATTACCGGCTTGCTAAGATTTTGGACAAAGTCGAATAAGAGTTTTTGGCCTTTTCGTGCCAATTCTGTGCCTTCTTCTATATTAAAATTTGCGAACTCCGAAATATCGGCGCCGGCAACAAAAGCTTTATCACCGCTTCCGGTTATAATAATGGCCTTAACAAATTGATTGGCTTCTAATGCTTGAAAAGCCGAATGCAGTTCTTCAATGGTTTTTATGTTAAGCGCATTTAATTTTGTTGGCCTGTTAATGGTAATTAACGCGGTGTTTTCCAATTGTGTTACAATGATATTCTCAAAGTGCATAATATTAATTTTTAGGTAATTTAACTTTAAATACGGTTCCTATATTTACTTGTGAAGTAAATGTGACGGTACCGTCATACGCGTCAACAATATTTTTTACCATCGCCAGTCCCAACCCCATTCCGCTTGTTTTGGTAGTAAATTTTGGTTCAAAAACCCGCTCTCCATCTGCTTCTGAAATTCCTTTGCCGTTGTCGGCAATTGTAATACAAATATCCCCATTGTCTTCGTCAACAGAAACTTCCAGTTTTTTATTTTCAACATCCTCCAAAGACTGAGTGGCATTTTTTACCAGATTTGTAACAATTCTTATGACCTGTGTTTTGTCTAATTTGGCAATTATCGACTTTTGTTTTGGGAAAAAGGAGATATAATCTTCCGTAAAAATATCTAAAGCTTGCTTCACAACTTCCACAACATCTATTTCCTCTCTATTTTGGGCAGGCATATTTGCAAAATTAGAAAATGCGGATGCAATAGTGCTTAAAGTGTCAATTTGCTGAATTAACATATTGCTGAATTCATTTATTTTATCTTTAATATTTGGATCATCGGGATCGAATTTTCGCTGAAAACTTTGCACGGTCAGACGCATGGGCGTGAGCGGATTTTTAATTTCATGGGCCACTTGTTTTGCCATTTCCCGCCAAGCCTGCTCTCGTTCGCCTTTTGCCAATTTCACGGCGCTTTCCTCCAATTTATCAATCATTTCATTGTAGGCATTTATCAAAGTTGCAATTTCCGTGCTTGAATCTCTTAGAATAATTTTTTCGTTAAGGTTGCTTAAACGGGTTTGGCTAATTTTTTCGGTAATGGCTTTTAAGGATCGCGTAATATAGCTGGATATAAAATAAGCCAATAAAATGGCCAAAACAAACATCAATGCATACACCATAGTTAAGCGATATAAAAATTCTTTAAGGTCTTTATTCTGGTCAGTATTATCTTGTACATACCGTAAATTTAAAATCCCGAATGGCTTGAATTTATTGTCGGTAATATAGGAAAAGGACGATTGATAACTGTTGTCATTTATCACTTTTTCGTTAACATAAAGATGCTGAAAGTTGTTGGCAATGGCTTCTAAAACAGTATCGGACAACAATTCTGGCGCATCGCTTTTAACAAAACCGGAATGCGAACTTTTAACCAAATTGCCTTCTAAATCGTAAATATTAAGTTCTGCTTTCTCAATATTGGAAATTTCATAAATTTTATCTTTAAAAATATAAGGCAAGTTTTTGGTTTCTAACGGAAAAGTGTTGCCGCTGCTCAGCCAATATGATATTGCGGCATTAATGGATTGTTCTTTTCTTTCCAGCCTCGATCTATTGTATTCATCTGTTTGTTCTTTATACTGATAAATGGTAACCGTGGCAATTAAAATTGACGCCAGCAATATTAACAGTATCATTGCCAGAAATATTCTGATTCGTAAAGAAAGCCGTTTAATTATCATGCCAAAATTTGAAGTAAATATACTTAATTAATTTGATGGATAACAACAATAAGCATACCAGTAAAGTTTTCCAAACCAAAGAAATTTATTGAATAGTTCTCTTCCTTCTTTTATTTATTGAAGGCGAAGTAATATAAAATAAGAAAAATCCAGATAAAATAGTGACAATCCCCAGTGCCGAAAAAATACGAAGCACCCAATTGGTAATATGGTCTCTGGATTGATAATCCATCGTGTGAAGCATCCATAAAAAATCGAATCGCCGCCAATTGTTGTTTCTCACACTTGTAATTTCACCCGATTCCGTAGAAACATAAATGGTTGTTTTTGATGGATGGTTCAAAGTAAAAGCAAACGCCGGAAGCGGTTTTTCCCTATATTCATGATGCATTCCTGTTGAATGTTTTGGAAGAAATTTTGCTTTTCCAATTGGAATGGGCACTAATAATTGTTGTTCTGCGATTTCCAAACATTCCTGTCCGGTAAATTCTGGTCGCAAACTTCCTGTTTCCGTTGAAATTAATTGCGATTTTAACTGTCCGTTTTCAAAAAACCTGAATTGTGCGAATGATTTTTTTAATGTTTCAACCAATTTCACGGAGTGAACAGAATCAATGATTGTGAAAGTTTTTAAGGAGTCTATTCCTTTTTGAATTTGAGAAAAATCAACCAACTCAACGTACTTTTTTTCTTGTTTCAACAATGTTTCCCCGTGAACATCATCCATATTGTTCCAGCTGAAATACAATCCGCCCAATGCCCAAAAAAAGAATTGCACACCCATAAAAACACCCAAATAGCGGTGAATTTTACGCGCATTATAATTGATATTTTTCTTGAATTTCATTCTTATTTATATCGCAGTTTGAAAAAAATGAGTAACAATACCAAAAATCCCGTGACCGCATTTGCAAAAATCATCGCCAGACTATTTATGGAAATTCCATAAATTAACCATAAAATAATACCGACAAAAAACACCAAATACATGGTTAACGACAAACTTTCGGCCGATTTAGATTTCCAGGTTTTATAAACCTGGGGCACAAACGCCGCCGTTGTTAAAATACCGGCGATCAAACCAATTATTTCGTTGCTATCTATCATTGATTTTATCCCACTATATTTATAATTTTTCCCGGAACAATAATTACTTTATTAGGTACACGCCCCTGCAATTGTTCCTGGGTTTTTTCATGAGCCATCACGGCGTCTTCAATATCTTTAACGCTTAAATCCAAAGGCAATTCAATTTTAAATCGCATTTTACCATTGAATGAAACCGGATATTCCTTGCTGCTTTCAACCAAATATTTTGGTTCAAAAATCGGAAAATCAACTGTTGAAACTGAAGTTGTATGACCCAAGTTTTTCCACAATTCTTCTGCAATATGCGGCGCGTACGGCTCCATTAAAATTGCCATTGGTTCTAAAATTGCCCGTTTGTTGCATTTTAAGGCGGTTAATTCGTTTACCGCAATCATAAAGGTGGAAACCGAAGTGTTGAATGAAAAATTATCAATGTCTTCTTCCACTTTTTTTATGGTTTTATGCAAAATTTTAAAAGCCCCCTCCGACTCCCCCGAAGGGGGAGAGTTATCTACGTAAAACGAACCGTTTTCACCAGTATGGTAAAGTTTCCACAATTTCTTGAGAAAGCTCAACACGCCTGAAATTCCTGATGTTTTCCAAGGTTTTGACTGTTCCAGCGGACCTAAAAACATTTCGAACATCCGCAAACTGTCGGCGCCGTATTCCTCACAAATCTGATCCGGATTTACCACGTTGTATTTGGATTTCGACATTTTTTCGACTTCTCTAGCAGCAGTAAAAATACCATCATCCAATATATACTTGGCATTATCAAAATCTACTCTCCATTTTTTTAATTCATTTATATTAACTGCATCAGATTGATCTACAAATGAAACATCAACATGTAATCTATCACCTTCTGGATAGGTGATTAAATATTTTTCATCATTAAGATAAATTTTATATTCTTCATCCAAAAGATTAGGTATAATATTTTTAAGTTCAAAATTTAACTTCATTCTAGACATACCTGTTTTATAAAATGAATTGGAAACAAAGTAATTTTGAAAATTTAAAGTTTTAATAGTATTACCAATCAAATCATTTTTGTTTTGTTTTTCACTTATACATACAGATAACTTACTCACAAAAGCACTCGTACCAGTAATCATTCCCTGATTAATTAATTTTTTCGCATATTCATCAACAGGAACAATCCCTTTGTCGAACAGAAATTTTTGCCAAAAACGGGAATACAATAAATGTCCGGTTGCGTGTTCGCTTCCTCCAATGTATAAATCAACATCCTGCCAATATTCAACCGCTTCTTTGCTCACAAATTCCTCTGTATTGTGCGGA
This sequence comes from Lutibacter sp., assembly GCA_030683995.1. GTDB lineage: Bacteria > Bacteroidota > Bacteroidia > Flavobacteriales > Flavobacteriaceae > Lutibacter. The sequence continues at coordinate 32,787 of JAUXPH010000031.1, forward strand.
TCCATATACCGGTTAAAATAGGAAGAACTTCCAGCCCAACCCGGCATCGTATTCAATTCCAGTTGAAACACCGTTTCATTATCCATTAAATCGTTGCTTACAATCTTATTGGTTTTGGTATCCCAAGACCAAACGGAGGCATTTCCCAAAGGCGGTTTTCCATCTTCGGTAGGCAAATATTTTTCTACTTCGGGCAATACAATCGGCAAATATTTCGCGTCAATCATTTGCGGTAAACCGTTTTTGTAATACACCGGAAATGGTTCTCCCCAATAACGCTGACGGCTAAAAACGGCGTCGCGCAATCTAAAATTCACTTTTCCGTAACCAACACCTAGTTGCTCAGTTTCCTCAATAATGCGTTTCATAGCTTTTTTGTAAGGCAAGCCGTTCAAAAAATCGGAATTTGCAATTACCGAATTTTCCTTATCGGTATAAGCGCCTTCAGAAATATCAACGCCTTCAAAAATATTCGGAATTTCAAGATTGAAATGTTTTGCAAAATCATAATCGCGCTGATCGCCGCAAGGAACCGCCATCACAGCACCAGTTCCATAACCCGCCAGCACGTAATCGCCAATCCAAATCGGGATCTTTTTACCCGAAAATGGATGCAAAGCATAGGCGCCGGTAAATACGCCGGAAATGGTTTTCACATCGGCCATTCGTTCCAATTCACTGCGTTTTGCGGTGGATTTTATATAAGCTTCCACCGCTGATTTTTGTTCTGGTGTGGTGATGATCGGCACCAATTCGTGCTCAGGCGCCAAAGTCATAAAACTTACACCGAAAATTGTGTCGGGACGCGTAGTAAAAACAGGAATGTCCCATCCTAAATCCTTCCCCAAGGGAAGGACTTCATTGTTCTGAGTTCCCTTTCCGAAGGAAAGGGCTGGGCGTTTTTCAAGTTCTGCACTAATTTTTGAAACAACTTCATCAATATTCCCAATGACTTCCTCATTTGTAAAGCGAATAACTTTGTATCCTTTATTTTCAAGAATTTTAGTTCTTTCAAGATCTTTTTCAATCTGAGATTCATGAATTTTTCCATCAACCTCAATAATTAACAGTTTAGACAAACACACAAAATCAACAATAAAATCATCAATTAAATGCTGCTGCCTAAATTTTATGTCTAATTTTTTGCTTTTCAGTTGTTCCCAAAGAAATGATTCAGCTGGTGTTGGATTTGCTCGCATTTCTTTTGCTTTCTCCAACAATAAATGTGCTATGCCTTGATTTCCTGTTAAGTAACCCGAATCTCTAACTCCCTTTCCTTGGGAAAGGGCTGGGGATAGGACTTTAAAGGAAACCATCGCGCCTTCACTTTTTCCAATCCAATATGTTTGTGAATCTTTTAAGGGTTGTGGCCAATCTATTTTTGCCAATCCGTCCAGCAAACGTTGTGCATAAGCGGTGATTCGCATACTCCACTGCATCATTTTTTTGCGAACAACCTGATGACCGCCACGTTCGGAAACACCGTTCACAATTTCATCATTGGCCAATACCGTTCCCAAGCCCGGACACCAGTTTACCTCGGTTTCCGACAAGAAAGTCAATCGGTATTGCAACAATATTTTTTGTTGTTTTTCTTCGGAAAAGCTTTTCCATTCATCCGCAGAAAATATTTCGATATTGTCATCACATGCAGCTTTTACCTTGCTGTTTCCTTCCGATGAAAATATGGCAATTAAGGTTGAAATATCCTCGGCTTTATCAGTTGTTTTATGGTACCAGGAGTTAAACAATTGAATGAAAATCCACTGGGTCCATTTGTAATAATTGGGATCGGAAGTTCGCACTTCACGCGACCAGTCGAATGAAAATCCGATTTGATCCAATTGTTTTCTGTATGTTTTTATATTTTCTTCGGTGGTAATTGCGGGATGCTGACCCGTTTGAATCGCATATTGCTCGGCCGGCAATCCGAAAGAATCATAGCCTTGCGGATGCAACACATTAAATCCTTTATGGCGTTTGTAGCGCGCATAAATATCGGAAGCGATGTAACCAAGCGGATGGCCCACGTGCAAACCGGCGCCCGACGGATACGGAAACATATCCAATACGTAATATTTTGGTTTGGTTGAATTGTTTTCGGCTTTAAACGTTTGGTTTTCCGCCCAATACTTTTGCCAGTCGGCTTCTATCTTTCTAAAATTATATTCCATGCTGCGATTCCATTTCTAAAGATGCGAAGTTACGTTTTATATAGAAAACTGTAAAATGTTTGTTTTGAATTAATCGCCTCGGATTTTAAATAGGATTAAATGATTAAATAGTATCAGTTTATATTCTGCAAAATATGTAAATTTCGACTTTCATTCAATAAAAACATCTTGAACAAATCCAACTACAAAGCGCATTTGGCCTTGCTTGGCGCCAACATTATTTATGGAATAAACCACATTGTGGCCAAAGGTGTAATGCCCGATAAAATTGGGCCTTCTGCGTTTGTTTTTTTAAGAATATTGGGAGCCGGATTGCTGTTTTGGATGATTAAATCGTTTATCAAAGAAAAAATCGACAAAAAGGATTTTCCTTTGCTGATTCTCTGCGGATTGATGGGAGTTGCCTCCAATCAGTTATTTTTCTTTAACGGATTAAGTTTGACATCACCCATTGATGCGTCCATTATAATCACGGCAGTTCCGGTATTGGTGTTGGTTTTTAGCGCTTTTATGCTTAAAGAAAGAATAACACTGATAAAACTTATTGGCATCGCGCTTGGTGGCATTGGCGCTGTTATTTTGATTTTATACGGAAAAAAAGCCGGTGGAACCAGTTCGGTTTTAGGAAATGTATTTGTTTTTATCAACGCATGTTCTTATGCATTTTATTTGGTTTTGGTAAAACCATTGATGAAAAAATACAACCCAATTACCATTGTGAGCTGGGCGTTTTTGTTCGGCTTTCTGTTTATGTTTCCCATTGGCATCAACGATTTGTTAAGCACCAATTTTGCCGCATTTACATCGCATACTTACCTAACAATAGCATTTGTGGTGCTGGGAACCACTTTTTTAACCTATCTTTTTAATATTTATGCGCTCAGCAAAGTTGCGCCATCCGTTACCGGAAGTTATATTTATTTGCAGCCCGTGGTCAGTTTTATCATGGTTGCCATTTACGCTTTTGTCTTAAATTTCGATGAATATGCGCAAGACATCGGTTTTGTCAAAATTTTCAGTTGTTTATTGGTGGTTGCAGGCGTTTATTTGATCAGCAAGAAATCTAAAATACCCATAATTTAATTCAATCTTCTTTTGGGCCTGCCGACCTTTTCTGTGGGCGTTCCCCGCCAGCTGGCGGGTCGCGCTATTCGCTAAATCTTTTTTTCCATTTCATTACAAAAAAGGATAAGTTTACCCTGAGCGGAGTCGAAGGGCTGCTATCGCTAACGCGTGTTTACATTAAAGTTCAAAATTTTTTCTAATGCTCTTTGTTAATTTCTTTATAAATCGTTCAGTAAAAAGCGTCTTTCGGTTTAATTTCGTGAAAATTTCAACATTGGTCTGCGGTCTTCGGTCTTCAGGCCTATTACTTCTTGCCCTTTTTTCCTGCGGAAGCAAATACTGGTAAAGAAATTCATTTATTGGAGTTGGAATTCCCAACTCAATACCCATTTTCACAACTGCGCCGGTTTGCGCTTCCAATTCCGATGGTTTTCCTGCCATCATATCACGTTGTAATGACGAAGTTGTGTTGTATGGCTGAGATTCTATTATTTTAAATTGCTTATCAACAATGCTTTCCGATAAATAAACGCTTTTTGCCTTTGCTACAGCCACAATTTCCTCAGCAATTTCGCGCATCATTTTTTTGAGCATTGGCCTGGCAACTATTTCTCCAACGGGCGCTTCCGTTAAGGCACAAATGCCGCTAATTGTTGAGATAAATAAAAATTTGGACCATATTTCCGTTTGAATATTCTCAGCCAATTTGGTATTAAAACCTGCACCTAAAAATACTTTTTCCAGCAATAACGCGCGTTCGGTTTTCACATTGTCCAGTTCCCCAATAACAATGGTGGGCTCAAATGATAAGTGATTGATAATGCCAAAATCTTCAATCTTGCTCACCACTTTGCACAATCCGCCCAATACGTGTTTTTTGTCGATAATTGCACCCAAAACTTCCGCATTGTTTACGCCATTCAACAATGAAATAACCATCGTTTTTTCATTTAAAACCTGCTTAATTTCTTTGGCTGCCGCTTCCAGTTGCCACGTTTTTACACAAACTAAAATAAGATCGATGTTGGTAATTTCAGCAATATTTGCCGTTGCATTTGCGGGAAAAACCAAATAATCTCCCTTTGGACTTTTAAGCTTCAATCCGTTTTTTTGTATGGCTTCCAAATGATTTCCTCGGGCAATAAAAGTGACCTTGTTTCCGGCCTGTGCCAATCGCGCACCGAAATAACCGCCAACACCGCCCGTTCCATAAATTACAATATGCATAAATTCAATATTTAAAATCAAAAATACATATTTATGCCTTCTTCTTAACCAAAAAATGCTGAATTCTCCAGCTAAAACCAGCTGAAAGATACTGCATATCATTATTTAACCCAACCCCATAGGAAGTATCTAATTGAAAATTGTCATTTACCAAATAGGTAAATCCCACATCAAAATTGCTTTCAAAATTGTTTGATTCTCCCCATTCACCATAAGGTTCAACATAAAAACCTAGTGAATTTGAAAGTTGAATACCCAATGCTGCAGAATACGTGAGCGAACTTTGTTGCCCAACATAATCGTATCCAATATTATAACCCAATCCAATTTTATCAGAAATGGAGTGGGAAATCGACAATTTATTAACAACCCCAACTCGATTAGACGTTAAATTTTCTTTGGCTGTAGGAATAATTACGTGAGATAAAAAGGCCATTTCGGTATTTATAGTTTCTTTTTTTAACAATTGAATTTTTGCGCCAAATTCCAAATCGTTAAATCCAGAGTAACTTATATCGCCACCTTCTAAGCCTATTTTAGTTGATTCAAATTGGGATACAAAACGTAATTCCACGCCATTTGTGAACCCGTAGCGCAATAAAGTGGAAGGCCCAAAAAAACTGTTCGAATTGTCGCTTTTTTGATACAAAACACCGCTTTCAATTTGAAAATCATTTTTCCCCACAGTGACGGAAGATTCTGTTTGATCTGGTCTGTCAGTAACGATTCCCTGTGAAAAAGTTTTCAACGTTAACACTAAAACACATAAAAGTACAATCTTTTTGGATACAGTCATTATTAATATTTTTACAAATCTATATTTATTTTTAGACTTATCTAAATTATTTTATTATATTTGTCTAAATATAAATTTGATGATGTTATCCCAAACAGAAGAAAATTACTTAAAAGCCATTTATAGCTTGGCATATGCCAATTCCAATAATGTAAGCACGACGCTCATTTCAGAAGCCATAAAAACAAAAGCGTCTTCAGTTACGGATATGATTCAAAAACTGGCCGAAAAAGATCTGGTGCATTATAAAAAATATCAAGGCGTTTCTTTAACTGAAATTGGCCAGAAAATTGCCGTGGAAATTGTGAGAAAACACCGATTGTGGGAAGTTTTTTTACTGAATAAACTCGATTATAACTGGGATGAAGTTCACGAATTGGCCGAACAACTGGAGCATATTAAGTCTGAAACTTTAATTGACAAATTAGAAGCATTTTTGGAATTCCCCACGCACGATCCGCACGGAGACCCAATTCCGGATAAGGAAGGCAATATTAAGCATCACAATAACACGATGTTATCTTCCGTAGAAACAGGAAAATCTTGCGTTGTGATTGGCATTAAAGATTCTTCGGATCCCTTTTTAAAATTTTTGGATAAGCTGCAAATTCAATTGGGAAGCATCTTAAAAGTAATTTCAAAAGAACCATTCGACAATTCTATGCTTGTTGAAACAACAATCGGTTCAATTTCAATATCAAATCAAATTTCAAAAAATATATTCGTAAAAAATTTATAAAATATGGTACAAATTATTGACTATTTTGAAAGTATCGATCCTATTTTAGCTGCATTTTATGCCACATTATTCACTTGGGCATTAACGGCCTTAGGCGCATCGTTGGTTTTTTTATTCAAAGGAATGAACCGTGCCTTATTTGATGGAATGTTAGGATTTACAGGAGGCGTTATGGTTGCTGCCAGCTTTTGGAGCTTGTTGGCGCCGGGCATAGAAATGAGTCCGGGCGAAGGATTTGTAAAAGTGATTCCGGCGGTTGTAGGGTTTGGAATGGGCGCTTTGTTTTTGTTTGGATTGGACAAAGTTTTGCCCCATTTACACATCAACTTTAAAGAAACAGAAAAGGAAGGCGTAAAAACACCTTTGCACAAAACCACTTTATTGGTACTTGCCATCACCTTGCATAACATTCCTGAAGGATTGGCAATAGGCGTATTATTTGGCGGCGTTGCGGCCGGTTTTGATGGCGCAACTATTGGCGGGGCAGTTGCGCTCGCTATTGGAATTGGACTGCAAAACTTCCCGGAAGGATTTGCGGTTTCTATGCCATTAAGAAGACAAGGCTTTAGTAAAACTAAAAGTTTTATGTACGGACAGTCTTCAGCAATAGTTGAACCTATTGCGGCAGTAATCGGTGCTTGGGCAGTAATGACTTTTCAGCCAATTTTGCCATATGCATTGGCTTTTGCGGCAGGTGCTATGATATTCGTGGTGGTTGAAGAAGTAATTCCAGAAACGCAGAGAGACAAATATACCGATGTGGCGACACTTGGATTTATCGGCGGATTTATTGTTATGATGACTTTGGATGTGGGATTGAGTTAAAAGACGGAAGTCCGCAGACCGAAGTCGGAAGTTCAGGAAGTTCAGGAAGTTGGATAATTTGAAAGAAAATAGAGAAGAAAAAAATTAAACGATTTAGGATGCAGTGAGCAGTTTCAGTAGGCGGTTAAAAAATTTACAATTAAACAGTTAAACACCTAAACGATTCAACAACCTTAATGGCAACCGTCGCAATCTGTATCGCAATTGCCTTTCTTTTTCGACTTAAAAAAATACTTTTTTATCAAAAATGCGATGGCGAGTCCTAAAGCGATATATACCAAATAATCCTGCATCAGCTTAGAATAGTATAGGTGATTACTGAAACGATATAAGCCAAAGCGCCCATTCCCGTAAGTTGTAAAATTGGCCATTTCCAGCTTTTGGTTTCACGCTTTACAATCGCAAGCGTGCCAATACATTGCATTGCAAAGGCATAGAATAACAGCAAAGACATTCCTGTGGCAAAATTAAATCTTTTTTCTCCTGTTATCGGATCAACTTCCGCCGCCATTCGCTCTTTGATGGTCCCAACATCTTCCCCATCGCTGCCTACATTGTAAATAGTCGCTAAAGCACCAATAAAAACTTCTCGAGCGGCAAAGGAACTTATTAGTGCAATTCCTATTTTCCAGTCGTAACCCATTGGTTTAATGACAGGTTCAATTACTTTTCCCATAACCCCAATATAAGAATGCTCTAATTTGTAGGAAGCTATTTTTTTGTTAAGAACTTCATCATTTAAATGATTGGCAGATTCTTGTGTGGTTACAAATTCTGTTGCATTTTTGAATTTTTCAGACCCGTTTGAAGCTAAAAACCACAGTATAATGGACAAAGCCAAAATTATTTTACCGGCTCCAAAAACAAAAGCTTTTGTTTTTTCAACAACTTCAAAAAATACATTTTTTAAAGAAGGCAATTTATAGTTTGGCATTTCTATGACAAACAAACTTTGGGTTTTAATTTTTAACACATTGTGCAGTAAAATAGCAGAGGAAATTGCTGCAGCAAAACCCAAAAGATACAATCCCATTAAGGTTAATCCCTGCATATTAAAAATGCCAAAAATACGCTCATCGGGAATGATTAAAGCTATTAAAATGGCGTAAACCGGCAAACGTGCCGAACAAGTTGTAAAAGGAATCACCAATATGGTAATTAACCTTTCTTTCCAGTCGCTGATGTTTCTTGAAGCCATAATTGCCGGAATGGCACAGGCCGTTCCCGAAATTAACGGAATAATGCTTTTGCCGCTCATCCCAAACTTTCGCATAATTTTATCCATCAAAAATACCACCCTGCTCATATAGCCAGTTTCTTCCAAGGTTGCGATAAACAAAAATAAAATGGCTATTTGCGGAATAAATATAACGATGCCGCCGATGCCCGGAATGACGCCTTCGGCAATTAAATTGGTGAATGTTCCTTTTGGCAAATTGGTTTTGGCAAGTTCGCTTAAATTGGCAAATAGGCTGTCAATTAAGTCCATCGGCAAACTGGCCCATTCAAAAATAGATTGAAAAATGAGCATCAAAATCCCAAAAAAAATGATATAACCATAAATTTTATGGGTTAAAATTTTATCAAGTCTGGAACGCAAATCTGTCGCTTCATTCTTGTCGACTGAATATGTTTTCTTTAGAATTTCATTGATGATCTGGTACCTGTAGATGGTTTCTTTATGCTGATATTTTTTTACTTTTTCACTATCAGGATTAAACGCCGTAATTTTTTGATATAGTTCGCTTGATAAAAAAGCGCAATTTTTTTGCTGGGTAATCAACAGCCACGATTTATATAAAGAAAATTCGGGAAAGGCAGTTTTTATAGTTTCAAAAAATACAGTGTCAATTTTTTCTGAAATGTTGGCGATGGGCTCTGTATTCCAATTTTCATAATTTTCAATTTCTCTTTTTAAGGCATCAATCCCCAAATTTTTTCTGGCGCTGATTAAAATTATTTCTGATTTTAATTCCCGCTTTAAAGCTTCAATATCAATAGTGATTCCTTTTCTAATCATTTGATCCGACATATTGATGACCAATATGGAAGGAAATTGCAAATCTTTTATTTGAGAAAATAAAAACAGGTTTCGTTTGAGGTTTTCAACTTCAGCAACCACAATAACCAAATCGGGATATGAATCATTGCTTTCATTAAGCAAGGTTTCCAGCACAATGGTTTCATCCAAGGTGGTTGGATTTATGCTGTATGTTCCAGGTAAATCGGTGATTTCGGCAGTTAAATGTTCGGAAATTTTACATTTCCCCTGTTTTTTATCAACGGTGATTCCCGGGTAATTTCCAACTTTCTGATTTAAACCTGTAAGTTGGTTGAATAAAGAAGTTTTACCTGTATTGGGGTTTCCAACCAAGGCTATATTTAAAAGCGAATTGCTTTTCATTAGCGCAGCTTGGTAATGTTAATTTGTTTGGCCGTTTCTATTCTTATGGCTAAATGACTTCCGTTTACTTTGATGTATAAAGGATCTTTTAAAGGAGCAATCTGTAACAATCTAACTTCTTTCCCAGGCAAACAGCCCATTTCCAATAGATTTAATGGAATAGCATCTAGGCAAAAATCTTGAATAATTCCTATTTCACCAATCTTCAAATTTGCTATAGTATCTCCCATTATTAAGAATAATTATAAATAATAGGCAAATATACTAAATTAGAATGATTCTAAACAATGATAATTATCACTTATTTAGATTCATTCTGTAATATTTTAATATCCAGAATTAATCGTTCAATGTCCTTGCTGTCTGTACCGTCATAGAAACCGCGAATCTGGCGTTTTTTATCAACCAATATAAAATTTTCGGTATGGATAAAATCCTGCAATCCGCCATCGCCTTCATCCAAAACAGCAAAATAGCTTTTTCGTGCCAGCTCATAAATGTGTTTTTTGTCGCCTGTGGTGATATTCCATTTGGCATCAATCACTCCTTTATTTATGGCGTATTCTTTTAAAACTGGAATACTGTCCATTTCCGGAGTTACGGAAAGAGACAAAAATTTAATATCATCATCATTTTTAAAAACTTCCTGCAGTTTCCCCATATTATTCGTCATCACCGGGCAAATGGTCATGCAACGCGTAAAGAAAAAATCGGCTACATATATTTTGTCTTTATAATCTTCATGTGTCACAATTTCCCCGTTTTGGTTGATCAAATTAAAATCGGCAACCTTATGGTTTCTTCTGATGTGAACCACGCTTTCATCAACCAATTTAGGGTTAATGTCGGCAGGATTAAATACCGGCAATTTTTTTTCGGGCGTTAAAAGTGAATAAATGGCATAAACCATCCCAACTGAAAAAACAGCCATAATAATAAGTGTTGGAACAGATTTTTTAAAGAATTTTAGATTCATTTTTTGAAAATTAAACCACAAATTTAGTGTAAATGAATATTATTGTCGCCAAAGCAATTTAAATCTTTGTTAAAACCTGCAATAACATAATATATCCATTTTTACAACTCTATTTAAAACCGTACATTTGTGCGATTTTAGTAATTTGAAGAAATATATATGGACATATTGATTAAGGCTTTACAGTTTATTTTAAGTTTATCATTTTTAATTGTACTGCATGAGTTGGGACATTTTATTCCCGCAAAAATATTTAAAACCCGCGTTGAAAAATTCTACTTATTTTTTGATTATAAATTTTCATTGTTTAAAAAGAAATTTGGCGATACAGTTTACGGTATTGGCTGGATTCCGTTAGGAGGTTACGTTAAAATTTCAGGTATGATTGACGAAAGCATGGATACCGAACAAATGAAACAACCTGCGCAACCTTGGGAATTTAGATCGAAACCGGCTTGGCAACGATTAATTATTATGTTGGGAGGCGTAACGGTAAATTTTATTTTAGGAATCTTGATTTACATTATGATTGTTTTTGTTTGGGGCGTTGAATCTGTAAAACCAACCGACGTAAAAGAAGGATTTGCAGTTCATGAAGTTTTTAAAGAATATGGTTTTAAGGATGGAGATAAAATTCTGAAATTTAATGGTGTTGAACCGTTGGATGTAACCGACGTTAACAAACATTTATTTTTAAGGGGTCTTACTTCCCTTGAGGTATTGCATGAAGACGGCACAACAGAAACCTTGGCCATACCAGAAAATATTGGAGAAGTTATGTGGGAAAAAGGAATTATGGAGCCTTTTGCCGTTCGAATTCCGCCTGTAATTGATACTGTTATTGCCGGCTCTATTGCCGAAAAAGCAGGATTATTGAAAAATGACAAAATTGTGGGTGTTAATAATATGCCTGTTGCCTATTGGCATGAATTTACGAAATTGGTTGTGAGCTCAACAGATGAGATCAATATCAAAGTTGAAAGAAATGGTGAGCCTCAAAATATCAGCCTTCAACCTGGAGAAGACAAGAAAATTGGTGTTGCCCCAAATCAATTAAATGCCGTCAACTTTCAGCATAAAAATTATTCGTTCTTAGAAAGCATTCCAAAAGGAAACTCTTTGGCGGTATGGACATTAAAAGATTACATCACACAATTTAAATATGTTTTCACTAAAAAAGGTGCTACAAGCATTGGCGGTTTTATTGCCATCGGCAATATTTTCCCGGCAACTTGGAGCTGGCAAGCTTTTTGGAGCATTACCGCATTCTTGTCGATTATGCTGGCCTTTATGAACTTATTGCCAATCCCGGCATTGGATGGCGGCCACGTGATGTTTACGTTGTATGAAATGATTACCGGCAGAAAACCAAGCGATAAATTTTTAGAATATGCGCAAATTACCGGATTTCTATTGTTAATTGCACTGCTTTTATTGGCAAACGGAAACGACGTTGTAAAACTGTTCTCGTAAAAAACTCTTAATAAGCAAAAAGCGCCAATCAATATTTTTGATTGGCGCTTTTTTTATGTGCTTAGTTTTTACCAAACCGATCTTGTTTACTCAATTCCTTTATTATATGAGCTAAAGTTCTTTAAAACTAATCATTTATCAAAGTTATAATTCAATTTTTTTGCACAAAAAAAGTCCCAGTTTTCAATACCGGGACTTTTTTAAAATTATTATTTTTAATTTTAATCGGCAAGCACAATGATGTAATTTTCCTTCATTTCAATGGTGCCGCTTTTAATTGGCAACGAATATTCACCTTTTATATTGGTAAATTTACTTTCAAATTGCTCATCAATAGTGATGTTTGTGCCCTTAAATTTCACCTCGCCTTCAATAAGTAACGAAACTATTGGTGCGTGATGATTTAACAGCTGAAATTTGCCGTCACTTCCGGGAAGTGTCACAACATCAACTTGTGTGCGTAATATGGTGGCTTCCGGTGTTACTATTTCTAAAATCATATTTTTTTTGTTGTGGGTGAATTCAAGCTATAACTTATAACCTATAACTTATAACATTTTTTAAGCTTCCGCTAACATTTTTTCTCCTGCGTCAATAGCTTCTTGAATTGATCCTCTAAGGTTAAAAGCCGCCTCAGGGTATTTGTCAAGTTCCCCGTCCATAATCATATTAAATCCTTTAATGGTGTCTTTAATATCAACCAAAACACCAGGAATTCCTGTAAATTGCTCGGCAACGTGGAATGGCTGCGATAAGAAACGTTGTGCTCTTCTCGCTCTGTAAACCACTAATTTATCTTCTTCAGATAATTCTTCCATCCCTAAAATGGCGATAATATCTTGCAATTCTTTATAACGTTGCAACAATTCTTTTACGCGTTGTGCGCAATCGTAATGTTCGTGACCTAAAATGTCGGCTGTTAAAATTCTTGAAGTGGAATCCAATGGATCCACAGCTGGATAAATACCCAATTCCGCAATTTTACGCGACAATACCGTTGTGGCATCCAAATGCGCAAAAGTTGTTGCCGGAGCTGGATCCGTTAAATCATCCGCTGGCACATAAACTGCCTGAACTGAAGTAATTGAACCGTTTTTTGTTGAAGTGATACGCTCTTGCATGGCACCCATTTCTGTTGCCAAAGTTGGTTGATAACCTACTGCTGAAGGCATACGACCCAACAATGCTGATACTTCTGAACCCGCTTGCGTAAAACGGAAAATATTGTCTACGAAAAATAATACGTCTTTTCCTTGTCCTTCGCCAGCACCTGCGCCATCACGAAAATATTCGGCAATAGTCAATCCCGATAAGGCAACACGCGCACGCGCTCCTGGAGGTTCATTCATTTGTCCGAACACAAAAGTCGCTTTTGATTCTCTCAATCCTGCTTTGTCCACTTTAGACAAATCCCATCCGCCTTCTTCCAAAGAGTGCATAAAAGCATCACCATATTTTATAATGCCCGATTCAAGCATTTCTCTTAAAAGGTCATTTCCTTCACGAGTTCTTTCACCAACACCTGCAAATACAGATAAACCACCGTGACCTTTTGCGATATTGTTAATCAGCTCCATCAACAATACTGTCTTACCTACTCCGGCACCGCCAAATAATCCAATTTTTCCACCTTTTGCATAAGGCTCAATTAAATCGATTACTTTAATTCCTGTATATAAAACTTCTGTTGAAGTAGATAAATCTTCAAATTTTGGTGCTTGACGGTGAATTGGCAATCCGTTTTCGCCTTCTTTAGGCAAATTCCCCAATCCGTCAATGGCATCGCCAATTACGTTAAACAAACGTCCGTAAATATCTTTACCGACAGGCATTTGAATTGCTTTACCTGTGGCAACAACTTCTGTTCCCCTGCTTAATCCGTCGGTTGAATCCATAGAAATGGTTCTAACGGTATCTTCACCAATATGGGATTGTACTTCCAATACCAACAATGAACCATCTTTTTTGGTGATTTCCAAAGAATCATATATTCTAGGAAGCTCAACGCCAGTTTCAAATTCAACGTCTATAACCGGTCCAATAATTTGCGCAACTCTACCTGTAACTTTTGCCATTACTTTAACTATTTATTTTTTAGATATTTACTCTTTTGGGCTTCGCCTTAATTTTCAAGGTGCAAAGATAGTTTTTTGATTTTATTTTGAAAAAAAAATATACGTTTTTTTAAAAAAGAAACGCCCTAAAATTTTAGGGCGTTTCTTTTAAAAAATATTTTTACTTTATTATGGATTTATGGTCCAAGAAGCAAAAAATTGCGAACCTATGTTACCCGAACCTGGTGCACTAAAGTATTCTTTGCCTCCAATATTGGCGCCGCCTATTTTAAATACAGATTTCCATTGAGGAACTGTATAATTGATCTGGGCATCAACAACCGTTTTTGCTTCAATTATTGCATCCGCAAAAGAAGATTCCCACAAATATTCATCATTCCATCGAAGATTCAAATTAAAACCGAAGTTTTTAAATAAATTCTCGTTTCCAAAAGAAACTTTAACTTTATGTTCAGGAGTATTAAATCCGGCTTCATAATCGGGATCAGAAGCTTGGTCAAAATCAAATTTAGCGAAGGTATAATTTAACCCTACACTGTAATCTCCAAACATTTTACTTGCTAATCCTATACTAGCTCCATAAGACGCAATATCAGCGGTTGAGTTTGTATATACTTGAAAAGGTTGAAAATCACTTTTACCAATAGCTTCCAAAAGTAATTGCGTATTCTGGTCAGTAGCAACATTTGCAGGGTTGTATGTACTTACATTACCATAATATGGCACTACTACAGTTTTATTTCCAATAAAATCTTCATATTTGTTATAATAGGCACTGGCGTCTATTGACAATCTTCCAAAACCAGCTCTATAACCAACTTCATAAGCGGTTACTTTTTCAGGTTTTACATAGGCAAAATCTGCTTCTTTAAGCAATCCAGCATTTAATCCGGCTGCTTGTGCAGGAGTTGCACCGCCAATAACAGCTTGTTTTACAGCAGCTCCAAAAAGATATAATGAAGTTACAGTAAAAGCATTATCATACGCTCTTGCCCCTGATAATTTAACTGTTGAACTTCCTAAAACAGCTCTACCCGTAGGGCTTTTTACAGCTAATGGGTTTGAGGTGTAACGATCTAAATTGTCTGGAGCAGATCCCACTAATATTGCTTGGCCAACATCTAAACCAATGTATTGGTCCTGTGTGGTTGGATTTCTGAAACCAGTTTGAAATGAGGCCCTTAAATTACGGGTTTTCCCTTCTCCCAAAGAGTAGGAAACTGAAACTCTCGGAGAAACATTTCCGTCAAAGTTTTGTGCTTTGTCATAACGCAAAGACCCTGTAAATTTCAATCGGTCATCCACAAATTTCTTTTGCATTTGCATGTAGGCGCCATATTCTTCATATTTGATTGGACCATCATAATCCGTGAAAATTGTGCCGGAAGAATTCAAAGCATATTGTCTCCAAGAACCCCCTACCTGAATTTCGGCAAAATCAATCATATCTGAAAAATTATAATTTCCATCCGAATGGTAAATTTTTGTTTGATCCTGAAACTTCGCCCCACCTGTAGCTATGTTAGGATTTGAAACTACAGCATCTAACGCCGCTTTAAATTCAGGAGTTCCCGGTTGTAATGTTACAGTTGCGTCAGCATACTGTCTGGCGCCCGCATGTAGCTGAGGTGAAGCCGCTTGCACTTGGGCTGGCGTACCTCCGGCACCCAGTATATCTCCAACGCCTTTAATATATGCTCCCGCATAGGTTCCAAACCATCGCGAAGCAGATGCTTTATTTATATTAATACCCGCAAATCTCATATCATAAGAATCTCCTGCATCTTCATCTGTTATATATCCTCTAATGAAGAAATTTTTTCCTTTAAATTCTAATTTATGTTGTTGCATAAAGAAATTCTTTATTGAATATCTGTTAGCGCCTTGATAAATTGTATTGCCATTTCCAAATTTTGCATTATAAATAACTTCTAAATCATTGGCAAAAGGCCTATAATGAAAAGCGAAATCGGCTTTGGCACTTTGAGCAACATAATCAGTTAAATCCGACTCTTTATATCCTGTACGTGAAACATCGTCAGCTGGTATAAAAGGTATTAATGCACTAGCTCCAGGCGGAAGTTGACCCGTAGCGGCTAAATATTGCGCCACGCCTTTAAGATTGGCAAAAGGTGTTACAGACAATTTTACTTCATCACCATAAATATTTGCCTGGTCAAAAGCTGTTTGCCCAGCTGTTGAAGAAATTACTGTATCTGGATTTCCTGCTCCATTATCAATATATTGATTGTAATCTGTGGCATACCACTCAGTCCCTTTTAAAAAGGAGAAAGAGGCTTTTGCGGCAAACTTATCGCTAAATTTATAAGCCATTCTAATTCCGGCATCTACAAAATTATTATCACCAGCTGCTTTTTGGGAAGTGATTCCTGTTTTTCCGTAAACACTAACGCCTGCAGATTCAAATGGGTTTTTACTTGTCATAAACAAAATACCATTGAAAGCATTTGCGCCATACAAGGCAGAAGATGCTCCCGGAAGCAACTCTACAGTGCTTACATCAAGTTCAGACATTCCCAATAAATTCCCCAAATTAAAGTTTAGGGCAGGAGATGAATTGTCCATACCATCAACCAATTGCATAAAACGTGTATTGGCGAAAGTGGCAAAACCACGGGTATTGATTGATTTAAATGTTAAACTGTTGGTGTTTACATCCACACCTTTTAAGTTTTCAAGTCCGTCATAAAAAGTTGGCGAAGAAGTGTTTTTAATTTCTCTGACGTCCATTCTTTCAATGGTAACGGGAGATTCTAAAACACGTTCAGGCGTTCTTGAAGCTGATACCACAACTTCATCTAAAGCGGTAGCTGATTCATCAAGCATCACGCTAACTCTTTGCTCGCTTTGGGTAATTTCAACTTTTGTTGATGCATATCCAATAAGCGAAATTTCTAAAGTAAAAGGTGGGTTTTGAGCCACTTTAAATGAAAAATTTCCATCAAAATCAGTGGTAGTTCCAATAGATTTACCAGCAACTTTTATATTGGCGCCCGGAATGGGTTCACCAGTTTTTGCTTCTTTTACAGTACCTGTAATTGAAGTCTGGGCAAACATAACTGAGCCCATAAAAAGTACAAAAATAATACTTAGTAGTTTTTTCATAATATCCTTTATAATATTGGTTAATGTTGATGCAAAATACAATTTTTTTCCAATTATTGTAATAAACGATAAGAAAAAAGAAAAAAAAGTTAATTTAATCTTTATTTGTAACTAATATGATAATTGTCAGGAAGTTATAAAATTCAAAATTTATCAAAAATAGTCGAAAATTACGCAATTTCAGGCCTGTTTTTTTAAAAAATCCAATTAAGGATAATAAGGTCTTCTAATAATTGACGAGATACTTCTTAATTTAAACTAAAACGTTTTCGAAATTATCAATTAAAAAAAACCTCACAAGTTCATTATTAATTCCTATCACCTTGCTTTTTTGAATAATTATTTTAATTTAAATTACCTATTTTTGCTTCAAACTAAAAAACATATTTACTATGACTAAAATGATTCATTCTTATTGGGCTTACCTTGTATTGCTAATTTTAATAATGGCGGTTGTTAATGCAATTATTGGCTCAACTTCAAAAAAAGATTTCAAAGCCAAAGATTTGCGTATATCGCTATTTGCTTTAATTACCGCTCATATTCAATTGATATTGGGCTTTGTCGCTTATTACACTTCTCTTTATTATGAAACTATGCGAAGTGTAGGGATGGGTGAAGTGATGAAAAACAGCGAACTCCGAAAACCATTGATTGAGCATCCATTACTC
Organism: Lutibacter sp.; assembly: GCA_030683995.1. Taxonomy (GTDB): domain Bacteria; phylum Bacteroidota; class Bacteroidia; order Flavobacteriales; family Flavobacteriaceae; genus Lutibacter. Next base: position 50,338 of record JAUXPH010000031.1, read on the forward strand.
ATAATTATTGCGATTGCCTTAATTACTATCGGATTTTCAAAACATAAAAAGAAAACAAACGATGCTGCAAAATTTAAGACCATCGCCATTTATTATACGATTGCCTTAATCCTTATTCTTGCAGTGATTCCTTGGGATTTGTGGTTTTCAAAATAGTGAAATTTATTTATCCGAAGCCAATTGGCTTCGGATTTTTTTTAATTATGAAACGAGCTTAACAAATTCTGATACACAAAGTAATGATTAATAGCGAACAGCAGCTGTTACCGCTAAAAAATAAAAGTTAAACAGATGAAAAAAATTTTATCATACATTCTTTCTGTGATCTTCTACTTTTTTTACGGAAGTTTTTTACTTATTTTTCACGTAATGCAATGGCTTGGCCATAACCTCGGAAAATACCGCGGCCATAAAATTGCGGTGGATATTATGAATGGAACGTTTACTTACCTTCTATATATTTTGGGAACACGCATAAAATTTATCAGCAAATATCCAATTCCTGAAAATGTGCCCTTAATTATTGTTTCAAACCACCAAAGTATGAATGATATTTCCCCTATTTCCTGGTTTTTGAGAAAATACCATCCAAAATTTGTTTCAAAAGTGGAACTGGGAAAAGGAATTCCGAGCGTTTCCTATAATTTAAGGCACGGCGGATCTGTTTTAATAGACAGAAATGATGCCCGGCAGGCTTTATCCGCGCTTAAAGAATTTGGGCAATACATTGAAAAAAACAAATATTCGGCCGTTATTTTTCCGGAGGGAACCAGAAGTAAAGATGGCGTTCCCAAACGTTTTTCTGAAAACGGACTTAAAATGCTTACCAAATATGCGCCTTCTGCCTACGTAATTCCAATGACCATTAACAATTGCTGGAAACTTAACAGATATGGAATGTTTCCCCTAGAAGTTGGCGTAAAAATCACTTTTGAACTTCACGAACCCATTAAAGCGGATTCCCTAGAATTTGTTAAACTTTTTGAAAAGGTTGAAAAAACCGTTAAAAATGCCGTAATTTAGCGAACTACTACTAAATTAAAAATTATGTCATTACAAAATATCAGGTTAGAAGTGATGCTAACTTTGGAAAAAAGCATCGACACCTTTGTTGAAAAGTTTTTAATAGCTCCAGAAAAAATTTGGCAGCCAACAGATTTTCTTCCTAATTCCCAAAGCGATAAATTTATAGAAGAAGTAAAAGAAATAAGGGAAATTTCCAAAGAATTAGATGATGATTTTTGGACCGTTTTGGTGGGAGACATCATTACAGAAGAAGCATTGCCAACCTACGAATCCTGGTTGCTTGATATCGAAGGAATTTCGCAAACCAGCAATAATGGCGGCGATAATGGCTGGGCAAAATGGATACGTGCCTGGACAAGTGAAGAAAACAGACACGGCGATGTGTTGAACAAATACATTTATATGTCGGGCAGGGTAAATATGCGTGAAGTTGAAATTACCACCCAACATTTAATTGCCGACGGAATGGATATTGGCACCGGCCGCGATCCTTATAAAAACTTTGTTTATACCAGTTTTCAGGAATTGGCCACTTACATTTCCCATAACAATGTGGCAAAAATTGCACGTAAAAACGGACATACCTTGTTGGCAAAAATGTCTAAAATAATCGCAGGCGATGAAATGCGCCACCATTTGGCCTATACCGAATTTGTGAAACAGATTTTTAAATACGATCCAAGCGAAATGATGCTGGCTTTTCAATATATGATGAAAAACAAAATTGTGATGCCCGCTTATCATTTAAGGCATTCTTATGAAGAAAAAGGCACACTTTTCAGCCAATTTTCAACTGTGGCGCAACGTGCAGGCGTTTATACAGGTTTTGATTATGTGGAAATTATTAAAAAACTAAATGCTGTTTGGGATATCGATAAAATTACCGGATTAACGGATGAAGCCGAAAAAGCCAGGGAATATTTGTTAAAATTGCCCGAACGTATGTTTCGAATCACAGAACGCATTGTGGTTCCAAACACAAAATATCCTTTTAAATGGCTGAATCCTTTGGTTTAAAACTATAATGTCAAGTTGAATTTGTTTGAGCCTCACATACTAATAAGATGAGATGCTGAAATCGCAGATTCACGAACACCTTTAAAAATATTTAAAAGAGAACCGTGAGTAAACAAGCCTGGCTGCCGGCTAGGCAGGTTCAGCATAACATAAATTCAGGGTGAGGCAATTTATTACCATTCTATTTTAAAAGAATCTCTGTCGTTTAAAAAACCGAGCTTATTTCTAATTTCGGAAATATGATTTTTATCCAAGGTAAAAACTACCGTTTCTTCTGTGTTTTCCTTCGTTTCGGCTACTTGTGCACCCAAACTGTCGAACGCTGCCGAATGTCCGCTGTAATCATAATTATTGGCATCAATGCCTACGCGGTTCACGCCAATGGTGTAACACATATTTTCAATGGCGCGCGCTTTTAACAAAGTGTCCCAAGCCGCAATTCTTATTTTTGGCCAATTGGCAACATAAATCAACAAATCATAATCTTCCACATTTCTTGCCCAGACAGGGAAGCGTAAATCGTAACACACCAGCGGACAAATTTTCCAGCCTTTATAATTCACGATGAGTTTTCCTTTACCGCTTTCATACACTTTATCTTCGCCGGCCAAGGTGAATAAATGACGCTTGTCGTAAAAATTAATTTCTCCTGAAGGATGGATAAATAAAAATCGGTTATAGAATTTTGAATTCGCAAAAATAATCACGCTTCCGGCAACGGCAGCATTTTTTTCGGCAGCTATTTTACGCATCCAGGCAATCGTTTCACCGTGCATGGTATCCGCAATTTTTTGAGGCTGCATGCTGAATCCTGTGGTAAACATTTCGGGTAAAATAACAAGATCAACTTGTTCCTTAATTTGATTTATCTTTTCTGAAAAATTTTTTCGATTTTGTTCCGCATTTTGCCAAACCAAGTCGGCTTGTAACATCGCTATTTTTAAATTTTGCATAATATTTCTGCTGCTTTTTTTAAGGTTTCATCTGTTTTTGCAAAGCAAAAACGCAATACTTTGGTGTCTAAACCGGCTTCATTGAATACCGAAATTGGGATGGAAGCAATTTTCTGTTCCTTGGTCAATCTGATAGCAAAATCAACATCGCTTTCATCGGTTATTTTCGAAAAGTTCAACAATTGGAAATACGTTCCTTTTGAAGGAATAAAATCGAAACGGGAATCTTTCAGCAGACTTAAAAACAAATCTCTTTTTTGCTGATAAAAACCGCCTAACTCCAAATAATTTTTTGGGTTTTTTAAATATTCAGCCAGCGCAATTTGCACAGGATGGTTTACGCTGAAGACATTAAACTGATGCACTTTTCTAAATTCTTCGGTCAGTTGCGCCGGAGCAATGCAATAACCCACTTTCCATCCGGTATTGTGAAATGTTTTTCCGAATGAAGCCGTAATAAAAGCCCTTTCAGCCAAAGCAGGAAACAACGCCGCCGATTGGTGTTTTTCTCCGTCGAAAATAATATGCTCATAAACCTCATCGCTCAGCAATAAAATGTTGGTGTTTTTCAACAACGCTTCCAATTGCAGCATATCATTGTTTGATAAAATTCTTCCCGATGGATTGTGCGGAGAATTAATGATAATCATCTTGGTTTTATCAGTAATCAGCTCTTTTACTTTTTGCCAATCGATGGTAAAATCTTCCGGATTTAATTGCACTGAAATTGTTTTTCCGCCAAAAAGCTCGATAGTTGGCTCGTAACAATCGTAAGCCGGTTTAAAAATAATCACTTCATCATCTTTATGAACCGTGGCCGCAATGGCTGTAAAAATCGCTTGGGTTGCGCCTGCCGTAATGGTAATTTCCTTTTCCGGATTGTAAGAAACGCCATACAAATTATACATTTTTTCGGCAATGGCTTCACGCAAACTTAAAATCCCTGGCATTGGCGCATACTGGTTTTTACCGTTCATCATCGCTTTATTCACCAATTCAATCAGCTTTAAATCACTTTCAAAATTTGGAAAACCCTGTGATAAGTTCAGCGCATTTTCTTCGGCAGCCAAACCGCTCATAATGCTAAAAATACTGGTTTTAACAGCCGGAAGTTTTGAATGTATGGTAACTTTAAAGTTTGACATAATGCTATGTATATTCATTGCGTTGTTTAAACTCCTAATTTACTAAAATTAAAGTTCTGGTGAAAATTCCAATATGTCAGATGGCTGGCAATCCAATGCTTCACAAATTGCTTCTAAAGTAGAAAAACGGATGGCTTTGGCTTTTCCAGACTTTAAAATAGAAAGATTGGCTGTGGTAATTCCTATTTTTTCAGCCAAGTCTTTGCTTCGCATTTTTCTGGTAGCAAGCATAACATCTAAATTTACAATAATTGGCATAGTTATATTGTTAATTCATTTTCTTCTTTCATATTTCTTGATATTTTAAATATTTCACTTAAAATCATAAAGAAAAATCCAATGCATAGCAATAAAATAAAAGGAGTAAATCCAAAAGTTATCGATACTTTTTCTGAATAAAAAACTTCGTATAAAATTGAAGGAATCCCCATTATAAAAGAACAAACTACTAACAAAATACCCATTTTTTTAAAATTTTTCAACACAAATTCATCAAATATTTTATGCCTATGAAAATATTCTAATATTTTACTGAAGATATATACACAATAAATCAATATTAGATCTGATACCAATTTAGTTACTATCAATATTTTAGTTGGAAAATCAATTATTTTTATCCTGAATCCACTAATATGAATATCAAAATAATTTGAATTATCAACAAATAAAATATATGGTATAACTAACAAAACTATAGGAATAAAAGGTATTGACAATATCCAAAATAGGTCAACAATTGTTTTTAAAGTATTAAGTTTTTTCATAATAAATTTATTTATGAAACGAATATAAGAATTAATTATTGTTAAACAATAATTAATTGCCTTTTTTAAACAATTAAATGAAATTTTATTCAGAAAAAATAAAAATCCGAAGTATTTTTGGATGCCAAATCAAAATTAACCAAATGCAATTTCAAATTTTAAAGATGAACTATTTAAAAAACTTATGGAAAACCTATGCGCCTTATTTTACCGATGTTTGGCAATATTTAATCATTATCGTTATTTTTATCATTGCCGGCATTGTGTATTTAATCCTCCATTAAAAAACCCAAAAGAAGATTCTTTTGGGTTTTCATTTAAAAAATAAAGTTTGATTTATATTAAATAGTTGCCGCTAAATATTCGCGATTTAAACGGGCAATATTTTCAATTGAAATTCCTTTCGGACATTCTATTTCACAAGCTCCGGTGTTGGTACAGTTACCAAATCCTTCCAAGTCCATTTGCATCACCATATTTTTAACGCGGTCTTTCGCTTCAACTTTTCCTTGTGGCAATAAAGCAAATTGCGAAACTTTGGCCGCTACAAACAACATAGCGCTTGAGTTTTTACAACTGGCAACACAGGCTCCGCAACCAATACAAGAAGCAGCATCCATAGATAAATCGGCATTGTGCTTAGAAATTGGAATTGAATTTGCATCTTGTGTATTTCCTGATGTGTTCACCGAAATATAACCTCCGGCTTGTTGTATTCGCTCAAAAGCCATACGGTCAACCACCAAATCTTTTATGACCGGAAAAGCATTTGCTCTAAAAGGTTCAATATAAATAGTGTCGCCATCTTTAAACATACGCATATGCAACTGACAGGTTGTAATTCCTCTGTCCGGTCCGTGCGCTTCTCCATTAATTTGTAAAGAACACATTCCGCAAATACCTTCTCTGCAGTCGTGATCAAAAGCGATCGGTTCTTCATCTTTTGCAACCAGACTTTCATTTAAAACGTCCATCATTTCTAAAAATGACATATGTTCTGAAATATCTGTTACTTTATATTCAACCATTCGACCTTTGTCTTGTGGTCCTTTTTGTCTCCAAATTTTTAACGTTAAATTCATAATGTCTTCTTATTTGTATGAACGAGTTTTTAATTCGATATCTTTAAATTCCAATTGTTCCTTATGCAAAATAGCTTCACTAGGTTTTCCTGTATATTCCCAAGCGGCAACATACGCGAAATTAGCATCATCTCTTTTTGCTTCACCGTCATCTGTAATATGTTCTTCACGGAAATGGCCTCCACAAGATTCTTCACGTTCCAAAGCATCTTTTGCAAACAATTCACCCAATTCTAAGAAATCGGCAACCCTGCCCGCTTTTTCAAGCTCTTGGTTAAATTCGTTTAAACTTCCCGGAACTTTTACGTTTTTCCAGAAGTCTTCTCTAATTTCCTGAATTTCAGTAATGGCTTCTTTTAATCCTTTTTCATTTCGCGCCATTCCAACTTTATCCCACATTACCTGACCTAATCTCTTATGATAATAATCTACTGTATGTGTTCCTTTATTGTTGATAAAGAAATTTAATTGGTCTTTAACCGATTTTTCAGCTTCATCAAATTCAGGAGAATCTATTTTTATTTTTCCGGTTCTGATATCATCAGCCAAATAATCACCAATCGTATAAGGCAATACAAAATAACCATCGGCCAATCCTTGCATCAATGCAGATGCGCCCAATCTGTTTGCGCCGTGATCAGAGAAATTTGCTTCTCCAATACAGTACAAACCAGGAACTGTGGTCATTAAATTATAATCAACCCAAACACCGCCCATTGTATAGTGCGTTGCAGGATAAATCATCATCGGTGTTTTGTATGGATTTTCATCAATGATTTTCTCATACATCTGGAATAAATTTCCGTATTTTTCTTCAATAACGGCTGCCCCTAATTCGGTAATTTTTTCTGTTGATGCATTATTTATACCGTGTATTTTAGCTTGTTCCGTTCCATAACGTTTAATCGCTGCGGCAAAATCCAAATAAACTGCTTCACCTGTTGCGTTTACGCCAAAACCAGCATCACAGCGCTCTTTTGCCGCTCTTGAAGCCACATCACGAGGCACCAAGTTACCAAATGCAGGATATCTTCTTTCTAAGAAATAATCCCTGTTTTCTTCAGCAATTTGAATTGGTTTTAATTTCTTTTGCTGAATTGCCTGTGCGTCTTCTATTTTTGCAGGAACCCAAATTCTTCCATCATTACGCAAAGATTCAGACATCAAGGTTAATTTTGACTGATAATCACCCGATCTTGGAATACAAGTTGGATGAATTTGCGTGAAACAAGGATTTGCGAAAAACGCTCCTTTTTTATGAATTTTCCAGGCAGCGGTTGCGTTAGATCCCATTGCGTTGGTTGATAAGAAATAAACGTTTCCGTAACCGCCGGTTGCAATAACAACAGCGTGTGCAGAATGGCGTTCAATTTCTCCGGTAATTAAATCACGGGCTATAATGCCTCTTGCTTTTCCGTCGATTTTCACCACGTCAAGCATTTCGTGACGGTTAAACATTTCTATTTTTCCGCGTGCAATTTGACGATTCATTGCTGAATAAGCGCCCAATAACAATTGTTGGCCTGTTTGTCCTTTCGCATAAAAAGTACGAGAAACCAACACACCACCAAATGAACGATTGTCGAGCAATCCACCATAATCACGTGCAAAAGGAACGCCTTGCGCCACACATTGATCAATAATATTTCCCGAAACTTCAGCCAATCGGTAAACATTCGCTTCACGTGAACGGTAGTCGCCACCTTTTACGGTATCATAAAACAAGCGATAGTTTGAATCACCATCACCCATATAATTTTTTGAAGCATTGATTCCTCCTTGCGCGGCTATTGAATGTGCGCGACGCGGTGAATCTTGGTAAGCAAATGCTTTTACGCTATAGCCCAACTCGGCCAAAGTAGCAGCAGCAGAGCCTCCTGCCAAACCTGTTCCAATAACAATAATATCTATATTACGTTTGTTGGCCGGGTTTACCAAGTTAATTTTGTCTTTATATAATGTCCATTTATCTTTTATTGGACCTTCTGGTATTCTTGAATTTAAAGTCGTCATAATTTTATAAGATTAATGGTTAAAATAGTGAAACAATGCGATGATTATAAATCCTGCAGGAATGGCTACTGCATAAATTTTACCCAATGATTTTACACAATTTGTGTATTTATTTAAACCAATCGACTGAAACGCTGATTGAAAACCATGCAATAAATGCAATGCCAATAACACAAAGGCAATTACATAAGCGCCAACTCTTAATGGGTTGGTAAATTTGTGTTGCAGTTCCTCAAAATACCTTGTAGGATCTTCCGGTAAAACCTCAATGTATTTGTAGTTCATTTCTGGAAACCAGAAATCAATAAAGTGCAATGTAATAAAGGCTAAAATAACCAACCCGGAATAGATCATATTTCTTGACATCCAAGTGGCATTTGCGGCGCCGTTGTATTTAACATATTTAACACTTCTTGCCTGTTTGTTTTTAAGCTCTAACACAAATCCCATCACAAAGTGAAAAACAACGCCAAAAATTAAAATTGGCTGCATTAAAAACTGCACTAAAAAATTAGTGCCCATAAAATGGGACAATTCATTAAATACATTTTCACTGAATAATGATGTTATGTTAACCGTTAAATGAATAAGTAAGAAAATAATAAGGAAAAGTGCAGATAAAGCCATCGCTACTTTCCTTGCGATTGATGAAGATAAAAATCCGCTCATTTTTTAAATAAATTTTTAGAAAGTAACAAAGATACCAATTCATTTTTTGTATGAAAATATATGGAAACATAATTTGAAAATGAAGCTTTATTTAGAATGATTATAAGAAAAAATAATGAAAAAAATGATAACTTCGTGAATCTGTAATCTTAACAAACTTTATCCTTATGAAAAAAATCGTTTTCCTGTTTTTATGGATTTCATTAACATTAAACGCACAACAATTTGACATTAAGAAATTTGAAAATATAAAAACCCGCTCCATTGGCCCAGCAGGAATGAGTGGCAGAGTCACCGCTATTGACGCGGTGACTGAGAATCCCGACATTATTTATGTGGGAACAGCTTCCGGCGGTTTATGGAAATCTGAAAGCGGCGGAATTGACTGGATGCCCATTTTCGACCAAGAAGCCGTGGCATCAATTGGGGCCGTTGCTATTCAACAAAGCAATCCTGATGTAATTTGGGCAGGAACCGGAGAAGGAAATCCGAGAAATAGTTTAAACGGCGGTTATGGCATCTACAAAAGTTTAGATGCCGGTAAAACCTGGAAATTGATGGGTTTGGAAAAAACCAGAAATATTCATAAAATCATTATTGATAAAGCCAATCCCAATACGGTTTATGTCGGGGCAATCGGTTCTCCGTGGGGAGAACATCCTGAACGCGGTGTTTTTAAAACAACCGATGGCGGAAAAACTTGGACAAAATCACTGTTTGTGAACAATAAAACTGGCTGTGCCGATTTGGTTGTTGACCCTTCAAATCCAAATAAATTAATCGCCGCAATGTGGGAACACGAACGCAAACCCTGGACATTTAATTCCGGCGGGGAAGGTTCTGGCTTATACATTACTTATGACGGCGGTGAAAATTGGAAAAAACTGACAGACAAAGAAGGTTTGCCTGAAGGAAATTTAGGAAGAATAGGTTTGGCAATTGCCCCAAGCAACCCGAAATTTATGTATGCTTTGATTGAATCCAAGAAAAACGCACTTTACAAATCAACAGATGGCGGTTTTAAATGGGAAATGGTAAATGACCAATCGAGCGGAAGAGGTGCAGACGGAATTGGAAACCGACCTTTTTATTATGCAGATATTTTTGTGGATCCATTAAATGAAAACAGAATTTATTCCCTTTTTACCTATGTAAACGTAAGTGAAGACGGCGGAAAATCATTTCAGCAATTAATGCCCGCCTACGGAACTTCAACGGGTGTGCATCCCGATCATCACGCTTGGTATATTCATCCAAATCAACCAAATTTTATGATTGATGGTAATGACGGCGGTTTGTACATTACACGTGATCGTGGAAAAACTTGGCGTTTTGCGGAAAACTTGCCTATTGCGCAGTTTTATCACATCAATGTTGATATGGAATTTCCTTACAACGTGTATGGCGGAATGCAGGATAATGGTTCTTGGGTTGGTCCGGCTTACGTTTTAAAATCACAGGGAATCAGAAATTCCTATTGGCAGGAAATTATGTTTGGAGATGGTTTTGATGCGGTTCCCGACCCAAAAGATTCCCGTTTTGGCTACGCAATGTCGCAACAGGGAAATGTTGGAAGGTATGATGTTAAAACAGGAAATACAAAAAATATTAAACCCACACATCCAAATCCTGATATAAAACTTCGGTTTAACTGGAACTCGGCGATCGCCATAAATCCAACAGATCAGGAAACCATTTACTTTGGAAGTCAGTTTGTGCATAAATCTGCCGATAAAGGCCATACCTGGGAAATCATTTCGCCCGATTTAACCACAAACAACAAAGAAAAACAAAAACAACACGAAAGCGGCGGTATTACGATGGATGCAACCGGAGCTGAAAATCACTGTACAATTTTGGCTATTGAACCCAGTGTTTTAGATGAAAATATGCTTTGGGTTGGTACCGATGACGGCAATATTCAGCTGACTTTAGACGGCGGAAACACTTGGACAAATGTTTCCAAAAACATAAAAGAGATGCCAAAGGAAAGCTGGGTGGCGCAAATAAGAGCTTCAAAATTTAATAAAGGCGAAGCTTATGCCGTGGTGAACAATTATCGACAATTTGACTTTAAACCATATTTGTTCAGAACTCGGGATTATGGAAAAACTTGGGAAAATATTTTGGCTGGAAAGGATGAAATTTTTGGTTATTCGCTCTCGTTGGCACAAGATTTAGAAGTTCAAAATTTACTTTTTCTGGGAACGGAAAACGGATTGTACATCAGCCTGGATGAAGGTAAAACCTGGACAAAATGGACCAGCAATTATCCGACAGTTTCCACGATGGATTTGGCCATTCATCCAAGAGAACACGATTTGGTTATCGGTACTTTTGGAAGAGCGGCTTATGTTTTGGATGACATCAGACCTTTTAGGGCGATGGCAAAAGAAGGAAAAGCGATATTAGACAAACCTTTACATTTATTCAATCCACCAACCGCTTATATTACCCAAAATCAGGAAGCTGCCGGAACAAGGTTTGGCGCCAATGCCATTTTTAATGGTGAAAACAAACCACGAGGCGCTATGATTACTTACAGCATCAACCGTCCAGAAACAAAAAAATCCGAAGTGACTTCAGATAAAAAGAAAAAAGATGCTAAAATTAGTGTTATTGCCGATTCTGTTAAATCTGAAAAACCTTTGGTGAAATTCGATTCCATTTTCTTTCAGGTTTTTAATGACAAAAATGAATTGATTCGAAGCATTTACATAGAAGCACCAAAGGAAAATGGCGCGCACAGATTCTTTTGGAATTTAGACGAAAAAGGAAAAATAGGTCCATCAAGAAGTAAAGCAAAACCAAATGGGGCTGAGCCAAGCGGCATTACTGTTTTGCCGGGAACTTACGGTATAAAATTTCATTTCGGAAACCAGACCGCTTCAGAAACCATAAAAGTGGAATATGATCCAAGAGTTGATATGCCTTTTGAAGTCCTAAAAAACAAATACGATCTGCTGAAACAACTTGAATCTAAAAGAGGCGTTGCAGGCGAGGCCACACAGCGTTTACTGGCTTCAAAAGAAATTGTTGAGGATTATCAAAAACGCATCAAAGCCCAAAACAAGGGTGTCAAAGAAAAACAAAGCAAGAAAGACACGGTTAACATACATTCAGAAATTTCAAAAAAAATAGAAGGTTTGTTGGATGCGATGATGGGCAAAGAAGACAAACGACAAGGAATTACCGCCACTGAATTTCCAAGTTCTATTTCTTATCTATACTCTGCCACAGGTTATGTGAACAATTTATTGCAAAAACCCGGACAAACAGAACTTACTTTGGTGAAAAATGCCGATGAAAAAGTGAGCAGGGTAATTGCCGAAATTAATGCATTTTACAAAACCGATTGGGTGAATTATAGAAATGCCGTGGAAAAATTGAACCTTTCCCCTTTCAAGGAATTGGAAGAATTAAAATATTAAATCATTGTTGTCCGGTAAAAATTCATTGCAATTTAACAATCCCAATCTTAATCGGCCTTAACAAACAGGTCGCCCCGATGGGGCTTGTTTTTTTGAAAATCTATTTTCTACAGACAGGTCGTCCCTCTGGGACTAAAAAA
>JAUXPH010000050.1 GCA_030683995.1 Lutibacter sp.
ATATAACAAATTGCGTTTTTTAAAGATTATTTTCTTCAATATATTTTAAAACTATAATTTATGTTTTCAATTTTTAAACCTTAGATTTACAACAAAAATATTGCGCTATGAAAAATGAAATTGCCATTCCCGAGGCAATAATTACCAATAAAATATATTTAATTCGGCAACAAAAAGTAATGTTAGACAGGGATTTAGCTGATCTATATAAAGTGGAAACCAAACAATTAAAGAGACAAGTTCGCAGAAACATAGAACGTTTTCCTAAAGATTTTATGATTCAATTAAATAATGAAGAGTTTACAAATTGGAGGAGCCAATTTGGCACCTCCAATATTTCCGATAAAATGGGATTACGTTATGCTCCTTTCGCTTTTACTGAGCAAGGTATCGCGATGTTGTCAAGCGTTTTAAGCAGCCAAACCGCCATCAAGGTAAATATTCAAATTATAAGGGTATTTACCAAATTAAGACAGATGTTTACCGATAATTTAAGCATTAAACTTGAAATTGAAGAAATAAAAAAGAATCTCTCCAATCAAAATAAAAATATAGAATTGGTTTTCAGCTACTTGGATGAATTGTTAGAAAAGAAAGAAAATGAAATTCCAAGAACGAAAATAGGCTACAAAAAAGATTAAAATTATATGGCAATTAAAACTTACATCGGACTTTTAAGAGGCATTAATGTTTCGGGCCACCATAAAATAAAAATGACCGAGCTAAAACAGCTTTTTATAGAATTGGGTTTTGTGAATGTAACCACTTATATACAAAGCGGCAATGTGGTTTTTCAAACAGATTTGGAGGAACCGGATAAAATTGAGCAACAAATTTTAAATGGAATACAGCAAACTTTTGGTTACAAAGTTCAAGTGTTGGTTTTAAATAAAAAATCATTGGAAACAATTTTCAATTCCAATCCGTTTTTACAAAAATCAGACATTGATATTTCAAAACTGCATGTAACTTTGTTAAGCAATGAGCCTGTTTATGAAGGAATCCAACAAATTAATGAAATGACAACAAACCAAGATGATTTTGAAATCGTTGATAAATGCATTTATTTATATTGCCCAAATAGCTATGGAAACACCAAACTTAACAACAATTTATTTGAAAAAAAACTAAAAGTATCTGCAACTACAAGAAATTGGAATACCATTTCAAAATTGGTGGAACTTAGCAATCTATAAATTATCAAATCATTGAATCACCATATTTTAAATAAAGAAGTTGAAGACTTTATAAATTCAAATTTGAGATCGGATTTGACAAAACTGATTTTAAAAGGAAGTCCGTTTGCTTATGTTTCCGTCCAGGAAATTGCAGAACAAATCCTGGCTAAAAACAGCAGTGAAAAAAAATTGCCAACTTGGTTTAATGCCGAAAATATTTACTATCCCAACAAACTGAACATTGAACAAACCTCTTCTGAAATTACAGCAAAGTATAAATCTGATTTGGTTTCAGGAGAATCTTTAATTGACATTACCGGCGGATTTGGCGTTGACGCTTATTATTTTTCACATAAAATTAAGAATATAACACATTGTGAAATTGCCGAAGAATTGTCGGCCATCGTTTCACATAATTTCAAACAGTTTAAAGTTAAAAATATAGCAACATATCTTGGCGATGGCATTGAATTTTTACAAAAAGATAAAGAAAAATTTGACTGGATTTACGCCGATCCTTCCCGCAGAAATGATGTCAAGGAAAAAGTTTTTTTGTTGAAAGACTGCTTGCCTAATATTCCTGAAAACCTAAATTCACTTTTTCAAAAAACCGACAATATACTGCTCAAAGTTTCGCCAATTTTAGATATCACAAGTGCCTTGAATGAGTTGAAGTTTGTAAAAGAAATTCACGTGGTTGCTGTTGAAAATGAGGTGAAAGAAGTGTTGTTTTTATTGAAAAATAATTACACGCAAAATATTGACATTAAAACCATTAACTTTAACAAAGATGAAATTCAGCAATTTAATTTCAGCTTAAATGAAGAAGTTTTTTCAACTTTTTCCGAGCCAAAAAAGTATCTTTTTGAACCCAATGCCGCCATTTTAAAAGCAGGGGCTTTTCAACAAATTTCGGCGCATTTAAAAATTGATAAATTACATCAGCATTCGCACTTATACACTTCAGATAAATTAATCGATTTTCCCGGAAGGAAGTTTGAAATAAAACATTCCATTTCTTACGACAGAAAGAAACTGTTGCAATTAATTCCTTCAAAAAAAGCAAATATCACCACGCGAAATTTCCCCGAAACCGTTGCGCAAATTCGGAAAAAAACCGGATTGAAAGATGGCGGAAATCAATATTTATTTTTTACAACCGATTTCAACAACAAGCATTTGGTGCTCATTTGTACGAAAACGTAAAAGTTGTTTTAGCAAAAATCATTAAAATTTAGTATTTTTAGCCGTTTATACTGAATAAAATGGCAAATAAAAATATACGCTCGTTATCGTTTAGAAAGGAATTGGATGATAATTTGTTCGAAAATATCGCAGATTTATCCCATAAAAACGCACCTAATTCCGATTTTCAGGAACTGGCAAAACGATTTATGATTGATGACTCCGTAATAGCAGGCACCGCATCTTTTTACGATTTTACCAGAGAAAGCAATCGGAACAAAAAAATTCATGTGTGCAGCGGAACGGCTTGTATGGTTGCGAATACTCAAAATAAATTGCATCAGCATTTAGAAAATCATTTTGACAAAGACGAAATTGGGCACGCTGCCTGCGTGGGCCGTTGCCACACCAACAATGCGTTTATGTTTAACGGCAATACCTATTCGGCACATAATGAAAATGAGCTAAATTCAATTATTGACAGCAAAAAGTATCATGAGAATACTTACAACATTGCTTGCAACACCACACCAATTTTAACGTCAAAAATTGAAGATATTGCCGCGTTTTATAAACTGGCTGAAATTCATAAAATCAATCCGAAACAGGTAATTCAGGAAATAAAAATATCGAATTTACGAGGTCGCGGCGGTGCCGGATTCCCGTTTTGGTTTAAATTGGATGCCGTTATTTCGGCTCCGCTCAATAACCCTATTTCGGGGCCGCTCAATAACATTTCCCATGACGCCCAAAAATACATTGTTTGCAACGCCGATGAAGGCGATCCAGGCGCTTATTCGGATATGTATTTGATGGAGCATCAGGCACATAAAGTGCTTTTCGGAATGTATATGTCAGGTTTAACCGTAGGCGCAAATACCGGCGTTTTATACATCAGGGGAGAATATCCCGATTCCATTCGCATTGTTGGTGAAGCGATTGAATTTTTAAAAGAAAAAAATCTGATTGGCGATTTTAAATTCAAGATTATTCGCGGACAAGGTTCTTATGTTTGCGGGGAAGAAACCGCTTTATTGAGTTCCATTGAAGGTTTGCGTCCCGAAGTTCGTGTTCGCCCGCCTTATCCTGCACAATATGGTCTATTTGGAAAACCCACAGTTTTAAGCAATGTGGAAACATTTGCGAACATTCATTGGATTTTGGAAAATGGCGGAGAAGCCTATGCAGCTTTGGGAACAAAACAATCTACCGGAACAAAATTGGTTTCATTGGACAGTTTTTTCAACACGCCGGGAATGTATGAAATAGAAATGGGAACGCCTTTAAAAACTGTTTTTGAGGTTTTTGGGAACGGCTTAAAATCGGAAATAAAAGCATTTCAAATAGGAGGGCCTTTGGGAGGTATTGTTCCTTTTGATAAAATTAAAGATTTAACGTTGGATTTTGAATCGTTAAACAACCACGGATTTTTGTTGGGCCACGCAAGTGTTGTTTCCATTCCAAAAGATTTTCCGATGATTCAGTTTCTGGAACATTTAATGGAATTTACTTCGGATGAATCCTGCGGAAAATGTTATCCGTGCAGAACCGGTTCTTTTAGAGGCATGGAAATGCTTCAAAAAGCACAACATGAAAACTATAAAATTGACCGTCAGTTATTTGATGATTTGTTGGAAACCTTGGAAATAGGTTCACTTTGCGCATTGGGCGGCGGAATTCCGTTGCCGGTAAAAAACGCCTTGCAATATTTTGAGGAAGAGTTGAAACAGTATTTTAAATAGTATTTTAAAAATTATTACACAAAGACACACAGAGGAATCCAAAGATTCACAAAGAAAAATGACTGAAAACGAAATAGCAAGTATTATTATTGGAAAAGCGATCGATGTACATAGGGAACTTGGACCCGGATTATTGGAATCGACTTATCAGGAATGTCTTTTTTATGAGTTAAAAAATAACAATTTAATGGTTGCAAAAGAATTAGCATTGCCAATTATTTATAAAGATATTAAATTGGATCACGGATACAGAATTGATTTATTAGTCGAAAACAAAGTGGTTATTGAAATAAAAACGGTAGAATTTTTAAATGACGTACATACAGCTCAAATACTGACATATATGAAATTAGGAAATTATAAATTAGGTTTATTGTTAAATTTTAATGTAAAACTCTTAAAAGAAGGAATCAAAAGATATATTATATAAAATCTCTGTGAACCTTTGTGATTCTTAGTGAATCTTAGTGTAACAACAACGCGTAATTATGAAAGCATTTATAAACAACATCGAACACGAATTCTTGCAGGGTGAAACTATGCTGGAATTTGTCAGAAGAATTGAGGAAAACAAAAATGCCATTCCGACTATGTGCCAGGATGACCGACTGGAAAATTTCGGTTCATGCAGGGTTTGTTCTGTTGATGTGGCACGTGAAAAAGACGGTTTAAAAAAAACTTTGGCTTCTTGTCACACACCAATTTCTGAAGGATTGTATATTTATCCCAACACCGAAAAAATAAAACGTCTTCGAAAAAATATTGTCGAATTGATGTTAACTGATTATCCTGCAGACAAAGTTTTTCCATCCGCAGGAAAAAAAGCAACACCCTTTCAAGAAACTATTGCGCAAATTGGAATTCCGAATATCCGTTATCCTCAAGGAAAAAATCATTTGGATATTCAGCCGGATAGGGCACATCCTTATATAAAATCGGATTTGTCGCAGTGCATCAATTGTTTTAGATGCGTAAGAGCTTGTGAGGAAATTCAGGGAGAAATGATTTTGGGAATGTCGGGTCGCGGATTCGCCACCAACATTATCAAAGGTTTCGACACCACTTTTAACGAATCGGCCTGCGTTTCTTGCGGCGCCTGCGTACAAACTTGTCCAACCGAAGCTTTAACCGATAAATATGAAACCAAAACCTTGATTCCAGATAAAACCGTAAGAACCACCTGTACTTATTGCGGTGTTGGCTGCCAGTTGGAAGTGGCCGTTATCGACGGAAAAATAAGGGGAATTCAAGCCCCGGAAACTGCTGAAGTAAATCAGGGACATACCTGTTTAAAAGGCCGTTTTGCGTTTCAGTTTTACAACCATCCCGACAGGTTGCGGGAACCTATGATCAAAAAGAACGGCAAATTTGAAGTGGTTACCTGGGATGAAGCCTATGATTTTATCGCTTCAAAATTAATTGAAATCAAAAATAAATACGGCGCGGATGCCATTGGCGGAATTTCTTCCTCAAGAGCCACCAATGAAGAGAATTATTTAATGCAAAAAATGATTCGCGTAGCTGTAGGAACCAACAATATTGATGGCTGTGCACGTGTTTGCCACGCTCCTACTGCCTTCGGAATGCAAAAAGCTTTCGGAACCGGTGCTGCCACAAATTCCATAGAAGATTTAAAACTAACCGATGCAGTTTTTCTTTTTGGGGCAAACCCAATCAAAGGCCATCCGGTAACGGGCGCAAAAATTAAACAGGCTTTTATGAAAGGCGTCACTTCCATTGTTGTTGACCCAATCAGAACGAGTTTGGCCGATTTGTCGACTTATTTTCTTCAGATCAGGCCGGGAACCAATGTGGCTGTTCTCAATATGATGTCTTATTATATCATAAAAGAAGGATTGGTGAATCAGCATTTTATTGATTCTTATACGGAAAAATATGAAGAATTTAAAAGCCATGTGGAACATCTAAATATGGATGAACTGGAAACACTTACCGGAGTTTCCAAAGAATTGGTTAAAAAGGCTGCGATTGCTTATGCTTCCGCAGAAAGGGCGATGGAATTTCACGGTTTGGGAGTAACGGAACATTTTCAGGGAAGCAAAACGGTGATGCTGTTGTCTAATTTAGCGATGATGACCGGGAATGTTGGCAGAAACGGTGTTGGTTTAAATCCGTTGCGCGGACAAAATAATGTTCAGGGTTCGGCCGATATGGGCGTACAACCGCATCAGGGAGCTGGTTATATGGATGTCAGCAAACCCGATGTTCAGCAGTATTATGCACAAAAATACGGGATTGAAAAAATGCCGGAAAGTACCGGATTGAAAATTCCACAAATGTTGGATGCCGCCATCAACGGAAAAATCAAAGCCTTGTATATTATGGGAGAAGATACCATTATGACCGATCCAAACTCCTATCACAGCATTAAAGCATTTGAAAAATTAGAATTGATTGTGGTGCAGGAATTATTTATGACCGCAACTTCAGAAATGGCGGATGTGGTATTGCCGGCTTCCTCCTATTTCGAAAAAAACGGCACTTTTACCAACGGAGAACGTCGCGTGCAACGTGTAAATAAAGTGATTGAACCTATCGGAAACACAAAACCCGACGGACAAATTATCATTGATGTGATGAGCAGACTGGGATATGACCAACCAACCGGACTGACTTATGATGCCGCAAAAGTGATTGAAGAAATTGCCGATGTCATTCCTTTTATGAAAGGGTTGACTTGGGAACGATTGGGAGATAACGGACTGCAATGGCCAATTAAAGAAGACGGAACCGATACAAAGATGTTACATATCAATGGTAATTTCAGAAAAGGAATAGGAACTTTTCATCATTTTGATTTTGAAGAATCACCGGAAATTGTTTCCCACGGAAAAAATTATCCGTTTATATTGACTACTGGGCGAGAACTGGAACATTACAATTCGGGAACGATGACACGCAGAACCGACAATCAGCTCATTTTGGGAGAAGACATTTTAGAAGTGCATCCAAAAGACGCAATGGCCAAAGGAATTAAAGATGGTGACATTGTTAGCCTGTTTTCCGACAGAGGTAGCGTTAACATTCCGATAAAGTACGCTAAATCGGTAAAAAGAGGCATTTTAAGAACTACTTTTCACCAACCCGAGGTATTTATCAATCTGATCACAGGAAGCGTTGGAGACAAAGAAACAATGACTCCGGAATACAAAGTGGTTGCCGTTGATTTTGAAAAAGTCTGATTTTTGGGAAATAGTTTCAGGTTTCAAGTTTCACGTTTGATGCAATAAAATTTAAGTTTAAATTTCTTAAATAAACTGTATGCCAATTTTATAATGAAAGTACTAATATGAATTTTGGCGCTTTTTACTTTTCATATCGACCTAATCAATAACCCAACGTTTAACGTATAACATTTAACGAATAACATTTCAAATTTACAACAAATAAATGCAGACATTAAATTACGAAGGTTTACAACTGACAAACGGGGTTCCGCAAAAAGTAACCGATGCTTTGGTGGTTGAGGCTGCTTTGCAAATAAACATAAATAAAGAACCATATACGGTGGTTATGAGAACGCCGGGAGACGATTTTGAATTGATAAGAGGTTTACTTTATGCAGAAGATATTTATAAGGGAAAAGGAAATTTGTTGATTGAAGTCGTTGAAAAACGTGACAATGGGTTTTCAATACTAAACGCTTCCATTGCAAAAAAACAACTTGGTAAAGGATATTTAAACAAGCGGACATTGCTTTCTGTTTCCTCGTGCGGCATTTGCGGCAAACAAAAACTGGAAGACATTAATTATAGTGGCTCTAAATTAACGAACAACCTGGCGTTCGATATTACAAGGCTGGAAAAGATGTTTGATGAAATGAAATTGAAACAGGAAACATTTGAAATTTCCGGAGGATCTCACGCTGCAGCCATTTTTAATAAAGACTATGAAATAATTTCTTTAAAAGAAGACATTGGGAGACACAACGCAGTTGATAAAGTTGTGGGAGAATTGCTAAATGCAAACCAATTAAAGGAATCTTTTGTGATGCTGGTAAGCGGAAGGGTTTCCTATGAAATTATCTCAAAAGCCTTTATCGCTAAAATTCCCATTGTTGTTGCTGTTTCTGCCTGTTCTACTTTAGCCGTCGATTTCGCCAAAGAATTCGGCATTTGTTTGTTTGGATTTTCACGCGGAAACAAAGCGACAATTTATGCTGAATAAGTTGGAAGACTGAAGTCAGAAGTCAGAAGACCTTAGACGGAAGACCGAAGACGGAAGACCTCTATAATTGACGCATAAAAATGCCATCAAAAACTCACAATTACAACAAATTACACGATTTGATAAATAAAATACATCTTTTTTATAATATTTCGCAAAATATTTTGCATATTTAAAATCTTTATTTTATATTTGCCCCATAAGAGCGTCCCTAAGATTGCAAATTTTTACGGAGAGGGTTTGCAATTAGTTGATTTGGGCGATAAAAATACCCGTTTTTATCCCATAAAAATCAATTTTAGCTTTTAAAATCTCCAAAATAGTAGTTTTATTTGATAAAATTTAAAAGTATTTTAACTTTTTTATTTAAGGCTCAGGCCTTGTAAAATAAGAGAAAAATAGCTTTCCGAACCCCTTTTTTCTAAAATTAATTAGAAAAAATGCGGGATTTTTTTGTCTTTATGTTAGATTTATTATATATTTGATGTTCTTACTAATCATTTAATTCTTATTTAACATGAAAAAATTAAAATTAATTTTCGGATTGCTTATGGTTGCTGCTTTTGTGGCAATAACAGTATTAAGCTATACTTCATCTAACAATCAAGCTATTTTTAAAGGGGATATTGTTATTCCTAGAAACGGATAGTAGACCTTAGACAACAAACATTTATTTATTTTAAAATAGGGTAAACCACAATAAAAACATTTATTGTGGTTTTTGTGTTGGAATTAAGTTGCATATATAAATTTATTAATATATATTTGAATACTAATAACCCCAACTATAAAATGAAAGGCAACAGAAAAACATCCTTATTGATTGGTAGTTTACTAATAATATTAATTATTTCGACCCCTTATTTATTATATTTTTATCAGAATATACCTGATAAGGAAGAAAACTGGGTTACCATTTTTGGTACAATAAAAGGAGGATATTATGGAACTGCCCAAATTTATATTTATACCTTATTTTCTAAATTTGTACCGTTTTTACTTTTATTTGTTTGGTTTATTTCTAATAAAACTTGGTGGGTTCACGCACTTATCATCCCTATAACAGTTTATTTATTTCAGTTAATTTCTGTTATTAATGATAGTGAGCAATATGTTGATGAAGTTGAATTTATTTACACCGTTCCTTTTTTGGTGGTTATTTTTGTCATTCTTTATTTTATCAGAAGCAAAATATCCATTTATATACAGGCGGTAGATTTAAAAAAGGAAATGGACGAAAATATGAGAACACCCAAAAAATTTGGATAAATACCCCAATCCATAAACCCCAAAATAACCCCGAAAATTTTAGCAGTTATTAATTATTATTTGTTACCGCACAAATTTTGGCGTTTTAAAATTGGGATTCATGGAAAAAGACATAGATTATATTGCCTTTCAGTTAGTGCAGAGTGAAAAAAAGATAGCTTCAATCGATGAAAAAATAGCCTTTTTAAATAAATTATTGGTGGTGGTAGGTGTTGTGATGTTGCTTATTTACATTTTAAAATAATTTATCATCCTTAAATGATTGTCACTTATCGGATTGTATACATAAATAATATCTTAGAAAAAAAACAAACAATAAAAAGCCTTAATCAAATTAGAAAGGCTTTTTAACTTTCTTTTCACTTTAAATCATCAAAATTTAGTTAAGTTTACCAATTGTAAGACAGATCTCGGACATCTTCCTATTTGTTAAAGTCAGGAACAAGAGATTCCTTTCCAAAGATTTTAAAAATTAAAGAACAATAATTTAGCTTTTTTAATATGACCTCTAAAAAGACACATTATTTTAAATTTGCAACACTTGTCGGTATATTGATAATTGTTTTAAGTACCCGAGCTTACTGTTCATCGAGAGAAGTTGACAGGGTGCTTGAAAGAAATAAAACTATTGTCAAAAGCAATCCAATTAGGAATAATGTTTCCTTAGAGGAAAATATTGTGAACTTTGGAATGAAATTATTAGGCACACCTTACGTTACAGCAGGTAATGGCAAAAATGGCTTTGACTGTTCTGGATTTGTTCACTATGTTTTTAAGCATTTTGAAATTCAGGTTCCACGAAGTTCATCACAATTTAAGAATTTTGGGAAAGAAATCGCTATTGACAGTGTAAGAAAGGGTGATATTCTGGTATTTTTGAGTCCTAGCCGAAATGTGATTGGCCATGTGGGTATTGTTACAAATCCGAAGGGAGATGAAAGCGATTTTATCCACGCATCTTCTGGTCGTGAAATGAAGGTAATTGTTACAAATTTGAAAAAAGATAGCTACACGCGCAGATTTGTGAAAGCCGTAAGGGTCTTGTAAATCTTATAATGTAAAAAAACTTCTAAAGAGTAAAGTTGCCCTGAATAATGAATGAACAATTTTGCAACCAATAATTCAACTAAATTTATAATTGATTAAAAAAATGAGCACGATATGGTATCTAGCTCATTTTTATTAATTTGTTGTTAAGCTATTAGGCAGCTTTTTTAGATTTTCTGTATAGAAAAGAATTGTATAATTTTCTTTTGGCAAAATTAGAACGCTGACCGCTATTCACGAATTTGGTAAAAAGGTTTTGGTTTACGCCAAAATATTCATAAGTGGTTCCGCAAGCAAACGTAATTTCCAAGAGCATACTTTTATGATGGAAGTTTTCAATTTTAGATTCAGCAGTTAAACTGGCATATTCTTTTAAATTAGACTCTTTGGTTTCGGGAGCAATACTCACTAAAAAATGGTAGGCATCAATAATTTTTGTGCTTACGATTCCTGCCTCAAGCTTTTTTTCTTCGTCCTGAAATTTATCAGGATGCCATTCTTTCACCAATCCTCTATAAGTAGTTTTCAGCTCTTTCAAATTAATTTCTCCTTCTATCTTAAATATTTTTTTGTACTCGTTGATACGCTTCATATATGGTATTTTCAAATTTCGTGCAAATATATTCTAAATATCCGAATTAACCCTTCATTTTAAAATTGAGCATCAAGATGAAATATAAATCAACAATAGTATCGTTGAAAGAATGAAAAACATTTAATTTAAGCTGTGTTTGGTTATAATCTAAACTCATTTGAATTACCGGCACATCAGCCTTGGGATATAAATGTTTGATTACACTCCAGGCTCCGTGGTCAAGCCCCCATTTATCATCCAAGCCAACTTCCGTTTTCGTAATGAGTGATTTGGTTTGATTTGCCAAATCAGGACTGCCCGGTGCAGGATACTGCACTTCAAACAATTCTTTAGGAAAACCGCCAAAGTCGTGAATCGTAGTTGGCTTTTCCATAGCTGTTACAAAAGTTCATTTCGTTTCCCAATGTGCTGAAATGCATAAAATGGCATTGGGTTTAGGAATTTGCTTTGCAATATTTCTAAAGCCAGCCACAAATTCATTTTCAACTATGGCATTCATAGGGCTTCCATGACCAAGGAATAACACAGGCATTTTGATTATTTTGCCCAATGTTTCCGTCATTTTATTCAATTCATTAAGTTTCATTGATACTACTATTATTGGTCCCGCTGCTACTCAGGAAACCAGTTTTTTTATAGATGTTTTAATTTTTTATGATACTTTTAAAATGCGTTCTGAACCCTCCGAAGCAAACATAACTAACCCCGCCAACATAATTCCATCTATCACCATAGGTTTTCCAGCTCCTGATAAATAGCAGAAGCCGTTTTGTGGTGTTTGGAAATCAACACCAATCTGTCCCATTACAATGAATTTGGATATTCTTGTAAGGTTTACAAAAGGTAATTGGCTATTTGCTTAAATAGTGATAGGTTTATTCAACTCAGTTAAAATTTATTTTCTGACAGATCCAATGATCAACAGAGAATTTTCCTGCTCCTGCAATGGCGATGGCGAGATAAACCATTCCATATAACAATGGCAATTCCTGTTTTCCAAACCCATCATTGGTATGAATAATAAAAGCTGCTACCAACATAGTAATGAGTAATGGAATGACTGATAATCGGGTTGCAAATCCCAAAATCAATATAATTGAACAAAACACTTCGGCAAAAACAGTAAGCGCCAATGATGCTGTTTCACCAATGCCAATAGGATTGGCAAACTGTATTGGATCGTCTCCAAACAAATTTGAAAACTTGCCTAAGCCGTGAGTAAGCATAAATACTCCCACGCCAATACGAAGCAGAAATAAAATTAGGTTTATATTATTTGGATAACTGCCGGGATTTAAAATATTTTTTATCATTGTTCTGTGGTTTTTTAATTTGTGAATTACAATTTGTATTAGTCAAAGTTAATATAATGAAAAATACTCTACAAGTTGTTTTAATGCACTACAAGGTTTGCATCTTTTGAAGCCAATTCTTCTGCTGCAACATATCCAAGTCCAACACAGCACCTGGAAATGATTGCTTTATTTTTCAAGATGCAAAAATTTAAGATTGCTTTACAAACTGAATTTCTCCTGAAATTTTTACTTCCTCACTCACTAAAACACCGCCAGTTTCCAATGCTGCGTTCCAGTTTAGACCCCAATCCTTTCGGTTGATTTTACCACTGATAGAAAGACCTGCTTTCTCATTTCCCCAAGGGTCTTTGCTGATGCCACCAAACTCAACTTCAAGTGCAACTTATTTATACCAGCCACAAAATGGTTGCAACCCACCCAAATCAGTTTGGCTTTATGTCATCTAATAATGCCAATATACATTTTTTTACAAATCATTTTGCTTCTGAAGGAAATGGCACAATTCCCGGAATAAAACCCTAATTTTTACGATGCTGCTTTAAATTTTAAGTTCTGGGTACTCAAAAGGTTCTGAAACTTCCTCAACATTTCCGACATATTCTTTTCCCCTTAACTGTCTGACGGTATAAGCATCCAGTTCTTCATCCGGATATTCCCTTATCAATTCCTGAATGGATTTAATGTCGAGTTCATCTTCAATGGGGTTAAGCCATTGGTCTTCCAGATCCTGTGGCAAGATCACCGGCATTCTTGGACCTTCTATTTTTGGGTTGTTATGGATTTTTGCCAACATTTTATTTCCTTTGGTGGTCACTATGGAAAAAGTGTTGACGGTCTCCCCTGTTGCTTCATCAATCCATTCGCTCCAAAGTCCGGCCAATGGCATCGGCTTGTCGTTTTTTTGATGAATGTAGAATGGAATGGTTTTTCCTTCAAAATGGTGGTGTTCATAAAATCCGTTGACATAAATGATACAGCGGTTGTGTTTGGCCGATTCCTGGAAGGATGGTTTTTCAAAAATGGTTTCACCTCTTGCATTTAAGGTTTTATTCCACAATTCTTTTAACTGTTCTTTGTCCTTAACCCAATGGGGCACCAATCCCCAAGTTGAAATTTCCGGGTACCAGGGCGAACGGTCGGTATAAATCAGTAATTTTGGATGGTTGAAGCCGGTGGTGTGGTAAATGGGCAAATCGGTCCAGGGAACCAGCTTTTCCTTAATTTCTTTGATGGCCTGCAAATCTCCTTTCCTGCTGGCCCGGCTTAATTGCGCTTCCAAATTTGTTTTGATGTCGTAGCACATGATGAAAATATTATTGCTATTAAATGTAACAAATTATCAGTAATTATTTTATGATAAAATCGCTTTTTGAATTTTAACCATAAACTTATCCATTCGACATTTTTGCAGATGCTTTCCAAAGATAATTTGGTATTGGTTCATTAAGTTCCCATTTGATATTCATTGGTTTTGAACCTTCATTTTCTTTGAAATAAGCTTCTCCAATAAAAACATATCCCATTGTGTTTCCGTTTTCGTCACTTGCTTTTTCTCTTACAAAAAGCAAAATCTTTTTATCGTTTTCTTGGTGTTTGATATATGATAATCCTTTGCCAATATCTGGTCTTGATGAGTTTTGACTTTGCCAATGGAATAAAGTTTCACTAATAGCATAATCATCATACATGGTAGTTGGAGAATAATCTTCTTCTGATTTAATTAAATTGATAAAAAGTAATTCTGTGTTTATGGTATCAATATCTAAAACACCTTCTCTACTTGGCCATTTTTTTTCAAAAGTGCTTTTACCAAATGCAGATGTTATTTGGTCTCTAGTGTAACGAGCATGTAATTTTAATGGTTGATTATAAGGCAATTCAATGTCAATTTCTTTGAAATCAACTTTGTCAATTAGTATTTCTAAAACTTCAATAATCTCTTTGACTAAAATTTTATTCTTGCCAATCTCTTTTATGCTTTCTTCTAATGTTTTGAAAAGTCCATGATTTTGCCAAACATCATAATATAACATAAGTAGCATTGCTTTTCCATTTTCATCGAAATCATTTAAATCTATGTTAAAACCTTGTTTTGCAATTTTTAAAATGAAATTGAAATAACTTGTAGAATTGGTGGATAACCATTTATTACTGATAGCTGAAAATATTTGCTTTTCATTTGTGTTTTCAAAATTTTCAATGACTCCAGCTCTTTGACATAAGCGTGACCAGCTAGCTTTTTTATAAATAGTTTCAATTGAAATATGATTTAATTCAATGAAATTATATAATGTAAGCGGTAAAGTAGTTTGATGTTGAAAATTTATGATTTTTGTTATTAGCTGATTTACATTTAATGATGTTGCTTTTCTAATGTTTTCAAGAATTGTTTCTTTCGTCTTTTTCTCTAATAATATTGAACAACCAAGTGGCAAATGTGGAAAATCATCTTCAATTTCTTTTTGAACCGAAGTTGTTGTTTTACCAATTAATGCCCTAAACTTATTCTCAAAGTCATATTCTGGTCTAGAATTCCCCACAAAATCTAAAACTGTCAAACAATCTTTTCCTTCAGCCAATCTTAATCCACGTCCTAATTGTTGCAGAAAAACTGTTAAACTTTCTGTAGGTCTTAAAAACAAAACAGTATCAATTTCCGGAATGTCAACGCCTTCATTAAAAATATCAACCACAAATAAATAATTGAATTCTTTCTTTCTAAACTGTTCTCTAATGCTATCACGTTCACCAGTGTTTTTAGCTGTTAAACATTTAGCTTTCAATCCTGCTAAACTGAATTTTTCAGCCATAAAAGTGGCATGTTCAATTGTTACACAAAATCCAATGGCGCGAACATCAGTTATATCATTTGTGTATTTATTAAGATTAGAAATTATTTCACCAACACGAACATCATTTTTAGTATAGATACTTGTCAATTCACTTGCAACATACCTTCCTTTTTCCCACCTTACATTAGTTAAATCAATGCTATCTGTTATTCCAAAATATTGAAATGGACTTAATAATTTTTTATTTAGGGCTTCTGGTAGTCTAATTTCGGCAGCGATACGATTGCAGAAATCTTCCAATATATTTTCACCGTCCATTCTTTCAGGAGTAGCAGTTAACCCTAAAAGCACTTTTGGTTTGAAGTAATCTATTATTGGACGATAAGATGATGCCGAAATATGATGTACCTCATCAATAATTATGAAATCATAATATTCTGGACTTAAATTTAAATCTTTTAATCTACTATTTAAAGTTTGGACGGAAGCAAAAAGATATTCATTATTATTTGGCTCAATTCCGGCAACCCATAAATCTCCAAAATTATTATCTTTTAAAACGCCTTGAAAAGTAGCTTTTGCTTGTTGTAAAATTTCTTTTCTATGCGCTACAAAAAGCAACTTTGATGATTTATTGTTACTTCTGAAATTTTTATAATCAAATGCAGAAATAACTGTTTTTCCTGTTCCTGTAGCAGCAACTATTAGATTTCTATATCTATTATGAACTGTTCTTTCAACTTCTAATTTTTCAAGAATTTCATTTTGATAATGAAAAGGTTTTATATCAAAATAAGTTGTTGCAAAAGTATATTCTTTTGAAAATTTTCCTTGTTTTAGCGCATCAATTAATTTTTCAGCGTGCTTATTTTTATCAAAGGACTCAAACTCTGAATTCTGCCAATACGCTTCAAATGTTTTCTTAAACTTATCTATTATATGACCTACCTCTTTTGTTGTTATTTTTAGATTCCATTCTAAACCATCAGTTAAAGCGGAACGAGAAAAATTTGAAGAGCCAATATAACCTGTGTGAAATCCAGTATTTCTCTGAAATAAGTAAGCTTTGGCGTGTAGTCTTTCATTGCCAGTATTGTATGAAACTTTTACTTCTGTATTTTCTAATGAAGATAATAATTCAATAGCTTTATAATCAGAAGCGCCCATATAAGTAGTGGTAATAACCCTTAATTTCCCGCCTCTGTTTGTAAATTCTCTAAGTTCACGTTCCAGAATTCGAATACCTTTCCATTTGATAAAAGAAACCAATAAATCAATTTTATCAGAGGATAGAATCTCTTTTCTCAATTCACTTTCCAGAGTTGTTCCAGTATTTCCGCCAGTAAAAAGCTCACTGTGAATTAATCTTGTGTAAGGTGTAATTTCCTTTAGATGTAAATCCAAATCGGTGAAATGAGCATCAACTTTAGTAAAAACAGCTTTTAAAATTTTGCCTTCTGTTTCAATTAAGTCATCTTCAAAAATTTCATTTTTAAGCTCTTGCTTTAAGAATAATAATATTTTATTTGAAATTTCTATTTGCCTTTCGAGTATATCATCACCCTTTACAAGATTCAGCGCATATTTAATGGTTTTACCGATGTGCTGTGATAAAAGTTGCGCTGCCTCCGCTTTGTCAATAGTCGTCTTTTTAACTTGAAATGAATTTTTGTCTAATTCATTAATTTTAATGTTTATTAACTTTGTAATTAATTGTTCATACAATCCTTCATTCATATTTCAAGTTTTAATAATTCATCAACAATTGGAATATCGGCTGCTGCCCAATCCAGATTCCTCAATTCAGCTTTATTCAATAATTTATATGCTTTATGTTCTGCCAGCTTAATTTCTCCAGAAATATAATTGGCTAAAAAAGGGATGAGATTTATTTTGAAAGTTCCATAATCGAAGATGCTATTCGACAATTTTCCTACTATTTCAATATCAATATTAATTTCTTCGCGAATTTCTCTTTTTATACAAGTAATTTCGTCCTCATTAAATTCCAATTTACCACCTGGAAATTCCCATTTAAGCGGTAATTTCATCTTTTCACTTCTTTGTGTAACTAAAATTTTATCATTGATTTTGATGATTGCACAAGTAACATTTATCATAGCGTTTTTGTACGAGGAATATTTAGCAATTTTTCAAAAGTATTAGCTTCAAATATAGGTTTTTTTTATGGGTAAAAAACACAGCAAAGTTTATTTATATTAATTCCCGACGAAATCGTGAATGGTAAAATAATTAAACTGGGCGATTTCGGCACTTTTAGAACGACCCTGTCTGGTGATGGTGTAGCGACAGAAGGAGCGTTTAATACAAAAAAGATTAAAAAGTTAAACATCAGATTCAGGCCTGCCCGTGAATTTAGAAATTTACTGGCCTCTGTGAAGTTCGAAAAAGTGCAGTAATTCATTTTTTTAGGGTTAAAAGAAGGTAATATTTTAAAAATTAACCATGTTTTGGTGCTTTATCGGCTTCAATACACCCGCGTAATTCTTTTATAAAAATCGCAGCAAGTTTGTCGGAAGTACGTTTATCCATTGCTTTTCCATTTTCATCATAGGCTTTATCTACTGTTGGAACAGAAAACATTGCCGGAATGGTCCATGCCATCATTTTCCAAAGTGTAAATTGAAGTGACACTAAGGCTTGGTTGCCTGCAAACGGTCCAGATGAAACGGTAACAATACCCACGGGTTTATGTTTCCATTCTTCATACAGCAAATCAATTGCATTTTTTAAACTGGCGGGATATCCCCCGTTGTATTCTGGTGTAACGATGATAATTCCATCTGATGCTTTAATCTTATCTGCAAATTCAAGAACATTTTTGGCTGGATTAATTAGTGTTTTTAAGGTGCCTTCAAAGATGGGGAAGTTGTATTCTTTCAAATCAATGATTTCTGTGGTTGCCAACTTATTTTCAGTAAGATAATTTTGAAAATATAACGAAACGTTATGGCTTTTTCGCCCTTCTCTGACACTGGAGGAAATGATAGCAATGTGTCTCATAATTTTTGTTTTTTGAAAATAGTATCTATTTCCTTTGATAGTTTTACATCTTTTTCGGTAATGCTGTCTTTGGCATCATGGGTAAACAGCAAGATTTCTACCTTGTTGTACACATTACTCCAATTGGGATGATGCCCCATTTTTTCGGCAGCAAAAGCAACCTCAGTCATAAAAGTAAACGCTTCTACAAAGTCTTTAAATTCAAAACTGCGTTTCAATTGATTGTTTTCTTCTTTCCACATAATAGTTTATTTTTTAAATTGATTTTTTCTATGGTGCAAAGTTCAGTTTCGTTGGTGAGGTGCGTATTACACGATTCTTGAAATGAGTTACATCATTCACATATTCCAAAAGTAGAAAAAGCAATATTAATGAAAATGAGAATTTTCTAAAAACAATAAAAATGTAAAATCAAAAATTACTTCAAACCATCCACAGATACATTCATGGTACCCCTCACTTTTATGAAAGCAATAATGGCCTTATCAGTCAGTTGAATTTTTTGGAATTGTATATCTTCCATTTTTCCGTTGACAAAAACGCCCGGCATTGGCGAATAATTTTTCAAATAAGCCATCATATTTTGTTTTCCTTCTTCTAAATTTGGAAGAATGGAATAACGACAACTTTCCTGAATTTTTCTTAAAACCATGCCTTGTGCCATCCAGTTGGCGGTGCGCATTAATTTATTTTTGGTATCTAAGGCATAATCCAATTTGTCAAAATAAACTTCTTTAGTATGCTCGTTATACTGCGGAAATCCCATTAAATAAATCGTTCCGTTTACCGATCCCGACAAATCCAAAGCAATGACCATTTTGTCATTTTTGTGCCATACGTCCACTTTTTGCACTTTCACTTTTTTATTGCCCGAACCAAATTCTTGTCCTTTAAAATTCTTGGTCATTATTTTAGAAGCTTCTGCAAAAGTGGAAACCGCAGCAATATTTGCCGTGATTTGGTTCGGTATTTTTGTAACGGGTTTTAAGATAATTTTCGATGCATCAAATTTTGATTCCGGTTGTTTTCCAATCAAAGTGGTCATCGTGCATTTCATTCCCATTTCCATCAAAAAAGTATCATTTTTGAGTATGGCATTGGTTGCATAAATTTCTATGGGCACAATTCGCAGCCAACTTTCATAAGCCTCACTCATTTGAAATGGCGTACAAATTTTTTCTAAAGCTTCTAAAACGTTGGGCTTGAAATCCATCGATTTTTCGATAGCTGCGTCAATTTTCTTTTCGATTTTTGAATTAAATAATTTAACCGCCGGATTGATAAGATACGTAACCGGTACATTTTTTCCGAAGACAACCATCGTAGGACTTTCATTCCAATCCAATGATTTTAATTCTGTTTTGGTACTTAGTTTCCAATTGGTCAAAGCCACGTCACTTACCAATGTTACAACGCCGTTAAGATTGAATTCCTGGGTATTATATAATTCCACGCCCAAAGTTTTTGTGCCAATTCTATATTTTACCAATGCTTTTAAAGGCAATACCGTTTTGATTTTTTCGCCATTACTTTGCTTGTCATTTTCAATGGTTATTGGTGCCAATTTCCAAATTTTCATTTCTATATCGTCATCTTCAATGTTGTTGTCTTCATAAATCAAACCATTTAAAGCGTTGTTGGTTTGATTTTCTACGTCTTTTAATTTTACACTAATTGGCAAATTGATAAACGAAACCGAATTTTCATAAACCAACGGATTGGCATTGTCAGGTTCTGGTTTTAGTGCCGCTATTGTATTGGTGGTGCTGCAACCGGAAATCGATAAAAATAATAGAAAAGCAACTAGAACGGGAAAGAATTTCAGCATTTTATTTGAGTTTGAAAGGGCAAAATTAGTAAAACAAATTTACAGTCACAAAAGTAAAACCCAATGATTTTCCGTAAATAATTATTTTTTCCAGGGCTTTTATTTGGGTATTTGAATTTGTGAAATCAAAATCGTGCAAAAGCACCACCGCACCATTGTGAAGAGAAGATTTGAATTTTTCGAATATTTCATCTTCGCTATTTTGTGTTTTATCCCAATCCATCACAGTTGAAATATTTGCCCGGCTTTTAAAATTTGTAACCCAACTTTTGAAATAAGTTATCTATTAGCTCCTTGTTGGTTTCAAATCCACGGCTCCCGGCCTGCCACATCAGCTAAAAACCTTCGCCACACAAGGGTCAGCAATAAACTGCACCGGTTGTTGTGGGAAGGTTTAAGAAAAAAAAGGATTTGTTATCTCCGGCTTATCGATAAGGATTAAAAAATAACATCGTTGGCACTGCCACGAGCAAGACGAGTCCGTAAATCGATAAGATCACAATGGTCACGATGGCCATAAACTTAAACAGGGATTTAAGATTTTGAAAACCGGCAGTGATGGTGGTGATATCATTTGATTTCAGCCCTTTTTTAATCTGCACCGCATACTTATACAAATATGTAACCGGGAAATAATACATAGCACCCATAATAATATAAATGAAACCAAAAGCACCCATAGGAAATTCGG
Source organism: Lutibacter sp. (assembly GCA_030683995.1). Classification (GTDB taxonomy): domain Bacteria; phylum Bacteroidota; class Bacteroidia; order Flavobacteriales; family Flavobacteriaceae; genus Lutibacter. The sequence goes on from JAUXPH010000050.1 coordinate 20,856, forward strand.
TACCTGAAAAATCACTCATAGCTGACAATCCTACCATCATAAAAATGGCCAGCAGTCCCAGTAATCCGATGCTGACGTAGCCGACAATGGCTAAAAATTTTCCCCATTTTGAGGTTTCCATTAAATAATTGGTGATCTCGGTGCTATTGATAAATGTGTGCTCACCTTGCACGTTGTTGTCAAAATTCTCCATAATTTATTTTTATTAAATCCTACTCATTAAGCTTTTCGGTTTCCGCTTTGTTGTTAATATCAATCTATTTTCAAAATGTATTCCACAGCAACCAATTCGATGGCATTTACCAGGCCTATATCAAAAGAATCTTCTTTGTCAAAACTCAAAGTGCACGTTGAATTCGCATCAATGGTATAACAAGGTGAATGATTTGTTGAAATGCTGGTAGTTACAAGTCCGTCAGCATTGAGCGTTATTCTATGAAATCCATTGATTGGAACAGCATTGGGATTGGTAAATTTTATTTCATATTGCAGCCTGGAGGAATTATTTCCGGTATCGGGCGTAAATTTAAAGTACAGCACTTCATAAGTCACCGCTTTTAACGCCACTGGTGTGTCTTCTGTCAGGTCATCATCACCGGGGCATCCCAATAAGAGAAAAAATACAGGCAGTAATAATAGTAATTTTATAATTTTCATAGTTTATTTAATTTTTGTTTTTCAAGATGAACCAAAACTTGATTAATCATTACATACATTTCCGTGAGCACAATAAATATGATGAGTTAAAAGTATGGTTGAATAACTTTTACTCATTTTATAAAATTTTAGCACTGGGAATTTTTAGCAATTTTTCTCAAGTATGAACTTCAAATATACTGTTTTTTATACTTTGAAAATCAATGGAGGCTTATTTATAATAAATACGTATAACAAAAATATATCGTGTTTTAAGTATAAATGGAGATTTATTTATTAACCTTTTTCGTTATTTCAGAACGGGTCAATAATCAAAAAAAAGGAGGTCTTTTTAAAGACCTCCCATTGTTGATTTTGATTTACCATTATCAACTTCTACCTTACAATACAGTTGACTATTGAATCACTTTTTCTGTTCAGATCAAATGATAAAAAAACTTCACCATTGCTGATTATTTTGAATAAACTATATAGTTTGCCAAATTATCATTTCGTGAAATACAAGTTAAATGTGCCTGAATTTCCACCATAAGTTCCATCAATTTTCAACAGTAACTCGGTTTCCGATAGACTTGCAACATTAAAAGTTCCGTTAAAACTTGTGCCACTAACGGAAATTATTATGGTATTTCCATTTTGTGACCAAGTTCCTATTTTTTCTTCAAATGCACAAGCAGTTGTATAATTACCATATTTTACAACGCCTCCAGCAATAAGTTCAATATAGTCTTTGCTGCATCCATCTTCATTTTTAAAATAATCCGTTGTATAAGGTATCGTAAACCCACCGGAAGTTGCAGTTGATTTATTGAAATTCCATTTTCCTTCGATAAAATTCATTTCAACAGGACCACTATCATCTTTTGTGCAAGAAGTAAATACGATTCCTAAAGTGAATGCCGAGAGGAACAAAATAATTGATTTTTTCATTTTTTTTCTAGTTATTTAGCATACAAGAATAAGTAATAAATTTCTAACAAAAAAGCTTTCAGTTCATTTACTCACAATAAATAAAATTATGAGTTATTACTTGTAAAATCATTAGAATTTACGGGCGCTCCCACGTTTTTTAATCTTACCGGTCAACAGATTTTAAGTGTGAATTTTGTTGACCGATTTGTTGACCTAACATATGATATAATATGCTATGTTTTTAATAATCTTAAAAATACAAAACCTTGAAAATCGACGATTTTTCAAGGTTTTAATACTGTTTAAGTACTGTAAAAGTGATCGCAGAAGGATTAAATTTCCTGCAACGCTCCGCTTTGAAAATCAACAAAAGAAAACGTCGCCGCCAAAAAAATAAAAGCAAGCTATTTTTTTTAGCTTGCTTTGTTTTCAACTTTTTGTTGATTTATTCGTGATCGCAGAAGGATTCGAACCTTCGACCGCCTGCTTAGAAGGCAGGTGCTCTATCCAGCTGAGCTATGCGACCATTTGTCGGGGTGGCAGGATTCGAACCTGCGACCTCCTGCTCCCAAAGCAGGCGCGATAACCGGGCTACGCTACACCCCGAAAAATAAAAAGCGGAGAGACAGGGACTCGAACCCTGGCGACAGTTACCCGTCGACAGATTAGCAATCTGCTCCGTTACCACTCCGGCACCTCTCCTAATATTTGCTTTATGAACTTATTTTTGCGAGTGCAAATGTAGCATTACAAATGCATTCACACAACATTTATCCTACTTTTTTAATGAAAAGAAGTACTTATTTATTCAGGATATTCAATTCGCAAATGGTAAATATTCTTTAACTTCTTCTTTAACACCTTTTTAATGGTTTGCAGCTCTTTAAAAGTAATATCGGCATTCATAAATTGGCCGTCGTCCATTTGTTTATTTACAATTTTTTCAACCAAATCATCAAACGCTTTGGCCGATGGTTCTTTTATACTTTTAGACGCTGCCTCTACCGAGTCACACATCATTAATATGGCTGTTTCTTTTGAAAACGGAATTGGACCTGGATAATGAAAATTACTTTCTGCAAAAACGTTCCCGCTCAGTTCTTCTTTTTTGAAAAAATAATAAACCAATGTTGTTCCGTGATGTGTTCTTATAAAATCAATAATTCTGTCGGGAATATGATTTTTTTTCGCAATTTCAACGCCATTAATAATATGATCTATTATAATTTTGGCACTGTCGGTTGGTTCAAGCTCGTTGTGAGGATTCACATTTGTCACTTGATTTTCAGTGAAGTACATCGGATTTTCAATTTTGCCGATATCGTGATACAATGCCCCTGTACGCACCAACATTGAATTTGCGTTAATTTCTATAGCACAAGCTTCTGCCAAATTGGCTACCTGCAATGAGTGCTGAAATGTTCCGGGGGCTTTTTCAGCCAATTCACGCAATAATTTGGAATTTGAATTCGACAATTCTTTTAATGATTCATCAGAAACCAAACCAAAAAGTTTTTCGAAAATATAAATTAAGGGTAAAACAAATAAAGTTGCCGCCCCGTTCATAGCAAAATAAGTCAATTTTTCATAATTTAAATTTTGGGCATTCCCTTCCTGAATCACAGAAAAAGCAAAATAGGCCACAAAATAAACAAAGGTAATCTGCAAAACAGAAAGAAATAAATTGGCTCTTTTATTCAACTCCGAAATTGTTAAAATGGTCACTATCCCGGCAATAATTTGCAGGAAAACAAATTCGAAACTGTTGGGTACAATAAAACCAAGCAACAAAACCGTTAATGTATGGGCGAATAATCCCAATCTGGAATCGAAAAAAGCTTTTAAAACCAGCGGCAATATCACAATTGGCGCCACATAAATAAATTTAGCGTCGTATTTCACAATCAACGTAATGAGCAAAATAACCAATATCATATTAAAAAATATAAAGGTTACTTTGTTGTTATTTTCAAAAATATCAAGTCGGTATTTTCTTAAAAAAAGCATCAGCATTAAAAATGACAATGCCACCAATAAGGTATACCCAAGCACAATCCAGTTGGAATTTGATTTGCTCCAAACCTGCGAGTCAAACTCGCTTTTAAGCGAATTTAGTTTCACCAATTTCTCTCCCTCAACAATGTCGCCTTTAAATATAATCCGTTCTTTTTCAGCAACCAGTCCTTTTGTATAGGAAATTTGGCTTAAATTTTCTTCGTACGCTTTTTGGGTGAAATTTTCATCAAAAGTCACGTTCGGTTTTAATTCATTCGAAATAATGGTTAAAACACTTTTTTCCTCTTTTGAAAATGGCTGATTTCCAAATTTAGTATTTAAAAAAGCAGCTATTTGGGATGCTTTAAAAAGTTTGTTTGGCTGAATATTCTGGATTGAATTTCCGCGTCTTAAGGTTATTTCAACATTTTCAATTTTTTGCTCACTTAAAGGATCTAAATAACCGTATTCATATATTTCATTTAAAATATCATTGGATTTTTGTAATAATTTGTTTTTATTTTGGTTGGATAAATTGGTGCTGGAAAGAAATTCTAAAATCTTTTCCGAAGTATTTTTCTTTACATTTAAAACAACCTCTTCATTATATTCAAAAAACTGTTTTGAATTTTCCTTAATTCTTAGTTTTTCAGCAGCGATTTCTTCATTAGATTTTTTGATGGAAAAATCAAACGGCGAATAATAATTTTCATATTGCCAAGGTTTCCCTTTTTGAAATTCAAATTTAAATTGCCCTCCTTTTGGGAAAAGATAAACCACTAATATTACCGTGATGATATATAGGAATAGTTTATATATTAAGGAGTGGTTGACTAGTAATTTATTTATTAATTTTTTCACTAAATCTTTATTTGCGCTCCAAAAATAACAATTAATTATGTTACACTCATTTATAGCCGACATTATTTTTAAAATACTCCCAGTTTTAAATGATAATTACTCGCAATTTATGTGATATTGGAGCATCATAAATTTATATGGAAAACAAAAATAAATGGAATAAACCCATCACTAAATCCTGAAAAATTGTATAATATTGTGTAATTTTACATTTGAATTTTTGAAAAAACAAAAAATGAAAGAAGTTGTAATAGTTTCAGTAGCCAGAACACCAATAGGAAGTTTATTGGGTAGTTTATCTGACATACCAGCCCCAAAATTAGGGGAATTCGCCATTAAAGGCGCTTTAAATAAAATAAAATTAGACCCAAAACTTGTTGATGAAGTTTTTATGGGAAATGTGGTATCTGCCGGATTGGGACAAGCACCTGCCAGACAAGCCGCGCTTTTTGCAGGAATTCCAAATACCGTTCCTTGCACCACTGTCAATAAAGTTTGTGCTTCTGGCATGAAGGCAATTATGCTTGCCGCCCAAGCAATTAAAACTGGTGATGCTGAAATTATTGTGGCTGGCGGAATGGAAAATATGAGTAAAATTCCTCATTATCTAGAAGGAAGAAAATCGACCAAGCTTGGCAATATTACTGTTGCCGATGGTTTATTGGTTGATGGCTTGATAAATGTTTACGATCAAAAACATATGGGAACCTGCGGTGATTTATGCGCCGATGAATATAAATTTACACGTGAAGACCAAGATGATTTTGCCATCGCATCCTATAAAAAATCGGCCGATGCCTGGTCAAAAGGTAAATTTTCCAATGAAATTGTTCCTGTTGAAATCCCTCAAAGAAAAGGGGATCCCATTATTTTTGCTGAAGATGAAGAATATAAAAATGTAGATTTGGCAAAAATCCCAACTTTACGTCCAGTGTTCAGTAAAGAAGGAACCGTAACTGCGGCAAATGCCTCAACCATTAACGATGGCGCTGCAGCTTTGGTGATTATGAGTGCCGACAAGGCCAAAGAACTAAATCTAAAACCAATAGCAAAAATAATTGGTTATGCTGATGCCGCCCACGAACCTGAATGGTTTACCACCGCTCCGGCAAAAGCAATTCCGAAAGCCCTGGCAAAAGCCGGATTAAAAATAGAAGACATTGATTATTTCGAATTTAATGAGGCTTTTGCAGTTGTTGGTTTGGCCAATATTAAGCTTTTAGGAATAGATCCTTCAAAAGTGAATGTGAATGGCGGCGCTGTTTCTTTAGGACATCCGCTTGGCATGTCTGGTGCCAGAATTGTAATTACATTGACTTCGGTACTGGAACAAAACAAAGCTAAATATGGTGCAGCGGCAATATGTAACGGAGGCGGTGGCGCAAGCGCAATGATTATTGAACGCCTGTAAATTTATTTTATGCCCTACGGAATTTGTAATTTAAGTATTGTTCCTCTTCGAATTGAGCCAAGCGATAAAAGCGAGATGGTTTCTCAAGTGTTGTTTGGTGAACATTTTATGGTATTGGAAACGGTTCAAAAATGGAGTAAAATCAGACTTGCTTTTGACAATTATGAAGGCTGGATTGACGCCAACCAATACATACAAATTTCAGAAGAAAACTACTTCGAAATAGAAGAATCAACAAAAACTTTGGCCGGTGAATTAGTAGATTTTGTAACTGATGAAAATAACAATTTCTTAACCGTTGCCATTGGCGCCACATTGCCTTTTTATAATGCCAAAAACCTAAAATTAGGAGCTATAAATTACCATTACGAAGGAAAAGTTATTAATGAAAAACTGCCAAAAGAATTACTTATTGAAATAGCGATTAAGTTTTTAAATGCACCTTATTTATGGGGAGGCAAAACGCCTTTTGGAATAGATTGTTCCGGTTTTACACAAATGGTCTATAAACTTTGCGGTTATAAATTATTGCGTGATGCTGGCCAGCAGGCAACTCAAGGTGAAGCGTTAAGTTTTATTGAAGAAAGTGAACCGGGAGATCTGGCATTTTTTGACAATGAAGATGGTGTTATTGTTCACGTAGGCATTATTATGAAAGACAATTACATTATTCACGCCAACGGTAAAATAAGAATTGACAGGATTGACCACAGCGGCATTTTTAATGTCGATTCGCAAAGACATACTCATAAATTACGCGTCATTAAAAAGATCATATAAATAGAAAAGCCCGCAAAATCGCGGGCTTTTTTTATAAATTGTGCTGATGTTATTGTCTTAATGTTTCGTAAACAACTCTAATTTTTTCAAGTTTATCAGTCATTTCCAAATTTTCATACAATCCCATTAGCGTTTGGATAATGTTAATGCTTTTAGGATTCAACTCATACGCTTTTTCATAATAAGGCAATGCTTTTCTGTAAATGTCAAATTGTTGTACCTGAAGTTTATCATATTTTTTGAAATCGGCCAAACTCTTGTTCATTTCATCAATAATAGGAGCCGCTTTTTCAATAATTGCAGCGCCAATATTGTTGTAGGCATCAGCATAATCTGGTTTCAATTCAATGGCTTTTTCAAAATTTTTGATAGCTTCATCAATATTTTTTTGATCCATATTCATAACCCCAACATTATAATACAAAGTTGGTTCTGTAGGATTTAATCTGATAGCTTCTTCCAAACGTTCCTTAAATTTGGCATTGTCGCCAGCTTTATAGTAAATATTGGCTTCATCAATTAACAAAGAATAACTGCTTGGAAATTCTTTTCTACCTTTTGCAATAATTTCCATAGCTTTTTCATTATTTCCTTTGTCAGAATAATTTTGGGCCAAATTTTTGAAAATCATTTCACGTCTTGATTCCTTTTTCTCTTCTCTTGGATTTTGAGCCAATCCCAATTTAACCTGTAAATCCATACTTTTTTTATCACCAAAAACAACATCTTCACCAGATGCTTTGTCTGTCGCAACAAAAACTGTAGTGATTCCTGTGTAGTTTAAAGACAATAATTCTTCATATAATTTAATAGAACTATCATAATCCTTGGCAAAATAATAAACTAAGGCAGCATTGTCTAAATAAGAAGTGTCTCTTGGACTTAAAGCATACACTTGTTGAAATTCTTTGGCAGCTTTAAGATAATCTGCATCTTCTTTTGTTTCAATCGCTTTATTGTAATTGTTTGATGCATTTTCTGCAACGGTAACAATCATTTTATTAAGCAGCACTCCAACTTCAGAAGAATACTTCGGCTTATTGGTTTGATTTTCATAATTAATCAATTCATTAAAAGCATCACCAACTTTTTGCATATCCGCATTAGGATTTCCATTTTGATACAAGGCCAAACCTTTTAAATAATAAAACTTGGCTTTTGTTTTTTGATCTGCATTGGCAATTAAACCTTCTGCTTGATTCACTGCAGACATAGCAGTTGAAAAATCATTTGCTTTAAGGGCTTTTTCCGCATTTTTTAACTCATCGTTTTGCGCGAACACTGTCATACTAATAAAAAAAGCTGACAGGATTATTAATTGTTTTTTCATTTTTTCTGATTTATTGTTACTGGTTTATTCTTGATTATTATTATCTTCTTCGTTGTTTTCAATTTCCGTGCCATTGTCAATTTCTGTATCATTTTCAATGATATTCTCATCGGTAAGATCAACTACATCTTCTTCATGCATCACTTTCGCAACCGCGGCAATGGAATCGTTGTCTTTTATATTGATCAATTTAACGCCTTGGGTTGCTCTTCCCATGACTCTTAAATCACCTACGGCCAATCTGATTGCAATTCCGGATTTGTTGATAATCATCAAATCATCATCATCTTTTACGTCTTTTACAGCCACCAAATTACCTGTTTTTTCAGTGATGTTTATGGTTTTTACACCTTTACCGCCACGGTTGGTGATTCTGTAATCCTCTAATTTAGAGCGTTTCCCGTATCCATTTTCTGAAACCACCAAAATATCGCTGTTGATGTCATCAACGGCAATCATACCGATAACTTCATCATGTTTATTGGCTAAGGTAATTCCCCGCACACCGGAAGCATTTCTTCCCATCGGACGTGTTTTGCTTTCTTCAAAACGAATGGCTTTACCCGATTTCAAGCCCAACATTACCTGGCTTTCGCCGGTGGTTAATTTGGCTTCTATAAGCTCATCACCATCTTTGATGGTTATTGCGTTAATTCCGTTTGCTCTAGGTCGGGAATATTGTTCTAAAGAAGTCTTTTTAACCTGACCTTTTTTGGTAGCCATAATTACATAATGGCTATTTACATAAGACTCAATTTTTAAATCTTCCGTAACCAAAAATGCCTTAACCGTATCATCCTGTTCAATATTTATCAAATTCTGAATTGCTCTTCCTTTTGAAGTTTTTCCGCCTTCAGGTATTTCATAAACACGCATCCAAAATACTTTTCCTTTTTGGGTAAAGAATAACATATATTGATGGTTTGTGCCCATAAATAAATGTTCTAAGAAATCTTCAGTTCTTGTGGCAACGCCTTTTTGTCCTCGTCCGCCCCTGTTTTGAACTTTATATTCATCCAAGTTTGTACGTTTAACATAACCTGCATGTGAAATTGTCACCACTACGTTTGAATTTGGAATCATATCTTCAATAGACAAATCTCCACCGGCATATTCAATAACAGATCTTCTGGCATCACCATATTTATCTCTAATGGCTGTAAGCTCATTTTTTATAATTTCAAAACGTCTTTCTTCGTTTGCCAAAATATCTTTTAAATCGATAATTAATTTAATAATTTCATCATACTCTGTTCTCAACTTATCTTGCTCAAGACCCGTTAATTGACGCAAACGCATTTCAACAATGGCTCTTGCCTGTATTTCAGACAGCTCAAAACGCGTCATCAAACTTTCTCTTGCAATGTCAGCATTTGAGGAAGCCCTGATTATTTTGATCACTTCATCAATATTGTCGCTTGCAATGATTAAACCTTCTAAAATATGCGCTCTCGCTTCGGCTTTTTTAAGTTCAAATTCTGTTCTTCGCACCACAACTACGTGTCTGTGTTCAACAAAATAATGAATTAATTGTTTTAAGTTTAATTGTTCGGGACGCCCTTTTACCAAGGCAATATTATTGACGCTGAATGATGTTTGAAGCGCGGTATATTTGAATAAATTGTTTAAAACAATGTTTGGTATGGCATCACGTTTTAAGATGTAAACGATGCGCATTCCATTTCTGTCAGATTCATCACGAATATTTGCAATGCCTTCCAGTTTTTTATCGTTGACCAACTCAGCAGTTTTTTTGATCATTTCTGCCTTATTCACCTGATAAGGAATTTCAGTGACAATAATGCTTTCCTTGCCATTAACTTCTTCAATAATGGCTTTTGCACGCATCACTATTCTTCCTCTCCCCGTTTCAAAAGCTTCTTTTACGCCTTCATAACCGTAAATAATACCTCCAGTTGGGAAATCGGGTGCTTTAATATGCTGCATCAATTCAGAAATTTCAATATCTCTGTTTTCGATGTAAGCCAAAGTACCATTAATAACCTCCGTTAAATTGTGGGGAGCCATATTGGTGGCCATCCCAACGGCAATACCCGAAGCGCCGTTCACCAATAACGTTGGAATTCTTGTTGGTAAAACGGTTGGTTCTTCTAAAGTGTCATCAAAATTTAATTGATGATCTACAGTGTCTTTTTCAATATCCGCAAGCATTTCTTCCGAAATTTTTTGCATACGAACCTCTGTATATCGCATTGCTGCCGGACTGTCGCCATCTACAGAACCGAAGTTCCCTTGTCCGTCCACCATCATATATCGCATGCTCCATTCTTGGGCCATACGTACCATAGCGTCGTAAACTGAAGTGTCACCATGCGGGTGATACTTACCTAAAACTTCCCCAACTATTCTTGCTGATTTTTTATAAGATCCTGTTGCTTTAATTCCTAATTCATGCATACCAAAAAGCACCCTTCTGTGTACGGGTTTTAACCCATCTCGCACATCAGGCAATGCCCTTGAAACTATTACTGACATTGAGTAATCAATGTAAGCAGATTTCATTTCATCTTCAATATTAATTGGTATAATTTTTTCTCCGTCTGCCATAAATTTTTATTTAATTTTGTGTCAATTTTTAACAAAGCAATATACGACTTTTCACTTTTTTATGGCCTTTTTGTCACGTTGTTTTTATAGTTTTTATCAACAATGAAAAGTTCGCTCAAACCTGCATTAACACACTGATTTTCAGTATTTTTTAGGTATAAATCATTGGTGAAAAAAAAATATGTATAAAAGTGGTTCACTTTTTGTGTTTAAAAAAGAAAAAAATCAGTTAAATTTACAATATAAACATACAATAATGGACGATAATTTTTCACCAAAAGTTAAAGATGTAATTGCCTACAGTAAAGAAGAAGCTTTACGTTTAGGACATGATTTTATTGGTACGGAACACCTTATTTTGGGAATCTTGCGAAAAGGAGAAGGAAAAGCTATAGAAATTTTAAATTCTTTAGAAATAAATCTAGATCATTTGCGCAAAAAAATTGAAGGGTTAAATCCAATCAATTTCCAAAAGGAAATCGACGAAAAGAAAAGTCTACATCTGACAAAGCAAGCTGAAAAAGCATTAAAAACAACTTTTTTGGAAGCTAAATTATATCAAAGCGAAGCTGTGAACACTGCACATTTGCTGTTATGCATTTTACGCAATGAAAATGACCCAACAACAAAATTATTGCAACATTTTGACGTGAGTTATGATGATGTGAAAACTGTTTTCAAGCAATTATTCTTTGATGAAGAAATAGATTTGCCAAAAGCTCAAAATTCAGATGACGATGATTTTGATACCTCTAAATCAAATCCTTTTGAACAGGCACGAGGCGAAAAAACACCGCTTAAGAAAACAAAAACACCTGTATTGGATAATTTCGGACGTGATTTAACGCGTTTGGCCGAAGAAGGAAATTTAGATCCTGTAGTTGGCCGCCAAAAAGAAATTGAACGTGTTTCTCAAATTTTAAGCCGAAGAAAAAAGAACAATCCAATCTTGATTGGTGAACCTGGCGTAGGTAAATCGGCCATTGCTGAAGGTTTGGCCTTGCGCATTATTCAGCGTAAAGTTTCTCGAATTTTATTTAACAAACGTGTTGTTTCATTAGACTTGGCAAGTTTGGTTGCGGGCACAAAATACCGCGGCCAGTTTGAAGAGCGCATGAAAGCCTTGGTAAACGAATTGGAAAAAAATGATGACATCATTTTATTTATCGATGAAATTCACACCATTGTTGGCGCCGGTGGCGCAACGGGTTCTTTAGATGCTTCCAATATGTTAAAACCAGCTTTGGCGCGTGGTGAAATTCAATGTATTGGCGCTACAACTTTGGATGAATTCAGAACCAATATTGAGAAAGACGGTGCCTTGGAACGCAGATTTCAAAAAGTGATGGTTGAGCCAACATCCGTAGAAGAAACGATTCAGATTTTACAGAATATAAAAGACAAATATGAAGATCATCACAATGTTGTTTACACTGATGATGCCATTAAAGCTTGCGTTACGCTAACAAACAGGTATATGACCGATCGGTTTTTGCCAGACAAAGCTATTGATGCTTTGGATGAGTCAGGTTCCAGAATTCATATCACAAATATTGTGGTTCCAAAAGAAATTTTACAACTCGAAGAGCAGTTGGAAAAAATTAGGGAAGACAAAACTGCAGCCGTAAATGGCCAAAAATATGAAGAAGCCGCACGCTTGCGCGATGATGAAAAACGTGTTGAAAGCTTTTTGCAGACTGAACAAAAAAAATGGGATGAAACTTCAAAAATGAATCGTGAAATTGTTACTGAAGACAATGTGGCCGAAGTGGTTTCTATGATGACAGGCATTCCGGTAAACAGGGTTGCCGAAGCTGAAAGCAAACGTTTAAACGATTTGCCAATCCTCATCAAAGGGAAAGTTATAGGTCAAGACGAGGCTGTCAGCAAAGTGGTTAAGGCCATTCAACGTAACCGGGTTGGACTTAAAGATCCAAACAAACCAATTGGTTCATTCATATTTTTAGGGCAAACCGGAGTGGGTAAAACGCAACTTGCAAAAGTTTTAGCGATGGAATTATTTGACAGCGAAGATGCATTGGTCAGGATTGATATGAGCGAATATATGGAGAAATTTGCCGTATCTCGATTAATTGGTGCACCTCCAGGTTATGTGGGTTATGAAGAAGGCGGACAATTGACCGAAAAAATAAGACGCAAACCTTATGCAGTGGTGCTTTTTGATGAAATTGAAAAAGCGCATCCCGATGTTTTCAATATGTTATTGCAAATATTGGATGAAGGCCATATTACGGATAGTTTAGGAAGAAGAATCGATTTTAGAAACACCATACTTATTATGACTTCCAATATTGGTTCACGCCAATTGAAAGATTTTGGTGCCGGTGTTGGATTTGGAACAGCTTCCAAAAATTCTCAAGTTGATCAAAATGCTAAAAGCGTTATTGAAAACGCCTTGAAAAAATCATTCGCTCCTGAATTTTTAAACAGAATTGATGATGTGGTAATATTCAATCCTTTAGAAATTGAAGATATTCACTTAATTATTGATATTGAATTAAGCAAATTATCGAAACGTATTGACGATTTAGGCTATAAATTGGTCTTGACCAAAGAAGCAAAAGACTATATCGCCGATAAAGGTTTTGACAAACAATATGGCGCCAGACCATTAAAACGTGCCATTCAAAAATATGTTGAAGATGCTTTGGCTGAAGAAATTGTGACTTCAAAACTAAAAGAAGGCGATTCAATTTTTATGGATTTGGATAAAGACAAAAACGAACTTACCATAAAAATAACCAAAGGCAAAAACAAGGTTGAATAAGACTTAAACTTCTGTTTATTAATTATTATAATAAAAAATAGCTGCAATTGCGGCTATTTTTTTATTGTTTTTTCTGAATTAATTCCCTTTAGTCAGCGCTAAACACTCCTTTTAAAAAACCCAATCCGTAGCCTGTGAATTGTATCAATGTTGTTACAAGACTTAAAGCGGCAACGGAAATTTTTTTGTTTTTAAATAATGAATCCAAAATTAACGCCACAAAATAAATTAAAAATAACGCTGCAAGTAACTTAAACCCTAAAAACAGCAATACAATTGATGCCGTAAAAAACAGCATGAAAAGTATTGGAAACCAATAGGTAATTTTTCCTGTATCGGGATATTTACGGTTTAAAAATGGCCGCGCATTTCCGAAACGGTAAGTTTGCCTAAAAAACTGCTTCAAAGAAGTTCTTCTTTTATGGTACACAAAAGCTTTTTCAATAAATTGCGTATGAAAGTTATTTTCCCACAATCTGAGAGTTAAATCAATATCTTCCCCAGTTTTCATAGTGCTAAAACCACCAATAATCCTGTATGCCAATCTGGATAACCCAAAATTAAAACTGCGGGGTTGAAATCTGTCGACTGAATTTTTACTTCCCCTAATTCCGCCAGTTGTCAAAAAGGAAGTCATACTGTAATTTATTGCTTTTTGAACGGTTGTAAAGGAATCAAGTGCAGCATCGGCACCGCCAAATGCATCCGTATAATTTTGATCTAAAGCGTCATCAACTTCAGCTAAATAATGAGGAGGAATAATACAATCCGAATCAAAAATGATAAAATAGTTACCCGTAGCCAATTGCATCCCGAAATTTCTGCTGGCTCCTGCCCCGCTATTTTCTTTATAATGATATTTTATGTTTAAACGATCTGTATATTTTGAAACTATTTCATCCGATTTTAAGGTTGAGCCATCTTCAATAACAAGCACTTCAAAATCCGCTGTAAAAGTTTGCTTGGTCAAGCTTTCCAGCAACGCATCAATTTCTTGAGGCCTATTAAAAACTGGAATGATAATAGAATATGTAAGTTTCAAATGTTAAAATTTAAGGCTAATGTATCCATTTTAAAACAAAAAAAGCACAAATTCAAAAATTTGTGCTTTTTTTGTTTTTATATAGCCCTATTCTTCTTCAATATTCAGTTCTAACTCTTGTAAAATTTGTTCACCTGTTGCCTTATATAATTCAAGATTGTCAATTTCAAAGTTATCAATATAATCAAACTTTTCATTATTTTCAGAACTTGCTAAATTTACAAATAACTTGGCCGATTTGCTAAACTTCTCATCATATTGGCTATTTACAACCAATAAATATCCCATAATTATATTTCCTGCCATTTCAACCAATCGTCTTGCATGGAAATCCAAATATTCGGTATTGTTAAATTCCATCACTTTTTGGCTGGCCAATTCATATTTAGCAGTCATTTTTTGAAGTTTTTCTTTTATTGCAGTATCCTCTCCGATAACCTCACTTTCATACTGTTTTATTTGCTCCAGGAAAACGCCTGTAGTCACTCCTTTTATAGCTGCAACTGCCTGTAATTGGGTAGTTCCTTCGTAAATTGAAGTAATTCTGGCATCTCTGTATATCCGTTCAATTGGGAAATCTTGCATAAAACCGGTTCCTCCATGAATTTGTAAAGAATCGTAAGCCATGCTGTTACAAGCCTCACTCGCAATTAATTTGATAAGCGGCGTAAAAACATTTGCCAGTTTTGAATAGTTTTTCATCTCATTTCTTTCCTCTGTTTCTAAAGTGCCGTCTCTTAAAACTTCTTCATATACTTTAACAATATCAACAAATCTGGTTGTCTCATAAAGCAGGGAACGTAGTGCATCTAATCGAACTTTCATATTGGTAAGCATTTCATAAACTGCAGGGAATTTGACAATGAATTTTCCAAATTGTGCCCTTTCCTCCGCATATTTTAAAGCTTCTCTATAAGCTGCATCCGCAATTCCTACGGATTGTGCCCCTACGCCTAAACGTGCGGAATTCATTAAAGCCATCACATACTTAATCAGTCCAAATCGTTCCTTTCCCACCAATTCGGCAGGCGCATTTTTGAATACCAATTCACAAGTTGGAGAACCTTTTATTCCTAATTTTTTTTCTAAATGCCTAACTTCAACCGCATGATTTGTGCGATCATAAATAAACATGGACAATCCTCGGGCATCCGTTGTGTTTTCTTCTGAACGGGCTAAAACCAAAGAAAGATCCGCATCACCATTGGTAATAAACCGTTTAACGCCATTTAATATCCACGTGTTGTTTTCTTTATCAAAAGTCGCTTTCAACTTTACAGATTGCAAATCAGAACCTGCATCGGGTTCGGTTAAAACCATTGCGGCAGTTACGCCGTCCCTGTTAAAACGAGGTAAATATTTATCTCTTTGTTCTTCAGAACCAAATTCGTAAATGGTTTCTGCACAATCTTGGAGTCCCCAAATATTGGCAAAACCCGCATCGGCTCTTGCAACCATTTCTGCAGCCATCACATAAGGCAGCAACGGAAAGTTTAATCCTCCATACTTTCTTGGTAACGACATTCCTATTAACCCGGCATCGAACAATGCTTTATAATTTGCGGTAGTTCCTTTGGCATAAACCACCTCGTTGTTTTCAATATGTGGCCCTTCAAGATCAACACCACCAGCATTTGTTGCTATCGTATCAGCACAAATTTCACCAACAATTTCAAGTATTTTTTCATAGGTGTCAATGGCATCATCATGATTTAAAGGCGCAAAATCGTATTCTTCTGATTCCTTAAAATTTCGCTCTTTTAATTTTACAATTTTTTTAACGATTGGATGTTCCAAATGAAATTTAAAATCTGGCGTATCTTTGAAAAAATTATTCATTTTATTATTTTTTAGATTGTGGGAGCTTTATCAAAAATCTTAGTAATTTATACAAAACCCCTTATTTTTAATTACCAATTATTTTGCATTCTCTTTGTAATACTTAATCATTTTTGGAACAACAACCCCAACATCTCCATGAATTACATAATCGGCTAATTTGTTTATTGGCGCATCAGGATCATTATTAATTGAAATAATCATAGAAGCATCATGCATACCGGCAGTATGCTGTATGGCGCCCGAAATTCCGGCAGCAATATATAATTTAGGACGAACCGTGGTGCCTGTTTGTCCAATTTGACGATCGTGATCAATAAATCCGGCATCTACAGCAGCTCTTGAGCCACCAACTTCACCGCCTAATAATTTTGCCAACTCTATTAAATATTCAAAATTTTCTTTAGATCCAACACCATATCCTCCGGAAACAATGATTGGGGCATCTTTTAGATTTACCCCAGATTTTTTAATATGGCGTTCAATTATTTTTACAACAAAATCCTCCTCTTTTAAAATTGAATTTACATCAATTTCAACAACCTCAGTACTGTAGTTTTCATCAAAAATTTCTTTTTTCATGACACCTTCACGCACGGTTGCCATTTGAGGATGCATATCCCAATTGATAATATTTGCCATAATGCTGCCTCCAAATGCCGGACGAATGGCGTAAAGTAAATCTTTGTATTCTATCTTCTCTTTTTTCTCAAAATGATCTCCAATATCTAAAATGGTGCAATCTGCTGTTAATCCGCAATTTAGTTTTGAAGCCAACCTAGGCGCAAGATCTCTTCCAACCGAAGTTGCTCCAAACAATACAATTTGAGGATCTTCTTCTTTTAATATTTTTGTTGCCAGTGCGGCATGAGGCAATGTTCTATAAGGTTCTAACCTCATACTATTTCCAATAAATAATCTGTCCACACCATAAGGCGCAATCTGACTTTCTATTCCGTTTAAACCTGATCCGAAAATCATAGCATCTAAAGGACATCCCAATTTTTGAGCTAAACGCTTTCCTGCGGATAACAATTCCAAGCTTATATCTGCTACTATTTGATTTTCGACTTCACAATATACCATGACACTTTTCATAATTAATACTTTTAAGTTTTTATAAATTACCCAATGGTATGATGTTCAATTAATTCTTTAATCATCATTTCAATATCAGCATCCGAATCACTTAAAATTTTAGATTCATTTGCCGTAAAAACGATACTCTCAACACTTTTAACTTTTGTAGGCGAGCCTGATAATCCGATTTTTTTCAAATCTGCTCCAATATCTTCAACGCTCCATTCGGGAATGGTTAAATAAGGTCTCTTTTCATGTAAGGACAATATTAAATCATCGGCAGTCCTTAACTCAGTATTGGTTCTGGCATATTTGTATTGCATTACTTTTTTAGCCTTTCTCGATCTGCAAGCTTGTGAAGATCCATGAACAGTCATTAAGCAGGGATATGGCGAAGACACAATTTCAATACCTTTATCCAAACGTCTTCTGGCTATAATTTCATGCTCATTAATTTCAATAATTTCCTCAACATAAGTAACTTGAGGAATATTCAATTTATCTGCACATTGTGGCCCAACCTGAGCTGTATCTCCATCAATTGCTTGCCTTCCGCCCAAAATTAAATCGTAAGGCGCAAGTTTATTAATCCCTTTTACAAGCGTATAACTGGTGGCTAAAGTATCTGCGCCTCCAAATCTTCTGTCGGAAATCATAACACCATAATCAGCTCCACGATAATAGCCTTCTCTAATAATGTCTGCTGCCTTTTGAGGTCCCATCGTCAGCACCGTAATTGTGGTTCCGGGCACCCTGTCTTTTATATTTAATGCAAGTTCCAACGCGTGTAAATCATCTGGGTTGAACACCGTTGCAAGTTTTCCTCTATTAACGGTACCATCAGGCTTCATAGCATCTGGGCCAACATGTCTGGTATCCGGCACTTGCTTGGCCAGTACTACAATTTTAAGTGGTCTCATAGTATAATATTATGTTGTATTATTTTAAGTTTATAAAATTATAGTAATTAATTTGCCCAAACCATGATAATACTCATACTTCTTAATTTATTTAGAATACAATTATTAAAACAAAAAAAAGCGGTGATTTTAAAGAGGCCACTGAAAAAGCTCATCTAAATTGAGCAAGATTTATAAAAGCGATTAAGTTTAAGGTAACTTTGACTTAGTCGCTTTTTTATTTCTGTTTTCTAAACTTGTATTTTTTGCCAATACCATTCAATAATGGTTGTAA
>JAUXPH010000002.1 GCA_030683995.1 Lutibacter sp.
CACTTGATAGCAAATCGATTTTCCGCCACTTGTAGGCAATAAAACAATGGTGTTTTCACCCTTTAAAACGGAAGCGATAATTTCCTCTTGCGGGCTTATAAATTGGTCGTAGTCCCAATATTTTTTTAATATTTCAAGAGGCGTTTTCATCATTTAATGGAAGCTAAGATAAAATCTGTTCTTTCTTTAACGGTTCCTGTCGGAACTTCAATAATGACATAATTTAAGGCAGTATAAGTTTTTTCAAGATGGTTATGAATGGCCAGTGCCTGTTCAAAATTCTCATAACGCTCATTGTCCGTAATATAAATTTCTTCCCAGGGAGCCATCAAAAAAATATAGTTGTAACGATAAAAATTGCTGGTATTTATATAGGTTTTAGGATAATCAATGCTGATATAATTCATATAAGCGTGCACATCGGGAATGCCTCTGTCGAAAAACACCAGGTCGCAATTTTTAGTTTCTGCTTCCAAATACTGATTAACGCGCCCTTCCAGCAACAATTCGCTAAACAATAAAGGTTTGGTCAAAAACAGTTGGTCTGCGCCATTTTGTCGGGCATTTAGCGTAACATCTCTCGAAATTTCGGGCATACACGTAAAATTGCGTTTGGCCAATTCTTCTATGATAGTCGATTTACCGGTGCCTGGACCGCCAGTGATAACAATTTTTGTTTGCATTCAGCAAAAATAAGACATTCGTTAAATTATACTTAATATAATCTTGTAATTTTGTCAGCTAAATATCAACAGTCGTAAAACGGTATTATATTTGCGAAGCGTTATTAAAAAAAAGAAATGGACAATAGAGCAGAATTTTATGAAAAGTTAAAGAATAAATTGGACGAAAGCAATATTTTCCCGTCTGAATACCTTTTTAAATTTATTGTATCCACACACGAAGAAAAAATAAAACAAGTGGAGGATTTGTTTGATTTTAAAGGCGCGGTGATTACAAAGACTTCATCAAAAACAGGAAAATTCACAAGTATTTCCATTCACGTGATTATGAAAAATTCAGAGGATATTATTTCAATTTATGTGGAAGCCGAAAAAATTGAAGGGATTATTTCTTTGTGATTCCTTTAACAGCACATACCAAAAATATAAAATAAATTGCACCGATTTTGTTAAATTTAAGCAAATCATTTTAGGGCAGAAAAATCATTATGAAACCAATATTTTTTTATTTATTATTGTCACTCATTCTTTTGCAATCCTGTAATTATTTTACATTCAGAAAGGAGGTGACGCCTGAAGCTGTTGCGAGGGTGAACGATATTTATTTGTACAAGGATGATTTGATGGCGATTTTTACAAAAGACATTAGCAAGCAGGACAGTATTGCGTTGGTGAACAACTATATAAACAATTGGATTAAGCAACAATTATTATTGTCCAAAGCGCAATTAAACCTTGAAAACAAGAAAGAAGAATTTGAAGATTTGGTTAAAAAATATAGACAGGATTTGTTTATAAATTCCTACAAAGAAGCGGTTGTAAAACAGTATTTAGACACGGTGATTACCGAGGATGATGTTGATCAATTTTACTTAAATAACAACGAAATTTTTAAGTTGAATGAGGAATTAATTATGCTTAAGTATATTAAAATAGGCAAAGAGGATTCAAATAAAAATGAGTTGGCAAAACTATTTAAATCAACAACAGCCAAAGACTTGGAAAGACTTAAGGAAAAGGCGCTTTTTATGAAATCACACCATCTAAATGATTCAATTTGGATTAAATATAGCGATTTAATAAATGAGATTCCTATTTTAAAAACCGAAGACAAACAGCTATTGTTAAAAAAAGATCATTTTATTCAAAAAGAAGACTCATTAAGCTTATATTTGGTCACTATTAAAAAGGTGTTAAAAAGTAATGAAATTGCTCCAAAAAGCTATATTACACCTGCAATTAAGCAAATGATTTTACACCAACGCAAATTATTATTATTAAGAAATATTGAAGAAACGTTAATTAAGGATGCAACTAAAAAAAAACAATTTGAAATATATTAAAATGAAGCAAAATACAATGATAATAGCATTACTGTTATTTATTACAGGAATTAATGCGCAAGAACGAATAAAATTAGATGGCGTAGCTGTGGTAGTGGGCAAAAATATTGTGCTTGATTCAGATATTGAAAAGTTTAAAAAAGAATTGCAACTGCGTATTGAAGGCAAATTAGACATTACCGATTGTGAAATATTGGAAGAAATTATGACCCAAAAACTGATTGCGCATCACGCCGTAATTGACAGTATTGTGGTTACGGATGTTGAAATAAATTCGGAGGTTGAACGCAATATTTCTTATTTCACCCAACAACTTGGCAATATGGAAAAAGTGGTGAAAATGTACGGATTTAATGACGAAGAAGATTTAAGAAAAGAATTGTACGAAATCCAAAAGGAACAATTGCTTATTCAAAAAGAAAGGGCCAGCATCACTGAAAAAATTGATGTGACTCCGGAAGAGGTGAGAACCTATTTTAAAAATCTTGAAAAAGACGGCAATTTGCCAGAATTTAGCGCTGAAATTGAATTGGCGCAAATTGTTAAAATGATAAAACCATCCGAAGAAGAAACCAACAGGGTTCTTGATAAATTAAATGAAATTAAAAAGGAAATCGAAAGCGGTTTCAGTTTTAGATTAAAAGCAATTATCAACTCCGATGATCCAGCCGTTTCAGGAACTGGACCTGGAGCAGCAGGTTTGTATACACTTACCAGAGAAAGCGGTTTTATAAAAGAATTTAAGGAAGTGGCTTTTAGCTTGGATGAAGGAGAAATTTCAGAACCATTTGAATCGGGATTTGGATATCATATCATTCTGGTTGAAAAAATAAAAGGCCAAGAACGCGATGTACGCCATATTTTAATTCAGCCAAAGATTAGCCAGGCCGAATTAAATGCATCAAATGAGGAATTGGCAAAAATCAGGGAACAAATCCTGAATAAAGAAATCACTTTTGAAGAAGCTGTAGTGAAATATTCTGAAGATAAAGACACCAAAAACAATAGCGGCTTGCTGTTGAATCCTCAAACCAACGATACCCGTTTTGATTTGACAAGAATGGACCCAAATCTTTACAATAAAATCAGCAGTTTAAAAACCGGTGAAATTACCTTGCCTTTTTACGATGAAGTAAGGGGAGAATCTAAAATGCATAAAATAATTTTAGTGAAAAGCAAAGACGATGCACATACCGCGAATTTCACCAAAGATTACGAAAAAATTCAACAATTAACCTTGCAAAAAAAGAAAGAGGAAACTGTGGAAAAATGGTCGAAAGATAAAATTAAAGATACTTACATTAAAATAAACAACGATTATAAAGCCTGCGATTTTAAAAATAACTGGAAAAAGGACTAAATTATGTCAGATGTTGCTGCATTAAAGGAATTGGTAGAAAAACATAAAGCGCTAAAACAAGAAATTGGGAAAGTAATTATTGGGCAACAAGAAGCCGTAAACCATATTTTGCTTTCCATTTTATGCGGCGGACATTCTTTGCTTATCGGCGTTCCCGGCTTGGCAAAAACCTTGATGGTGCAAACCATTTCAGAAACGTTGGGACTCGATTTTAAACGCATTCAGTTTACACCCGATTTAATGCCTTCCGATATTTTAGGAAGTGAAATTTTGGATGAGACAACCCATTTCAAATTTTTAAAAGGGCCTATTTTCAGCAATATTATTTTGGCTGACGAAATCAACAGAACACCGCCAAAAACGCAAGCGGCTTTGTTGGAAGCGATGCAGGAGCGGTCTGTGACCATTTCCGGACACCAACATAAATTGGCGCGTCCGTTTTTTGTGTTGGCAACCCAAAACCCAATTGAGCAGGAGGGAACCTATCCCTTGCCTGAAGCCCAGTTAGACCGATTTATGTTTTCCATAAATTTAGATTATCCAAGTTTTAACGAAGAAGTTGAAGTGGTAAAAAGCACCACCACCGATGTTAAAAAAGTGGTAAGCACCATTCTTTCTTCTGATGAAATCATAAATTTTCAACATTTAATAAGAAGAATTCCCGTTGCTGACAATGTGATTGAGTATGCGGTGACATTGGTGTCTAAAACGCGCCCAAACACGCCTTATTCAACTAAAATGGTCAATGATTACATAGATTGGGGTGCAGGACCAAGAGCTTCACAATTCTTAATTTTAGGGGCAAAAGCAAATGCGGCTGTAAATGAGAAATATTCACCCGATATTGAAGATGTGCAAGCAGTGGCTTATGCCATATTGCGCCACCGAATAGTACGAAATTACAAAGCTGAAGCTGAAGGAATCAGTGAAAAACAAATTATTGAATCTTTATTCTAAATCAGCCTCTTTATTCTCAAAAAAACTGAACATATTACCGCCATATTTTTTTTGGTAACTTAATCGTGCGTGGTTTTTAAAATCGGTTTGTTTGGAGTGTTCCAAAACCAAAATGCCATCATCTGTCAGTAAATTATTGTCGAAAACCAACGCAACAATTTTTTCAAACAATGCAAGTTCAAATTCGTAAGGCGCATCGGCAAAAATGATATCAAATTTTGAATTGGTTTTTTCCAGATAGTTAAAAACATCACTTTTTATGGTGGTAATTGACAAATCCAGCGATTTGGCTGTGGTGTTAATAAATTGAATGCAACCGGCGTGCGCATCAACCGCCGTAATATTCTCTGTGCCTCTCGATCCAAATTCGTAACTTATATTTCCGGTTCCCGAAAATAAATCCAACACCGAAATATCATCAAAATAATACAAATTATTAAGAATGTTAAACAACGCCTCTTTGGCCATATCAGTTGTTGGCCTTACAGGCAAATTTTTAGGCGCCTGAATGCGTTTGCTTTTATGTATTCCTGAAATAATGCGCATTTATTTAAATTGATTTAATATGGTGAAATTTGAATGTGAGGGTATTTCATTTAATTGGAAATTGGCATTGTTTGGAACATAAAACTTAACATTTCTGATATATTGGTACACAATATCATAAAGTTCAGATTCCTTTTCAATATCTCCCATTAAAATCAATTCAAATTCTTCCGGATTTAAATTCAATTGCTCGGCCGTAAAAAGGATATAGTAAATAAAATCTTCCTTGGTGGTAAAACTAAAAAAATTATACAGTGCTAATTTTTTATTTTGAATGACCACAATTTCAAAATATTTGCCTGTCACATTCACAAAGCAAAAACTGCCTTCAATATTTTTATATTCGTTCAGTAAATTTTCGATCAATACTGTTGAAGAGTGCTTGTAAGTGAATGATTCATAAGTGTCCAGCAAAAAATTATTGACATTCACAAATGGAATATACACATTTATAATTTCTGAATTGTTCAATTCATCATAAGCAATAAAATCGTTTTCCAGCACTTTTACCGTATACTGTAAATATTTTTCTAAGTTATTTTTGTTAAATAAAGGACGCGGAACTTGGGTGACCAAATTGTTAAAATGGGTAACAAATACCGATTTATAGTTTAATTGAAGTACTTTTTCTTGGGCAAACAATTCTTTAACGCACTCCAGTTGTTTAAATGGAGAACCCTTGATGTTATCAAATTCATAAACCCCAAAAACTCCTACTTTATCTTGAATTTTATGATAAACACAAAAAGAAAATCCATCCAAACTAAGTTGGATGGATAAGTAGTTATCTTCTAGATTTAAAAAATCTATATCGTTATTCGTTAATTTTTTTATCTCCTTTATCATAATATGGAGGCCAGTTACCGTCCTCACTAACATCGGTTAATGATCCTACTCTAATAAATTCCCCTCTAATTTCTTCACCGCCTATGGCTTCTTTTTCTTGCTTCACAAGATTTCCATCCATTCCTGCCAAAATTAGCGCTTTGTCAACTTTCACTTCAAATACTGGAGCTTTTAAGCCAACAATTTTTTCAATTTCACCAATTTCAATTTTGAAATTTTGATCAGTTCCAGGAATTTTCATCATATTTTTATAATCTTTACCAACAAAGGCGTTCTTTACTTCATCGTAACCGATGGTATCCACAACCCTTTCTTCAACTGTTTTTGTGATTCCGCCACCAATTGATATCGTTTTTGGAACGTATCTTGTTTGGGTCAATGCGAATTTTCCGTTTTCAATAAATTGAATAAGTGCTTCACCATCAGTAGTGTAATTTCCGTTTACTCTTTTGTAAGCAACTTCAGCATCACGAATAATTTTTAATTTATTGATTACTTTAGCATACTTTTCCTTTTTTTCTTTATTGAATTTAATCGGCTTGGTAATTTCAAAATTAATTTTGTAAACTAAAAAAATTGCGATGGCAATCAATAGTATTGAAATTATCCAATGCAATTTTCTTGGAATAAAATTTACTATTGCATACGCTAAAAAAGCTGTAACTACAATGCCTATTACTATAATCAAAACTGTTATCATCTGTATTTTTCTTTTTTTATGTGTGTACGCAAATCTACAAATTTTTTTTAATGAGAAAAATTTTTAAGCATAAATCAATTTGTATATTTGGTTTTTATTTAAAATATGACAAAAACAGCACAGGAATTCTATTTTAATCTGGTTGAAAAGTTTCCATTTGAACCTACAAATTCTCAAGATTCTTTACTCACAAAACTGACGGATTTTATCCTTGAAAATAATAATAATGCCATTTTTATTATCAAAGGATACGCAGGAACCGGTAAAACTACGACTATTAGTACCGTGGTGAATAATTTATGGAGAATAGGAAAAAAGTCGGTTTTACTGGCTCCAACGGGCCGAGCGGCTAAGGTTATTTCAGGATATTCAAACAAGCCGGCATTTACAATTCATAAAAAAATTTATTTTCCAAAAAAAAATAAATCTGGTGGCGTCGATTTTACATTGCAAACTAATAAACATTCAAATACCATTTTTTTTGTGGATGAAGCTTCTATGATTTCCGACGCGCCAATGGGTGCAAAATTGTTTGAAGCAGGATCTTTATTAGATGATTTAATCTCCTATATATACGCTGGAGTGAACTGTAAATTGGTTTTAATAGGCGATGCCGCCCAATTGCCTCCGGTAAAATTGGCAATTAGTCCGGCATTAGATGCACATAAGCTGGCTTTAAACTACCAAAAAGAAGTGGTGGAAATTGAATTAAGCGAAGTGATGCGCCAACACGCAGATTCAGGAATTTTATTGAATGCGACAGAATTGCGACTTATTTTGGCGAATAACGGATTTACCGATTTTCAATTTCAATTGGGTTATCCTGATTTAATCCGTTTGATTGATGGGTATGATATTGAAGACGCCATTAATACCGCCTATACAAATATTGGCGTGGAAGACACCACTTTTATTGTGCGTTCAAACAAGCGCGCCAACCAATACAACCAACAAATTAGAAGTAAAATTCGCGGACAGGAAAACGAAATTTCTACGGGCGACTATATTATGATTGTTAAAAACAATTATTTTTGGCTGGAAGATACCAGTGATGCCGGATTTATAGCCAATGGAGATATTTGTGAAATACTGGAAATTTTTAACATCAAGGAATTGTATGGTTTTCGATTTGCGGAAGTGAAAATTAGGATGATAGATTATCCGAATCAAAAACCATTTGAAACCGTATTGTTATTGGATACACTAACTTCAGAATCGCCTTCGCTCTCTTATGATGAATCTAACAAATTGTATCAAGAAGTTGCCAAAGATTATGCTCAGGAAAAATCCAAATACAAGCAGTTATTGGCCATTAAGCAAAATAAATACTTCAATGCGCTTCAAATTAAGTTTGCGTATGCCGTTACCTGCCATAAATCTCAGGGCGGACAATGGAAAACGGTATTTATTGAGCAGCCTTATTTACCCGACGGACAAAATATTGAATACTTAAGATGGTTATATACCGCAGTTACAAGAGCTCAGGAAAAAGTGTATTTAATTGGTTTTACCGATGCGTTTTTTAATGAATAACAGCTTTTGTAATCCAAAGTTCATTTTGGTAAATTTGTTTCTTTTACTTTCATTATATAAACTTTTTTAAGGCATTTGCCTATTTTACTCACTCATATTGATTATTTTTGCAAAATATTGAAATTATTTAGATGACGAAGAGAAATATTTTGCCCCCAAAAGCGAAAAAGATAGCGAAGGAGTTGGAAATTCACGGGGATGTGAGAATTGACAATTATTATTGGTTAAATGATCGGGAAAACCAAGAAGTTATAGATTATTTAAATTCCGAAAATGCTTATTATGAAGCCATAACGGCTCATACAAAACAATTTCAGGAAGATTTGTTTGAAGAGATGAAATCTCGCATTAAGGAAGATGATGAGTCGGTTCCTTATAAAAAAAAGGACTATTATTATATCACCCGATTTAAAAAAGGCAACCAATACCCAATTTATTCACGCAAAAAAGGAAGTTTAGAAACACCCGAACAAATTATGTTCGATGTGAACGAACTTGGAAAAGGATTTAGTCATTTTAAACTGGCAGGATTGTCCATCAGCCCAAACAATGAATTGGCTGTTTATGGTTTTGATACCGTTGGCAGAAGACAGTATACTTTGCAATTTAAAAATTTGGAAACAGGCGAATTGTTTCCTGAAAAGATTGAAAACACCACAGGAGGCGCGGCTTGGGCAAGCGACAATAAAACAGTTTTTTATACGCTTCAAAATCCAAAAACTTTAAGAAGCGAAAAAATATTTCGCCACGTCTTGGGAACCGATCCGTCACAAGATGTTGAAGTTTATCGCGAAAAAGGAGAGGCGTTTAACGCGTTTGTTTATGCCTCAAAATCAGAAAAATATATTATTATTGGCTCGCACAGCACAGTTTCATCTGAATATCACATTTTGGAAGCCGATAATCCGACTGGAGAATTCAGACTTTTTCAAAAAAGAGAAAGATATCTAGAGTATGATATTGCGCATTACAACGGCGATTTTTATATCTTAACCAACAAAGACAAGGCGACCAATTTTAAATTGATGAAAACGTCGGAAAAGGCAACTTCCATAGAAAATTGGGTGGAGGTTTTACCTCATAGGGAAGATGTTTTGTTGGAAGATATTTCCATTTTTAAAGATTTTTTGGTGGTTGAAGAGCGATCAAACGGATTGAATAAAATTAGAATTATCCGTTGGGATCAAACAGAAGATTTTTACCTTCCTTTTGAAGAGGAAACATATTCAGCTGGAGTTTATAACAATCCGGAATTTGAAACCAATGTGATTCGCTACGGATATAATTCAATGACAACGCCAAGTTCAATCATAGATTTTGACGTGGTTTCGAAAACAAAAGAAATCAAAAAAGAACAGGAAGTGTTGGGCGGAAAGTTTGATAAACACAATTATATCAGTGAACGTGTTTGGGCAACAGGACAAGACGGAACTAAAATTCCAATCTCCTTGGTGCATCATAAAAATACGCCGCTGTCCAAAGAAACACCCTTATTATTGTATGGTTATGGTTCTTACGGACATTCCATTGATGCCGGATTTAGCACAACACGTTTAAGTTTATTGGACAGAGGTTTTGTTTTTGCAATCGCCCACGTAAGAGGCGGCGAATATTTAGGTAGAAAATGGTATGAAAAAGGCAAATTATTGCATAAAAAAAATACTTTCACAGATTTTATTGATTGTGCGAAATTTTTAATCGAAAAAGAATATACTTCAAGCGCACATTTATATGCAAGCGGCGGTTCTGCGGGCGGTTTATTGGTGGGAACCGTCATTAATATGAATCCTGAATTGTTTAACGGAATCATTGCCGAAGTGCCTTTTGTTGATGTTGTTACCACAATGTTAGACGAAAGCATTCCTTTAACTACCGGAGAATATGATGAATGGGGAAATCCGAATAAAAAAGTTTATTATGATTATATGAAATCATATTCGCCTTATGACAATGTTTCTGAACAAAAATACCCTAATATGTTGGTTACAACAGGCTTGCACGATTCACAAGTTCAATATTTTGAACCTGCAAAATGGGTTGCCAAGCTACGGGAATTAAAAATTGATGAAAATATTTTAGTGATGCATATTGATATGGAAGCGGGGCACGGCGGGGCTTCAGGGCGATTTGATTCCTTAAAAGAAACGGCAAGGGATTACAGTTTTGTGATTGATTTGGAAGGAAGAACGGAAATTTAAAAAAAATTATTAAATTTGCACAATAGATTATTATTCATAAATTCGTATTTAAAATATTATATCTGAATTAAATTTTAAAAAATGGCAGAAAATATAGGTATAAGTAACAATATTTTAGACCTAATAGGCAATACTCCTTTAATTAAGCTAAACAAAATCACCAAAGACCTTCCCGGCAATTATTATGTAAAATATGAAGGATTTAATCCTGGGCATTCTATGAAAGATAGGATTGCCGTGCATATTATTGAAGAAGCTGAGAAGCAGGGGATTTTGAAACCAGGAAGTACAATAATAGAAACAACCTCTGGCAATACAGGATTTAGCCTTGCAATGGTAAGTGTTATCAAAGGGTATAACTGTATATTGGCAGTGAGTTCTAAAGCGTCACCGGGCAAAATAAATATGTTAAAAGCGATGGGCGCTAAAGTGTATGTTTGTCCTGCACACGTAGATGCAGACGACCCGCGCTCATACTATCAAGTTGCTAAAAGATTGCATACAGAAACTGCAAATTCAGTGTATATCAATCAATATTTTAACAAATTAAATGTAGATGCGCACTACAGTTCAACCGGACCGGAAATTTGGAATCAAACCAATGGCGAGATTACACATCTGGTTGCTGCAAGTGGCACAGGCGGAACAATTTCAGGCGTGTCTAAATATTTGAAAGAACAAAATCCCAAAATTAAAACTTTAGGTGTTGATGCATTTGGATCAATTTTAAAGAAATTTAAGGAAACAGGTGAGTTCGATAAAAATGAAATTTATCCATATAGAATTGAAGGGTTGGGAAAAAATTTAATTCCTACTGCCACAGATTTTGATGCGATAGACGTTTTTGAAAAAGTAACTGATGAAGCTGCAGCGCATAGAGCCAGAGAACTTGCGCTTACTGAAGGTTTATTTACCGGTTATACTAGTGGTGCTGTAATGCAGGCAACAATGCAATACGCAGCGCAGGGAATGTTTGACGAAAATTCAAAAGTTGTCTTAATCTTGCCGGATCACGGTTCTCGTTATATGGAAAAAATTTATAGCGATGAATGGATGAAAGAGCAAGGTTTTTTTGATTCACAAAAACAAGCTTTGGCTGTAGTGGAATATATTAAGTAGCATATAAACATATCAAAAAAGGGTCTGTAAATTAATTTACAGACCCTTTTTTTGTTTCATAACATTTGATTAGCATAAAAATAATCACTTACTTTGTAGCCTTAAAAATGAAATTAGTATAAATTACTTTTTATACAGAAAAAAGATATAATGAAAGATTTATTTGAAAGAATTGTAAAAGATAAAGGTCCGTTAGGGAAATGGGCTGAACAAGCTGAAGGATACTATGTTTTTCCAAAGTTAGAAGGAGAAATCTCTAACAAAATGACTTTTAACGGTAAAAATGTTATTACCTGGAGCATCAATGATTACCTCGGATTGGCAAATCACCCAGAAGTAAGAAAGGCTGATGCCGAAGCAGCCGCACAATATGGTATGGCTTATCCAATGGGCGCGAGAATGATGTCGGGCCACACAAAATACCACGAACAATTGGAAAAAGAATTGGCCGAATTTGAACATAAAGAATCTGCCTATTTGGTGAATTTTGGTTATCAGGGAATGGTGTCTGCCATTGACGCTTTGGTTACCAAAAACGATGTAATTGTTTATGATATGGATGCGCATGCCTGTATTATTGACGGCGTTAGATTGCATCCCGGAAAAAGGTTTACATTTCAACATAACAATGTTGAGAGTTTAGAAAAAAACTTGCAAAGAGCCACCAAAATCGCAGAAGAAACCAATGGAGGTATTCTTGTCATTTCAGAAGGTGTTTTTGGAATGCGTGGTGAGCAGGGAAAATTAAAAGAAATTGTTGCACTTAAAGAAAAATACAATTTTAGATTTTTAGTTGATGACGCTCACGGATTTGGAACACAAGGTGAAGATGGAAGAGGAACTGGTTTTGAACAAGGCGTGCAAGATTGTATCGATGTGTATTTTTCAACATTTGCTAAATCGATGGCTGGATTTGGCGCATTTTTCGCGGCAGATAAAGATATTATTCAGTATTTAAAATACAATATGCGTTCTCAAATGTTCGCCAAATCTTTGCCGATGCCCATGGTTATTGGTGCATTAAAACGTCTGGATATGCTAAGAACAATGCCCGAACTTAAAGAAAAGTTATGGGAGAATGTTCATGCACTTCAAAATGGTTTAAAAGATCAAGGTTTTAACATTGGAAAAACAAACACCTGCGTAACTCCTGTGTTTTTAGAAGGTGATATTCCTGAAGCAATGGCAATGGTAAATGACTTACGTGAAAATTATGGCATATTTTGTTCCATTGTGGTGTATCCCGTAATTCCAAAAGGATTGATTATTTTGAGACTGATTCCAACAGCAACTCATAATTTGGAAGACGTTAAAGTAACTATTGAAGCTTTTTCAGCCATTCGTTCTAAATTGGAAGCGGGTATTTACAAACGCATTGCAGCAGCTATGATGGCGCAATAAACAAAAGTATATTCATAAAAAATGCCTTTTAGATTTTGTCTAAAAGGCTTTTTTTATGAAGGTAAATCAATGATCAATAACCTTCAGAGATATTTTTAAGTGCATTTTTGTTTAATATTTTAATTTTTTTACCAAGCAAATCAATTACGCCATCCTTTTTTAAGTTGGATAACAATCGTATGGCAGATTCTGTAGCGGTGCCAATGGTATTTGCAATTTCTTCCCTGGTTAAAATAACATCTATGCAATCTTCATTGTCAACCCCAAATATTTCTTCCAAACTTAACAAAGTCTCCGCTAACCTGTCTTTTACTGGTTTTTGGGCCATTTGTGAAATAGCGGTATTGGCGTGGCTTAACTGAAGGGAAATATTTTTGATTAAATTTAAGGAAAATTGCGGATTGTCTTTGATAGATTCTAAAATATCGCCTTTAGGAATAAAACAAACACGCATATCTTCCAATGCGGTTGCATTTAACCCAACCGGTTCTTCACTTAAAATGGAGCGGTGTCCTAATATATCACCACCTTTAACAAATTTTATGATTTGTTCTTTACCATTTGTGTTCAATTTAGTCAACTTACATTTTCCATCCTGAATACAATATAATCCATTGATAGAATTACCTTCAGTCATTAAATTTTCACCCTTCTTTATGATAAGGGATGTCTTGTGATCTGAAAATCTTTCTAATTCGTCGTGCGTTAAAGTTTTAAGAGCGTTAAAACGCTTCATAATACAATGTGAACAGTTAGACATATTAAAAAAGAATTTAGTTAAGTAGTAACATTTGTAAAGGTACAAAAATAAATGATAATTGTCATATTTAGAAAATAATAAATGAATATTTTTGCAGGGAATTAGAATTTAGAATGGATATAAACAGTTGTTATCATTGCGGAGCCTCTTGTGGTAAAAGTACAATACTTTTTGATGAAAAACAATTTTGTTGTAATGGCTGTAAAACAGTATATGAGATATTAAGCAACAATGAGTTAGGTTGCTATTATGACATGCAATCAACTCCAGGAACGATTCCATCCGACATAAAAGGGAAGTATAATTATCTTGAAAATGAAGATATTATTGAAAAACTACTCGAATTTAATGATACTGAAACTTCCGTTGTTGAATTTTTTATTCCAAGCATTCATTGCAGTTCTTGTATTTGGATTCTCGAAAATTTAACCAAATTGAACAGTGGGGTGACTACTTCGATGGTTAATTTTCCCAAGAAAACCGTAAGAATTACGTTTAAAAACAAAGCAACCAATTTAAAACAGCTGGCTGAATTAATGACTTCAATAGGTTATGAGCCCTATATAAGTTTGGATGATGCGGATGCGATTAAAAACAAGGTTGATAAAACGCTGATTTATCAGGTCACTATCGCTGCTTTCTGTTTTGGGAATATTATGTTGTTGTCGTTTCCTGAATATTTTGATGCAAATGAGTTTTGGCTGGAAAAATACAAGCATGTTTTTAGATGGCTCATGTTTGCCATGGCCATTCCGGTGGTTTTCTATTCTGCCAAAAATTATTATATTTCAGCCTATAAAGGACTTTCGCATAAAATTTTAAATATTGATGTTCCTATTGCTTTGGGAGTTTCTGTTTTGTTTATAAGAAGCACCATTGAAATTGCATTTGATATTGGCACAGGTTTTTTTGACAGTTTGGCGGGTTTAGTGTTCTTTTTGCTTTTGGGTAAATTTTTTCAGCAAAAAACCTACAACTTTTTGTCCTTTGAACGCGACTATAAATCGTACTTTCCAATCGCTGTCACAAAATTGGCTGGCGGAATAGAAAAAAATATTCCTGTACAAGATATTGAAAATGGCGACCGTTTATTAATTAGAAATCAGGAGTTAATTCCTGTCGACGGCATTTTAATCAACGGAAATGCATCTATTGATTACAGTTTTGTGACTGGCGAGTCGATGCCGGTAACCAAACAATCGGGCGATAAACTTTTTGCAGGCGGAAAACAAACAGAAGGCGCCATAGAAATGGAGGTGATCAATACCATTTCTCAAAGCTATTTAACGCAGTTGTGGAGCAATGATGTTTTTAACAAAACATCTGACCACACCATAAAAAACATCACTGACACAATAAGTAAACTATTCACGATCAATATTTTAACCATTTCATTTTTAGGCGGACTTTTTTGGTATTTTCACAATCCTTCAATGGTATTTAATGTGGTTACAGCTGTACTTATTATTGCTTGTCCTTGTGCTTTGGCACTGTCTGCGCCATTTGCCATCGGCAATATTCTGCGAATTTTTGGCTATAGAAAGTTTTATTTGAAAAATGCGGAAACCGTTGAAAACCTTGCTAAAATCGATACCATTATTTTTGATAAAACCGGCACCATCACATCCGCAGATAAATCAAATCTTATTTTCAGAGGAGAATCATTAGGTAAAGAGGAAATAAGAGTGGTTAAAAGTGTTTTAAGGGCATCAAACCATCCCTTAAGCAGAACGCTTTACGATCATATTCAGGAAGAAATTTTAACAGAAAAACCGACTTATTTTGAGGAACAACTTGGTAAAGGCATCCACGCAGTTTTAAATACGATGGACATCAAACTAGGTTCTGCAAGTTTTGTTGGAGCAACTTCTTCTGAAACCAATGAAACAGCAGTTCATCTTGCAATTAACAATCGGTTTAAAGGAAGTTACATTTTTAAAAATAGTTATAGGGAAGGAACCAAAGACGTTTTTGAAGCACTTTCAAAAAAATACAAATTGGTGATTCTTTCAGGTGATAATGATGGGGAAAAAGAATATTTAGAAAAATTTCTGCCTAAAAACACTTTATTTCAATTTAATCAGAAGCCCGAAAATAAATTGGAGTATATTAAAAAATTGCAGCAAAACGGAGGAAAAGTGATGATGGTTGGCGACGGACTAAATGATGCCGGTGCTTTGGCGCAAAGCAATGTCGGAATCGTCATTTCCGAAAATGTAAATGTTTTTTCACCTGCGTGTGATGGAATTTTAGATGCGAAATTTTTCAACAAATTACCAAAGTTGTTAACCATTTCAAATAAAACAATGACAATTATTAAGACAAGTTTTATATTGGCGTTTTGTTATAATGTGATAGGATTGTATTTTGCATTAACAGGTGCGTTAACGCCTATAGTCGCTGCTATTTTAATGCCTGTGAGTTCCATAAGTATTGTGATTTTTGTGACAATTATGACAAATCTAATTTCAAAAAGAAATATTTAAAAGAGTATGCTTAAAAAATAAAAGACCTTAAATTTGTGTGACAAATGTCATTTTATTTTCGAAAGTAAAATATATATTTGTATTTTTTAAATAACTTAAATTTTATTAATTAAAAAAATGGAGGTACTTTATATTACAATAGGCGTTAGCATTATTGTCGCTTTATTATTTTTCTATGCATTTATCAGGTCTGTTATGTCCGGGCAGTATGAGGATACTTATACGCCTTCAGTCCGTATGTTGTTTGATGATGAATTGGTTATTGCTAAGAAAAATGACGAAAAAGAACCAAACAGCAATCAAGAATCAATCAAAAATAACTAACAATTAATTAATCAAACTAGTATGGAAAAAGAACAATTTTATTATGACAATAAAATCGTAAAAATGTTTCTTTGGGCAACAATTCTCTGGGGAATTGTGGGGATGTTGGTAGGGCTAACTGTGGCACTGCTTTTTATATACCCGGGTTTATTGGAATTTGCAGGGTCGGATAATGCCATTTCTTGGCTAAGTTTTGGCCGCTTAAGACCCTTACACACCAATGCGGTGATTTTTGCTTTTGTGGGCAATGGAATCTTTTTAGGCGTCTATTATTCTACACAAAGATTGCTGAAAGCGAGAATGTTTAACGATGTTTTAAGCAGAATTAATTTTTGGGGATGGCAGGCTATTATTGTTGCAGCGGCAATTACTTTGCCGTTAGGGTTTACTTCATCAAAAGAATATGCTGAATTAGAGTGGCCTATTGACATTGCTGTTGTAGTAGTTTGGGTGGTATTTGGTATCAATTTGATCGGAACCATACTAAAAAGAAGACAACGCCATATTTACGTAGCAATTTGGTTTTACATAGCTACCTTAGTAACCATAGCGGTACTTTATATTTTTAACAATTTAGAGATGCCTGTATCGGCGTTTAAAAGCTATTCGGTATATTCAGGAGTTCAAGATGCTCTTATGCAATGGTGGTACGGACATAATGCAGTGGCTTTTTTCCTAACAACACCGGTTTTGGGATTGATGTATTATTTTGTTCCAAAAGTTGCAAACAGACCAATTTATTCCTACAGATTGTCTATTATTCACTTTTGGACATTGATCTTTTTGTATATCTGGGCTGGCCCTCACCATTTGTTATACACCGCTTTGCCGGAATGGGCTCAAAACCTTGGAACTGTATTTTCTGTAATGTTAATTTTCCCGTCTTGGGGAGGTATGATTAACGGATTACTGACGTTGCGTGGTGCTTGGGATAAAGTTAGGGAAAATCCGGTATTAAAATTCTTTGTGGTTGCAATTACAGGTTACGGTATGGCCACTTTTGAAGGACCTATGTTATCATTTAAAAATGTAAATGCCATTGGCCATTATACCGATTGGATTGTTGGTCACGTACATATTGGCGCTTTAGCCTGGAATGGTTTTATGATTGCGGGTATTGTTTATTGGCTGGCTGAAAAACTATGGAAAACCCCATTATATTCAAAAAAATTGGCAAATGCACATTTTTGGATAGGCACAATAGGTATTTTATTTTATGCAATTCCATTATATATTGCTGGGTTTATGCAAGCATTAATGTGGAAAGATTTTAATCCGGATGGAACATTGGTTTACGGTAACTTTTTGGAGACAGTTACACAAGTTATTCCTATGTATATGATGCGGGCAATTGGTGGCACATTGTATTTAACCGGTTTTATTTTGTTGGCAATTAACATTATAAAAACGGCCAAAGCAGGTTCTCCTGTTGAAGATGAATTGGCTGAAGCTGCGCCTTTGAAAAAAATTAGCGGACAAAGAATTGCAGGTGAAGGATGGCATACTTGGTTAGAAAGAAGAACAGTATTGTTTACCATATTAACCACTGTGGCCATTTTAATTGGAGGCTTGGTTGAAATTGTTCCTGTGATGTTGGTTAAATCAAATGTTCCAACAATTTCAAGTGTAAAACCATACACGCCATTGGAATTGGAAGGAAGAGATATTTATATTCGTGAAGGATGTAACAATTGCCATTCTCAAATGATTCGTCCATTCCGTTCAGAAGTTGAACGTTATGGAGAATATTCAAAAGCAGGTGAGTTTATATACGATTTCCCATTCTTGTGGGGTTCAAGAAGAACAGGGCCTGATGTTCACAGAATTGGCGGAAAATACAATGACAACTGGCACTTTAACCATATGTTAGATCCGCGTTCCACATCACCAGGCTCTATTATGCCACGTTATTCGTGGTTGATTAAGAATGATATGAATGCCTCAAATTTGGAAAGCAAAATGAAAGCATTGGTAACTTTGGGCGTTCCTTATACCGAAGAAGAAATTAGTGGTGCCAAACAAGCATTGTTAACTCAGGCTAAGGAAGTGGAAAATAATTTAAGACAAGATCCTGAATATGTAAAAAATTATGGCTCAAGCAATATTCAGAATAAGGAAATTGTGGCGCTTATTGCCTATTTACAGCGTTTGGGAACCGATATTAAAGCAAATGCTTCAACTGCATTAATAAAATAACAAGTATGTTAAGATTTATATCACATAATTTTGATGGAATGGAAGGGATTGAAATTTATCCCATAATTTCATTGTTGCTGTTTTTTATCGTTTTTGTTACGATGTTAATCATTGTCATAAAAATGCCTAAAAAAAATATCGATGAAATAAGCCAATTGCCTTTAGATAACGACACTAACAGTAAAGAAAATAATTATGAATAAGAATTCAGAAAATACATCGTGGTGGAAGAGATTTATGAAATCTATGACCAAAGCGCACGATTTAGGAACCGAAGAAGACATTATGCTCGATCACGATTATGATGGCATTAAGGAACTCGACAATGTTTTGCCGCCTTGGTGGCTGGCGGGTTTTTACATCACCATAGCCATCAGTATTTTTTATTTAATAATGACATTTGGTTTCAATAAATACAGTCAAACCGACGAGTTTAATGATGAAATGACCAATGCAAAAACGGAGATTGAAGCTTATAAAGCTGCAAATCCGCAGTTATTTGATGATGCCAACATTGTTGCTTATTCCGATCCAGAAAATTTGGCAAAAGGAAAGGAACTGTTTACCGCAAAAACTTGTGTTGTTTGCCATTTGGCGGATTTAGGCGGAAGTATTGGTCCAAATTTAACCGATAATAAGTGGATTTTAGGAGGTGACGTAAAAAGTATATTTAACACCTTAACCAATGGAGGAAGACCTGGAAAAGGAATGATTGCTTGGGAAAGCACCATCACAAGAGAAGAAAGAATTCAATTGGCAAGTTATATTATTTCTATGCAGGGTACAACGCCGGCAGTGCCAAAACCGGCAGAAGGAGATATTGTTTGGCCGGCGGAATGATAGAGAAAATTATATTTAAAATGATAAACCCTCTTTTGAGGGTTTTTGCTTTTATATATGATTAGAAAATAATACCCTGTTTTTTTATTTTGTTGCATTTGTAACCAAGAGGTTGATTAATTAATCTTAATTTTACAAATTGATAAAAAATATTGAATTGCCTTTTAAACTTAGCATGAAAACAGAAAATAACGAGAGATTTAGAGACTCCATTGGAACCATAGACGAAAGCGGAAAACGTAATTTTATTTTTCCGAAGAAACCAAAAGGAAAATTTTATAACTATAGAACAATGGTGGGCTGGGTGCTGTTGGCATTTATGTTCGCGGCGCCATTTATTAAAATCAACGGAAATCAGTTTTTGCTTTTTAACGTTATTGAAAGGAAATTTCACATCTTCGGATTCCCGTTTTGGCCCCAAGATTTTCATTTGCTGGTCATTTCTTTGCTGGTGAGCGTGGTGTTTGTCATTTTATTCACCGTGGTTTTTGGAAGAATTTTTTGCGGATGGGTTTGTCCGCAAACTATTTTTATGGAAATGATTTTCAGAAAAGTGGAATATTTAATTGACGGTGACAGAACCAAACAAATTAAACTCGATAAACAACCTTGGAATGCGGAGAAAATTAGAAAACGCGTTACAAAATGGATTGCTTTTTTTCTGATATCATTTATTATCGCCAATGTTTTCTTTGCCTATATTATTGGCAGCGATGTATTAATTGATCACATCACCGATGGTCCTTTTAACCATATTGGAACTTTGGTAAAGCTTTTGGTTTTTACAATGGTTTTCTATTTTGTTTTTGCCTGGTTTAGGGAACAGGTTTGCATTATCGTTTGTCCGTACGGCAGATTGCAAGGCGTTCTTTTAGACAATAAATCCATTAATGTGGCTTATGATTTTGTGCGAGGCGAGGGCGAAAGGGGCAGAAAACCTGTACGCAAAGGCGAAAATCGAGAGGAATCAGGTTATGGGGATTGTGTTGAATGTATGCAATGCGTTCAGGTTTGTCCAACTGGAATTGACATCAGAAACGGAACGCAATTGGAATGCATCAATTGCACCGCCTGTATTGATGCTTGCGATGAAATTATGGACAGGGTTGGTTATGAACGAGGGTTGATTCGTTATGCTTCTGAAGACAATATCGAAAAAAAGGAAAAATTTAAGTTTAATGCACGCTTAATCGCTTATTCAGGTTTATTAACGGTATTGGTGGTTGTCCTTATTACGATGTTGTTTTTGCGAAATGATGTGGAAGCCACTATTTTAAGATTGCCGGGGCAAATATTTCAAACTACGGAAACTACCGTAAAAAATGTTTATACCTTTAAATTGATTAATAAAACCAATAAAAATATTGAGAATATTGATATTAAATTAATTTCACATAATGGAAAAGTTGATATGATTGGCGGACTTTCCAAAGTTGAAAAACAAGGGTTGAAGGAAGGCACCTTGTTTATTGAAATTGAAAAAAAAGACCTAAATTCGTCAAATGAAAAGTTAAAAGTTGGGGTTTATTCAGACGGAAAACTGATTGAAGCAACCACCACCAATTTTGCAGGACCCATAAAAATTAATTAGATGAACAGAGCCACAACAAATTTTGATATACAGTAAAATGATTAATGGCAGGTAGCAGATGTTACCGCTAAAAAATAAAATGTAAACAGATGAATTTTAAAATCAGTTGGCCAACAGGCATTGTACTTGCCTTATCGGCATTTATCATATTCATATTGTCTTTCGTTTTCAAGGCTACATTTTTGCCTGAATATGACCATCATTTGGTTTCCGATGATTATTATAAAGATGAAATGAATTACCAACAGGAAATTGATAAATTGAATAAAGCCGCAGCTTTAAAAGAAGACGTCACTTTAACAAAAGTTGCCGAAGGATTGTTAATTAAATTTCCTGCGGAATTTGATCCAAAAAAAATAGCGGGAACAATTTCATTTCAAAGGCCATCGAACGATAAAATAGATTTTCAGCTGCCCATAAAATTATCTTCCACTGACTTTTTAATTTTGGATGATAATTTGGTACAGGGAATCTGGAATGTAAAAATTGAATGGTCAGTTAACAACAACACTTATCTATTTAAGGAGAAATTAATGTACTAATATGCTTTGGACTGCACTTATTTTAGGTTTGGCAGGCGGTTTTCACTGTATAGGGATGTGTGGGCCAATTGCATTCATTATTCCGGTAAACAGGGAATCAAAAACATCGTTAATTTTCCAAACATTCTTATATCATTTTGGACGAATATTGAGTTATTCTATCATAGGCTTGCTTTTTGGTTTTATAGGAAAAGGATTGTATTTGGCAGGTTTTCAGCAACGCTTGTCTATTTTAATGGGCGTTATTATGATTGTAACCATCCTAACGCCGGTATCAATTTTTAATCAATATAATTTTTCAAAACCGCTGTATAAAATTATTGCCAAGGTAAAATACAATCTCGGAATTTATCTTAATAAAAAAACCAATAAAGCCTTATTTTCAATCGGTTTTTTTAACGGTTTTCTGCCTTGCGGCTTGGTTTATATTGCGGTAATCGGCTCAATTTCAACTGGCAGTCCTGTTCAGGGAGCTTTATATATGGCATTGTTTGGTGTTGGAACAATTCCTATGATGACCGCAGCGGTGTTGTTGGGAAATTTTGTGAGCGTATCCTTGCGTGCTAAATTTCAAAAAATAATCCCGGTATTTGTGATTATCATCGGATTATTATTTATTTTGCGTGGTCTGGGACTGGGAATTCCTTATTTTTCGCCTTCTGATGCAAAACTGCAGCCATTAAGTGACCCGGAAATATGTTTAACCTATGAAAAAATAAACCATCATAATACGAGAATTTCAAATTTTGATATATAAAGGAATGATTATTGGTGAAAAACAGCTGTTACAGCTAAAAAATAAAATTTAAACAGATGATAGAAACTCCTAAATTGACTATCGAAGATTTTGAAAGAGTGTCTTCAAACCAAGAGCTTTTAAAACTTATTAAGCAAAAAAATATTTCTTTTGATAAGGTGGCAAAACGATTGTTTTATGAAGAAGAGCTGCGGAATTTACAAATTGAATTGGTGAAGCTGCAGCAGTGGATTGTAAAAAATAAAATGCGTGTGGCCATTATTTTTGAAGGACGCGATGCCGCAGGAAAAGGTGGGAATATTCGCAGGTTTACGGAGCATTTGAATCCGCGCGCTATGAATGTGGTGGCTTTAACAAAACCTACTGAAATTGAGCGTGGACAATGGTATTTTAGACGATATATTAAGGAAATGCCTAACACTGGAGAAATTGTATTTTTCGACAGAAGCTGGTATAATAGGGCGGTTGTAGAA
Organism: Lutibacter sp.; assembly: GCA_030683995.1. Classification (GTDB taxonomy): domain Bacteria; phylum Bacteroidota; class Bacteroidia; order Flavobacteriales; family Flavobacteriaceae; genus Lutibacter. The sequence continues at coordinate 22,656 of JAUXPH010000002.1, forward strand.
CCTGTTATGGGATTTTGCACAGAAACCCAATATCAAAATTTTATGGTTCAGGTTTCTGAATTTGAGCATATGATGTATGAAGACGGAATGGTTTTGATAAAATTTTGGTTTTCCATTTCAAAAGAAGAGCAATTGTCACGATTTAATGCGCGAATTGCAACACCTTTAAAACGATGGAAATTTAGTCCGGTAGATCAAAAAAGTCAGGAACTTTGGGATCAATATACCCATTATAAAGAACAAATGTACAGCCGAACACACACCAGCTACAGTCCGTGGATCACCGTAAAGGCTAACGATAAAAAATTGGCGCGTTTGGAAAGTATCAGATATGTATTATCCCAATTTAATTATGGAGGAAAAGAAAATGCATCAACCATATTGTTTCCAGATCCAAATATTGTGATGCGTTATTACCGTTCAGCAAAACAAATAGATTAATTATGAAGTCTTATAAATTAACCGCAGAAGATGTTGAAATTCTTAATACAAATAAGGGTTTAAGGGCATTATTTTCAAAAGAGCCCTATAATTTAGAGAAAGCGGTTCGCTATGTCAAATATGAAAATAAATTAAAAAAACTTCAGGTTGAATTGATCCGATTACAAACCTGGGCCATTGAAGAAAATGAACGAATTATGATTATTTTCGAAGGAAGGGATGTAGCTGGAAAAGGTGGCGCCATTAGACGCACAACCGAGCGCATGAATCCACGGCATTATCGCATAGTGGCTTTGCCAAAACCTACCGAAGATGAGCGTTCTCAGTGGTATTTTCAGCGATATGTTATTCAATTTCCAAAAGCCGGTGAAATCGTTTTTTTCGACAGAAGTTGGTATAATAGGGCAGTAGTTGCGCCAGTAAACGGTTTTTGTACCCAACAGGAATATGAAATTTTTATGAATCAGGTAAATGATTTTGAGCGAATGATCACAGAATCGGGCATTCACTTGGTGAAAATTTACATGTCCATTTCCAAAAAAGAGCAGGCCAAACGCTTCGAAGAATTAAAAGGCGACCCGCTAAAACAATGGAAAATAACGCCTGTTGATGAAAGAGCCCAAGAATTATGGGATGTTTATACCTACTATAAAAATAAAATGTTTGAAAAAACAAAAGAAGGCGTGGTGGACTGGAAAATAATTAAAGCAAATAAAAAAACGTATGCCAGGGTTGTGGCCATTAACCATATTTTAAGCAGTATTCCATACGATAAAAAACGGGAAATTTAAATTTCTTTACCTTCAATAAACACTTTATCAATATGTTGATTTCCAAATGAGTATGGAATAAATCCATAACTTGGAATTTCTTTGGTAATGATGAAATTTGCTTTTTTTCCTTTGCAAATGCTTCCGTGGGTTTTTTCCAGTCCCATTGCATAAGCGCCATTAATTGTTGCCGCATTGATGGCTTCTTCCGGAGTCATTTTCATTTTAATGCAAGCTGTGGAAATTACAAAGTTCATATTTCCCGATGGTGTAGAACCCGGATTGTAATCGGTAGCCAACGCCAAGGGCAAACCCGCATCAATTATTTTTCTTGCCGGCGTATAAGGAATGCTTAAAAAATAGGAACACGACGGCAATGCAACCGGCATAGTTTCGGTATTTTTTAAAATTTCAATATCTTCATCACGCATCAATTCCAAATGATCAACGGAAAGCGCTTTGTGTTTAACGCCAACCTGCACACCGCCAATAGCCGTAAACTGATTCACATGAATTTTTGGAATCAGCCCGTATTTTGTGCCGGCTTCAAGGATTCGATCGGTATCATCCACAGAAAAATAGTCAGTTTCACAAAAAACATCAATATATTCCGCTAAATTTTCTGCTGCCACAACGGGTAAAATTTCATTTATCACAACATCAACATAACCGCTTTTGTTGTTTTTGAATTCAGATGGCAAAGCGTGAGCCGCCAAAAAAGTGGATTTAATGGTAATTGGATAGTTTTCATTTAATTTTTTTATTACGCGCAACATTTTTAATTCAGCGTCTTTTGTCAACCCGTAACCCGATTTTATTTCAACGGCACCTGTTCCCAATTTCATCACTTCTTCAATGCGTTTTGCAGATTGTTGGTATAAATCTTCTTCGGATGTTTGTTGTAATTTTATGACTGAATTTAAGATTCCGCCGCCTTTGTTCGCTATATCTTCATAGGAAAGGCCATTTATTAAATCAATAAATTCTTGTTCCCTGTTTCCGGCATAAACAATGTGCGTATGGCTGTCGCACCAAGCGGGAAGCACTATTTTTTCGCTGGCGTCAATGTTGTTTTCAGCTAAAATAATGGGTAAATTTTCCATCTTGCCAAAATCTTTGATCACAGCATTTTCAATCAATAAAAAAGCGTTTTTAATGGAGGGAAGAAATTTCATCGCTGTCCCGCAAACCATTTTTTTCGGCACACTTTCAACCTGCAGCAATTCCTTAATATTGGTAATTAATGTTGTCATATTTACAATAAATCTTAGCCCAAATATACGGCTATTTTAGAAAGCATAAAACAGACTTTTTATATTGAGTCTAACTTATGGAAAATGCCGTTTTTTAGGATATTTATCATATAAATAATACGTAAATAGCGTATATTTGCACAAAATTTTAAAAAATGAAGAAAGCCATATATATAGCAACAAGTGAAGCTAACAGTGGTAAGTCAATCATCACTTTAGGGTTGATGAGAATGTTGTTGGGTAAAACAGCAAAAGTTGGTTATTTTAGGCCAATTATCGACAATGTCAAGAAAGGAAAGAAAGACAACCATATCAATACCATTATTTCCCATTTTCAATTGGACATCAATCCAAATGACGCTTATGCTTTTACGCGCAGCGAATTTATAAATATGCGGAATAATGGGAAAGAGGGCGAAATATTCGACACAATCATATCAAAATACAAAGCCTTAGAAGAAAAAAATGATTTTATGTTGGTTGAAGGCTCTGACTTTTCTGGAGAAGGAATGGCCATTGAATTGGATGCGAACATATTAATTGCAAAAAATTTGGGAATTCCGGCAATTATCGTTTCAAGCGGTGTTGGGAAAACTCTGGAAGAATTTATTGAAGGACTGCATTTGGCCTATGATTCATTTAGAGAAAAAGAAGTGGAGGTTTTGGCGGTGATTGCAAACAAAGTTCAGGAAAAAAATATTGAAATTGTAAAAAATGGTGTTGAAAAAAACTTGCCAAAAGATGTTTTTGTCAATGTAATTCCACTAATACCAGCTTTAAACAATCCAACCATAAAAGAAATAGCAAAAGCCATTGATGCCAAAATTTTGTTTGGCAAAGAACTTATTAATAACCAAACAACAAGTTTTAAAGTAGGGGCAATGCAATTGCGAAACTATTTAAAGCAGTTGGAAGAAAATTGTTTGATTATCACGCCAGGCGATAGGGCCGACATCATTTTAGGGGCTTTACAGGCCAATATTTCGACCAATTATCCTGCAATTTCAGGTATTGTTTTAACTGGCGGAATTCTTCCGGAGGAACCTATTATCAGATTAATAGAAGGTTTGTCTCAAATTGTTCCAATATTATCCGTTGGTGAAGGAACATTTGATGTGGCCAATAAAATTGGTGCAGTTCGTTCTCATATGTATGCCGAAAACAAAGAAAAGATTACTATTTCTTTAAATACATTTGACAAATATGTTGAATTTGATAAGCTGAATGAGAAATTAATTACCTTCAAAAGCAGTGGTATTACGCCAAGAATGTTTCAATATAATTTATTGAAACGGGCAAAAACGGTGCGAAAACGTATCGTGCTTCCTGAAGGAAATGATGACAGAATTTTAACAGCTGCAACCCGATTGGTTCAAAGTGATATTGTTGATTTAACAATTTTAGGCAATAAAAGCGACATTGAAAATAAAATACTTCATTTAGGGCTGAAATTGGATTTGAATAAAGTGAAAATTATCAACCCAATAGAATCCGAATATTATAAAGATTTCTCAAATACCTTATATGAATTGAGAAAAAATAAAGGCTTAACCATTGATATGGCAGAAGATTTAATGGGAGACGTCTCCTATTTTGGTACAATGATGGTGCACAAAGGTATGGCAGACGGAATGGTTTCAGGTGCTGCGCATACAACCCAGCACACTATTAAACCCGCTTTACAGTTTATTAAAACCAAACCGGGAGTATCCGTTGTTTCTTCCATATTTTTTATGTGTTTGGAAGACCGAGTTTCCGTTTTTGGCGATTGTGCCATCAACCCGAACCCAACTTCTGAACAGTTGGCTGAAATTGCAATTTCTTCCGCCGATTCAAGCATTAACTTCGGAATTGAACCTAGAATTGCAATGCTTTCTTATTCATCTGGTGACTCCGGTAAAGGAGAAGATGTTGAAAAAGTGAGAAGAGCTACAGAAATTATCAGGCAAAAACGACCAGATTTAAAAGTGGAAGGACCCATACAATATGATGCTGCGGTTGATGCAACCATTGGAAAGAGCAAAATGCCCGATTCTGAAGTGGCTGGACGCGCAAACGTATTAATTTTTCCCGATTTAAATACAGGAAATAACACGTATAAAGCGGTTCAAAGAGAAACTGGTGCATTGGCAATTGGCCCGATGTTACAGGGTTTAAACAAACCGGTAAACGATTTAAGCAGAGGGTGTACGGTTGACGATATTTTTAACACCGTAATTTTAACAGCAATACAAGCACAAGGATTTTAAATGAAGATATTAGTTATTAATTCAGGCAGTTCATCCATTAAATACCAGTTATTTAGGATGCCTGAACAAGAAGTTATTTGTTCGGGATTGGTGGAAAGAATAGGCTCAAAAGATGCCGAAATTCACTACAAATCAAATCATACCAAAATTGATGAGGTAGGGGAGATTCCAAATCACAGCGTAGGTTTGGAAAAAGTGGTCAACTTTTTATTGGATGAAAAAGTGGGGGTTATAAAATCTACTTCAGAAATAGAAGCGGTGGGACACAGAGTGGTTCACGGCGGAAGCACTTTCTCAAATACAACCATTATCAATCAAGTTGTTAAAGACAAAATAAAAAAACTGTTTTCTTTGGCGCCACAACACAATCCCGCAAATTATGAAGGTATTCTTGTTGCGGAATCTTTTTTCCCCAATGCAAAACAAATTGCCGTTTTTGATACGGCTTTTCACCAAACCATTCCGGTTGAAGCTTATAAATACGCCATTCCTACAAAATTTTTGGTCGAAAATAATATTCGTTTGTATGGTTTCCACGGAACTAGCCATAAATATGTTTCGGAGCAAGCCATAGCGCATTTAGGCATTGAAAATTCAAAATTAATCACCATTCATTTGGGAAATGGCTGCAGTATGACTGCGGTAAAAAACGGAAAAAGCATTGATCATACGCTTGGTTTCGGACCGGTTACCGGATTGATTATGGGAACGCGAAGCGGAGATATTGACCACGCCATTATTTTTCATTTGGTCAATAATTTGGGTTATTCACTTGATGAAGTTAATAATTTGCTTCAAAAAGAAAGCGGTATGTTTGGTTTAACGGGCTACAGTGATTTGCGAGACATTGAATCGCAAGCCGAAAAAGGAAATAAAGAATGTCAGTTGGCATTGGATATGAACGCTTACCGAATCAAAAAATATATTGGTGCTTATGCTGCAGCAATGAATGGTTTGGATGCTATCATTTTCACTGCGGGAATTGGTGAAAATTCAAACTTTATCAGAAAGTTGGTTTGCACAAATATGGACTATTTCGGCATTGAACTGGATGATGAAAAAAACAATATCAGGGCAAAAGAATTAACAGAAATTCATACTGAAAAATCAAAAACAAAAATTTTGATTGTTCCAACCAATGAAGAGGTTGAAATTGCAAAACAGTCTTATGAGTTGTTGAATTAGTTCAAAAAATAAAGATATAAAAAAAGCATTGAAAATTTTCAATGCTTTTTTTATGATTAAATGTTAAATGTTAAATGTTAATTCAAACTTGAAACTTCAAACTTGAAACTTCAAACTATTTAAGCGTACCAATCATTGCTGAAGGTTTTACCCACAAATCATATTCTTCCGCAGTTACATAACCCAAACGCACGGCTTCTTCTTTTAAAGTGGTTCCGTTTTTATGCGCGGTATTGGCAATTTCAGCAGCTTTATAATAACCAATTTTGGTGTTTAAAGCTGTAACCAACATTAACGAATTGTTTACCAATTCGGTAATACGAGAATAATTAGGTTCTATTCCAACGGCGCAATGTTCATCAAAACTTGCGCAGGCATCGCCCAATAAACGGGCCGATTGCAAAAAATTAACCGCCATAATTGGTTTAAAAACATTTAACTCATAATGGCCTTGGGTTCCGCCAATGGTAATGGCAACATCGTTACCCATCACTTGTGCACAAACCATCGTTAAAGCTTCCGCCTGGGTTGGATTTACTTTTCCCGGCATAATGGAACTTCCCGGTTCGTTCGCAGGAATAATCAATTCTCCAATACCGGAGCGTGGTCCAGATGCCATCATTCGAATATCATTCGCAATTTTATTTAAAGAAACCGCCAATAATTTTAAGGCCCCGTGACTTTCCACAATGGCATCGTGTGATGCCAACGCTTCAAATTTATTTTCGGCAGTGATAAAAGGCAATCCGGTAAATTCGGCTATTTTTTTGGCCACCAAAACATCGTAACCTTTTGGCGTATTCATTCCTGTACCAACTGCGGTTCCGCCTAAAGCCAATTCAGACAAGTGAGGCAAAGTATTTCTCAGCGCTCTTAATCCGTGATCCAATTGCGAAACATAACCCGAAAATTCTTGTCCGACTGTTAATGGCGTTGCATCCATTAAATGGGTACGGCCAATTTTTACCACATCTTTAAATGCTTCAGCTTTTGCGTTTAACGTATTACGCAATTTTTCAACTCCGGGAATGGTAATGTCCATCACCATTTTATAACAGGCAATGTGCATTCCGGTAGGGAAAGTGTCGTTGCTTGATTGTGATTTGTTTACGTCATCATTTGGCTGGATGGATTTTTCGCCTTCGCCAATAACGCCACCCAACATTTCGTGGGCGCGATTTGCAATCACCTCATTGCAATTCATATTGCTTTGCGTTCCCGAACCTGTTTGCCAAATAACCAATGGAAATTGGTTATCGTGTTTTCCTTCTAAAATTTCATCGCAAACGGCTGAAATGATATCTCGTTTTTTTTCAGGAAGCACGCCCAATTCACAATTTGCGTGTGCAGCCGCTTTTTTAAGGTAGGCAAATCCGTAAATAATTTCTAAAGGCATAGAAGCTGAAGGCCCAATTTTGAAATTGTTTCGGGAACGTTCTGTTTGGGCACCCCAATATTTATCGGCAGGAACTTCAACATTTCCCATGGTGTCTTTTTCTATTCTGTATTTCATAAGATTGTATTTGTCTATATTAATGGTTTTTCAGTCGAACAAATAGTTAGTTATCATTTTTTTGAATGGTTTTTAATTTAAATTTAAGCATAAATTTTAGCATCTTAAAATAATGTCCAACAAAAAACCACATTTATTAAACTTTGCTTCTTTAAGTATTCATTGTTGTCCGGTAAAAATTCATTGCAATTTAACAATCCTAATCTTAATCGGCCTTAACAAACAGGTCGCCCCGATGGGGCTTGTTTTTTTGAAAATCTATTTTCTACAAACAGTTCGTCCCTCTGGGACTAAAAAA
>JAUXPH010000025.1 GCA_030683995.1 Lutibacter sp.
AAGCCCCGTTAGGGCGACCTGTTTGTAGCATTTTGTGAAAAATCAGCATTTAAAAGCCCCATCGGGGCTACCTGTTTGTAGCATATTGTAAAAAGTCAGGTTTTAAGCTCCGTTGGGGCGAAATGTTTGTGCATTTTGTGAAAAATCAGAATATTAAAGCCCCGTTAGGGCGACCTGTTTGTAGCATTTTGTGAAAAATCAGCATTTAAAAGCCCCATCGGGGCTACCTGTTTGTAGCATATTGTAAAAAGTCAGCATATAAAAGCCCCCGTTGGGGCGACCTGTTTGTAGCATATTGTAAAAAGTCAGCATATAAAAGCCCCGTTGGGGCGACCTGTTTGTAGCATATTGTAAAAAGTCAGCATATAAAAGCCCCGTTGGGGCAACCTGTTTGTTCTTATTTTAAGTACCTACTCAATCTCAATTTTATCAATCTCTTTCATCAATCTATCCGTTTCCGATAATGCAACTATTATTTTTTGGTAATGTAAAATGTCGTCAAACTCTAATTTACGATTTTTACGGTCTTTAAGCCATTTTTGGGCTGGTTGATAACCGCCAATGTAAAATTCCCAAGCAACTAATGGTACATTTGAAAAATATTGAAGTTCTCCGTTTTCCGAATGGGTTGTTTTGTCGTAATTGATATAAACTTTTCCGTGGGTTGCGGTGGTTTTTTCAAAATAGATTTTGCCAACTACATTGTTTCCGTCTGTTGGATATTGCGTTATGTATTTCTCAACAGTTGAACTTTCCAATAAATGAATTTGTCTAATTTCTCCGCCCAGTTTTACCAATTGCCAAAAGGTGTTTTTGTCTTTTGGAAACGGCACTCTCGGGAAATCTATTTTCAAAAACTCTTTGTATTTTTCTCTGTATGTTGGTGAATGTAAAATTGCATATATGTAATCTAAAATGTCAATAGGCGCAAAGCATCGGCTACGCTCAGCTTCCGTTGCCCCCTGAGCGTAGTCGAAGGGCTCATTGGTAAAAGTTAACCCCAACTTCTCGGCTATTTGCTTTAAAATTTCTGTGTTTAGGTTTGGTGTTCTTTCTAAAGGCAAGGGAGCATGCTCCCTTGTTTCAATGGTTTGTTGGCCGTTTGTTTCTGGGTAGAGGTAAAGGGGGAAACCATTTCCAGTACCAAATAATTTTGCACTTGCAGTTAGATTCCCTTCAAATATATTATTAACTATGAATATGTGCCTCCATTCTTGAGTCGTTTGTCTAGGAATAATTAAACCTAAATTTTCTTTCAATAAATGTTTCATTACATTATATCTACCATTACAAACAAAGCCATTTTGTTTCCCAGAATAAAATGTTTTTCTTAAATCAAAGGGACGATAGTTTATGTTTTGCCAAACATTTTTACTTTCAATATTTAATTTTACATCTTCCTTTGCCCTACCAATTTTCCAATCTCGCGCATCTTCGGTATTGTATTTTTTTGCAATTTCAATTTCATCTAAATCTAAAAAATCGTTTACAACATTTTTCAAACTATCTGAATTGAAATGTATTGTTATTGCATCTCTAATTGTTTCGATACCAGCTACATTTTCGCCAAATAAATCATCTACTTTAAATCCCTTTTCGTAGTTTTTAATTTCATCAAAATTCTTTGGAACAAAAAAGTAATTCGGTTTCGTAAATTCTAATTGTTTCCATTCAAAAGTTTGAATAGTATTTGCATTTAAAGTTTCATATTTAAACTCTCTTTTACCTTGTAAATTGGCATGAAATACTTGCCCTAATTCATTTTTCTTTTTATTGCCAGTTTTTACGAAGATGTTTATGGAAACACCTTGCATAATGTCAAAAACATTTTGGTCGAGCGAACCATCAGGACAAACTTCTTTTTTCTTCGCGTTTCCGTGCAAATCTAAAATGTAAATTTTATCAAAACTCTCTAATAAATTATTGCGCATTTGTCTATGGGTAATACCATCAATAAAGCTATTGTTAGAAATGTATGCTAAAACTCCGCTTCCGTTTTTATCAATATAATGTTGCCCATACCGAATGAACTTGATGTAATCATCATCAAGGTTTATTTTTCTTTCGTTCAAGTCCTTTTTATAATCAGCAATTAAGTTTTGAATCCATTCATTTTTATTTGTGCTACTTACTGCATAAGGCGGATTTCCAATTACACACATCACAGGTGTATCACGTTTTATATGGTTTGCTTCATTGGCTTCAGTGCTTAACCAATTGGCAAATAAGGTTCCTGTATCGGGATGGCTCTCTTCCAAACTGTTGGTGAGGTAAACTCGTAATCTACCACCCCGTCCTGCGGACACCCCTCCAGAGGAGGGGAATTTGTCAGTTGGTTTGTAGCCCGTTTCGGTTAAAAGCAAATCCAATTTTAAATGAGCCATTGCATAACTTGCCATAAGCAACTCAAATCCATTAAGGCGTGGCAACAAATGTGTTTCTACATAATTGCTCCAAATACCTTGCTGTCCTTCAAATTTTTTGTGAATGAGTTTTACAACTTCGGCTAAAAATGTTCCTGTTCCTGTTGCCGGGTCAAGAATTTGCACTTTGTGCACTTCTTGCTCCACTTTTTTGCCCTGTAAATCAACTTTTATTTTTGTTTTGCTGGTGTCGGCCAATCCTTGCGGTAAATCAAATTCAGTTTTTAAAATATCGTCAACTGCCCTAACAATAAAATTAACCACTGGGGCAGGCGTGTACCAAACGCCACGGGCTTTTCGCAATTTTGGGTCGTATTCACTCAAAAAAGTTTCATAAAAATGGATGATTGGGTCTTCCATTTTAGTGCTTTTGCCGTAATTTTTTAGAATTTCTTCAACATTACAAGCCAAAAATATATCCGTTAAACTATCAACAATCCATTTTATGCGGTCATCAATATCAGGCCCTGCAATGTAGCCAAACAGTTTTCGCAAAAACGGATTGGATTTTGGAATTAATTCCGCGGCTTCTTGTCTGCTAAATGTTGGTAAAGTAGCATCGTGCAAACGCGCTGCAAACATTCCGTAAGCAATGGTTTGCGAATAAACATCGGCAAAACCTTTTGGCGTAATGTCGTGAATCAAAATTTGTTTAAAAGCCAACATTTGGTCTTTCAGCGTACTGTCTTCTTGATTTGCTTCATCACTTGTTAACGCCTTTTCAATAATTTCAGAAAGAAGACGGGCTTTGCCAGCCATCATTTCCGCTAATTTTTTACTGCTTTTTATGGTTTGGCCAACGTGGGTGCAAAAGTCTTTAATAAAATTTTCAAAACTCACGAAATTCGCTGTCAAAGGTTTGATGCCTTTTTCCGTAATTTCACCAATAGAAATTTTGGTAATAAATTGTCCGTCTATATATAAATGAAAGTTTACATAATCAGTAAAAATAAGATTGTTTAATGAAGCTTTGTAACGGTCGAACTGCTCTTTGTTTCCTGTTTTTTTTGCTCCGTCAAGATCTTTGTCGCCAATATCTTTTGCTTCTATAAAACCTACCGGAATGTCTTTTTTTGTCAGAATGTAATCGGGAGCTCCGCAACTTTGTCGTTTTGGTTCATTGGTTGCTCTGATTTTTGGCACTAAACTTTCAATAAGTTGTTGTAAATCTCCTCTAAAAGTGTGTTCTGTTGCGTTTCCTAAAAGGTAGCGTTGGTTTATGTTGTCAAGATATTTTTCTATAGTCATTTTTGATTTTTCAATTTTTTTATTCAAAGCGTATGCTAAAATAGCGCTTTTGTTTTAAGCATCGGATAAAGAATTGGAAAAAAACAAATTTGCTTTTTGTGCGGCTGGCGGTTTGGAAGCATTGATCACAACTTTTAATATTTAATATCTAACCTGCCTGCCGGCAGGCAGGCTTTTAACATATAACATCTCAACATTTAACATATAACATTTCAACTTTTAATATTTAATATCTAACCTGCCTGCCGGCAGGCAGGCTTTTAACATATAACATCTCAACATTTAACGTATAACATTTCAACTTATAACATATAACCTCTCAACCTTTAACAAATAACATTTTAACATTCCAACTTCAGTCTATTTATTTTATATTTGGAATTCATAATCATCAATCCATAAAACAATGAAATTCTTCAGCCTAAAATCACTTTTATTTCTTTTCATTTTTTCAGCCGGCTACGCCCAAAACGATAAGCCCCAAGATTTTTTAAAAAAGGAATTTCATTCAGAAAGGCGTGAGCAGCTTCGTGCCAAACTTCCTAAAAACAGCGTTGCCGTGGTTTTTGCAAATCCGGTTAGAAACAGGGCAAATGATGTTGATTTTGTGTATCACCAAGATCCCAATTTTTATTATTTAACGGGTTATAGAGAACCGAATGCATTGGTTTTTATTTTTAAGGAAAATCAAACCATTGGAAACAAGACTTTTAACGAAGTGATTTTTGTCCAGGAACGCAATGAACACGCTGAAATGTGGAACGGAAAACGTTTGGGGGTTGCCGGCGCACAGGATGAATTGGGATTTAGGGTTGCTTACAATGGCGGTGAATTTAAAAGTTTTGAACTCAATTTTTCCAAATTCGATAAAATTTTGTTCGAAAACTTTAAAAATGATGTGAGAGATACCGATGAAACTGCCGATTTATATGATTTGATCAAGGTTTTTAAAGAAAAAGTTTCTTTCGATTTAATTCCATTAAACAATCCCACAAATGACAAATTGTACAATGAAACCAAAAAAAGAATAGACACCAAAACCCTGCAAAAAATAATGGCATCTTTAAGGGAAATAAAAACCAAGGAAGAATTGGCATTGATAAAAAAAGCGGTGGAAATTTCTGCAATCGGACAATTGGAAATGATGAAAGCGATGCATCCAAATATGTCTGAAACTGAAGCGCAGGGCGTGCACGAATTTGTGTACAAAAAATATGGAGCCGAATTTGAAGGCTATCCGTCCATTGTTGGTGCTGGAAATAACGGTTGTATTTTGCATTATGTTGAAAACAATAAAACAAATATTGGCGACAACAATTTGATTTTAATGGATCTAGGAGCCGAATATCGCGGATATACCGCTGATGTTACACGCACAATTCCCACAAACGGAAAATTCTCCACCGAACAAAAATTAATATACGATTTGGTATATGAAGCCCAGGAAGCAGGAATTGCAGCCTACAAAATTGGTGTTGATATGCAAGAGCCCAATCAAATTGCAAGAAAAATTATCAACAAAGGACTTGCTAAGTTGGGCATCATTGCCAACGAAAACAGCAAACACAATTACTTTCCTCACGGAACTTCACACCATATCGGCTTGGATGTGCACGACCCTGGAAATTATGAGAAATTTGAAGAAAATATGGTGGTTACAATGGAACCCGGAATATATATTCCCATTGGAAGCCCTTGCGATGAAAAATGGTGGGGAATTGGCGTGCGCATTGAAGATGATATTTTAGTCACCAAAAACGGACCGGTAAATTTATCGGCTTTGGCTCCAAGAAAATCGGAAGAAATTGAAGCAGCAATGCAACTGCCAAGTGTTTTGAGCGAATTTATACTTCCAAAACTGGATTAATTTTTAAATTTTTCTTTCCTTGGCTAAACTGTGAGTTGCAATTTATAATTATTCCACTTATCAATTCTTTAAAAATTAAATAATAATCTGTACCTTTATTACTGCTTATTTAACCAATCAAATCAACTATGAAAAATAACGTAAAATATTCCGTTACCTTAAGTTTTGAGGAAATTAAATTGCCGCCTTTTGAAGAGATTTTGGTGCTGGGAAAAAATTCCCCTCACGGTAAACAAGGGATCTCAAAATCCTTTGATTTATTAATTCCAAACGGATTTGAAATCATAGACTCCAATCACCAAAATGTTGATTGCGTATTTGTCAATAAACGAATTTTGGCTAAAATGCCAAAAGAGAGAATCTTAAAAATATTGGAAGCCAATGTCTTTCCTTACGTTTCAGAAAAAGAAATTTTAAAAGTTGATTTTAAAGTTAACATATCATTTACTGTTGTTGCAGAATCATAATTATGAAAATAGCGCATTTTATAAGAAGGGATTTTCTAACGGTTAATCCTTATTCGGGTATAAATGCTATTAAAAACAAGTTGTTAGAGCATTTAGCCATTGTTGTCCAAGATGATGATGGCATTTTCTATGGCGTTTTAACAATCAATGACCTTGCCCACAATCCAAAAACTTTAATTATAGACTGTCTTACCATTAAGGAATTAATTGATGGTGAAGAATGTGTTGAAGCGACACTTTTTAAGATGGAGACAGCCAAAACAGATGTCCTTCCTGTTGGCAAAAACGGAAAATTTATTGGACTGGTGTTTAAAAACGAATTGTATAAATACATTTCCGATTATAATATTGAATTGGAAAATACCATTAAAGAGCGAACAGCTGCACTTGAAGAAGCCATTTCCACAAAAGATTTAATGTTTTCAATTATTGCACACGATTTAAAAAGTCCGTTTAACGCTATTTTAGGGTTTACACAACTTTTAAAAGATAAATTGAGATCCTTGGATTTTGAAAAGTCGGAAAAATTGATTTCCGGTATGAATACTCAGGCACGAAATACTTATAATTTATTGGAGGATTTGTTAACTTGGGCAAGAGATAACAGCAATACTATTGCATTTAATCCTGTTTTTTGCAATATTTCAACAATTTGTGATGTCGTAATTGAACAAGTAAAAGATATGGCCAGAATGAAAGACATTTCCATAAATTCCTTTCATTCACCCGAAGCCGATGCCTATGCTGATAAAAATATGGCTATGGTAATTTTACGAAATCTAATTGTGAATGCCGTTAAATTTACAGAAAATCACGGAAAAATTGAGATCTATACAATGCCTGTAGGTGAATTTATTGAAATTACGGTTTCTGATAACGGAATTGGAATAGAGGAGGAAGATAAAACCAAATTTTTTAAATCCGATTTTAATGAATCTACGCTAGGAACCGCTAATGAAAAAGGATCTGGTTTGGGCTTGGTGATTTGCAAACGATTTATTGATAGGCATCAAGGGAAAATTTGGATTGAAAATAAAAATGAAAAAGGAACCACAGTTAAATTCACTTTACCAATTTATAAGGATGAAATCCAGAGTTCCTAAAAAACGGAGGGTTTGAAAATCGTAAAATAAATCTTCCTTCAGTTTTTAATTTTATAAAGTTTCACAAAACGCATTAAAGAAACACCAAAGTAAATTTCATCTTTAGTTATTTATTGCCAAAGCACTTTCCCAATCTGCAATCAAATCATCAATATGTTCAATCCCCACTGATATTCTCAATAAGTTATTTGAAGTTGCGCTGTTTTTCCCTTCAACCGATTTACGGTGTTCCACCAGACTTTCAACACCGCCTAAGCTTGTGGCCGTTGTAAAATAGGCCAATTTTGTCGAAATTTTTATAGTTTCTTCCTGAGTTTTGCATTTTAACACCCAAAATCACTGATCTAATTGCGTAACTTGCGAAAAAACTTTGCGTCCCGATAGATATCGGGATTGCGGTTAAAAGACGTAATTAACTTGCTTATCATAAATGAAATTTTTCTCCGTGTAACTCTGTGATTCTTGGTGTAACTTTGTGCAATAACTTTTACACAGAGTCACACAAAGAAAAAAAATAAAGACTCACAAAGATGAATGGCTTATTAAATTTAGATAAGAACCATTAATATATTTAAAAATTTCACCCAGATTTAATATGAAATTCCCTCTTCTTGTCGTATAGTTTTTTCCTGAGTTTTGCATTTCAACACCCAAAATCACTATCTAATCATACTTTAATAACTATGTGTCAATAAGTAATAGTTTTAAGAAAATTAGAGTGCGAAAGTCAGGAGATTGTTTCATTTTATAAAAATAAAACCTTCATCCTTGATTATTCATTCACAAAGCATTTTCCCAATCTGCAATCAAATCATCAATATGTTCAATCCCCACTGATATTCTCAATAAGTTATTTGGAGTTGCGCTGTTTTTCCCTTCAACCGATTTACGGTGTTCCACCAGACTTTCAACACCGCCTAAGCTTGTGGCCGTTGTAAAATAGGCCAATTTTGTCGAAATTTTTATAGTTTCTTCTTCATTTCCATTGATTAATACTGAAAGCATTGCGCCAAACCCTTTTTTCTGCTGCTTTTTTGCCAATAAATGTTGCGGATGGCTTTTTAGTCCAGGATATAATACAGTAACGATTTTTGGATGATTTTCTAAATATTTTGCCAATTTTAAGGCATTTTTGCTCTGTTTTTTAACGCGTAAATAAAGCGTTTGAATTCCTCTGCCAATGAGCCAGCAATCGAATGGCGCAGGTACCGCGCCCGACAAAATTTGAATATTTTTTATTTTTTCAGCGAGTATTTCATCATTAACAACCACACAGCCGCCAATAACATCGCTGTGGCCACCAAAATATTTGGTGGTGGAATGCACCACAATATCAGCGCCAAAATCAAACGGATTTTGAAAAACCGGCGTTAGCCACGTATTGTCTACTGCACAAAGCGCTTTATTTTGATGTGCAATTTCAGCAATGGCTTCAATATCGCTTAATTTTAATTGCGGGTTTGATGGAGATTCTATCCAAATTAACGAAGTATTTGGTTTAATGGATTTTTTAATGAGTTCACAATCAGTCATATCCACATAATCACAATACAAATCCCAGCGTTTGAAAACTTCTTCCATTAATTTTCTGACGGCAAAATAAATATCGTCTGGCAACAAAATGTGATCGCCAGCTTTTAAACTTTGAAAAACAGCGCTGATAGCTGCCATACCTGAAGAAAAAGCATAAGCGTGCTTGCCGTTTTCCAATAGGGCAATGCTTTCTTCAACAATGGAGCGATTCGGATTATTGGTACGAGAATAAACAAAATCATTCATATAAGAGCCGTCGCTGCTTCGTTTATAAGTGCTCGATAAATAGATTGGCGTACTAACCGGTGCTAAATCGGTATATTTATTTTCAGCGCTTTTTATGGCGATTGTTTCAAATTTTGGCTTTTGCTTCATCTGTTTAAATTTTTTATGAAAGTAGTAAAAACCGATTTAATTTTTCCTGGGTTGAAATATTTTTTGAATATTTATTTAAAAATAACCTTAATGCTTTTAAATTATTTTTTTGCAGAATTGAATTTTTCATCTTGTTTTTTCAGAATATTTCTCAAAAAAAAACAGATAGAAGATGAAATAACATAAGCAGGTATTAGAAAGTGGAGATAAATTGCTTTTCAATAATGAGAACAAATACATTGGACAATTATAAAGTGTATTGAATATTTTAATAAAACATTAAACACCTATCACATAATTATCCTATAATTTATTTTATCTTAAAAAGAAATTTAAAATAGTTATAGTTCTTTTCTTCTTGGTTTGTTCCAAATGGCATTAATTGCCATTGCCGGCAAAATAGCAAAAATTAGTGGAGAATAAATAGGAACATTTTTTTCATCCATTGCAATTACATACATAAAAGTAAAAAATAATATTATTGAAACCAACGCAATAAGAATGGTGGCAAGTATTTTTCTTCTTGTAGGAGTCATTAGCGTAAAATTAGAATTTTGAAAAATAAATTTATAAAAGAATTTTTCCCTATAAATTAAATTGACTGAGCAATGGGGTTAAGCTAAATATGGAAAATTGGAATAAAATTTACCATAATAAAAGATCCAAATTTAAAAATAAATAAATCTATGTATAAAATACAATTCTAAAAGTATTATAAATTAACCTAATATTTATGATAATTATCATAATATGACGTATTTTATGCAAATAATATAATTTATGGATGATAAAAATATAGATATGTGATTTTAAGCATTAACCAGAAACTGTTTTAATTCTTCGTAGAATGAAATATTAATCGATACTTTTTCTTTGTCAATTACTTCTTTAATTTGTTTTGGCAATTCAAGGGTTTCATTGATAATTGGCTCAACTACATTTAAAAATTTTACGGGATGTGCAGTTTCTAAAAAGATGCCAAACGCATTTGAATCAATCCCGTGTTTTTTCAATCCCAAATAACCAACAGCACCGTGAGGATCTGCAATATAATTGAACTTTTCATTTAATTCCTTCATCGCTTGCCGGGTTTCTTTATCGGTAAATGAATAGGAGGAAAGCACCTTTTTTAATTTTACATCATCATTGTTAAAAATTTCTAAAATCCGAACAAAATTACTTGGATCGCCAACATCCATTGCGTTGGAAATGGTTTGTTTTGAGGGTTTTGACGTGTAAATTCCTGTTTCTAAATAATCAGGAACAATATCATTGATGTTTGTGGCAGCAATAAACTGTTTTACCGGCAAACCTAATTTGTGTGCCATAAGACCAGCACAAATATTGCCGAAATTTCCGCTTGGGACAGAAAAAATAAAATCTTTTTGCTTGTTTTTCAATTGTTTGTAGGCAAAAAAGAAATAAAACATTTGCGGAAGCCAACGCGCTACATTAATTGAATTCGCTGAGGTCAAATTTTTATTTGCGATTAATTCTTCATCCAAAAAAGCAGTTTTCACCATGGCCTGGCAATCGTCAAAAGTGCCATGAACTTCCAAAGCGGTGATGTTTTGCCCTAAAGTTGTCAGTTGCTTTTCCTGAACATCACTCACTTTACCGCTTGGGTATAAAATAACCACATCAACGCCTTCAACCCCTAAAAAACCACTTGCGACGGCTCCTCCCGTATCACCGGAAGTCGCTACCAAAACAGTTACTTTATTCGTTTTTTCTTCTTTGTTGAAATAACCCAAACATCGCGCCATAAAACGGGCTCCGACATCTTTGAAAGCCATGGTCGGACCGTGAAATAATTCCAAAGCGGCAATATTTTCTTCTATGGTAACAATGGGAAAATCAAAGTTTAACGTTGCTGAAATAATTTCTTTAAGTTCGTTCTCCGGAATTTCATCAGCCACAAATTGTTTGATCACTTCAAAAGCAATTTCGGCATTTGAAAAATCTTCAATATGATCAAAAAAATCTTTGCTTAAAGGCGTAATTTTCTCTGGAAAATACAAACCTTTGTCGGGTGCCAAGCCTTTAATTACGGCATCTTTAAAGGTTACGTTTGGCGCTATTTTATTTAAACTGTAAAAGTTCATATTACTTGCTTTCTAAAATTTTTATTCCTTCTTTATTTACTTTTGAAACGTGGATATCATAGGGCACACCAACTTTATCATAAACAATCCTCATAGCTTCCGCGACTTTTAAAGCAGTGTCTTTTCCTTTGCTTAAAGCAAAAACGGATGGCCCGGAGCCAGAAATACCGCATCCCAAAGCGCCTGCTTTTACTGATTCAAGTTTCAATAAATCAAAAGCGGGAATTAAAATAGAACGTATCGGTTCCACAATAAAATCTTCCAAAGAACGTCCGATAAGGTCATAATCTTCGGTATAAAGTCCGCTGATCAATCCGCCCACATTTCCCCATTGTTTGATGGCATTTTTCAAGGTAACTGTCGTTTTCAAAATTTCACGGGCGTCTGATGTTTTTACTTCAATTTGAGGATGGATTACCGTTACAAACAATTCGCTTGGCGTATGGATGTTAATAATGTCCAATGGCTCATAACTTCTAACCAACGTAAATCCGCCAAAAAGGGCAGGAGCCACATTGTCGGCGTGCGGCACACCGCTTGCCAATCGTTCGCCTTCCATGGCAAAACGCACCAAATCTTTGGGGCTGAAAGGATCTCCCAGCAATTTATTTATGGCCCAAACCGCTCCGGCTGAACTTGCAGCACTGCTGCCAATTCCGCTTCCCGGTTTTATGCGTTTGTCTATTTCAATTTCAAATCCGAATTCGGTGTTTATTTCAGCCAAAAGCGCCAATGCCGCAACGCCCGACACATTTTTATGCGTTTCCAAAGGAACCGATTGTCCGGTAATTTTTGTGATTCTCACGCCTTTTTCGGCCACTTTTCTAATGGTCATTTCATCGCCTACAGTATCTAAAGCCAAGCCCAACACGTCAAATCCGCAAGAAACATTTGCAATGGTTGCCGGCGTAAATATTTTTAGTTCTTTCATCTGTTTAAATTTTATTTTTTAGCGGTAACAGATGCTGTTCGCTATTAATCATTCTTTTGAATGCCAAAATTTGAAATGCTCGTTTCATTTCTTTACGAATTACTAATTATTGCCAATTCTGATAATATCGGCAAACAAGCCCGAAGCCGTAACATCAGCTCCTGCGCCAGCGCCTTTGATAATCAATGGTTGTTCGTTGTATCTGTTGGTAAAAAACAACACAATATTGTCTTTTCCCGCCAAATCATAAAATGGGTGTGAGGCCGGAATTTCTTTCAACCCAACTTTTGCCTTGCCATTGTTGAATTCTGCTACATATTTAAGTCGGCAGTTTTTTGCTTCTGCATTTTTCCGCAATAGGTTAAAATGATCGGCTTCCACTTTTAAGGTTTCCATAAAATTGGGTACGGATTTGGCTTCCAGACTTAATTTTGGCAAAAAAGAATCGTTCGCAATATCATTTAATTCGAGTTGTGTACCGCTTTCCCTGGCCAAGATCAAAATTTTACGGGCAACGTCAACACCACTTAAATCTATTCTTGGGTCAGGCTCTGTATATCCTTCAATACCAGCTTGTTGAACAACGTCAAAAAACGAATTTTGTTCATTGAAATTGTTAAAAATAAAGTTCAAACTGCCCGATAAAACAGCCTGTATTTGGGTAACTTTATCACCAGAAGCTATTAAATTTTTAAGTGTATCTATAATTGGCAATCCTGCACCAACATTGGTTTCGAATAAAAATGGCGCACTGTATTTCCGACTTAAATTTTTCAGATTCACATAATTATCATAATTCGAAGCGCAAGCAATCTTATTGCAGGTTACCACGGCCACGCTTTCCTTTAAATAACTTGCATATAAATTGGCGACAGATTCTTCGGCGGTGTTATCGACAAAAATGCTGTTTCGGTAATTTAAATCGGTGATTTTTTCGTGAAAAGCATCCATGTTCAGATTTTCGGCCTTGTCCAACTGCATTTTCCAAGATTCTAAATCGATACCGTCTTCATTAAATAACATTTTTTTTGAATTCGCCAATCCAATGACTCGTACCTGCAATTTCAACTGTTCCAGCAAATAGGGTTGTTGATTTTTAATTTGTGCCAACAATTTTTGTCCGACATTACCAACGCCCACCACAAATAAATTGAGCTGTTTTGTCTGATCCTCAAAAAATTCGGCGTGCAACGTATTCAAAGCTTTTTTTATGTCCTTATGTGTAATGACTGCCGAAATATTTTTTTCTGAAGCACCTTGCGCGATGGCTCTGATGTTTACGTTATTTCTTCCCAAAGCGCTAAACATTTTACCGCTAATGCCTTGGTGACTTTTCATATTGTCGCCCACCAAAGCAATAATGGCGTTGTTTTTTTCAACGATGAGCGGATTCACTTTATGTTGTGAAATTTCAAAGCTAAAGGTAGCATTGACTGCTAGCTCAGCTTTTTCAGCATCCGCATTGTTGATGGCGATACAAATTGAATGCTCGGACGAGGCTTGCGTGATTAAAGAAACATTTATTTTTTGCTGAAACAAGGCTTCAAACAAACGCTTTGAAAATCCGGGAATACCAACCATTCCGCTTCCTTCCAAGGTTATTAACGTCATATTTTCAATATGGCTGATTCCTTTGATCGGATTGGTATTTGAAGTCACTTTTGTGATTAAAGTGCCTTCAGCATTGGCATCAAAAGTATTTTTTATTTTAATGGGAATTTCCTTTTCTAAAACGGGTTGAATGGTTGGCGGATACAACACTTTTGCACCAAAATGCGACAATTCCATCGCTTCCTGATAAGATATATTTTTAATGGGAAAAGCCTGTTGCACAAAATTAGGATTTGCGGTGTACATGCCGCTCACGTCTGTCCAAATTTCCAACACAGAAGCATTTGCTCCAGCCGCAACAATAGCTGCGGTATAATCTGAGCCACCACGGCCTAAAGTAGTAGGTTCTCCGCTTTCTGTTTTTGCAACAAAACCTGGCAAAACCACAATTTTATGATTGTTTTTACTGAAAAAGGATGCAATATTTTGATTGGTTTGATCGAACTTTACTACCGCATTCGAAAAATTTTCATCGGTAACAATGAGTTCTTGGGAATTTTTCAATGCTGCGTCCAATTCTTTGTTTTTCATTGCTTCAACAATGATAAATGAAGAAAGCAATTCTCCGAAGCTCACAATTTTATCGGAAGTTTTGGCCGACAATTCATTGATTAAAAAAACGCCTTCCAACGTGGCTTCCAACTTATTGAGCATTTTTTTTACGTGGCCCAAAACACCGCTTTGGTTGCCAACGGGAATCAATTCCCGGATGACTTTTAAATGCCGTTCTTCAATTGATTTAAACTTGTTTTTGTAATTTTCATCGTCAATGCAAGCCAAGTTTCCTGCTTCCAATAATAAATCTGTTATTCCGCCAAGTGCAGAAACCACTACAATTATTTCGGTAGTCAATGCGCTGTCTTTAACAATTTCGATTGCTTTATTGATGTTTTCTGAAGTGGCAACTGATGATCCGCCAAATTTTAATACTTTCATGGTATTAATTTTTTATCCTGATTTTTATAAATATTTGAATGGTTATTCGTTGTTTTCTGAATTATTGAAAACGAATATAGCTACGGGTGATATAAATAGACAGAACCCCTAAAGGGTAGTACAGAATGTGGTTGTAGTGGCAACAACAAAATAGAACGCAGATTTTGCGCTTAACAGGATGTTATGTGAATTTGTTTTTTGCATAGGTCAAAAGTAATTATTTTTTTAAATACACAATCGTTTTAACTGATTTTTCATAAAAATTTATTTTATATTCTTAATTACTGCCCATTTACCGTTAAAAGTCTATTTATTTTGTGAAAAACCAAATTACATTTAAGAAATCGTTAATCCAAATCAACAATGACCTGATTATTAATCAGATCTTCGAATGTTTCTTCTTTTCTGATCAAATAATCCTTGCCTTTATAATACAAAACTTCAGCAGGTCGGTATCTCGAATTGTAATTGGAAGCCATCGAAAAGCAATAAGCGCCCGCATTGTTAAAACAAAGCACATCGCCTTCGGTAATTTCACTGATTCTGCGATTGGTGGCAAAAGTGTCTGTTTCGCATATATAACCGACTACAGAATAGTAGCGTTCACGACCTTCCGGATTTGAAATATTGTGAATATGATGGTATGAATCATAAAACATTGGTCGGATCAAATGATTAAAACCTGAATCAATACTCGCAAAAACAGTGGAAGTTGTATGTTTCACCACATTGACGTGCGCCAAAAAACAACCGGATTCACTCACCAAAAATTTTCCCGGCTCAAACATCAATATTAAGTCTTTACCGTAATCTTTACAGAAACTATTGAAACGCTCGGATAATTTTTCACCCAATTCTTCAATATTTGTTGAAATATCGCCTTCTTTATAAGGTACTTTAAATCCGCTTCCAAAATCTATAAATTCTAAATCTTCAAAGGCTGTTGCCGTATTAAATAAAATTTCAGTAGCCGCCAAAAACACATCGATATCCAAAATATCGGAACCCGTATGCATATGAACACCGTTAATATGCATTCCGGTATTTTCTACAACTCTTTTAATATGAGGTAATTGGTGGATTGAAATTCCGAATTTTGAATCGATATGGCCCACAGAAATTTTTGAATGTCCGCCCGCCATAATATGCGGATTGATACGCACGCAAACCGGCGTGTTAGGGTAGCGATGGCCAAATTGTTCCAAAATAGACAAATTGTCGATATTTATTTGAACTCCCAAAGCTGCCGCTTTTTCGATTTCCGACAATGATACGCCGTTTGGCGTAAAAATGATGTTTTCAGGTTCGAATCCTGCTTCCAATCCCAAAAGCACTTCTTGTATGGAAACTGTGTCAATTCCCGAATTCAACTTTTTGAAAAATTTCAAAATACTGATGTTAGAATTTGCTTTTACGGCATAATTCAATTTTAAATTTTTAACAGACGAAAATGCTGCCGTAATGCGATTGTATTGCGATTCCATTTTTTCGGCATCATAAACATACAGCGGACTTCCATATTTTTCAGTAAGAGAAACTAACAATTGACTTTCCATAAATTTAATTTTTTAATTTTTCAAAAGTAACCATCTAGCCGTTGTTTTGAAAGATAGTGGCAATAAAATAACAATATTTAACATTTTGTTAAATAAAAAACCCCATTCTTATTGAGAAAGGGGTTTAGCAATAAAATTAATATTTTTTATTTTGCTTTTTCAGCAGTTAACATTGCGATTTTCACCACAACGTCGGTTGCCAATTGAATGGCTTCTGCGGCAACAAATTCATAACGTCCGTGAAAATTATGTCCACCCGCAAAAATATTTGGACAAGGTAAACCTTTGTATGACAATTGAGATCCGTCAGTTCCTCCTCTAATCGCTTTGATGATTGGCGTAATTCCCAACTGTTTCATCGCTTCTTCCGCAATATCAACAATGTGCATCACAGGTTCAATTTGTTTGCGCATATTGTAATATTGGTCTTTCATCTCAATTTCAACCAAATTGCTGCCCAATTTTTTGTTTAAATCATCGGCAACTTTTTGAAAAACAACTTTGCGTTCTTCAAACAACTTCATATCGTGGTCGCGGATAATGTACTCGAGTTCGGTTTTTTCAACTTCACCGTGAATGCTGCTCAAATGATAAAATCCTTCGTAACCTTCAGTTTCCTGCGGAATTTCGTTTTTTGGCAATCCTGCAATAAATTCACTGGCGATTAACATAGAGTTAATCATTTTTCCTTTTGCGTAGCCTGGATGCACAATTTTTCCGTGGATGATTACTTTTGCTCCGGCGGCGTTAAAGTTTTCATATTCCAACTCTCCAACAGCACTTCCATCCATCGTATAAGCCCACTCGGCACCAAATTTTTCCACATCGAACATGTGCGCTCCTTTTCCAACTTCTTCATCGGGCGTAAAGCCAATTCTAATTTTGCCGTGTTTTATTTCGGGATGGTTGATTAAATATTCCATTGCCGAAACAATTTCCGTAATTCCGGCTTTGTCATCGGCGCCCAAAAGGGTAGTGCCATCGGTTGTAATTAAAGTCTGGCCTTTATACAACAACAAATCTTCAAAATAACTTGGAGACAAAACAATATTTTGTTCTTTGTTCAACAAAATATCACCGCCATCATAATTTTTATGAATTTGAGGTTTTACGTTGGTGCCAGAATAATCCGGACTTGTATCAATATGGGCAATAAAACCAATGGTTGGCACTTTAAAGTCCACATTAGATGGAAGCGTGGCCATGAGATAGCAATTCTCATCTAAAGTAACATCTTCCAAGCCAATTTCTTTCAATTCATCGACCAAAATATGCGCCAAATCCCATTGTTTTTCTGTGCTTGGGAAAGCAGGATTGTTTGGGTCAGATTGTGTGTCTACTTGAACATATTTTACAAATCGGTCTATTATTTTTTGCATATTTTTAAATTTTTATCAAAAGTAACGATTCAATAAAGTTTTCGCAATCTAATTTCCATAAATTATTCCAAAAACCGAATGCTTTCCAACAACGAAATAGATTTAAAGGAATATTTACGGCTGTTTAAAAAGATTTTGAAACAGGTTCTTTCACTAAATCGTAAATCATAGTTGACACTTCTACGTGAAACCATTCCTTAAACATTTTGTAATTTCGCTTTTGGGGCCATTCTTTTTTGTTAAGATGCCAATCACCTAATTCTAACATAAAGAATTTATCGAATTTCTTTTTTAGCCACAATTCTAAATCATCAATTTCTTCATTTACAAGGTAAATATTGCTTTCATTAAATTCGGGAACTTCTTCATTTGGATATAAATTAATATACCAATCAACAAAAGGCTGGAGTGGTTTCAAAACAATGGCATGCCTATTAATATAGCTTTCATCATAATCTCCATTTTCATATTGATTATCTATAGAATTCATCATTTCTGCAAGATAATTTTCTTCTGATTGTGTAACTACCGTTAAAATATCTTCTCCGTTTTTTTCGGTTAATTCAAAATCAGAAATAAAATTTGTGAATTCTTTAAAATTTTTCGCCTTATGTGCAATCATCCTTTTTAATAACGGATAGTTTATATCTTCGTCTGCGGAAGCCAAAGCCATCGTTTTTTCAAACTCTTTTTTGGGAAACAAAAGGCTCATATTGCCAAAATTCCAAGCACTAGTTGCAAATTCAATAATTTCTTCCATATAAAGGTCTTTGGAAAAATCGTTTTCAAAAGGTGCCATAAATTTATCTAACAAAGAGGAGTAACTTATGCCGGTGGTGTTTGGAATCACATTTTTGTTTCCAAACAAATTGATTACTTTATTTTTTTTAGCCATAATTTTACTGTTTTAAATTATTTTCTAATATATAAAGTCCTACATTGTTTTTTTTATTTTGTCTGATAAAAATTCATTAAAAAGGATTTTAATTGTCATAAATTATTCCAAAAACTGAATACTTTCCAACAACGAAATTGATTCACAGATGCGTTCATCGATATTGGTGTTTCCATAAATTTCACTATACGCTGAAAAATAGCTGTTTTCCGAAATTTTTGTCAGGACTGTAAAACGATGATAGTCAAAATCATTTTTTGTTCCTTTTGAAATATACCAAAAAGAAGGTTTTTTTTGAAATAACTCATTCCCTGAATCAATTATTTTAAGGTTGTTTGCATTCAAAACCGAATCTTTTCGATGGTGAAAATCACTGTCGAAATTCAAGTTTCCCAAATTAAAAGAAGCCGCTAAAATATAGGTTTCAGAAAGCTGTTTAATCGTGTCGGCAGTAAAAATTTCAGACTGATAATTGTCAAAGTATAATTCTGTTTTCCAATTACTTGGAATACTTAATGTAAAGTTTTTATTAAAATCTGTAATTTCTTTGGTGTTTTTATAAGTTGTCGGACTGCAATTCAACTTTTTTCCTATTTCAGATTGATTTGAACAGCCTAAAATCAGCAATAAAATCAAAACGTAAAAAGTAATATTTCTCATTTTGTAAAAATAATTTATTTTGATTGACTTAATTGGTATAAAAAAATGAAAATTAAATAATTAGCTGATTATTTTTTTGCACTTCGGACTTCCGTCTTCCGTCTTCTGACCTTTCATTTTACCAATGGCAAAATCTATTTAATCGTCATTTTAGTAATCACTTCATTGCCTGAAACCCAAGCGGTATTTTCATTTACAAAACGAATTGAGTGAAAAGCTTCGTCACTCACTTTTTCCCAGTTTTTTCCTAAGTTTTTTGAATAAAAAACGCCGTTGTCGGATACTGCAAAGACTTCTTTTCCTTGTGTATTTGGCACATACTGCACGCAACTCACATATTTTGGCTCCGTATTTTCTGAAACGACTTCCCAAGTTTTTCCGCCATTTTTGGTGATTGCCTTATTGGCATAATTTCCTTGCATATCGGTATAATCACCGCCACAAATAATTCCTTGTTTTTCATTGTAAAAATCGACCGAATAAATTCCGGTGCTGCTTTTTCCCTGAACAATTGGCGTATCATAAACTTTCCACGTCAAACCCATATCAGGCGAATGAAAAACACGTGATTTCATTCCGCCCGTCACAATCCACGCATTTTCGCCCACAATGGCAATGTTGGTATTGCTGGCTGCGAAAGCGGCTTCGCCTTCTTCAATTTTCGGTAAATTCTTGCAATCCATTTTTCCCCAGGATTTTCCGCCGTCGCGGGTAATTAAAACGGACAAACATTCATCGGTTGGGTCGCCGATGGCGATTCCGTTGAGTTCATCAAAAAACTTCATAGAATCGTAAAAAACTTTTTCGTGCACTTCTTTATAAACCAATTCAATTTCGTTGTTTTTATAGCGATACAACAGTGCCGGATTTTCAATACTCAAAGCAAAAACAGCTTCTTTGGTATAGGCAATCGCCCTGAAATGCGGAATAATGGTATCGGTTATAATTTTTTTTGTGGCAACGAATTTGCCGTTTCCGGTTAAAATGCCGATGGTTCCGTTTGAGCTTGCATAAACAACCGAAGAATCGTTCACAATTTCAATGGCGCGAATGCTGGCGCTGTCTATGTTGAATTTTTCGATGGAAATTTTTACGGTTTCACGTGGTTGATAGTTGGTATTACACGCTATTAAAAAAGTAAAGAGGATTGTAATTATCGCAACGTTTTTCATTTATTCCTATTGAAGATTAAAACAAATTTAGGTAAAATAAATCGGATTTTTAAACAACAAAAAAGGCAAGTAAAAACCTGCCTTTTTTGTTTATTTATATCAATAAAGTTTACTGATTGAAAAACTCATCAGTAATATACATTTCTTTATCAAATCTTTTTTCAAGCTTGGAAACTTCAACTTCTTTAATTTCAGAAAACTTGGCCGAAGGTTTTACCTGCCTTGCAGAAATTCCTCTAATATTATCAAGCGCAGCTTTTAAAACCACTTCATTTTCATCGCCAAAAGGCAAAATGTTATACCAGAATTGATATTCCTTAACTTCAATATCCGGAACGAAACCTTGCGTATAATCGCTTTGGTCCAGTTTATTGTAAATTTGAAAAACAATGGGTTGCATCGCGTATAAATGCGCTGAATTGGCAGATGATTCACTTGTATAATCGGACGATGGAGAATCATATAAAGTAATTGACCCCACATTTTTACCGTATGTGGTGGTTCCCACCACTTTAATAGGCATAAAAGGTTTCAATCCGTTGATAATCATTTCGCTTGCAGAAGCCGTGCTACTGGAAGTCAATACATACAATTGGTTAATTCCGGTGAGTCTGTTAATATTTTCTTCCCCGGTTTTAGTGCCACTTACATCATATACATTTAACTTATTTTGAAAAGTATAAGAACTGTTTTGGTTGGTATGTTTTGCATTAAAAGTTAATTTAGCAAAGGTCTCCGTTCCTGCAACAGAATTAATCATACTTGCCAAATAGGCAGATGTTAACACAGATCCGCCACCATTTAATCTTAAATCCAATACCAATTCTTGTATTCCTTCATTTTTGAAATAGGCAAAAGCGGCGTTTAACTCGTCATTATAAGAAGATCTAAATCCATTATAAACCAAATATCCTACTTTTTTACCGTTAATATCAGCAAACACTTTCTTCAAATATATTGGGTCTTCTGAAATAACCACTGCGGTAATTGTTTTATCGGCGATAAGAGTTCCGTTTTCCGTAACAATTGAAAATTTTACAGTTTCATTAGAAAGTTTGCTTACCACAGATGAATAATTACTTTCATTCATTAATACACCATCCAACGCATTGATAAGGTCACCTCTTTTAATGCCTGCTAAATCAGCCGGTGAATTTGGCGCCACATATCTTATATAAAAAATAATGTCGCCGGGAGTTGTATTAATTTTCACTGCCTGTAAACGAATTCCAAATGATTTTGTAATTCCCTGAAAAGAATTATTTAAAGCCACAAAATCATCAACAATCCAGGAAAATCTATCCGTGTTTCCCTGATCAAACAACAAACTGTAGAATAAATCTTCCGGTTCGGCGAACCCATTTAAATAAGAATTATAAGCATCTTTGTCATCATCTTTGGTATTTGCCAAATTAGGAACGACGGTTTGCCAATTGTACCAGGAATTCATTCCCTTCCAAACAAAATCATTTATTGGTTTGTCTAAACCACTGCTTATAGGGGCTGGGTCATCATTTTTATCGCAACTGGCAAATGTTAAACCTAGCACTACGTATGTTGCCAGTATATAGCCTAATTTTCTCATTTTATTATTTTTGTTATTTGGACGCAATATATCAATTTTTATTCCAAATTTAATATATGCTGTTACAAAAACGTAACTTGCTCGTCATAATTGTAATAACATCAGAAAATCGTTTTAACAACCAAACTTAAAATGGATCAGTCAGAGTTTTTAAAAAAGGTAATGCCTTTTAAAGATAAAGTGTTTCGATTGGCGAAAAGACTGCTGGTTTCAACTGAAGAGGCAGAGGACGCAACCCAGGAGCTTTATTTTAAGCTTTGGAAAAACAAATCGAAATTAAACGAATATAACAGTATTGAGGCATTTGCGATGACGATGACGAAGAATTATTGTTTTGACCGATTAAAATCGAAGCAGGCAAATAATTTATCGCTGGTTCACAGTAACTATAAAGAAGGTGGAACGTCTTTACAGAAAAGGGTAGAATTAAATGACAGTGTAAGTTTGGTTCATAAATTGATTGAGAACTTACCGGAGCAACAAAAAATAATCATACAGCTTAGAGATATTGAACAATATGAATTTGATGAAATAGCGGAAATGCTGAATATACAACCAGCCACAATCAGGGTTTCATTATCAAGAGCAAGAAAAACAATTAAAGAACAATTAATAAAACAACACAATTATGGAATTAGTTAACATAGAAAAGTTGTTGGAAAAATACCTGGATGCTGAAACTTCCATCGCCGAAGAAAATGAATTAAAAACTTATTTTTCAGGAGATGATGTAGCACTACATTTAGAAGAATACCGTGCAATGTTCGGTTATTTTTCAGCCAGTAAAAACGAGATATTTACAAAAACCATTCAATTAAAAAGTCGAAAACTGAATTGGAAATGGTTATCTGTAGCGGCCTCAGCAATTTTATTGGTAAGTGTGTACACCGGGTATCAAAAAAACCAACAAGCAAAAGCCGAAAAAATTTATCAGGAAACGCAATTTGCTTTCGCAATGTTATCGGCAAATTTAAACAAAGGAACTGCAGCAATCACTGAATTGCAAGAGTTTGAAACCACCACTAACAAAATTTTTAACAAAGCTAAATAACCAAAAAAATGAAAAAAATAATTTTTATAATCGCCCTTGCTATTTTGCCATTCGCAAATTATGCACAAGTTTCAATTTTCGATAAGTTTGAAGCGATGGATGATGTAACCTCTGTGATTGTAAACCAAGAAGCTTTTAAAATGTTAAGCAAATTTAAAAGCAGCAGTCCTGAAGCAAAACAGTATGCTGAAATGGTGAAAGACCTAGAATCTTTAAAAGTTTTTACTACGGAAAACACTGCAATTGCAAGCCAAATGGAAGAAGTGGTCTCAAAATATTTGAAAACTTCAAAACTTGTGGAGATGATGCGCATAAAAGATAAAGATGCCAACGTTAAAATATACATTCGTCCGGGTAAAGATGACAATCATGTAAGTGAATTGTTAATGTTTGTGAACGATATGACAAATAAAGCCAATAAACAAGCTGTTGTATTATCGTTAACAGGGAATATCGATTTAAATAAAGTTTCTGAAATTACGGAAGCCCATATCCCAAACAGCGGCAAACAACTAAAAAATAAATAAACACAGCAATGAAAAAGTTTTTAAAAGTTTCAATGGTCGCTTTTGCTTCAGCAATTTTAACTGTTGCCTGTGACACAAAGCCATCTTTGCAAAAATATTATGTGGACAGTAAAGAAAACAATGCGTTTATTTCTGTTGATTTGCCGGCAAACATTATTGAGCTAAAAGATGAGAATGTTTCTGAAGAAGTTAAAAACACTTTAAAAACCATCAAAAAAGTCAATTTTTTAGCCTTACAAATTAATGACAGCAATCAGGAATTGTTCGCTGCTGAAAAGGAAAAAGTGGCAGAAATTCTTAAAAACCCAAGCTACAAAGAATTGATGCGTATGAACACAGGAAATGGAAATGTCACTGTGAATTATTTGGGAGAAGAAGATGCCATTGATGAAGTGATTATTTTTGGATCCGACAACAAAAGAGGATTTGCGCTTGTAAGGGTTCTTGGAGAAAATATGAATCCGAGCGAAATTTTAAGTCTGGCCCAAGAAATTAAATTAGACGGAAATTCCCAACAACTTAAACAATTGGGAGGTTTGCTTGGTGGTATCAAATAATTAGACGGAAGTCCGAAGACCGAAGACGGAAGACCGAAGACGGAAGTCCGAAGACGAAGCTTGACTGCCGGAGGCAGGACCGAAGACCGAAGCTTGACTGCCGGAGGCAGGACTGAAGTCAGAGGTTCACAATTAAACGATTAAACGTTTAAACAATTACACGCTTAAACGATTTAATAAATCAACACATAAACAAAACTAAAAGCCATACCTTAATAAAAGTGTGGCTTTTTAACTATCTGTTAACTGCTTAAGATAATTAAATCCTTATTTTTGCCTATTAAATTTTATACATTTCAAATGAAAAATATTTTATTCGCACTCCTCTTATTCTTTTCAATAGTTCTTGGCGCCCAAAACGCTATTTACCAACCCGAAAGAGACAAAATTAACAATCTGGTCCACACCAAGTTAAAAGTGGATTTCAACTTTGAAAAAAGTCAGTTAAACGGTGAAGCCTGGGTAACGTTAACACCACATTTTTACACTGTAAACAAAGTGGTTTTAGACGCCAAATCCTTTAACATCCACGAAGTAAAAGTGAACGACAAAAAAGCAGGTTTTAATTATTCTGAGGATGAATTAACGGTGGAGCTCGACAAATCCTACAAAAAAGGAGAAGAATATGTTGTATACATAAAATACACCGCCAAACCTGAAGAAATTACCCAAAAAGGAAGCGAGAATATAAAGGATGCAAAAGGGTTGTACTTTATTGATCCGAAAGGAGAAGATCCAAACAAACCAACGCAGGTTTGGACGCAGGGCGAAACAGAATCAAACAGTTGCTGGTTTCCTACCATTGATTCCCCAAACCAAAAAACAACACAGGAAATTTATATGACC
Organism: Lutibacter sp.; assembly: GCA_030683995.1. Taxonomy (GTDB): domain Bacteria; phylum Bacteroidota; class Bacteroidia; order Flavobacteriales; family Flavobacteriaceae; genus Lutibacter. The sequence continues at coordinate 24,828 of JAUXPH010000025.1, forward strand.
GTTCCCAATAAATATGTAACGCTATCAAACGGAACATTAAAAAGCCAGGTTGTAAATCCAAACGGAACTAGAACAGACTATTGGAAAATGGACCAAAAACACGCGCCATACCTTGTTTTTATGGGCGTTGGCGAGTTTAGCATCACAAAAGATTCTTGGAATGGCCTTGAAGTTAATTATTATGTTGAACCAGAATTTGAGTCTGAAGCAAAAGCCATTTTTGGAAATACGCCTGAAATGATGACTTTTTTCTCGAACATTACCGGAATTCCTTATCCGTGGGATAAATACAGCCAAATTGTGGTACGCGATTTTGTAAGCGGCGCCATGGAAAATACCACCGCCGTTGTTCATGCCGAAGATGCGCATCAGAAAAAAGGCCAGCTAATTGATAACAACGAATGGGAGGGAACCATTGCCCATGAATTGTTTCACCATTGGTTTGGTGATTTGGTCACTACAGAAAGCTGGGCCAATTTAACTGTTAATGAATCGTTTGCAACCTATAGCGTTTATTTATGGTTTGCCCATAAATATGGAAAAGACAAGGCCGATGCAAATATGTACAGCGATGTTCAGACTTATATGACCAGCCAAAGTGAAGACAAAGATTTGGTTCGTTTTAATTATTTGGACAGGGAAGATATGTTTGATACGGTAAGTTACCACAAAGGAAATGCCATTTTACATATGTTGCGCGACGTGATTGGTGATGAAGCCTTTTTTGAAGGTATGAATATTTTTTTAACAACCTACAAATACGGAACAGCAGAAGCGCATCAGCTTCGTTTAGTGTTTGAGAAAGTAAGCGGAAAAGACCTAAACTGGTTTTTTAACCAGTGGTATTACGGAAGCGGACATATAAAAATGAATGTGACATACGATTTCAACACCATCAATAAAACAGTTACCGTTAACGTCAATCAAAAAGGAAAGACGTTTAAATTTCCTTTAAGCATTGATATTTACGAAGAAACGGGAAAAAACACCCACAATGTTTGGGTTGAAAACGCCCAAAATTCTTTCACTTTTTCTTTCAATAAAATGCCAAAACTGATTAATATTGATGCAAAACATGTGCTTTTGGCTGAAATTGCCGTTAAAAAAACAGTAAATGAATATATTTACCAATTCAATAACGCCTCGCATTATTTAGACAGAAGATTTGCGCTGGAAGAAATTTCAAAAGACCAATTAAACAAAGATGTTTTTAACACCTTTATTAAAGCGCTTAACGATCCTTACTATGAAATTAGGATCTTGGCCTTGGAAAATATTGATTTGTTCCAAAAATCTAACAAAAAAGAAGCCATCGATAAAATAGTGAAAATGGCGCAATCCGATCCTAAAACATTGGTGCAGGCAGCCGCTATTGGCGTTCTGGGCAAATTGGTGGATCCTGTTTACAAGCCTCTTTTTGAAAACGGAATGAACAGTGAAAGCTTTGCAGTTACAGGAAAATCATTGATTTCCTTATACCAAATTGATAAACAAACGGCTTTAAAAAAGTTGAATGCCATTAATGAAGATACCAAAACATATTTGGCAGATGCCGTTACAAGTATTTATATCAGCGAAAAGGACAAAACAAAGCTGCCTTTTATTGCCAATCATATTTTGAAGGGTATGTTTTTAACGGAAGACAAAAGAACACAACAAACGTATGCTGAAGCTTTTAAATGGATTTCAGAAAGCGACAATAAAGAAGCAATCACTAATTTAACTAACGATTTTGTAAAATTGGGGTTGCGGTATAAAAAATACAAATTTGACCAGATGAGCATAAATATGTTAAATCAATTGGTTTATGCACAGCAACAATCTAAAAACAGCAATAAAAACGAACTCATCATCATTTTAAAAACAGGTATCGCAAAGTTGATAGAGTAAAAGTTTAAAAAATGCAATTTAAAAGCTTCCCATAAACCGGGAGGCTTTTTTTATGGGGTGTAATTTTTAAATGTACCGTCCTTATAAAAAATAACGATTCTTTCAATTTCTTGTTCGGTACTTTCCTTTCTCTGATTCTCAATTTCTTGAATAGCCGGTTTTGCCATCGCCTTAGGTTCATTCATTTTAATCTCAGGCGACTCAATTTCAGAAAATAGTGTAGGAGCAGCCCCTTTAACTTCAGAAGGCTTTGGGAAACTGCCAACGCCGTTTAACAACCAATACAACTCAACTTCAGGAAACGCTTTTAAAACCTTCAATACAAATTCAAGGCTTGGTTTATTCCTTCCGGATAGGATGTGGGAAATGCTGGATCGCTGCACTTCAATTTTTTCGGCCAATAAAGCAGCCGATATTTCATAATAATCCATAAGGATATTCAGTCGTTTCGCAAATTGCTCTATGTTTACCATTGTAAATTAATATATCATTACAAATGTAATCTATTTAATTTTAATTCGCAAACATCGTTATAAAATCGCTCGTAAAATAGTTTATTTTATGTAAGTATAACTTCATACTAGTTGCACTATAATATTAAATAATAGTTAGTTAAATATTTTACATCAACTTTTATTATAGTTCTTTTTTGGTTGAGGCAGCGGACCGATTTTAGCATTAAAAAATAATTACAATTGTATATTATTGATTCTAAAACATCGTTTACATTTGTAAACATTCTATTATTTACATTTGTAACATGAAATTAATAGACGTAAAAACCTTAGAACTTTTGTATTCGCTAAATTTTGAAAAAAATTTAAAAGGAAGAAGAATTTTATTTGATGATATAGATCCATTAATTCAAAAACTATCCACAAAATTTGAAAAAGAAATTTTAGGCTATTCAGAAAATAACATTCCAATCTATAAAATTTCTATAGGAACCGGGAAAATCAACATACTTGTCTGGTCTCAAATGCACGGAAATGAAAGTACGGGAACCAAAGCGCTCTTCGACTTATTTAATTTTTTGGAAAAAGACAACGCCGAATTGTCTGAAATCATAAAAACCATCCTTACAAATTGCACCATTCAGTTTATTCCAATGTTAAATCCGGATGGAGCCATAAAGTTTACAAGGGAAAATGCGAAAAATATCGATTTAAACAGAGACGCTGTTGAGCGCAAAGCAAAAGAAAGTAACTTGCTTCGTGAGGTTTTGGACACATTTAATCCGAAGTTTTGTTTCAATTTGCACGATCAGCGATCGATTTTTAATGTTGAAGGCACCAAAAATCCTGCAACAATCTCCTTTTTAGCGCCTTCAGAAGATGTTGAGCGAACAGTAACCAAAGGCCGTAAAGAAACCATGAGCGTTATTGTGGCGATGAATAATTTGTTGCAACAAGTTATTCCCAATCAAATTGGCCGTTATACCGATGAGTTTTATCCAACAGCAACAGGAGATAATTTTCAAAAGCTGGGACACAACACCATATTGATAGAGGCGGGTCATTATAAAGACGATTACGAAAGAGAAATCACCAGAAAATATAATTTTTATGCGCTTTTGCAGGGAATCAATTTTATTGCAGCAGCAGAAGATTATACCAATTATATGCCTTACTACGAAATTCCTAATAATGACACTAAGTTTTTAGATATAATTTACAAGAACATTAAAATAACTGAAAATAATAGAATTTCAATTACAAATATTGGTATTCAGCTTAAATTCAGAGTAATAGCTCATAAATTGGAGATGTATAAACACATTGAAAAAGTTGGGGATTTGTCAGATTATTACTCGTATAACATTATAAGTGCAGAAAATTTAGATATAAAGGAATTAGAATTGTCAAATTCGTAAATTTATTAGGTGTTTATCGATTTTTTTTTAATAAATTTGTACTCAAGTTTTTATCTTAAACAAAAGCAATAATATGAAAAAATATATACTTGATGAAATTGATCATCAAATATTAGATATTCTTATCGAAAACGCAAGAACGCCGTTTACCGATATAGCAAAAAAATTAGTGGTATCCGCAGGAACAATCCACGTAAGGGTTAAGAAAATGGAAGATGAAGGTATCATTAAAGGTTCAACTTTAACGCTTGATTATGAGAAAATGGGCTATTCATTTATCTCACATGTTGGGATTTATTTAGACAAAACCTCGAAAACAAAGCAAGTGATAAGTGAACTAAAGAAAATTCCGAATATTACAATTGCTTACATAACCGCAGGGAAATACAATATTTTCTGTAAAATTAGAGCCAAAGACACCACGCACGCTAAAGAAATAATTTTTGAAATTGATGATATCGACGGCGTTTCAAGAACAGAAACAATGATTTCTTTGGAAGAAAGCATCAACGACAAAACGCGTTTAATGCATTCCATTTTTAGGGAAGTTTAATTGAACTCAAATTACTGAAAATACCTTATTATTTTTTATAATAAGGTATTTTTGTTTTCTGGCATTATGATTATCTTTGATATCATTATTCATTTTTTTAATAGGCGCAATTAGCTAAACAATTGATAAAATGGTTTACAACCGAGAAAATTACACCGATAAAGAATTAATTAATTTATATAAATTTCTTCTAAAACCTCGATTGATAGAAGAGAAAATGTTAATTCTGTTGCGCCAGGGGAAAATTTCCAAATGGTTTTCAGGCATCGGACAAGAAGCTATTTCTGTGGGCATTACCAACGCTTTGAATTTCGATGAGTATATTTTACCGATGCACAGAAATTTAGGTGTGTTTACTTCAAGAAATATTCCATTATATAGATTGTTTTCTCAATGGCAGGGCAAAAAAAGCGGATTTTCCAAAGGACGCGAACGCTCATTTCATTTTGGAACCCAAGAATTTAAAATTGTGGGAATGATCTCGCATTTAGGTCCGCAATTCGGCATAGCAAATGGGATTGCGTTGGGCGATTTACTTAAAAATGAACCCAAAGTGACCGCAGTTTTTTCGGGTGAAGGCGGAACCAGTGAAGGCGATTTTCATGAAGCTTTAAATGTAGCTTCGGTATGGAATTTGCCGGTGCTTTTTTGTATCGAAAATAACGGATACGGACTTTCAACACCTGTAAGTCAGCAATTTAAATGTGAAAATATTGCAGATAAAGGAATTGGCTACGGAATGGAAAGCCATATTATAGATGGCAACAATATTTTAGAAGTTCATTCAACAGTGCGTGAAATTGCAAAAAGTTTACGATTGAATCCTCGTCCGGTATTACTCGAATTTAAAACATTCAGGATGCGCGGCCATGAAGAGGCGAGTGGTATGAAATACATTCCGCAAGAATTGATCAATGCTTGGGCAGAAAAAGATCCAGTTAAAAATTATCATGCATTTTTAACTTCAGAAAAAATACTTTCCAATGAAATGGATACGTTGATTAAGGAGGAAATTATTGATGAAATTAATGACCATTTAAAAACAGCTTTTGCTGAAGAAGAAATCTCATCAACCGCAGAAAATGAATTGGCTGATGTGTACAAACATCAAAATTATAAGGAAATAAAGCCTTCAACAAACACTTCAAATATTCGATTTATTGATGCTGTATCTCAAGGATTAAAACAAAGTATGGAACGCTTTGAAAAATTGGTGGTGATGGGACAGGATATTGCTGAATACGGCGGTGCTTTTAAAATCACGGAAGGATTTTTGGAACAATTCGGCGCTTCCAGAATTAGGAATACGCCTATTTGTGAATCGAGTATTATTGAATCTGCTTACGGACTTTCCATCAACGGATATAAATCGGTGGTTGAATTGCAATTTTCCGATTTTGTGACATCGGGATTTAATCCGGTCATTAATTTATTGGCAAAATCATTTTATCGCTGGAATCAGAACGCCGATGTGGTTTTACGCATGCCTTGTGGCGCCGGCGTAGGAGCAGGGCCGTTTCACAGCCAGACCAACGAAGCCTGGTTTACAAAAACGCCCGGATTAAAAGTTGTTTATCCAGCATTTCCTTATGATGCAAAAGGTTTGTTGGCAACTTCCGTAGAAGATGAAAATCCGGTCTTGTTTTTTGAACATAAAGCCTTGTATCGATCTGTTTATCAAGATGTTCCTACAGATTATTACACCATTCCTTTTGGAAAAGCTTCATTGCTTCACGAAGGAAATGACTTGAGCATTATCACTTATGGCGCAGGCGTTCACTGGGCATTAAATGAGGTTAAATTGCACAACATTTCAGCTGATGTTATTGATTTAAGAACGCTTCAACCCTTAGATACTGAAGCCATATACAAATCGGTAAAAAAAACCGGCAAGGCTTTAATTTTACAGGAAGATACCTTGTTTGGAGGAATAGCCTCAGATTTATCGGCATTAATCACAGAAAATTGTTTTAATTATCTAGACGCACCCGTAAAACGCTTGGGCAGTATTGAAACGCCGATTCCATTTGCCAAAAACTTGGAAGACATGTTTTTGCCAAAAAATAGATTGTATGAGAGCATTGTTGCATTGTTAAATTACTGATTATAAAATACCAAATCTGATTTTCATCATATTATAAAAACTGATTAATTCCTTGTTTTACGGATTTTTATACGTCCTCTAAATTTAAAGGATAAATTTGCATTGCGTTAGCAGTCGATATTGATTCCTAGCAACTTTCCCTAAATTACTACCTTGGTTTTAGCATAGAAAATTTTATAAAAAAATGATAACTATCATTTTTGACAATGATGGGCATCATTGTATGAACAACGCCTTCAATATAAATTAGTGCATTATAAACCAATAAAAATTTTTGATTATGCCATTAGTACAATTTAACCGCCGTCTTCCTATATTGGAAAGAATGTTTCCTGAATTTTCAGACATTACCGAAAACATGATGACTGAAGATTTATTAAACAGAGAAAATTGGATGCCTTCAATCAATGTAAAAGAGCACAAAAATGATTTTGAAATAGAAGTTGTTGCTCCTGGATTTACAAAAAAAGATTTTGAAGTTTCTGTTTCTGATGATGTTTTAACAATTTCTGCTGAAAGTAAACAAGAAAAAGAAGAAAAAGAGGAAAACTATTCTCGAAGGGAGTTTTTCCACAATTCATTTACAAGAACTTTTACTTTACCAAAAAGCATAGATCTTAAAAAGAACATTAAAGCCAAGTACGATAATGGAATTTTGTCCATTCATTTGGAAAAAATGGAAGCAACAAAAAGTATTGAAAAGAAAAAAATGATTGAAATAAGTTAAGTTTATTCATTAAATTAGGGAGGTTAATGCTTCCCTAATATTTTAACTTAAATTATATTAAAATGGACAAAAATCAATTAACTCAGAATGAAAAAACAGCAAATTTTGAAATAAGTGTTGAGCGATTGCATACCAAAGCCCAACAATGGATTTCAGAAATTGAGTTTATTAAAATTGAACAAAATTTTTTAAAAGAATTGCTTACTGAACATATTATGGGGTTATGTGAAACCCATAATTATGATAAAGCTAAAATGTTTTTGAACGGTATTGAACATGAATCTAAATTGGGCAATAAATTAATAGAATCTATTAAAGAACATAAAATTAATTTGGCCTTGCTGCTGGAAAACATTCAATTAAAAAAAGAATCTAAATATAGAGACAACCACAAACTGCTAAAAGTGGAAGTTAAAAATTATATTGAAAACTTTAAATATATTAAAGAACAGGTGTTTGAACTGGTGTTGTTAATTATGAGAAACGAGAAAGAAAAAAAATTGCTTTCAAAATAAGGCAGCAACTGTTCAAATGCTTAATAAACCGTTTTCAACTTTTGGTTCTTTGAAATTTTTTACACTGAATTAAAAACAAATCACTTTGTAATACGTTGTGGGCGTGACAATTAAATATTGTGAAGCGTTATTAATTTATGAAAACACATTTTAAAAAAGCGTTATTTTATTTGGGTGAAATGTATACTGATTTTATTGTGTTTACAGAAAATTTTGAAACAGCAAAAGTGCAAGAACCAAAAAGTGAAAACGGTTCCTTTTTTAAATTATTCCGTTTTCAATTTTTTAAGTTCTTTGAAGTTTTGTGTAGTTAATTTTAAAAATGTTATATGAAAATGTTAGAGGAGATTAAATTAGCTATATAAATTTGATAAAGTTTTTTTATACTGTTTTTTGCTGTTTATGTGGTTATTATTATTGGGATATGGATTGTACTCAAATAGATTGCATTAAATTTTTATGAAAAACATAAAAGAGGAAGTATAAGAATTTAAAATTGAAAACGGTTTATTAATTAAGATCCCAATTAAATAGTTTAAAAATTTTAATCCAGTCAGCCGGAAAAGAAGCGTTTAATTCAATCCTCTCTTGGGTTATAGGTTGCGTAAAATGAAGTGAATAGGCGTGCAAGAATAAATTTTTACAGTCAAGTTCTTGTTCAAACATTCTGTTGTGAAACCGATCTCCATATTTATAGTCACCCACAATTGGGTGGCTAATTTTATTTAAATGAATTCGAAGTTGGTGCATTCTTCCTGTTGCAGGTATTAATTTTACAAGGCTATAACGTGAGTTTTCATAAGGAATTACTGGAATTTCAAGTAATTTTTTATAAATGGGTTCGCAATAAGTTTCTGCATCTTTATAGACTTTGGTGTCAGGATTTTTAACGGGAGAGTTTATAACTTGGGCTAAATCCACAAATCCGCGCACAATTCCAAAATAGGTTTTTTGAATTTGGTTGGCATTAAACAACTCCTGTAAGACAGCAACATTTTCTTTTTGTTTTGCTAAAATTAGTACACCCGATGTTTTTCTATCTAATCTGTGAACAGGATAAAAATGGTTTTCAAATTGTGTGAAAAGCAAATCTAACAGCGTTTCGTCTTTTATGTTACGCGCATAATAAGAATTGTGAATCAGAATATTATTTGGTTTGTTGACAATAATAATATGGTCATCTTCAAAAATAATTTTAATTTTCATTTGGCAAATATACAGGTAAAAGCAGTGATTATAATCATCTTATTTCTTCCTTAAATTGGTCCTTAAATAAAACGTAAATCCCAATAATTTAGGTTGTTTTAACACATCTTTAGCATTTATAACGTGTGAATTTTGTAACTAATTTAAAAAAATATGTAACTTTATAAGATGTATTATTTCGCAAATTTGCAGTATATAATTTCAACATTAAAACAATAATAAAATGAAAAAAATAATAGTATTTGTACTTTTAGCTTCCATGGTTATTTCTTGTGGAACTCCAAAAACAGTTATCCAGTCCAAAAAAGTGATTAAAGGATACTGGTCTTTAGACCAAATTACTTACAGTGAGCCTGGAACATTTGACGTAACCTTGTTGAATGATGCTTCTAAAGATTGTTTTATCGGAAGCAAATGGCGTTTTATTCCTAACAACAATACCGGAACATACACCATTACCGATACGCATTGTGTACCAACCGGAGATCGTAATTTCATTTTTACCATTCAGCAAACGGATAAAGACACAGGACTTTATGATTTCTTGTTGAAACCAACTGATGCAAGACAAAGATCAGCAGATGATATTGGTTTCAGATTGCAGTTGGCACAATTGACAGAAACTACTATGAGATGGGAACAAACCGTTTCATTAGAAGGTAAACCATTTATAATTTATATGAACTTTAATAAAATAAACGAATAATGAAAACATACTTGAAAAAAATATCTTTAGCGGTTTTAACAGTCATTCTTGTAGCCGGTTTAAGTAGTTGTGAAGCAACTAAAAATGCAAATAACGCACAAAAAGGTGCCGTTATTGGAACCGCTGGTGGCGCTATTTTAGGCGCTATTATTGGAAACAATGCCGGTAAAGGCGGAAAAGGAGAAATAGGCGCTGTGATTGGTGGTGTTGTTGGCGGAACTGCAGGTGTGCTTATTGGAAACAAAATGGACAAACAAGCCCAGAAAATTGAGGAAGAAATTCCTGGAGCTAAAGTTGAACGTATTGAAGATGGTATTTTGGTGACATTTGATGAAAACAGCGGTGTTCATTTTGATACCAATTTATACAACATCACTGCATCTTCAGCAGAATTACTTACAAAATTGGCAAATATTTTAAAAGAATATCCTGATACAAATGTATTGGTGGTTGGACATACAGACAGCAGTGGACCAGCGGCATACAATATGACGCTTTCTGAAAAAAGAGCTTATGCCGTAACCAATTATTTTGTTCAAAATAAAGGATTGGGTTCATCACGTTTTACAACCACTTGGTTTGGTGAAGATCAGCCAATTGCTGACAACAGCACAGTTGCAGGTCGCGCCAAAAACCGTAGGGTAAATGTGGCTATTGTTCCAAATGAAAAAATGAAAGCAGACGCCAAAAAAGAAGCTGGCGAAAACTAATATAACCTCAAATTCTTACTTAACCCGAAACGCGCTGTTTCGGGTTTTTTGTTTAGAATACCTTATTTTTTAAAAGCTATAATTCATTAAAGCAATCTAATGATTAAACAATTTAACTGTTTAAAAACTTTCAACAAATACACGAATAAACAATTAAACAAATACACAATTATAACTAACTTACAGCCCTAAAATTTGAAGAAATGCAAGGCTTTGTTGATAGTGTAACGCAATTTCAATTATCGTGGTTAAACTGGAGTTTGGCATTTTTGGCATCCTTTATTCTTGGCATGGGAAAAGCGGGAATAAAAGGGCTTGGGGTTTTAATTGTTACTTTAATGGCTATAATTTTTGGCGGAAAAGCTTCTACAGGAATTTTAATTCCGCTTATGGTGGTTGCCGATATTTTGGCTGTTTTTTACTACAATCGCCATACACAATGGAAATTTTTATTAAAAATATTGCCCACAATGGTTTTGGGCGTATTGATAGGCGTGTGGTTTGGAAACGATATTTCCGAAAAATTATTCAAACAAATTATGGCTATTTTCATTATTTTGACGGTGGTTATGATGGTTTGGATGGATCAAAAAAAGAATATGGCAATTCCCAAACATTGGTTTTTTGCCAGCAGTATGGGACTTTTATCGGGAATTACTTCCATGATTGGAAATCTGGCAGGTTCTTTTGCGGATATTTATTTTTTAGCGGTTCGTTTGCCCAAAAATCAATTTATAGGTACTGCAGCCTGGCTGTTTTTGATTATTAACGTATTTAAATTGCCTTTTCATATTTTTGTATGGAAAACGGTAACATCGGAGAGTCTTTTGCTCAATGTATTCCTGATTCCCGCAATAATCACAGGATTTATAAGCGGCGTGGCGCTGGTTAAGTTGTTAAACAATGAGGTTTACCGCAAATTTATTATGGTGGTAACCGCGGTGGGCGCTTTGCTGATACTTTTTAGATAATTTTAAAATAAATATTATGGAAGAACATTTTTTTCAGTGTCCGTATTGTTGGGAAGAAATTTCAATGCTTTTGGACACTTCCGTAAGAAACCAAACTTATATTGAAGATTGTGAGATCTGTTGCAATCCGATCGAAATAAATCCCATATTTGAAAACGGGGAATTAATTGCTTTACATATTAAAAGTGAAGAGGAACAGTGAATCTATTTTGAAGAGATTGCCTGTTTTAATTGAGAAACAGATTGCATGCCAGATTGCCTCCAAATTTGTTTTCCTTGTTTAAAAACCATAAAAGTAGGAACTCCGCGCACTTGATATTCCGCTGCCAATGCCGGATTGGTGTCCACATTTATTTTTATAATGCTTATCGAATCTTTTAGTTCCGCTTTTAATTGTTTTAAAATTGGCGCCATACTTTTACAAGGTCCGCACCAATCTGCGTAAAAATCAATTAAAACGGGAACATTCTGATTTATGATATCGTTGAATGATTTTTTCATATTGTTTTTTTTAACGCTATTTAAAGTTACAAAAACACCAATAATTAACGAACAAATTAATCAAAAAGTTTATTTCATCTGTTTATCTTTTATTTTTTATTGGTACAGATGCGGTCGCCATTAATCATTCTGCTGTGTATCAAAATTTGTTATGGCTCGTTTCATCTTTAAATATTAAACCGATTTGAAGCTTATTTTTTTAATGATTTGCGGATTTCCAGACACTTTTAAATAAACAAGTATCAACAACGCCATAGTGCTGCAAATCAGAAATCCGATAAACAACGGCAGGGCAGTGGCTGTAACAAATTTCCCAATAACAGTACTGATGGGAACTGCCATCATGGTCGACAGAAATCCTGTAATTGCAGCGCCAATCCCAGCAATATGTCCGATGGGTTCCATTGCCAAAGCCCTTAAATTTCCAAATAAAAATCCGATAGCAAAAAATTGCAATCCGAAGAAAGTCAGCAAAATACCAATACTCGGATTTGCAGTATCCAGAAATAAAACAATATAAAGCAAGGAAACGCTAAAAAAGGAAATCAAAGCGGTGGTCACCATTTTTTCCATGCCATATTTTAAAACTAGCGTGGCATTTAAAAAAGTGGCAGAACCAATTGCGATGGATAAGCCTGCAAAAATTAGCGGAAATTGTTCTTTTAAGTTATATTGGGTCTGAAATATTTGTTGGGCAGTACTTAAATAAACCATAAACGAACCTGTTACAAATCCGGAAATTAAGGTAAAACCGATGGTTCTTTTAGATTTCGAAAGTTCTTTTAATCCGTTTACAAAAATAGTGCGTGAAAATTTTATGCGATTCGCTTTTAATAAAGTTTCTGGCTGTCTTTTCCAAAACCAAAACGACACTAAAACACTAAAAATCAATTGAATATAAAATATCGCTTGCCAATTGTAGTGATCCAGCACAAATTTTCCCATAGCAGGGGCAACCACCGGCACCAAAAGAAACACCGAGGTGATAAACGACATAATTCTTGCCATATAATCACCGCTATACGTATCTCGAACCATTGCAATACTGATGGTTCTAGGCGCTGAAAGTCCGATTCCCTGTAATATTCGTCCGGCAACCATCATTTCAAGGCTTTGAGAAAGCACACAAATAAAACTGGCAATAATAAAAACGCCAAAGCCCATAAAAACAACAGGTTTTCGTCCCAAACTGTCGGATATAGGCCCAAAGAACAGCGGGCCAAGTCCGAGACCCAAAAATATCATGGTAATTAACAATTGATTGTCAACCGCCTGGGTAATCCCAATTGAAAATCCGATATAATCCAAAGCCGGCAACAGGGCGTCAATAGCCAATGCAACAATGGACATTAAGGATGCCATTAAGGCGATGAATTCAAATGGGGAAGACTTGCTTTTTATCATCGTGCAAAAGTAATGCAATTCTAATAAAGAAGTAAAGGCGTGTTAAAATATTCTATTTAACATAATATAAATTATAATACAAATTACATCATTTTCATTTTATGGCTGTTTAAGGTAATTTGTAAGTTATAATTGTATATTATGCTAAATATCCCAGAAGCCTTATATTCCTTTACGATATTCTGTACTTGGGTTAAGAAAATTTTAAATACGCGATTCTCAGCGAACAGCATTTGGGTATATTTGTAATTATAATTTGCCATTATGCTAAATTGCCGCTGCCAACAACTTTATTGTTTTGTAAAACCAAATTGTTATCACAATTTATTTTACACACAATTTGCAGCCGCTTACCAACGCAAAAAAGCAATACTTTAAGTTCCTTACTACTATTTTGAATATTTAGGATATTCACGTTCCAAAAGTTTTCAGGATGTTCTCATTAAGTTGGCGCAACAGTTTAAAATTACTGTGCCAGATAATTTCTAAACACTTGCTTAAATTTCGTTTTCAAATAAGCTTTCTTTCATTATGCTTATCTTTTTTTCTTGATACGGCATAAATTTTAAAGATTAAGAATCTTTGAAATTTTGAGCGAGTTGGCGCGTTGGAAAACAAAAAAATGCCAACGCTTCCTTCTCGCCACCAAAAGCAATCATCCACAAGATAATTACTTTTGTCACGTATAAAAATTTGGAAACAATTACAGCTTACTCGCTATATTTTAGACGGCATAAATTGAAAAGATTGAGAATCTTTTCAATTTTGAGCGAGTTGGAGCTCTGGCAAAAATGCTGCAATCCCATAAAATTTATACGCTCACTCACCTATTGTTTTAACCAAAGTTTTATGAGGCCGTTTTAAAAATTCTATTTAACATAATATTTTAAAAACTCTTTTTCAATAAGCGTTTTACTTAATTTATTACTAGCAATCATCTCTGATTCAATACATAAACCTGCGGTAATTGTCCCAAATTGCATACATTTTTCAATGGCATATCCTTTTGAAAATCCATAAAGAAACCCTGAAAAAAAAGCATCTCCTGCTCCATTTGCATTATTCATCACATAACTACTGACAATAGGTACTTCAATCCATTCGCGTTTTTGGGTAAAAGCAGTTGCACCACCTTTTCCGTGAGTACAAACAGCGATCTTTTTACCATTATCAATCAGTTCTTTCATAAATTTTCGATATTCAGTAAAATTATCAGAGCTTAAAAAAATATAATCGGCTGCATCAATAAAATCTTGATGATACGAATTAACTCCGTCATAGTCATGTAAATCTGTCCAAATTTCTTTTTGAAGTTTTTTACAAACAGGTAAAATATTTCGGCAGTAATTGGCAATATTTACCACTATATATTTTGAAGATTCCAACTTTTTTTCAAATTTAGAATAGTCAATTATGGGAGTATCAGAACTTGGATTTGTAAAAATAGAAATTCGCTCTCCCCTATTATTCATAATATTGAGGTGCCTTTCAGTGCCTTTTGGATCAATATCCGTTATAAAATTAAGGTTTGGCTGGTGTAAAAATGATTTCACTTTTTCACCAAATAAATCATCGCCAATTAAAGCGTGAAACGTGGTGTTAAAACCTAATTGTGATAAAGACATTGCTTTTCCTGCTCCAGTATTTCCAATAGTTTCATTAAAATGGCAATGATGTATGGTCATTGGCTTAGCCCTCGGAAATTCATCTAATGTAATTACAGAATTATAAGATGCTCCGCCAATGACAAATACATTTTTCATTATTTTTCCAGTTTTATAATTAACGCTGAATTGGCAATTACCTTCAACGATTTTAATGATGCAAAATGCGTATTTGTGATAATTTCAGTTCCTGAAGTATATCCATCTAAAGTCTTTTGAAAACGCTCTAAACCAAACTCATTTATTGTTGCATCACTGTTATTGATAATAATCATGGTGTTTTCGGTATCAGTATATCTAAAGTACACATAAATATTATTAATTGGCTGGTAGTGCATTAGCTTTCCTTTATGAATTTCTATCGCAGTCTTTCTCCAATTAAGAATGGCACTTAAATACGTACGGGCATCATTTTCTTGTGCCGTTCTTCCTTTTTGAGCAAAACCATTTCTTTTGTCTAAAGCCCAACCTCCCGGAAAATCTTTTCTCAAATTGCCATCAGGTTTATCGCCCTTCAGCAGTATTTCATCGCCATAATACAATTGTGGAATTCCGCGGGTCGTTAAAATAAAAGCCATACTTAATTTGAATTTAGCAATATCTTCATTTAATAAAGTATATATCCGTCCCTGATCGTGGTTTCCGGCAAAAATTTTATTGTTTGAAGCATCTCCATAAATAAAATCTTCGGCCAATGTTTCATAAATTTTGAAGATATCGCCATCTTTTTTAAATGCCGAAACAATAGCGTAATACAACGGATAATCAGACACACTGTTTAAGTTTGAGATATAACCATCGTTATTGGCCTCTTTTTTATTCCAATAAGAAAGGGATGATGCTTTGCTTTCCCAGGTTTCTCCAACAATATAAAAATTCGGATATTCAGTTTTAATTGTTTTAACCCATTGCGCCATCACGTATTTGTCAGGGTACGGATATGTATCCATTCTAATGCCATCTAACTGAGCATATTCAATCCACCAAATAGAATTTTGAATCAGGTAAGTTGCCAAAAACGGATTTTCTAAGTTCAAATCCGGTAAATTGGTATCAAACCAGCCTCTTGTAAATAAATCGTAATCACTTTTTGAAACGTGTGGATCGGATGCCACAATATTGGTGAAATTACTTCTTGTAAATGTTTCCCATTGATTCAACCAATCTTTAGAAGGCAAATCATTCATCCACCAATGTCCAGAACCACAGTGGTTAAAAACTTGATCCATTATCATTTTCATTCCTTTTTGATGACATAAATCAACCAAATTTATAAAATCAGTATTGGTACCAAAACGGCTATCGGTTTTATAGAAATCTGAAATTCCATAACCGTGATACGAATATTTTGGCTGATTATTTTCTAAAAATGGATTTAACCATAAAGTGGTAACACCCAATTCTTGTATGTAATCTAAATGATTTATAATTCCTTGTAAATCTCCACCATGTCTTCCATCTTGGCTTGAACGGTTTGCTTTTTCAAGTGTATCCTCTGTGGTATCGTTTTTTGGATTTCCATTCGCAAAACGATCTGGTGTTATTAAGTACATAACATCAGATGCATCAATTGTTTGATTTATATTGTTTCTGTTCTTTTTTGGTTTTAATTCATAATTGTAAACTAATTTTTTTCCACTATCTGTATTAAAAATAATATCAAAAACACCTTTTTTTACTGCCTTATCAATAGTGAGATTTATAAATAAATAGTTGGCACTTTCTAATTTTGTTACGCTGTTGATAGTAACTCCTTCATATTGAATTGTTGGTTTTGTATTACTTATGTTTTCTCCATAGACTAAAAGTTGTAATACAGTATTTTCCATACCAATCCACCAATTAGACGGTTCTACTTTTTTCAAAGAAACATTTTGTGAACATAAAAATTGTGTAGAAAAAAGAATTAATAAGCAGGTAATTAAAGTTCTAAATAACGTATTCATTATTGTTAAGTTTAAAATTATATGGGTCAATATTAATACTGTAATCCAAAGCGAGCAAACCAATTGTACACACAACCATTTATTAGTGTCAAACTACTTACTATTAAATATTTAACAAATCTTATTTGGGGTTTGAATTAAATGAAAGCAATAATATTAAACGTGTTATTTAAATAAAATTACTGGTTGTTTATACTTCACTAATGGTTTTTTAGATTAATTTTCAGATTTTAGCAATATGAATTTTTACAATATGAAGTTTCCTTTTTTTACTAAAAATAACCTTGCCAATAGAATTGGAAAACATCTACTCTACTGGTTGATATTTATCCTTTTTTTTACGATTGTTTGGGGAACCTATGATAACGACTATTTTCGAAATTTGATGGTCCAAGTGTTTAGTTTACCATCTAGAGTAACTTTAGTATATGTAACATTATGCATTTTATTCCCTGTATTTTTTCTTCAAAAAAAGTATACAAAGTTTATCTTAAGTTTTTTGTTATTGTTGATTGGTGTAACGGTTTTTATTCAAAGACCTCTTATTTTTTATGTTGTACAACCTTTGTATTTACAAGATTTCAAAAGTGAACATTTCTTTACAGTTACAGAAATTATGAACACCATTTTAGATGTAAATCTTGCAGTGATTATTCCGTTCGGATACGTATTTTTTAAAAGTTGGCAAAAAACAAATCAAAAAAAGATAGAATTAGAACAGCAACAATTAAAACAAAATACAGAAGAAGATTTTATTTATTTAAAAGTAGAAAAATCACTTCAAAAAGTCTTTATAAAAGACATTATATGTATTGAAAGTCAAAAGAATTATATAAAGTTTAAAACTACTGAAAGAGAAATTATTGTTCTCAAAAGTATTTCATCAATTCAAAAATCCTTACCAGAAAAAGAATTTTTAAGAGTGCACCGTTCTTATATTGTAGCCATTAAATTTATTGATTCGTTTTCGCCAAGTAAATTAATTCTCAAAGGAATTTCTATTCCAGTTGGAAGAAAATATAAAGATGAAGTAAAAGAAGTTTTAGGCTATTTTTAGATATAAATCAATTAACCATTCCACACACATTTCGCTTCCCTCCTTTCGTCAGTCAGCAAAATAAGTGTTCCATTAAATTTGTGAGAATGTTTTAGGTATAAAACTTTTCAAAATAAATGTTTATATTGCTTTTTCCCAAAGCAAAGTAACATAACGCTAACATTATAATACAAATTACATCATTTTCGTTTTATGGCTGTTTAAGGTAATTTCTGTTTAGCAGTATTTCAGGCTATTTAGCATAATTGCAGATATATTGCCTTTAGACTTATATCGTTCATAATTATGTTAAAAGAAATACGAAGCATTCATGAACTCAATTAAAAACAATAAGAATAGCGTGAACTAAATTATGGCCTTTAACTTATTAGTTTTATTTCGATGCATTTATATTCTTTACAATATTCTGCACAATCTTCAATAAAAAATATTATACGCGATTCTCAGCGATTGGCATTTCAGTAATACATCAAAACTAAAAATCAAATCAGGATAAATTTTAGCTAAATAAATTTTTACGCAGATCGCATCTTAATCAGTCAATCAACTTCAAGTTAAAAATTTACCCTATTTTTGGACTCTAAAATTTTATCCATGAAAAAACGCATTCTATTCATTGCAATCATGCTTTTGGTGATTGATTTAAATGCCCAAACATCAGTAATTAAATTGTACAACCCTGAAGCTGACGCTAAAGCAGATCTTCAAAATGTTGTTGCAAAAGCAAATGCCGAAGGAAAACACGTGCTATTGCAAATTGGCGTAAACTGGTGCAGCTGGTGTATTAAATTCAATTAAAAAACCACTGAAAATGATACTTTACAAAATGTATTAAAGGAGAAATATATTACTTATCATCTTAATTATTCCAAAGAAAACTGGAATGAAGACATCTTGGCTAACTTGGGTTATCCGCAACGATTTGGTTTTCCGGTATTTGTGGTTTTAGATGGCAATGGAAACAGGTTACACACCCAAAACAGCGTTTATTTAGAGGAAAATAAAGGCTATTCTACCAAAGAAGTTTCGGAATTTTTTAATAGCTGGTCCCCTACTGCTTTAGATCCCAAAAGTTATCCTTCCAAAGTAAAGAATTAATTAAAATTATTATTGCTCACAACCAGTTTTATAGATATATCTTTTAAAAATAAAGCGTATAAATCACCTATAACACTCTTTTTACCGTAAGGACGCTAAGCCCTGTTTTTACAATGTGTGAATTATGCAAATATGATTTAAAATTATGTAACGCGAATTTCAGCTATTGAACGCACCTTTGCACTACGCAATTATTGTTTTCAATAATATTTTTTGTAACATTAAGTAATTTAGATATCTCAAAAATAATGCATTGAAAAAATAAATAACTAAAAAACATATCTCATGGAAAAAGGAAATATAGAAATCAAAGAAGAAATTTTAAGAAAATTGGAAGACATAAAAAACACCACAGAAAGTTTGGTGGTGAAGGTTGGCCACCTTCAGGTAGATTTATTTAATTACCCTGATAAAGAACTTGAAAAATTTCTTGATACCCTAAACAAAGCTTTTTCAGATAAACACGTTTTGATTACCGAAATTTTTAACAAACATGAAGAAGAAGTTAATCACTTAAAATTGTAATAAACTATAAGTAATGATAGATAACTGACCTTAAAGTCAGTTTATGAAACATAAAAATAGCGCCCGAAAGGCGCTATTTTACATGATTTTTGTGTTGTTATGATAATTTCACAGGTTCATAATCCAAATAACCTTTTTCTCCCGGCGTGTAAAATGCATTTTGGTTCCAATCGGTTAATGCGATATTGTTTTCAAAACGCTCCACCAAATCGGGATTTGAGATAAAAGGTTTTCCAAAAGCCACCAAATCGGCCTCACCGCGTTCAATAACATCATTACCGGTTTTTTGAGTAAATCCGCCGTTTATCATTAAAGTTCCATGATACAATGGCCGAAAATGTTTCGCGATTTCTTTCACCGCAAAAGGAACAATAGAAACATCGGTAAACGGTTCAGACAAATGAACATACGCCAGTTGATAATCATTTAGTTTTTTAATGATGTATTCAAAAGTTGGAATGGTTTCTTCGTCCACCGTAATTCCGTGCAATTTGTGCATAGACGGATTGAATCTTACCCCAATTTTTTGTTCCGGAATTTCTTTTTTCACTGCTTCCAGGACTTCAAAAAAGAATCTGGTTCTGTTTTCCATACTTCCGCCATAATTGTCGGTTCTCAAATTTGAACAGTTATTAAAAAACTGGTGAAACAAATAACCGTTGGACGAATGGATTTCCACACCATCAAAACCAGCTTCAACCGCATTTTTTGCCGCCTGCCTAAAATCGTTGATGGTTGTTTTTATATCTTCCATATTCATTGCTTTTGGTGTTACAGTATCTTTCAATCCTTGCGGCGTAAAAGATTTGCTGTTAGGATTGATGGCCGACGGCGCCAAAGGCAAATTTCCTTGATGAAAATCGGGATGGGAAATCCTGCCCACGTGCCACAATTGGATATAGATCTTCCCTCCTTCTTTATGCACACTTTCAGTTACTTTTTTCCAGCCATCCACTTGCGCTTTTGTATAAATTCCGGGAGTATTTACATAACCCACAGCCATTTCAGAAACCTGTGCGCCTTCAGTAATAATCAATCCTGCCGATGCCCGTTGTTCATAATAGGGAACGTGCAAACTTTTTGTTGGTTTAAATTCAGAATTATCGGCCCTGCTCCTAGTCATAGGAGCCATTACAATCCTGTTTTTTAAATTTAGTCCGTTTTTATGATAGGGTTGCAATAATGCTTGTTTATTTTTCATCACTATTATTAATTAAAAGGGTTTAAAAAAATAGTTTCCAACAAAATTGAAAATTATTGATCGTAAATTTAATATTTTCATTCGCCATAAACAACAATAACAGTTTCTTTAAAATGAGATAATTCATAAATGCTTTTCTTTATTAAATTTCTGGATGGCAAAATAAAATTTATAAATGTCATTAAACATTTGAAAAATATTGACTATATTAGAGTTGCTAAAATGTTAATATTGAATAATTTGATGCTCGTTTTTTTTTAGTAGTTTTAAAAACGAAATACCTATTGAACCATTGAAAATTCATTTACAAATGACACAAATTATAAAAACGTTGGTTCCTTTAAAAAGAAATTTATCAGTGCTGGAAATCCTTCAATATACCGTATTGATTTCATTGGTGCTCTACTTCGGCAAAACCCTTTTTATTCCGCTTAGTTTTTCAATGCTTATCAGCTTTATTCTATATCCGATATGCAAGTGGCTCGAAAATAAAGGCATCAATAAAATGGTGAGTATTTTATTGGCCATTTCTACCATATTTCTATTATTAGGCGCTGTTATTTATTTGTTTTTCACCCAAATTGCAGCATTTTTACAGGAATGGCAAACATTTAAAGTCAAATTTTCAGAATCCTTTTTGCAATTTTGTGGCATTATAGAAGAGCGATACGGCATTAAAACAGAGGATTTTTTGCAGTTGCCTAAAAATTTAGTGAGCAGTTCAGGAACACAAATTTTTGGAATTCTGATGAATATGGTTTATTCATTATCTATGTCCGCTTTTTTCTTGATTATCATCCCTGTTTTTTCGACATTGATCCTTTATTACAGAGAAATGCTGACCAACGTTTTGTACAAATTGTTTCCTTCTGATAAAAAAGCATCCATCCACGAAATTCTGCTTGAAACCATTAATTCTTACTATAATTTTGTAAAGGGAATGCTGTTGGTATATTTAATAGTGGGCATTTTAAACAGTGTTGGGCTGGCAATTATTGGTATTCCGCATCCTTTTATGTTCGGATTTATTGCCTCAATTTTAACTTTTATTCCCTACGCCGGAATTATCATTTCTTCACTTTTACCTATAGCTGTTTCTTGGGCAACCTTTGATTCTATGTGGTATCCTGTTGGTGTGATATTGGTTTTTGCGTTTGTTCAATTGCTTGAGGGAAATATTATTTTTCCATTGGCAGTGGGCAATCGGTTAAAGATAAATCCGCTCGTGATCATTATTGTAATTATTGCCGGCGGAATTTTATGGGGAGCTGCAGGTATGATTTTATTTATTCCATTTATCAGCATCATCAAATTAATCGCTGATCGCTCTGATAGTCTAAAAACATTGTCTTTATTATTGGGAAGCGACTCCCCTGCCAAGAAAAAACGAAATTGGTTACTTCGGAAGAAAGTAACATAGGTTTTTCATCGATAAATATTTTTTTTAAGCCAATTTATTTATATTTGACAAACACCGGTTTCTTATTACAAACCAAACCAGCTGTATTAGTTCATTTTGAAACTAAAAATTATCCTTATGAAAAAAATAACCAAAGAAGATATCAAGCAGGAAGTTTTCGATTTATACGATGACTATGCACACAATAAAATTGAAAGAAGACAATTTATTGAAAGATTGTCCTTATTTGCAATTGGCGGACTCACAGTGCCGTCATTGCTCAGTTTTTTGAGCCCTAATTATAAAACGCTTCAAATTGCATTCGATGATCAAAGACTGAAATCGGAATTTATCACGTACAATTCCCCAAAAGGCGGAGGGGAAATTAAGGGTTTGCTTTCACGACCTGCAGAAAGTAATACCAAATTACCCGGGATTATTGTAGTACACGAAAATCGCGGATTGAATCCGTATATTGAAGATGTGGGACGAAGAGCCGGGTTGGCCGGATTTATTTCTTTGGCGCCGGATGCGCTTTCGCCTTTGGGTGGTTATCCCGGAAATGATGATGACGGCAGAAATTTGCAAAAACAACGAACCAGCAATGAGATGTTGGAAGATTTTATTGCAGCTTATGATTATTTAAAGGTTCATCCTGAATGTAACGGAAAAGTTGGTGTGGTCGGGTTTTGTTTTGGCGGGTGGATTTCAAATATGATGGCCGTTAAAATTTCCGATTTGCCAGCCGCTGTTCCTTTTTATGGCGGACAGCCAGCTGCGGAAGATGTTCCGAATATAAATGCTCCGTTATTGATACATTATGCCGAGTTGGATACCAGGGTTAATGAAGGTTGGCCGGCTTATGAAGCTGCGTTAAAAGCGAATCATAAAACATACGAAGTGCATTTTTACCTAGGTGTTAACCACGGTTTTCACAATGATTCAACACCGCGCTATGATGAACCGGCAGCATCATTGGCCTGGCAACGAACCCTCGATTTTTTTAAGGAAAAATTAAAATAGCCGAAAGCAGAATTAAGATTTACCAGCTTATGGGCCTGTAATCTTTTAAGAATTTTCCGCACCAATGTTTTCCGGTATTGATACCATCAAATAACGGATCCATCACACGAGCTGCGCCATCAACAATGTCAAGCGGCGGCTGAAAATCGTGCAATTCCTGTTTCATTTTTGCCAGTTCGGCAGGATCTTCATCGGTCACCCAGCCGGTGTCAACGGCGTTCATGAAAATGCCGTCTTTCGCCAAAGTTCCTGAAGATGTGTGTGTTAACATATTCAAAGCAGCCTTGGCCATATTCGTATGTGGATGTCTGTCTTCCTTAAATGAAGGATAAAATTTTCCTTCCATCGCAGAAACATTGATGATGTGTTTTTCTCCGGTTTGGTCTTTTTTCATCACTTCAGAAAGTCGGTTGCACAACACAAATGGCGCTACAGAATTCACCAGCTGTACCTCTATCATTTCGGTGGTTTCAATCTCGCCAAGCTTTAAACGCCAGCTGTTTGTTTTTCTTAAATCTACTTGTTGCAAATCGGCATCCAGTTTTCCTTCGGGAAAAATTTCCGTTGTAACCAGTTCTTTATCAAAACTATACGGAATTTGCGATAATCTAGCAGAAGACCGTAATCCGATTCCAGGTTCTGGTCCGTGCCAAGTCACTGGCATATTTTGGTTGGAGGAAGCTCCGTTAGTCAATGCAGATAATTCCTGCAAACAACCCCAATGGTCAAACAATAAATCTTGTGTGTTTTTTGGCAAAGAAGCAATCGGACTTTCCTCATTTTTCATCAAATGCTGATAAAATCCGGAAGGACGTCTTACCGTTTGTGCCGCATTGTTGATTAAAATATCCAGTCGGCCATATTTTTGCTCCACAAAATTGCAAAAAATCTCCACGCTCGGAATATGCCGTAAATCAAGTCCGTGAATTTTTAATCGGTGCCCCCACTCCGCAAAATCAGATTCTTGTGAAAATCGTAATGCAGAATCTACCGGAAAACGCGTAGTTGCGACAACAGTTGCGCCGCCGCGCAAAAGCATCAACGTAATATGATAACCTATTTTCAAACGAGAACCAGTGATAACAGCTATTTGTCCGCTTACATTTGCTGTTTGAAAACGTTTTGCATAATTAAAATCGCCACATTCCGTACACATGCTGTCGTAAAAATGGTGCACTTTGATAAAAGGCGTTTTGCACACATAACAGTTTTTATGTGATTCAAATTCCAGTGGTGTTTTGCTTTCCAAATGAGCCATTGGAAGCAACTTTGGCACAACAAAAACCGAAGCTTCGCGGGCATTTCTGATGCCGGTTTCTTTTCGGGCATTTTTTTCCTTGGCAGCCAGTTTGCGTTTCGCCACTTTTTTACCGTCCTTTTTTCTTCGTGAAAATTCATCCCGATCAGGTCTGGAAAATAAACCGGCAACTATTATAAGTTCGGTTCTTTGTGCTTTCTCAATATCAAAAATTTCATCGGTATTGGCCACCAATTGCGACAAAATGGCAATGCATTTCTCAATTTCTTCAGAAGTGATTGACTTGACATTTTCTTTTTCCATCTTTTGCATCATAAAAAATCCTTTGCCGAATAAGTCTAAGCATTAAGGCTGCAAAGATAGTTTTAAAATTTCGGCTGTGGTTTGTTTTTACTGAAACTGAAAAACAAGATATAGAATCATCATTGTCCGGTTAAATTTTTCAAAACAAACAGGTCGCCCCGATGGGGCTTAAACCTGACTTTTTACAATATTCTACAAACATTTCGCTCCTATGGAGCTATTTTTAGTCCCATCGGATCGACCTGCTTGTAGAAAATAGATTTTCATAAAAAACAAGACCCAGCGGGGCGACCTGTTTGTCAAGTCCCATTTATCTTGAGATTTATTAATTAAATGTAATGGATTATTATCGGCAACATTGATAAAGAATCTTTCTAACGTAATTATTTTAAAATTTTTAGCCCACAAACATTTGTTATAAAACCATCGCTTTTTCTATTATTGGCTTGCAGTTTTTAACTTTACTAATTGCTAGAAACACACCATATCACTCAATATTTTTTATGATTACTTCTCCTTCCTTGTATTTTATTCGCTTGGTAAATCGGGAAAAAATAATTAAACTTTTCTTTGTATTGATAAAATAAACGCCTGTTAACAGCACCAAAGCGGCCATAATGGACTGAAAAGTAATTTGTTCCTTTAAAAAATACCAGCCAACTACCATAGCAATAATTGGATTTACGTAGGAAGATGTCGCCACTTTTTCGGGAGAAACTACCCTTAATAAATAATTGAATGATGTAAAAGCAACAATACTTCCAAATACAATCAGTAGAATCATAGACAATTGCACCGGCTGGCTCCATTGGGTTGGATATGTCCATTGTTCTCTAAATAACAAACTTGCCACCAAAAGCGTGATTCCACCAGTAATCATTTGGTAGCCCGTATTTACAAAAAAGTTTGGCGGAAGATCGGCTTTGGCCACAAATAAACTTCCATATCCCCAGCTTATGATACACACAAAAATCATACTCATACCCAATATAGTCCCTTCCTGAGATATAATCTGTTTTTGGCTGACCAAAAGAAACATACCTATCATTCCTAAAATAATTCCAATTACCGACATCGCTTTTATCTTTTTTCCTTCAAGAATCCGCATCAACAATAACACAACCAAAGGCTGCGCGGCGGTTTCAAGCGCTGCAAATCCGCTGTCGACATATTTAAGCGCCCATACAACTACCCCATTTCCGAAGGATAAAAACAAAAAACCCGCGATGAAGCTGTTGATAAATTGTTTGCGGGTGACGCCCAGTTTAATTTTCATAAACTTCGCGATAATGAAAATTAAAATACCTGCAGTGATAAATCTAATAGAAGCCAACATAAAAGGCGGCAGTTCCGTCACCGCAATCTTATTTAAAAGATAGGTGGAACCCCAAATGACATAAATGGCAAAAAACGCCAAAATGATAAGGAAAGCCGGACTTTTTAATTTGCCCATAACTAAATTTTGTTGATTTTAAAGGTGATTTTTAAGACCCCAATATTAAGAAAAACAAATTGATTAATTATACATATATTCGCTTTAATTTTAAGCGCCCAGAAACGTTCAATAAGTATATATTTAGCGAAAAAGCCATTCATATTTTATGGTACTTATTTCTTAACAAAATGTAATTGATAATATAGCCATGAAACTTATTTTTACCATTTTAATTGGATTTTTTGCACTAACGGCCAGTGCCCAAAATTATATTGATATAGCGCGTTTTTATTATGTAAATACACCACCTAATACTTTTGAAAATTCTACGGAACACACTAAAGTTGAAGAATTTGGCCTTCAATTGACTTTTCCCATTGTGCTCAATGAAAAGACGGTTATTTTAACTGGTTTTTCGGCAGACAGAAGTTTGTTGAAATTAGATCCGGATTTTCCAGAACTCATCGGACTGAATAAAGTGAGGCTTCAACTGGGACTAAATCAGGTGCATTCCGAAAAATGGACAGGAACTTATGTGTTGTTGCCAAGTATTGCTTCCGACTTTAAATCGATATCCAAAGAAGATTTTCAAATCGGAATGTTAACATTATTCACCTATAAAAAAAGGGAAAATTTAAAATATAAAGTGGGTTTTTATGCCAATACAGAGAATTATGGGCCGCTTTTTATTCCATTATTGGGATTGTATTATTTAAGTCCGAACCAAAAATTTGAATCAACTTTACTGTTGCCGGGACAAGTTGACTTTAATTACAAAATGGCTGAAAAAATCGTTTTGGGAATTAATTTCGATGGAATGGCTTCTAGTTATAATTTAGATAAGTCTAATTATATACCTAACGGACAATATGTTGCGAGAAGTTCAAATGAATTGTATACGTATCTGCAATTTCATTTTTCAAAATCTTTAATAGTCAAAACCAAGGTGGGTTATACCATTAGTCGAACCTACAAAGTATTTAATGATGATGATAAAGTGGATATAAATCTAGGCTCAATATACCTAGGAGACAACCGTACCCAATTAAACACAAATTTTGAAAAAGGGGTTGTTTTTAAGGCAGAGCTATTATATCGAATTCATTTTTAAACCATCAATAATTTTTAATTTAATTTTGTAAAAAGATTTTTCATTTATTTTTATCTAAGAAATCATCCTATGAACTCCAGATTCAAATTTTATATCTTTCTGTCGGCATTATTGTGCTTCAATATCGGATTTTCCCAGGAAAAAACTGTAAAACAAGATTCGACAAAAATGTATGAAAAAATTGAAAAATATTCAAAGAAAAGGAAGTTTACAAAAATGTTTCATAAATTGATTTTTGAACCGGTAAAAATAAATAAAGCAGTACTTAAAAAAAAGCAGAAGAAAAAAATTCGCAAGAATATTGAAGGGAAAATTATACGAAACATCAATATCCAAACCTTGGATCCATTTGGATTTTCGGTTACGGATACTACAAAAAAGGCAAGAAATTGGGCCGAAAAATCTGGGAATCACCTGCACATCACCACACGTAAATTGGCTATTAAAAATCTATTGCTATTTTCCAGAAACAAACCGTTGGATACGCTTTTGGTAAGTGAATCGGAACGTTTAATTAGGCTGCAAAAATATGTGAGAGATGTAAAAATTATAGTTGAGCCAATAGCTCAAAACACCGATTCAGTCGACGTATTTATAAGGGTTTTAGACACTTGGAGTTCAATTCCCAAAGGATCAATATCCTCCTCAAGAATGACTATCGGTCTCCAAGAAAGAAACTTTTTGGGAACAGGACACGAATTTTACAACCGATATTCCAAACGTTTTGAAGACGGAAAAAGCGCTTACAGTATGAAGTATGAAATTCCAAACATTAAAAATACTTATATTAAAACAACCGCCATTTATCATACGGAGTTAAACAATCATTTTGGCAAAAGTTTAAATATTGAACGCACCTTTTATTCACCTTTTACACGCTGGGCCGGTGGGATTTATCTTGATGATCAATTAAGAATTGATTCCCTCCAAAACGCGCAACTGCAATACAGTAACCAAAATTTAAAATATAGGTCGCAGGATATTTGGGGCGGTATTTCCTTCCCTGTTTTTAAGGACAAGACCACAAGATACACTGCCAATAATTTGGTGATTGCAACCAGATTGTTAAATGTAAAGTACAAGGAAAGTCCGACAATTGACTATGACACTATCAATTTTTATTCGGGAGAAACTTTTTATTTAAGCGGTATTGGCATTAGTTCCAGGCAATTTGTGGAAGATGAATATTTGTATAATTATGGCATTATTGAAAATGTCCCGATTGGTAAAATATACGGAATCACAGGAGGTTATCAAATAAAAAACAGTACCGGCAGATGGTATGTTGGCGCCAGGGCTTCATTTGGAAATTACCACAGTTGGGGTTATTTAAGCACCAATTTTGAATATGGCACCTTTTTCAACGGTTCAAAAACAGAACAATCCGCCTTATCATTTCAGGCAAATTATTTTACCAATTTGGTGGAATTGGGAAAAAAATGGAAAATGAGACAATTTGTAAAACCCCAAATTATTATAGGAAATAACAGGTTAAAATCGGTTGGAGACTATTTGGCCCTTAATGAAAATGTTCCTTTTCAGGGGACTTATGGTGCTGGATTTCAAGGTGATAATGATGCCGGAATTAGAGGTTTTGACAGTGCCATTTTCGGCACAAAGAAATTTGTTCTTTCGTTGCAAACACAACTTTATTCGCCTTGGAATATTATTGGTTTTAGGATAAATCCTTTTTTCAATTATACGGCCGCAATGCTTGGAAATGAACATATCGGACTCACAAAAAGCAGGCTATTTTCTTCCATTGGAATTGGCGTAATGATCAACAATGATTATTTGGTATTCAACTCTTTTCAATTCTCTGTATCCTTTTATCCAAATATACCTGGGCAAGGTGAAAATATTTTTAAAACCAATTCTTTTGGAACGACCGATTTTGGGTTGCAAGATTTTGATTTTGGAAAACCAAGAACAGTTATTTACAAATAATTTATAATCAGTAAATCAAATTTTAAGCAACTGTTACTTCATCAATTCCAGTACTTTGTCTATATTTTCTTTGGATCCCAAATTTGTTCCTTCGCTCATAGTCGTTGCAACCCCGCAAGCCACGCCCCATTTCAAGATTTTTTCTGGCGGAAAATTGTTTTGAATGCCATAAATTAATCCGGCCACCATGCTGTCGCCTGCGCCAATGGTACTTTTAACTTTCACAGAAGGCGTAGATTTGTAGAAAACGCCATCATTACAGGCTAAAAAAGCGCCTCTGGCTCCCAATGAAACAACCACATATTGGGCTTTGTTCGATTTTAACAATTCTGTGGCAATCGCCTCTTGTTCAGCAGTATATAAAAAATCTTTTCCTGCAAGTTGCGCCAATTCCCTTTGATTAGGCTTTATCAGAAATACATTTTCTTTTAATGCTTCTTTCAAGGCCGTACCCGAAGTGTCAACAATTATTTTTACATTTTTATCGTTGAATAATTTTATCAATTTGGCATAATAATCGGCAGGCATATTCTCAGCCAAACTTCCGCTAAGCACCAAAATATCATCTGAATTCACTTTTTCTGATAAAAGATTCTTAATAACATCGAGTTCTTTATCACTCAATTTGTTTCCGGGCATTCCAAAACGATATTGCAAGTCGCTTTGCGTATCAACCACCGAAAGGTTTTCTCTTGTCCAATCTTTTACCGGAATAATTTCTGGCTGAATGGTTTCTTTAACCAACAATTCCTTCAAGTATTTTCCGGTATCACCTCCTGAAGTCAAAATACAAGTAGTATCTGTACCCAGTCTTTTTAGCATCCTGGAAATATTAATGCCTCCACCGCCTGGTTGATACTGGATGGAATGGCATTTTAATTTTTGGGTGGGAATCAAACCATCCACTTTGGCGCTTTTGTCTAAAGCCGGATTTACGGTTAAAGTGATTATTTTCATTTAATGGGTTTCTAATAATTATCTCAAATGATTAATTTATTTACAAGTGATTAATTTATTTAAAGGTACAAACTTCAACATTAAAATAGGCTAAATGCTAAAATTACTGAATTACTTAATAAGAACCCGTAAATTTTCGCCCTTAATTTCACTACATTTGTATTTCTGTCCATACAGAAAGAAAAAGTAAAAAGCCTTCAAAAAAAGCTTGAAGAGCAGCACTGCCAATTAATTATTCCTTAAATGAATAACTTAAGTCCCCAACAGGGAAAGCAATACAAAATGACAAAAATAGCTATTATTCCTTTCGATCCAATATTCCAAAAAGATTTCATTTCACTATCTCTTGAATGGTTAAATGAATATAATTTATTAGAAGAAGCTGATGAAATTGTGTTGAATAATCCACAAGAAACTATTTTGGATAAAGGAGGGTATATTTTTATGGCAAAATATGGAGATGCCATAATCGGTACTGCTTCCTTAGAAAAAATCAATGAAAAAACGTATGAGA
This sequence comes from Lutibacter sp., assembly GCA_030683995.1. Taxonomy (GTDB): domain Bacteria; phylum Bacteroidota; class Bacteroidia; order Flavobacteriales; family Flavobacteriaceae; genus Lutibacter. Next base: position 55,426 of record JAUXPH010000025.1, read on the forward strand.
TTTTAAAATTGGGTGTTACTAAAAACTTTCAAAAAATAGGAATTGGAAAATTATTGATGCTTCATTGCATTGAAATTGCCCAAAAAAATAAGGCGGAAAAACTATTGCTTCATTCTAATAAAAAGCTAAAAGAAGCAATAACGCTATATAAAAAACTTGGATTTTATGAAATCCCAATTTCAGACAATAAATTTATCACCTCTGATATCATGATGGAATTGATTTTGTAAAATTATCGTTTTTATGTTTCAACACATAGTTGGCCATCATTTTTTCAATCAACTCATCTTTTGTTAAATGATGGAACACCGTTTTGATTTTGTCTTTTAAAATAGCTGGAATTTCGTGGTCGGGTTTGGTTTTAAAGAGCTGTTTTGCCCATAAAATCATATTATTTTCTTCTATGCTATCTGCGTCAGGTTTTTTGAATTCCTTAAAATCGATGCCCAATTCCTCCTGAAATTCCTTCAATTGCTCAATTTCTTCCTCCTGAATCACCGTTAAGGAAAGTCCGGTTGCTCCTGCCCTTGCGGTTCTTCCGCTTCTGTGAACGTACAATTCGGCAACATCCGGCAAATGGTAATTCACCACATAAGATATTTCTTTAACGTCAATTCCTCTTGCCGCCAAGTCTGTAGCCACCAAAATGTTTATAAAACCTTCGCGGAATTGTCCCATAATCCGGTCGCGAATGGGTTGCGATAAACTTCCGTGCAACGCGCCGGAAGAAAATCGGTTTATCGCCAAGTTTTTGGCCAATTTATTAACAGCCGCTTTTGTTTTGCAAAAAATAATACCGCGTTCTCCTTCTTTTGAAGTCAAAAAATGCATCAAAACATCTAATTTTTCAATAGGTTCAACCACCACGTATTCGTGGTCAATTGCCTGATTTCCGACAGTTTCCATATCGGCACTCACCATAATTACGTGTTTGGACATATAGTTCTGCACCAACTGTTTTATAGTTCCCGGCAAAGTTGCGGAGAATAAAAAAGTCCGTTTCTTTTTTGGCAATTCGGCGCAAATCTCATCCAAACCTTCTTTTAGGGAAGTCACCATTTCATCGGCTTCATCAAGCACCAAATAATTGGCAAGTTTAATGTCTATCGCTTTGCGTTTGATCAAATCAATTAAACGTCCCGGAGTTGCAATCACAATATGTGTGGTGTTCGACAAGCGTTCAATTTGCGGTTTTATGGGAATTCCGCCACAAACTTCCGCAATGGAAATTTCTGGCAAATATTTGGAAAATGCTTCTATATTGCTAAAAATTTGATGACCCAATTCCCTGGTTGGCACCAAAATAACAGCCTGAATATGTTGTTTATTTAAATCTATCAATTGCAGTAACGGCAATCCGAATGCTGCGGTTTTTCCGGTTCCTGTTTTTGCCAAACCCACAAAATCATCTTTTTTTGTCAGTAAAACAGGGATTGTTTTTTGCTGAATTTCTGTAGGTTCAGAAATATTTAAATCGGATAAACTTTTAAGCAAAGGTGCTGAAATTCCTAAATCGGAGAATTGTTTCGACATATTATAAATTTGTGTAAAGGTAAATTGAATTCTATTTTATTTGAAATAAAATTAAACAATAATAAAATAAAGTTTAAAGTAAAAATACTGCCGCTACTCTACCGCTATTCTCACTTTTTTATTTTTCAATTTGGTGTTATTCAGTACTTTAATAAGTTCATTTGCTTTTAACGCAGGAACGGCCACAAAAGCGCAATCTTGTTTGAGTTCAATAATTCCCAATTCGTCGTTGCCTAATTTTCCTTGTTTTATAAACAATCCGGCAATGTCGCCTTTTGAAATCTTATCTTTTCTACCGCCTGAAATATACAGCGTTTCCCATTTGGAAGTTTTTGGCGTGGGTTTGTTTTGAAGGATTTCAATAGCAGCATCTGGCGTAAATTCCGATCTTTTTTCTTTTTCCCACTGTATCACATACGCTGTTCCTTTTGCGTTCATACGGGCCGTTCTGCCGTTTCTGTGCGTGAACTCATCCTGTTTTAAAGGAAGCTGATAATGAATAATGTATTTTATTTCGGGAATGTCCAATCCTCTGGCCGCTAAATCGGTAGCCACAATAACCTGATGTGTGCCGTTACGAAATTTTATCAAAGTTTTTTCCCGGTCTTTTTGTTCCATTCCGCCATAAAAACAGCCGTGTTCAATTTTATGGTCGTTCAAAAAATCGCTCACCATTTCAATGGTATCCCTAAAATTACAGAAAACAATGGCGGGCTCATTTTCTATATGGCAAAGCGTTTTTACCAGAGTTTCCAATTTATCTTTGGTTGGAGAAATTATGGTTTTTATTTTTAAAAGTGGTGCTTTTTCCCCAACTTCCTTCAAATAATTGATGGTAGCCGGATTGTTCAATCCCACAAATTTCGGAATTCTTAAAGCTTGTGTGGCCGAAGTCAAGATGCGTTTGTTCACCTTTGGCAATCCCAAAATAATCTCTTTCATTTCTTCTTCAAAACCAATTTCCAATGATTTATCGAATTCGTCCAAAATCAATGTGGTGATGTTTTGAGTTGAAAAAGTGCCGCGTCGTAAATGATCTGCAATTCTGCCGGGCGTGCCAATCAAAATGGCCGGTAAATGGTTCAACTCAATTTTATCTTTTGAAAATGGACGTCCGCCATAAACCGCATTCGCTTTAAAACCTGTTCCCATCTCTCGTGTAACCTGCTCAATTTGAATCGCCAACTCTCTTGAAGGGACAATAATCAATGCCTGAACTTCAGCACAATCTGCATCCAATGCTTTAATAATTGGCAACAAAAAAGCCAACGTTTTTCCGGTTCCGGTTGGCGACAATAAAACAATATTGTTGTTAGAGTTGATTGCAATTTCAGCTTCTTGCTGCATTTTATTGAGCTTTTCAATACTCAATTTGTCTAAAATATGTTGCTGTTCTTTAATGATGTTTGCCATGTTGCAAAAATGTCAATATTTAATTTATTTATTGAGGTAATGTGTTTTAATGTATTTATATACAATTAATTATATTTTATAAATAAAATAATTTATAAAACAAAAAAGTCCTTTATCAGAAGAAATTTGGCTAAAATCAATATTCAGAAAATAAATTAATCTTCTGGCGGACGCCCATAAACTTCTTCAAAAACAGTGTCGAAATTATCGCGTAAATACAAACGAAGTTTTTTTCCGTAATCGTCTTTCAGCCAATCGGCAAAATTTGTGGTGCTTTTGCTGATGCATTTGGTATAATGGTGAATTCTGTATTCAATATCTTCCCCTAATTTATTGGCCAAAATTAAAGCGTCGTAAACATCCTCACTGTTTTCGACACAAATTTTTGCGTGTTGTGCAATAGAACGTTCTAAAACCACTTTTGAAGATTCTCCTATTTTAACGGCATCTTTATAGGTTTGTTTGATATCGAAATGTACTGTTTGTGAGTTCGAAAATTCAGTACGTAATTCAGCAGGCATTTGGTATTCAAAATTGCTTTCCAATTCTTCATCATTCAGTAATTTGTCCAAATAATAATTGGGTGAAGTAAAAATGCTTTGCCAGTTTAAATCGGCGCCCCACGGACCAAATCGATGGAAATTATTTCCCAAATCAATCACGTTAAACGTGTTTTTAGTCTTTAAAATACGGGAACCACGGCCAATCATCTGGTAATATAACGTCAGCGATTTTGTGGCCCTGTTTAAAATAATAGTGTCAACCGTAGGTTCATCAAAACCGGTTGTTAAAATACTTACCGAAGTTAAAATGGCATTTGGTGTTTTTTTAAACCACTTTAAAATAAGTTCTCTTTCCTTTTTTGTGGCGGTATTGTCCAAATGCGCAATGGTGTAACCCGCCGCCCTAAACATTTCGTAAACATGCAGCGAAGTGCTGATTCCATTGTTAAAAATCAATGTTTTCTTTCCTTTGGAATGCTCTTCATAAGCCGACAATAATTTGCCCAGCATATCATTGTTGGAGTACAAATCTTCGGATGATTTTACCGTATAATCACCATTGGCGCCAACCACAAGGGAAGTTAAGCCAACATTGTATAAAAATGTTTTTGCGTTCGATAAAAATTCATTTTGAATCAAAGATTCTATGGTTTCCCCAACAATTAATTCATCATAATTGTCGTTCATCGGCAATTGCATATTCGAACTTAATGGCGTTGCGGTAACGCCTAAAAAAAACGATTTGTTGAAAAACTTAAAGAGTTTTGTAAAAGAATTGTAGTGTGCCTCATCAATAATTACCAAACCAATATCAGAAATATCAAGTTTGTCGTCATTCAAACGGTTATTCAAAGTTTCCACCATCGCCACAAAACAGCTGTAATTTTCCTGATCGTCTAAATTTGCTTTGCTGTGGATGACCTTGTTGTTAACGTTAAATTCGGTTAACATCGTCGAAGTTTGCTTGCATAATTCAATCCGATGCGTTAACACCAATACTTTTTTGTTGTGATGCTTCAAATATTGTCGCACAATTTCAGAAAAGATCACCGTTTTCCCGCCGCCCGTAGGCAATTGGAATAACAAATGGTAATCATCCGGCTTATCCTCAAAGCATTTAAAAATTTTGTTAATTGCTTCTTTTTGGTAGCTGTAAAGATCTTTACCTGCTTTTCTCTCTTCTAATTCTATGGCTGTTATGGACAAACTTTTTGATTTTATGACCAACAAAAGTACCGCCTTTTAAGGGTTTTTGCCCTATGTTTTAGAATTATTTTTATTCAGTCTAAATTTAAAATCGATTTAAAATAACATAACTAACTGGCTGTTAGTGAAATAATTGATTGTTGTTAAAGGAAATTATGAGTGAAATATTTCTTCGCCAAAAAAATATTACTGTCAATTTATAGCCAAAAATGAGTTAAAAAATTATTATTGATAAAATATCATTGGTTTAATTCAATAATATTTTGGGAGTTTCCCGCCAGCTGGCAGGCAGGTCGGGCTTTTTTTACCCTGAGCGGAGTCGAAGGGCAATCCCTAACTCAATGTTTATTTTGTTGTCAGGGGGTTTAACCCCTTGTTGAAATAGCAGCATTAATATTGGCAAGGGGTTTTAACCCCTTGTTGGAAGTGCAGCAATGATATTGGCAAGGGGTTAAAACCATTGTTAAAAGTGCAGCAATTTCATTGGCAAGGGGTTAAAACCCCTTGTTGAAAAAACAGCAATAATATTGGCAAGGGGTTAAAACCCCTTGTTGAAAGTTTAGAATCAATTAAGCAGGAATTTGTTGGCTCAAACAATGCAAAGTGCCAAAACCCCAAATTAAATCGATGGCGCTTATGCCAATAATTTCTCTGTCAGGAAAACAGTCTGCAATAATATTTAAAACAATTCGGTCATTTGGATCGTTAAAAGTAGGCACCAAAACACATTTGTTTAAAATGAGAAAATTGGCATAACTCGCCGGAATTCTCAAATTGTCAAAATCGATTCTCTCTGGCATTGGCAAACAAACAATGTTGGGCGATTTTCCGTTTTCCAGTTTTGCCTGTTGCAATCGTTTTAAATTGTCTTGTAATGGCTTGTAATTTGGATCTTTGGGATTATTTTCCACCTCAGTAATAATGGTGTCTTCATTCACAAATCGGCACAAATCATCAATATGTCCGTGCGTATCATCTCCAACAATGCCATCGCCCAGCCAAATTACATTGGTGATTCCCAAATATTCTTTAAAAACCGCTTCATAATCTGCTTTGGTGAAATTTTCATTTCTGACTTGAATACTGGAATGCAGCAAACATTCTTCTGAAGTTAACAAAGTGCCTTTTCCGTTGCTGTCGATAGCGCCGCCCTCCAAAACTACAGGTTTTCCTTGATACATTGCCTGCGTTAGCGGAATGTCCAAAAACGCCGCAACTTTTGATGGCACCAATTTATCAAGTTGATAATTGGAGTATTTTGCCCAACCGTTGAAATTAAAATTTAAGGCTTCCCTCCCATTTTTGCCATTTTTAACAACAATCGGTCCGGAATCCCGCATCCAGCTTCTGTTTGTTTTTTGAATGATGAAAGAAACGTTTTTAGTTTTCACGTGCGCCATTTCCAGCATTCCAGTCACTTTTTCTTTCAATTTTTCATTGGCCACTATTAAAAAAACTTCTTCAACCTGGGCTACTTTTTTGATAAATTCCACAAAAGCCCATTGAATTGCCCCATATTTTCCTGGCCAATCGTTGCCGTTTTGAGGAAAACAAAGCAATATTCCCTGTTGTTTTTCCCATTCTGCCGGAAATCTTCTGTTATGCTCCATTATTTATCGATGGCTCTTTTAGTGATATCGCCATAAGCCTCAATTCTTCTGTCTCTAAAAAATGGCCAGTTCTGACGCACATTTTCCTGTAAATTTAAATCAACATCAGCCATCAAAATTTCTTCTTGATCGTGCGATGCCTGTGCCAATATTTCACCTTGCGGACCACAAATAAAAGAAGATCCCCAAAATTCAATACCTGCCGTATTTGGTGCATATTTTTCCAAGCCTATTCTGTTTGCGGCCGCCACATAAACACCGTTTGCCACGGCGTGGCCTTTCATTACGCTCATCCAGGCATTGTGCTGTTTTGCGCCATATTCTTCTTTTTCAAGTGGAAGCCACCCAATGGCGGTAGGATAAAACAACACTTCTGCGCCTTGCAAAGCCGTTAATCTGGCTGCTTCCGGATACCATTGATCCCAACAAATTAGCGTGCCTATATTGCCTTTTTTGGTGGGAAATGATTTAAAACCGATATCTCCAGGCGTAAAATAATATTTTTCATAAAATTGCGGATCGTCCGGAATGTGCATTTTACGGTACAACCCTGCTTCAGATCCGTCCGTATCAATAATATAAGCGCTGTTGTGGTAAATTCCTGCCATTCTTTTTTCAAAAAACGGAACAATAATCACCACGCCCAATTCCTTTGCCAATGCGCTGAAAGCGATGAATGACGTGCTGTACAATTCTTCAGCCAGCGAAAAATTATCGGTGTCCTCACTCTGACAAAAATAATGGCTGCTGTACAATTCGGGTAACGAAATGACTTCCGCGCCTTGTTTTGAGGCATCTTTTACCCAGCTTAAACATTTTTTTAAATTGTTTTCAGCGATATCATTTAAATTTAGCTGCAATACGGCTATTTTATATTTTTTATTTGGCATATTCAAGAATTTATAATGTAAAAGTAGTATTTTTTACAAACAGATGTGAGTAACAATTTTAGAATTTTTATTTGATGGAACGCAAATAAAGATTTTCAACTTTATCCCTCGCCCATTGGGTTTTTCTTAGAAATTTTAAGCTCGAATTTATGGAAGGATTCGATTTAAAGCAATTGATGTTAATGCGTTCACCCAATTCTTCCCAGCCATACATCGCCACCAAAAATTGAAGTATTTCTGCAAGTTTAACGCCGTGAAGCGGATTGTTTGGCTGTTCTTCCATTGTTTAACTATTTATTTTTCCTATCCCCAGCCCTTTCCGAAGGAAAGGGAGTTTGATTAGAAATTCTAACATTATTTAAAATTAAAAACTTTTTAAAGGCCAACGCGCCAGCTGGCACTATCGCTAAAAACAGCTACCAGCTGTTTTCTTTACGCTCCGTCCCCCCTTCGGGGGTTAGGGGGCTTTACCAGTCTATCGGGCGATAATCTTTTAAAAATTTACCGCTCCAATGTTTCCCTGTGTTGATGCCGTCGAATAACGGATCCATAACACGTGCCGCACCATCAACAATATCCAAAGGCGGCTGAAAATCGTGCACTTCTATTTTATGTTTGGACAAATCAACCGGATCTTCATCGGTCACCCAACCTGTATCCACTGCGTTTATATAGATTCCGCTTTTGGCAAAATCTGAAGCCGCAGTATGCGTCATCATATTCAACGCAGCCTTGGCCATGTTGGTATGTGGATGCCGATCTTGTTTCGTAAATCGGTGAAATTTCCCTTCCATTGCCGACACGTTGATGATGTGTTTTTGTCCGGTATTTTCTTTTTTCATTAAATTGGACAAGCGGTTGCACAACACAAATGGCGCAACGGCATTCACCAATTGAACCTCAATCATTTCTGTGGTTTCAATTTCGCCCAATTTCAATCGCCAGCTGTTTGTTTTTCTTAAATCTACCTGCTGTAAATCGGCATCCAGTTTTCCTTCCGGAAAAACTTCGCTCGCGGTCAAAGAATTGTCGAAACTATAAGGAATTTGCGACAATTTTGCGGAAGAACTTAGTCCGATTCCTGGTTCCGATCCGTGCCAGGTCACCGGAATATTGGTTTGATTGTTTGCAATTTCTGAAGAAAGACTTCTCAATTCCTGCAAACAGTTGTGATGGTTGCTGAGCAAATTTTTGGTGAATTGCGGTAAATCATCAAAATTCATTTCTTCTTTTGCCATTAAATGATGATAAAATCCGGCCGGTCTTCTTACGGTTTGCGCAGCATTGTTGATGAGAATATCCAATCGGCTGTATTGCTGCTCTATATAATTGCAAAAAATTTCGACACTTGGAATATGTCTTAAATCGAGTCCGTGAATTTTTAGGCGATCGGCCCAATCAAAATAATCTTTTTCCTGGGAAAATCGCAATGCGGAATCCACAGGAAACCTTGTGGTGGCAACCACCGTGGCGCCTGCACGCAACAACATTAAGGTAATGTGGTAGCCTATTTTTAAACGAGAACCTGTGACAACTGCCACTTGATTGGTTAGATCAGCGGATTGAAAACGTTTGGCGTAATTGAAATCGCCGCATTCTTGGCACATGGTATCGTAAAAATGATGCAGTTTGGTGTACACCGCTTTACAAACGTAGCAATTTCGGGGAGATTCGAGTTCGAGTTTTTTGTTTTTTGAGGCATCAATGTGTTCCATTAACTTTGGCGCTTCAAAAATAATAGCTTCACGGGCGCTTCTGATGCCCGTTTCTTTACGTGCATGACGATCGCGTGCGACCATTTTGCGTTTGATGGATTTTTTGGCGTCTTTTTTTCCTTGGGAAAATGCTTCTCGGCTTGGCCTGGTCAACATTCCGGCAGCTTTAAATAATGCAATTCGTTTTTCTTCCGAGAGCTCAAAAACCTGATTGGTGTCATTAACCAATTGTTCCAATATAGCAATGCAGGAATCAATTTGTTCCTGGCTTACTTTACTGGATGTTTCCTCAATGTTAGGTTTCATAAAAAGCTGTTTCAAGCGGCAAATATAGCCATAAAAGGCTAAATTCTAAAAATCGCGGCATTTATTGTTGTTAATGAGCACCAAAGTTAAAAAGTTTAAAGTTGGTAGCGTAAAAATTTAATAATGCTCTATATTTTACGGATTTTTTAACCGCAAAATATCGCAAAGAAAAAGCGCTAAGACCGCAAGAAAAATTTGTTAAAATAATCGAAAACCTGCCTGTCCGGCAGGCAGGTCTAATTCCCAGAATCTATCGGGAGGTAAATTAATTTGCGTTAGGGATTGAACGGCATGTTTGAGCACTTTTTTAGTTGCTTTTCGCAACTAAAAAATGCGAGTAGTGAAAGCCCGACCCGCCAACTGGCGGGGAACGCCCACCAAAAAGATCGGCAGGCCCAAATAATACCGTTTATTCGGTAATTTTTTTCTTAATTTTCTTTAAAATCGGAGTTATTTTTGAAGTTGTGGGAATGGTGTCGCCCAATAAAAATCCCCAAGGTTTTAATGGTTCTATATGGTCAAAAATAACTTTTATGATGGCAAGGAGCGGAATTGACAAAAACATTCCTGAGATACCCCACAACGCATTGCCTGCAAACACAACGATGATGGCGAAAAGTGCGTTGATTCTTACTTTTGACGATACAACCATTGGAACAATTAAGTTATTGTCTATCAACTGAATAATATAATAAATTCCCAAAACGTATAAAGCATACATGCCCGAGTCTTTTGTGGCTAAAGCAACGGCCATTGGCAATGCAACGGCAACGAGTCCGCCAATATAAGGGATAACATTGAGCAATGCGCCCAGAATACCAAGCAGAATAGCATATTCAATGCCAAGCGCAAAAAGTGCCGCAGTGTTTAATATGGCCACAATAATGGCTTCAATCACCAATCCGGCAAGATAGCGTTGGATAACGGTTTTTGTTTCGGAAATAATTTTGCTAATTTGGTTTTGGTCGCTGCTGACAAATACCCGGTGAATAAATTCTATAATAAGTTTGTTGTAATACAATAACAGAAATACATATACAGGAACCAACAGCATCACCATCAATCCATTGCCCACCACAAACATCGTTTTTCCAACTTCCGCACCGCTTATAGTAAGTGAATCATTTTTTGTATTTGTGATCCATCTGTTCACTTTCCATTGGTTCAAATCAAAATAACGGGAAGCCCAATGGGTAAATTCGTTAATGGTAATAGAAAATTTTTCGACCATTAATGGCCAGGAATCCACAAAAATACTTGCTTGCCTGAATATTAATGCCGTTAATGATGCTGTGACTAAAATGGTAAGAAATAAGGTAAAAATGATGGCAACCACCCTATTCATTTTCATTCTTACAAAGAAGTTGACAATGGGATAAAGCAAAACGGCAATCATTACTGAAAAAATGAGCGGGACAATGATATCTTGGGCGATATAAAGCATACTGGTAAACACAAAAATCCCCACCAAAAGAATTGTTGTTTTTACATAAAATGGCAAGTTGAAACTACTATTTGTGTTCATACCTTAAATTTCATTCATAGGGGTCGCTTTTTTCTGTTTCATTAACTTCTTCATTTGAATGGCTGCCAAATAGGTTAAATATTTTTTTAGCCATTGCTTTAATGCTATCAGGATTTTTTGCCACAACGTTTGTGATGCCAAACATTAATGCCGATCCCAGAAGCTTTTTTATGGGACTGTTGACTACGCCCTGAAAGAGCATTTTTGAAAGATATCCAGTTCCAAAACCAACTGAAGTGTTTAAAATACCATCTTTTATAAAATCGGAATCTCCCAGATCTTTTAAAGTGTTTAATATAATGTTTGCAGGCTTAACACTGTTATAAGCTGTTTGAAATTGTTCTTTCAATGCTTTACCTTCTTCAGCTTGTTGATATTCTAAACGAAGAATGGCGGCTCTAAGCTCGTGTTGCGTTTTTATTGGTTCCATAAATTCGTTTATTTTAATGCTTGTGAAATGATTAAATTGCTCAACGGTTTTTCAATCCATTTATGAAGAAAGAAATGCAAGATTAAGCCGGCAACTAAGTAAAATGCGGCCACAATAAAGAAACCATAATAAAACTTCCCGAGTAATTCTCCTAGGTATAGCGCAACGCCAATGTTAAAAACAAGGAGAAACATTGAGATCATAAGGATGACACTAATTCTTGCTACCACAGATGTGGCCACAACTGTGGTTGTTTCCAACGCTTTTAGCTTTGAAATCTCGTAGGTGGTTTTACCAAAAGTTTCTGCTTTATCAAATAGTGTTTCAAATATACTTGGCTGTATTTCCATTTTTTTTTGTTTTTAGACAAATTTTCTTGCAAGTTCACTTGCCGAAATTCTTGGCAAGATCTAAGGTCGATTTTGTTTGTCTTATTTTAGGTTTCGATTGGCTTTAATTTTTCTTTGTATTTTTAAAATGCTTTTCCATTAATTCAGTAAAAGTTACATTTTTAAAAGGTTTAGAAATATAGTCATTAAATCCCGTTTCAATTGATTTTTCTTTGTCACCCAAAAGCGCATAAGCTGTTTGCGCAACAATAATTACTTTTTTATTAAACAGTCGAATTTGCTTTGTGGCTTCATAGCCATTCATTTTCGGCATTTTAATATCCATTAAAATCAAATCAATATCGGGGTTGTCACGGCAAATTTGCACTGCCTCTAATCCGCTTCTGGCTATTAAAACTTCTTTAGAATATTTTTCAACCTGTATTGCAATTAATTTTTCTGTTATTTCATCGTCTTCTGTAATCAATATTTTAAGGTTATTGGTTTGATTTTTTTCTTCAATATTACCAAAATCACCCATAACAATATTTTCTGTTTTTTTAATAATGTATGGAATGGTAAAACTAAAATTTGAGCCTTTTTCTTCTTCACTTTCAACCCAAATTTTTCCGCCTAACAATTCAACATACGCTTTTGAAATCGACAGGCCCAATCCGGCACCTTCATAATTGCGGCTTAATGATTCACTTCCCTGCCTAAACCTTTCAAAAATGAGTGTTTTTTGTTCATGGCGAATGCCTACCCCTGAATCTTTTACATAAAACTCAAGGAATTTTCCATTTTTTTTACATCCAAATTCAATGGAGCCTTCATTGGTAAATTTAATGGCATTTTTAACAAGATTTGTCAGAATTGCATAGAGTTTTTCCTTGTCGGTTTTTATCACAACATCATTTTTGGACAACGAATTATTAGAGATAAATTGGATTCCTTTTTTATCGGTTTCCGACTTGAAGAAGTTATGGATGTACTCCATTTGCTCATTTAGATTCGATTCGGATATATTAACATCCAGAATTCCCGATTCTATTTTCGAAATACTTACAATATCATTGATGATATTAAGCATTCTCTTTCCGCTATTCTCAATAATTCGGATATATTCTTGTTGTTTTTCACCAGTAAGATTTGGGGTTGTCAAAAGTCCGGCAAAACCTAAAATACCGTTCATTGGCGTACGAATTTCATGAGACATATTGGCTAAAAAAGCCGATTTTAAACGATCACTTTCTTCTGCGCGCTCTTTGGCATTAATTAGTTCGGCTGCACGTTTTTCTTTTGCTTTATTTTGAAAAGCAAGTTCTTTGTTGGCAATAATTAACTCGGCCGCACGCTTTTCTTTCTCTTCATTTTGAAAAGCAAGTTCCTTGTTGGCAATCACCAATTCGGCTGCCCTTTTTTCTTTCTCTTCATTTTGAAACGCCAATTCCTTGTTGGCAATGATCAACTCTGATGCCCGTCTTTCTTTAACTTCGTTCTGAAAGGCAAGTTCTTCATTGGCAATCACCAGTTCAGCTGCCCTGTTTTCTTTCTCTTCATTTTGATAGGCCAATTCTTCATTGGCAATCACCAATTCAGCGGCCCTTTTTTCTTTCACGTTATTTTGAAAAGCTAGTTCTTCGTTGGCAATAATTAACTCTGCAGCCCGTTTTTCTTTTTCTCTGTTTTGAAATGCGAGTTCTTTATTGGCAATCACCAATTCAGCGGCCCTTTTTTCTTTCACTTTATTTTGAAAAGCCAGTTCTTCATTAGCTATAATCAACTCTGCGGCCCGTTTTTCTTTCTCCTCATTTTGAAAAGCAAGTTCTATGTTGGCAATCACCAATTCAGCGGCCCTTTTTTCTTTCTCTTCATTTTGAAAGGCAAGTTCTATATTGGCAATAATTAATTCTGCCGCTCGTTTTTCTTTCTCTTCATTTTGAAAATCAAGTTCAATGTTGGCAATGACCAATTCGGCTGCCTTTATTTCTTCAAATTTAAACATATAATTTCCAATTAATTGGTTGACTAAAAAAACAATATGTAACTGAATTGGTACTTGTTTTATAAACATTGGCTTTAACTTTCAAATATTAATCCATTAAAATGGCAATCAATACTTGAAAGTTAATTCACCAATTGCATTTTTATTTTATGGCTTCCTCCAAAACTTCATCCACAACTTCTTCCACTTCAATAATTTTATTTTTTGCCGTTTTAGTGGCTTCACCTTTCATTGATTCAAATTTACTGGTGGCATTGTCAACAAATTCATTGAATTTTTCTTCAAATTCCTCCAAATAATCATTTCCTTTTTGAGAAATTTTCTTTCTTGTGTTCGATCCTTTGTGCGGCGCAAACAAAATTCCTAAAGCTGCTCCAACTGCAGCGCTTGCCAATGTTACCAAAATTACTTTTTGTGCTTTCATTATGTTATATTTTTTTTAATATGATTATTATTTAATTTAGTGCAAAGTTGCAATCAAACGATTAAATAGTTGTTACATAATTTTGAATCATAATTACATTATTCACACATTTAATCAAAAATAATTGTATGCCAAATAAATAATAAACTACTTAAAATCATATATTTAACTCTTAAATTAAACTTAGATTAAATAATTTTTTTTTTAGGTTTGCTCGCCATTTTAGTAGGCGTTTTCTGCAAGCTGGCGCAGCGGAATTTTACGATTATTATGGCTAAATCAGATGTTAACCAAAGCAAAATTGGCTATTTTTGTATTTTCTTTTTTGCAGTTATACTAATTTCAATTGAATTGATTTTTATGTTTTTTTATTCGCTTTTTATCATAGAATACGCAAATTAAATTATGAAATATGATTTACGATTTGGTTTCTTGATTTTTCTTTACTTAATGTATATTTGCATTTAATTTAAGCAACTTTAGCTCCTAAAAACATCACTTTTGAAAATTTTCCTGTCTAAAATACTTCCGTTAATCCTCTTCATACAAACCAATCTGGCTTTTACACAAGAATGGAAAAATTTAAAAACCTACCAAAAAGAAACAAAAAATATAATACTTGAAAATGGTTGTTGGTTAAAAAACGATAGAATAAAACAGACATTTACTTGGAGTCAAGCAAATAGTTACAACCTAAATAGTGAAAATGGAAATAAAAAATATAAAACAATCAGCCAGATAAGGGATTTTTATTTATGGTTTGATAGAGTAAGAATTCAAAGGGGACACGAAATAAAATGGATTGGTTTCGCAGCGATAGCCGCAACTGAATTGGCAAAATTAGACAATTCCTTTATCCGTATTTTTATTGTTCGAAATAAAGATATTGTTAAATTTGGAAGAGAAGGTTCTATAAAAGTATTTGATTTTACATTTCCAAAATTAAAAAAACTGTATTTTTCTGATAAATTAATAACTGGAAAAGACGCAGAAAACTGGGACAAAGAACACGGAATGAAAGAACAGTGCAAAATTCTTGATTCACTGTATAAAAATTTATCAGAAAAGGATTTCCACAAATTGGAAAGAATGGCGAAAGGAAAAGGTATTTTCAGTTTGGGAGTTCCAAAAAAATTAAGGTTTGAAGGTGATTTACACGATTGCAAAGCAAGAATCGACTACGGAATAAGTAAAATTCTTCCTGTTTATTTAAACAAATAGCCTTCTTAAAAAATCAAATTATTTTTTAGTTTGATTTTTGGAAGCTTGTCTAATTATACAAGTTTTCATTACCTTTGCGGCCTAATTTTCAAAAAATTATATGGTTTCAGTAGAAGGATTGAGTGTGGAATTTGGAGGTACAACGCTTTTTAAGGACATTTCTTTTGTGATAAATGAAAAGGATCGCATCGCCTTAATGGGTAAAAATGGCGCAGGAAAATCGACTTTGCTAAAAATCATTGCCGGATATCAAAAAGCTTCCAGCGGACGAATTTCTGTCCCTAAAGATAAAATTACCGCTTATTTGCCGCAACATTTAATGACGGAGAATGACCGAACAGTTTTTGAAGAAGCTTCTCAGGCTTTTTCTGAAATTCTTGCTATGCAAACCAAGATGGATGAACTAAATCATCAACTGACAGTTCGCACCGATTACGAATCTGATGAATATTATGCTATTATAGAACAGGTCTCGGCTTTAAGCGAAAAATTGTACAGCAACGGTGAAATCAATTTTGATGCGGAAGTCGAAAAAATTGTGTTGGGATTGGGTTTCGAACGCGCCGATTTTAACCGTCCAACTGCCGATTTTAGCGGTGGCTGGCGTATGCGCATTGAACTTGCGAAAATATTGCTGCAAAATCCAGATTTGATTTTATTGGATGAACCAACAAACCACCTCGATATAGATTCTGTTCAGTGGCTTGAAAATTTTCTGGTAAACAGCGGAAAAGCCGTCATAATTATTTCTCACGACCGAGCTTTTGTGGATAAAATTACCACACGAACCATTGAAGTTACGATGGGTCGCATTTACGATTACAAGGTGAATTACTCCAAATACCTTGAACTGCGAAAAGAACGTCGCGAACAGCAACAAAAACAGTTGGATGAACAACAAAAAATAATAGCCGACACACAGGAATTCATCGACCGATTTAAAGGAACATATTCAAAAACATTGCAGGTGCAATCGCGCGTAAAAATGCTCGAAAAGCTTGAAATTGTTGAAGTTGATGAAATAGATACCTCTCACCTAAAACTCCGTTTTCCTCCTTCTCCCCGCTCCGGTACTTATCCGGTAACGGCAGAAAATGTGTCAAAAACTTACGACAAACATCTCGTGTTTGATGACGCAACTTTTGCCATTCAACGCGGTGAAAAGGTCGCTTTTGTAGGGAAAAACGGCGAAGGGAAATCCACTTTTATCAAAGCCATTATGGGCGAAATTGAGCACGGCGGCAAGCTAACGCTCGGACACAATACGATGATTGGGTATTTTGCGCAAAATGAAGCTTCTTTGCTCGATGAAACGGCAACTGTTTTTCAAACCATTGACAATGTAGCAAAAGGCGATATCCGAACCAAAATAAAGGATTTTTTGGGTGCTTTTATGTTTGGCAGTGAAGATTGGGACAAAAAAGTGAAAGTACTTTCGGGTGGCGAACGCACGCGATTGGCAATGATTAAATTGCTGCTTGAACCGGTAAATCTTTTGATTTTGGATGAGCCTACAAACCACCTCGATATGCGCACCAAAGATATTTTGAAACAAGCGCTGATGAATTTCGACGGAACCTTGATTTTGGTGTCGCACGACCGTGATTTTTTAGACGGAATGGTGAGCAAAATATACGAATTTGGCAACAAACGGGTCAATGAGCATTTTGAAGGAATCCAGGAGTTTTTGGAACGCAAAAAAATGGTGCGTTTAAATGAATTGGAAAGTGCTGTTAAAAAATAAAATCTGTTTTAACAATACTGAATTCTCGCTTTAAGAACCTTGCGAACTTTGTGAAATTTGCGTAATACTTTGCGTAGTTAGCGGTTAAAATTGAAACAATATAATTAAATTAGATATTTACATTTTTTTAATAAAATATTGATATCAATCATTTTAAATAAAATTTTGAAAGAAAAAATGAGCATATTGGGATGCGGCTGGCTTGGAAAACCATTGGCCGTCAGTTTAATGAAAAAAGGATTTACCGTAAAAGGATCGACCACTTCTGAAGAAAAACTTGGAGAATTTCAAGAAATTGGCATAAGGCCCTTTTTAATAAGTCTCGACAATTTAACGCACAATATCTCCGCATTTTTAGATTCGGAAATTTTAATTGTGGCATTGCCTTCCAAAGATATTGAGAGTTTTCGGAATTTGATTGGCCACATTGAGAAATCGCCCATAAAAAAAGTCATTTTTATAAGTTCCACATCCGTTTATGGGAATTCTGAAGAAGTTGTGACAGAAGAATCCGAAACGCTTCCATCTGCATTGACAACTATTGAAATGCTTTTTAAAAATTCAGCCCATTTTGAAACCACCATTATTCGTTTTGCAGGGATGTTTGGGGATAACAGAAAACCGGGCAATTTTTTTAAAAACGGAAGAAAAATACCAAATCCGGATGGATTTGTGAATATGATTCATCAGGATGATTGCATCCAACTTATTGAAAAAGTCATCGAAAAAAATGCTTGGAATGAAGTCTTGAACGGTTGCGCAGATACCCATCCAACAAGGAAGGAATTTTATACAAAATGCACTTTAGATATCGGACTTGAAATTCCTGAATTTGAAGAGGTTACTGAAATTAAACAAAAAGTAATTTCAAACAGAAAATCCATAGAAATTTTGGATTTTAAGTATCAATTTGGAGATCTTTTGGCACTAAATTATGGAGAAATATAAGCTGTGATTTAATACAATTCCTATAAAAAAAACAAGTTGAAAAAATTTAATTTTCAAATCATTAGATTACTTCACTAATTTAACAATTTTATCGCTTAATGGCTCTGTAATGCTATAAAAAACATCTATTAATTTTCCGTTTTCATCCACCAAATATTTTTGAAAATTCCATTTTACGCTGCTATTCATAACGCTATTCAATTCTTTTTTAGTTAGCCAAGCATACAATGGATGCTGATTTTCGCCTTTCACGTCTATTTTTTCTGTCATCAAAAAATCAACACCGTAATTTTTTTCGCAAAAACTTTTGATTTGAGATGTTGTTCCAGATTCTTGCTCACCAAATTGGTTGCAAGGCAATCCGATGACCACCAATTTGTCTTTATAAGTTTCGTGTAATTTTTGTAAATCCTTATATTGCGGCGTAAAACCGCACTCGGAAGCCACATTCACAAAAAGGATTTTCTTTCCTTTAAACTGATTTAAATCTATTTTTTCACCAGTTAAACTGTTGATTGCTATTTCGTACATATTGGCAGGTTTTAAGTTCGTCTTTTTATCTTGTGCACATCCTTGAAGCAAGGAAGTGAAAATTAAAAAGATTGTTGCTATTATTTTTAATGCTTTCATATTTTTTAAATTTTAAAATTTACAATACCCCAATATAAGTTAAATATTTGTTCGAAAATAGCTGTTTTTTCTAATTTTTTCAACCTAATATAAAATATCCCCAATCAAATTTTTGAAGAAATAAATTAAATTATTGCAGCATTTTTATTGCAGCTTCTGCACAACGTTCACCGTCCATAGCGGCAGAAACAATACCTCCGGCATAACCTCCGCCCTCTCCACAAGGGAAAAGTCCGGCAATTTCAGGGTGTTCCAAATTTTCTTTTCTTGGAATATTTACCGGTGAAGATGTCCGCGATTCCACCCCAACAACATTGGCTTCTTCGGTATAAAATCCTTTCATTTTTTGTCCGAATTCCATAAAACCCGTTCTCAGCCTACCTCCTATGATTTTTGGCAATAAGGAATGTAAAGGCGCCGATTTTAATCCGGGCTGATAGGAAGTTACGTTTAAACTTGATGACAATCGGCCTTCCACAAAATCTGTTAAACGTTGTGCTGGTGCAGCCTGAGTTCTTCCGCCTGCCAAAAAAGCCAATTTTTCCAAATCTTTTTGAAATTCCAACCCTTTTAAAACACCAAATTGTTCGTATTTGTACAAATCTTTTTCGGCATTAATTTCCACCACAATTCCTGAATTAGCAAACTTGCTGTTGCGTTTTGAAGGCGACATTCCGTTTACCACCACTTCGCCCGGCGATGTTGCGGCCGGTACAATAAATCCGCCCGGACACATACAGAATGAATAAACGCCCCGGTCATTTACCTGATGCACAAGACTGTAAGCAGCCGGAGGCAACAATTCATTACGTTGGTCTTCGCAATGATATTGAATGGAATCGATAATATGCTGCGGATGTTCTACCCGAACGCCCATCGCGAAAGATTTGGCTTTTAGGGAAATGTTTTTTCTGTGCAGCAAATAATAAATATCACGTGCCGAATGTCCAGTCGCCAAAATTAAGGCCTGAACAGGCATTTCTTTATCATTTTGCAATTTTATTGCACAAATTTTATGGTCTTTTATAATGAAATCTGTCACCCTGCTTTCAAAGTGAATTTCACCTCCATATTTCAACACAGTTTCCCTAATATTTTCGACAATTTTAGGCAGTTTATTGGTGCCGATATGCGGATGCGCATCCACAAGAATTTGCTCGGTGGCGCCGTGAAAAACAAAGTTTTCAAAAACCCGGCGCACGTCACCACGTTTTAAACTTCGGGTATATAATTTTCCGTCGGAATACGTTCCTGCTCCGCCTTCACCAAAACAATAATTGGAATCTTCATTAACAATATGAAACTGGTTTATGGCACGTAAATCGCGCCTTCTCTCCTGGACTTTTTTTCCGCGTTCCAGCACAATGGGCTTATAACCCAATTCAATACAACGCAAAGCGGCGAACATTCCGGCAGGACCAAAACCAATAATATGAATTTCTTTAGCGGTTGAAACATCTTTATATAAAAATGAATCAATCACAGTTTCCGTAGCCTGTTCTTGAATATATATGGCAACTTTGTAATTAAAAATAATGTCAGACTTTCGGGCATCAATTGATTTGCGCAAAACTTTTACGGTACTGATGTCTTTTTCGGCAATGTTTAAAAAGCGTGCTGCTTTTTTCTTTAAAATTCCTTCAATCTTTTCTTCTTGAATAGGAATCCGAAGCTGGATGTTTTTAATCATAGGTGCAAAAATACTCAAATTTCAAAGAAAAAACTATAGTGCAAAATATGGTTTTTTTATTTCTTTCTTCTTAATTATTAATTTGCAGGTCAATGAGAATACCAATCACCACCAACGCAATTTCACCAATGGCGTATTTAAGATAGGCGTTGGTTTTATCTTCTTGCAGGAGTTTTTTGAGGACGTTAAGGAAGAGTTTGATCGCAGTAATTCAATTTTTGTTTGTCCCGTTAGAGACTTTATTTCAGTAGCTTATTTGTACATAAATTTTTTTTTGCCTTTAGGTATAAGATATAATCATTCAATTTGTTTAAATATATAGCGTTCATCAAATTCAAGATTGAATTATATCAATATTTCGTACCTAAAGGCACGAGAATTTGATTCTTTTTTTTATTTGTTGCTACCTATATGTTGTCCCAAACGGGACATAAAATTGTTTTGTTAGCCACCTGCACAATTTCGCCAATGGCGTATTTTCGGTAGTTGCTGTTTTGCCTTGTTTAAGGAGTTTTTGGCGAATGTTAAGGAAGAGTTTGATCGCAGTAATTCAATTTTTGTTTGTCCCGTTAGAGACTTTATTTCAGCAGCTTATTTGTACATAAATTTTTTTTTGCCTTTAGGTATAAGATATAATCATTCAATTTGTTTAAATATATAACGTTCATTAAATTCAAGATTGAATTATATCAATATTTCGTACCTAAAGGCACGAGAATTTAATTCGTTATTGTTTGTTGTTACCCATTTTTTGTCCCTATTGGGACATAAATTTGTTTTGTTTAGACAACCTGCACAATTTCATCAATGGCGTATTTAAGATAGGCGTTGGTTTTATCTTCTTGTAGGAGTTTTTTGAGGATGTTAAGAAAGAGTTTGATCATAGTGATTCAATTTTGTTTGTCCCGTTAGGGACTTTATCTTGGTAGCTTTTTTGTGTTCGAATTGTTTTTTGTGCCTTTAGGCACAAGATATAATCATTCAATTGGTTTAAATATGTAGCGTTCTTCAAATTCAATATTGAATTCTTTCAATAATTGTATATATTCATCTTGAAATGTTTTTGATTTATGATGATGCTCTTGGTTTTTGATGTAATTTATTACATTAGGCAATTCCGATTTTGAATATGAAAAAGCTCCAAAACCAGCTTGCCACGAAAATTTTCCATTAACAAATTCTTTATTGTTTATCCATTTTGATGAATCTTGTTTTACTTGTTTCATCAAATCTGAGAGTGATTGTGTAGGTCGCATCCCAAACAGAATATGAATATGGTCAGGCATTCCATTTATCTGCAATACTTTATGCTCATTGTTTTGAATGATGCCAGTGATGTATTTGTACAATTCATCTTTCCATTCTTTTTTAATCAAACTTTGCCTGTCTTGCACCGCAAAAACGGTTTGAATATGTATTTGTGTATAGGTGTTTGCCATAATTGCGTGTTTATATTTCGTACCTAAAGGCACGAGGATTTAATTCGTTATTGATTGTTGCTACCGATAGGTTGTCCCTAACGGGACAAAAAACGGTTTTGTTAATAACCACCAACACAATTTCACCAATGGCGTATTTAAGATAATTTGTTGTCTTGCCTTGTTCAAGGAGTTTTTGGCGAATGTTAGGGAAAAGTTTGATCATAGTGATTCAATTTTGTTTGTCCCGTTAGGGACTTTATATTGGTAGCAAAATAGTAAATATAATGTTTTCTGTGCCGTTAGGTACAGCATATTATTGCATCGATTTTAAAATATAACGTTCATCAATTTCAAGATTGAATTATTTCTATATCCCACACACAAAGGCACGCGGATTTAATTCGATTTTTGGTTTTGTCTGATTGCTAAAACTGAAAATAAATAAACTGTTCGCCGCTTCCTTGCGCAATGGCTATCAGCAAAAACATAAAAGCCCAAACAATTCCCAAAACCCAAGGAGATGTTTTTAATGAAACTTCTTTTAAAGAAGAATTTCTCATAAACCAATGGCAGATAAACATTAAACCGACAACCACACAAACTTTTAAAATATCGAAGCTTTGCAATATTTTTTCGCCATCTGAATTTAAAAACAACATAGATGTAATCATATTCCAAGCTGTTTTAAATTCTCTCGCCCTAAAAAATACCCAAGTGAAGTTTACGCAGGTAAAAGTTACAAAAGCCAAGAACATCCCATTCCACACCGTAATTTTAAACGGAATATATCGCTTTTGAAGTTTTTCTAATATCAAATAAACGCCGTGCAAACCGCCCCAAACCATAAAAGTCCAAGCGGCACCGTGCCATAAACCGCCTAAAAGCATCGTAATCATAAGTGCGGCATACATACGTGTAACGCCAAATCTATTTCCGCCTAATGGAATGTACAAATAATCCCTTAACCAGCTTGATAATGAGATGTGCCATCGGTTCCATAAATCTGAAAAACCTAACGCAGCATAAGGATACCTAAAGTTATCGGGCAATACCATTCCTAACATTAATGCAATTCCAATGGCGCAAGTTGAATACCCCGCAAAATCAAAAAATATTTGTCCGGAAAAAGCCAAAGTACCCGACCAGGCATCCCAAAAATTCAACACCTTATCCGATCCAAAAACGGTGTCGGCAGTATCAGCCAATAAAGTATCTGCCATCACCACTTTTTGAAATAAACCGATGGTCAACAAAAATAATCCCCAAATAAACTGATTTATGGTCGCCTTTTTTTCTTCATAAAATTGCGAAATTAAATCGCCAGCTCTTACTATCGGTCCTGCAACCAATTGCGGAAAGAAGGTCACATAAAGCGCAAAATCCAAAAAAGTTTTTGCCCGTTCTGTTTTTCTATTGTACATATCAATGGTATAAGACATTGTTTGAAAAGTGTAAAATGAAATTCCCATTGGCAAAATAATATCCATTTTTTGTGGATGGTAATAGATATCTACCGAATTTACCAATGCCGTAAAATTTTCCAATAAAAAATTTCCGTATTTGAAAAAAGCCAAAAAACCCAGATTTACGGACATACTCAATAGTAGCCATAGATTTCTATTTTTTTGATTTTCTTCCTTGGCCAGTTTGTTTCCTGCAATCCAATCGACCATCGTGGAAATCCAAAGTAAAATAACCAATGGCGGATTCCAAAGTCCGTAAAAAACATAACTCGCAAACAAGAGCATTCTTTTTTTGTTGGTCCAGCTGAATAGTTTTGCATAATATAAAATCAAAACAATGACTAAAAATACGACGAAGCTTAATGAGTTGAATAACATAATTAGTTGGTTTTAGTTAGTTTTTTTTGTAAGGTGTCCATCTTTTATTAGTTGATTTACCATATCTTTTGTATAGGATTTGGCATCTTCAGAATTCATATGTGACCAATCAGGCAAGGTATATTTTGACATAAATTCATAATCTTCAAAATGGTAAGCTGGACAGTTTGCTGCTGCTACAAATCTATCCCACACTTCTTTTCTCGGAAGCATTCTATTGGAATGTTTATTCCATTCATCTTCAGCATAATGTTCAATAAAAATGATATTACCGCCACGCGCTTTAAAATCATTAATTACGATGAGATAATTGTTTATTATTGCAGGTATTTCATCTTTTACAACATCAAAATCAGGTAAATACGGTAAAAATTGATTCCAAACATCTTGAATTTGTTTTGCAAAATCAGGATTGGCAGTCATAATGGGAAACATTATTAAATTTCTGTCTTCATCGTGAGAACTAAAATTGGGCAGTTTAAATCGGTAATCTGGTCGGCCATCAATATCAAAATATATGGTATTTATTAATGATTTTAAGTCTAAATCATTGTAAAACTTTAACTCTGAAGAGGTGAGCATCACTAAATTTCTTTGCAATGGTTTTGATATAAAATAGCCTAACTTTTGGGCATAGGTTTGATTATGGTAATGATCGGCCCATTTTTTGGCATCACTCCACCTTGGATTATCTTTTGAAGAAAACCACATTAATGACGTAACGCCTACGATTATAGTTCCATTAAATGAAGTGTTATAAACAATATCTTCCAAAAAAGGTCCTGGAGGTTTGCCGTCAGTTGATAAATTAATGGGTTTTACGCCTTGAACAGCTTCCCATATATGCGTATTAAAATTAAAACCGGTTCTGGAAGACCCAATTATAATGACGTCTTCTTTGGTGGCGATTTCTACTTTTGCGCGCTCTTTGGCCCATAAATATCGATCATCTTCCAGAGAAGCTTTATAATATTCAGGTTTAGCACGCCAGTAACTTTCCCAAGCTACTAAGCCTGACAGGCTTAATACAATCGCAATGAGCAATGATTTTTGTAGATTCAAGTTCAATTTGTTTTATAATTGGTTAGTGCACCGTCTTTGATCATTATTTTTACCAATTCCGCAGTAAAAAATTGCGCATCGGAAGCAGATAGATGGGACCATTCCGGACATTCCAAATTCTTAAATTGTTCATAATCCTCAAAATGGTAACTTTTCACTTGCGCCTGTTTCACCAAATCGTCATAAAACTGATTTCTTGGCAATCCCATATTTTCTGCCATTCTAACGCCGCCACTTGAAGGGCATCTAACTAAAATAACCTTTCCTCCTCTTGCTTCAAATTTCTTTAGATCGGCCAAAAAGAAAGCCATCGTAGATTTTTTATCGGGTGGCGGAGCGCCTTTCCCAAAAAACATCCAAACTTTTTTGATAGAGTTGGCATAAGCGGTATCGGTTACCGTAATTTCTTTCATTTTTAAATTTCTGTCTTTTGCTATTTCACCAAATTCGTGAAAAGGCGGCATTGGGTCAAAAACCCTTTCCCCTACTTTAATTTTGCCTATTAATTCCTTTAATTTCAAGCCATCAACTCCTTCATCTTCGCTTATAAAGGCAAAATTTTCCTGAAACGGCATTGATAATGCGTGATTTGACCGCTGTGCATAGGTTCTTTTATGATAATAATCCACTCGTGATTGTGGCCATTCCCAAGGTCGTGCTTTTGGAAATGTGGTAGAAAAAAATAAACCTGGTGTTACGCCCACTAAAACGGTTCCCTTAAAATCTGTTTTCTCAACAATGTCGTGAAAAACCGGCAAGGGAGAGGAACCCACGCAAGCCAATTGGATTGGGCGTTTTCCGGTTTCATTTTCCCATTCATTTAGCTGAATATCAAAGAGCACGCGTGATGATCCAATAAGCACTACATCCTGATCAGTTGCTTTTTCTAACCTCGATCGCTGTACTGACCATAGACTTTCGTTATCATCCAATGTTGGATAAAAGCCTTGTGTCCGCCAATAAAATTCCCAAGCGCCAAGGCTAATTACGCTTAATGCAAAAGCAATAATTAAGGATTGTTTTAAATACATATTGATTGATTTTAGTTAGTTAGTTAGTTAGTTAGTTAGTTAGTTAGTTAGTTAGTTAGTTAGTTAGTTAGTTTTAAATCAGTTAAAATTCCCCTTCATTAACATCCTTAATGAATTTAATCAATCCACTGAAATAGATTTGCGGATCGTCAAATTGTGAACAATGGCTTCCGTTGGTGGTTACACTTCGTCCTTTTTGCACCGAAGTAGCCATCCATTGCATATATTTTGGATCCATAGTGTCGTATTTTGCACCAAGCATTAAGGTTGGGACTTTAATTTCTTTGAGTCTATTGGATACATCCCAATTTTTTAGGGAGGCATTACCTGTCATACCAAATTCACTGTGGCCTTGCATATAAACATAAATATTTGGGTTAAGATGCTCAAAAAGTAAGTTGATCGATTTTGGCCATTTTTCCAAAGGCATTCTCAAAATATATTGGGTATAATAATGATTCATTAAAAGCTCGCTATATCTTGGATTGTTAAAATCGTTTTTGGCTTCCATAGCCATAATTTCCTTAAAAACTTCAGGACTCATTTGTGGACCTAAAACCTCATTGGCATATTTGGTATATGCCGGAGCGCTCGCCATCATATTGGATATTATAAGTCCTTTTAAATTATCCTGATATTTCAAAGCATATTCCATCGCCAAAATTCCTCCCCAAGATTGTCCCAGCAAATAAAAATTGTCTTTATTCAAATTCAGCGCTTTGCGTACTTGCTCTACTTCTTCCACATAATGTTCGATGGTCCATAAAGTTGAATCATTTGGCTTATCGCTATAATATGATTCTAATTGATCATAGTAGATATATTCAATTTCTTCATTGGGAAGATAGCCGTCAAAATTTCCAAATTGTTCATGGGTGCCTCCAGGTCCGCCGTGCAGCAGCAAAACACGCATTTTCGGATTGTTGCCCACACGTTTTGTGTAAACGTTAAATGTGCCTTTTGGCGTGGTGATGGGAATCATTTTAATACCGCCTGTTAGTTGGTTATCGCTGTTGGAGTAATCGAAATAAGAAGAAACACTTTCTGTTGCTGATTTTACTTTTTCAGCACAAGAAATAAAGAGTATTGTTAAAATAAATAGATAAAAAATGTTGTTTTTCATGATGGTTGATTTTATGTTGATTTATTTGTCAATTTTCACGTTCAATAGTGCCAAATTTTCGTGGGCAATGGTAAATCCATCGATGTGATTTTTATGTTTAATAAAATTTATAAACTGAATAAAAACGAGCATTGTCAAAGGCAGAATTGCAATCCATAAGAACATTAAATCCCAAGTCATATTTTCTTTTAAGGGCCCCAAAAGTCCGGCACCCCAAGCTCTTCCCATATTGGAGAGTGCCATAAATAAGGTGAATTGTGTTGCGGCAACCGTACTCCAGCACAGTTGCATACAAATAGCAAATACGGCAATACAAAGAAATGTATAACCCGCATAATACGATAAAATGAAAATATAGACCATCAAATCTTTATGCCACAAAGAGGGTAAAAACGCAAAACTTGTTAAGGTGAGTATCAGAAAAATAAGATAGATAGACAACATTCTTCTTTTTCCAAAAAAATCGACCAATGCACCACCTACAAATAAGCCAAGAAAACCACCAAATATGGTGCTTGCGGAATAAACTTCGGAATAAGAAGTATTTGTCCAGCCCAATTCCTGAATGGTAAAAACCGGCAACAAAGTGTCCATCAAACCAAACATAATTCCGATAATAAAAGTTGCAATCCCCATAATTATGCTTGAAGGAAGCACAACCACTTTTAAAGTACTTCTTAAAATTTGGCTCCAGCTTTCCAATTGCACGGTTTTAGAAGCAATTGACGCCTCACCTTTTGTCCAGGGCATGAGTTTTTCTCCGGGCCGCTCTCTAAAACATATTGGAACCAACATAATTAGCATAACCGCTAAAGACAAAGAAGCTACCGCGGTTGAAAATCCGATGAGATTTATTAAAGTGGTGCCAACAATTAAAGACAAGGCGGTGCCAATGGTTTTTGAGCCCCACATTATGCCGTTTGCCCGCGCTTGTTCATTTGGCGGGACAACATCTATGGCCATTCCGTCAGTAGCAACATCCTGAAATGCTCCAAAAAAGCTAATAAAAAATCCGGAAATCATCAATCCAGTTAAATTATTAAGCGGATCATTCACGAAGGCAATGCTTAGGAAACTTAATATCAAACCCATCTGGCCAAAAATTACCCAAGGTCTTTTCCTTCCCATCGATAAAATGGTGTAACGATCCATCAATGGCGCCACAATTATTTTAAAACTCCAAGGAATCCCAATTACTGCAACAAAGCTGCCTATTTCCATAGGTGTTTTTCCATTCATTGCCAACCATGCCGGAATGGCAAAATAGGTGATGCCTTCCGGAATGCCTTGCGCTATATAAAGAGCCGAAAAATTCAAATACCTTAGCACGGTGTTCTCTGTTAAAAACAGGTTGCTTTTTTCCATAAATGCTTTTGCGCGTTTCATTGGCTTTTGGTTTTATTTGATTTTATTTTGATTTATTTTTTGATTCATTCGCTTTTAAAACCCTTAAAAAATTACCGCCCAAAATTTTAGTGATGTCCTTTTTACTGTAGCCTTTTTCAATCAAAGCTTTTGTAATGAGTGGATAATTAGTAACATCATCCAGCTCTTGCGGCGGTGATTGAATTCCATCGAAGTCGGATCCGATACCAACATAATCTGCTCCAACCAATTTTATAATGTACTCAATATTGTCTATTAATACTGATAATGGAACTCTAAATGGCTCGACTTCATTTTTATATTTATTAAATAAAAAATCTTCTGATTGGAATTCATTCATACCATCTGCAGTTAATGATTCCATTTCAGAGGAATGTTTGGCATAAAAGTCAGTCACTTTTTTGATATAACTGTTATCCAAAAAAGCGGAATAAAAATTCACCTGAATAACACCGCCATTTTTAGCGATGGCTTTTATTTGTTCATCGTTTAAATTGCGTTGGTGCTGGCATAAAGCATAAACCGCGCTGTGCGAGGCAATGATTGGTTTTGTGGTGGTATTGATCACATCCCAAAAAGTTTGAACGCCAACGTGAGAAATATCCACCATCATTCCCAAGGCATTCATTTTTTGAACCACTTGTTTTCCAAAATCCGATAAACCACTTTTTGTTAAGTCATTGTTGAAGGTTTCGTCATAAGCGCTTGATGCCCAATCAGTTGAATTGTTCCACGTTAGCGTCATATATCTTGCACCCCGATTGTAAAATATTTCCAATTTATCCAAATCATTTTCAATCATATGTCCGCCTTCCACCCCAAACATAGCGGCTATTTTTTTTTGATTTACTGCTTTAAACAATTCCTTGCTGTTGGCAACTTTTATCATTTTATCCGGATTTCGTTTAAGTACGGCATCCAAGGAATCCATTTGCTGATTTGCATAAGCGTAAGGATTTACTTGAGTACCGTCGCAAAACACAGAAAAGAGCTGCACATCAACACCCCCTTTTTTTAATCTTGATAAATCACTGTGGGTTTTTCCTTTTAAATCAGTATCAAATGCAAAGCCATCATCCACTATTTTCATCAAAATATCGTTGTGTGTATCTATCAAAATAGCTTTATCATGTAATTTCTGATAAGACTGAGCAAAGAATTGCTGTGCAAATAATATACTGATGATTAAAGTTTTTACTTTCATTTATGTAACTATGTAACAGGGTTATTATTTACAAACCTGTTGGCGGAATAGGATTGGGAACTATGTTTTTTATTGGTTTAACAGTTTTAAAATATTCAAACATCGCTCTTAAATCACTATCTGTTAAATTTTTAAAATTTTGCCAAGGCATTGGCGGTAATAACATCCTTTGATCTTTAATGCCTTTAAATTTACCTTCTCTTAGTGCCGTTTTAAAATTATCAAAGGTCCAATTACCCATTCCTGTGTCGTCGGGTGTTAAATTTGCGCCAAATGATACGCCCCAAGGCCCAACAAAAGCTGTTAAACTATTGTTCATAAAAATCCATTTGCCGGGGCCAATATTATTTTTATCTATTTTGTATAAAGTTTCATCACTTGGATGGCCGCTAAATCGTCTGTCTAAATCTATAATCGGACCTTGAGGTGTCATTTTCTTTGGAGAATGGCAGTCATCACAACCTATCGCATTGACCAAATATGAACCCCTTGCAACTAATTCTTGAAGGGTATCAATACTTTTATACTGTTCATTTTGATTTACATCAACTGTCTTGTTGTCTTTGCAATTTGATAAAAGTATAAGAGCCACAAAACAGCAACTGTAAAAAATTATTTTTTTCATTTTGATAAAATTTTAAGTTAATATTCAGTTTTTAATTTATTAATTTTTCGGATTTTTTTTAACATTATTCACCAACGCTGTTCACTTCAATCCAATAGCCGTCAGGATCCTGAAAATATATTTGTTTAATTCCGTCTGCACGAATGCTTATTTTATTTGGGGTTCCAGGCCAGTCAGAATAATTGATTTTCTTTGCTTCCAATGTTTTGATAAAGGCATCATAATTAGAAGTTGTCAATGCAAAATGCACTGCTTTATTGGTGGTAACAGGATCTTTTAAAATGGAAACAAGGTGTAATTCTTTTCCTTCTCCAAAGGAAAACCAACGAATGCCCTCTATTTTTGTGCGATTGGTGATTTCCTTCAACTGTAACACATCTTTGTAGAAAATAGCAGATTTATCGACATCTTTTACCGATAATGCGATATGATTAAAAGTTAGTTGGCTCGTTTCCTGTGCTTGCAGCATTCCGAAACAGCTAACTGCGATAAGTAGTATTATTGATTTTATCATCAGAATAATTTTATTTACAAAGAGGATTTTCTGGTTCAACAGTTCAAATTCCCTAAAATATTTAACAACTCTTTATATAAGCAAATATTTATTTCCTGAGGGAGCATTTCAAAATACTCCCTCTGGATAAACTTTTGTATTATTTTACTATAGTATCCGTATTGTAAATATCCCTGATGCATATATATTTCCCGTCACGCTTTTCCCAGATGGCCATATATTTCCCTGTTCTAATCACTTTTCCTGATGCATCTTTTGATATGGCAGTGCCAATCTCAGTTACCGTGTTTCCATCACCAAATACCTCAAGAGTTTGATAAGCAACTGTTTCCCCTTTGGTTCTTTTTGCAAGACTTTCTGCTGTTTCCTTTTGAATAGCTGCTTTCCCCACTGTCATTGGTGCATTATTGGACATACTAATTGCATCATCCGAATAAAATGCAGCAATGGCGTTTGCATCACGGGCATTGTCAGCTGCTGCCCAGTCATTTTCCAAGGCTTGTATCTCGGCTTTAATACTGGCCAAATCAACTTTAACTACTACTGGTTCTGCCGTGACGGCTGGTTCCATTTCAGTTTTTTTATCGGGTTGTGAGTTACACCCAAAAGCGAAAATGGAAATTGCAAGGCCAAGCATTGCAAGTTTAAAATTGTTCTGATTGTTCATTTTATTTAATATTTAGTTTTGCCTACTCTATTCGGTTTTTGGCTTACCCGGTTTTATATTTTGTTCGTTTAATTCAACATTTTCAAATTTTATTTCTTTGTTAATGCTGATGATTTTAAATTGCCTTCGCTATAACGCCAAAGCTTATTTACCAAAAGAATCCGCTAGTTGTTTGGTATCAACATATTGTTGAAAAGCGATCACTTTTCCGTCTTTTAAGGTCCAAAGATGTGCAGCCTGGGCATCTAAGACAGCTCCATTTTTCTTTAATTTCCCTTTGTATCTTAAAGTTGCAAGAACCTGATCGTTAGACATATCGTGCAGTTTTATGTCAGTCAGGTTAAAATACTCATAATCAACGCCAATGCGTACAAAAATGCCATTTAATACCTCATCTGGACCGATGTAAGGATTGCCATCGGCATAGGCATTGCTTTCGGCCTCATTCCAAATGATGTTGGCATCCATTACAGCAAGAACCGCCGGAATATCGCCCAAAACAAAAGCTTTGTAAGCGCCATCAATTACACTTAAATTTGAAGGAGTATTAATATTTACAGATTTGTCAGTTGATGAAATATCAAAAAGATAGTCTGTATCACCATCCTTAAATATTTGATGTTTGGATACTTTATAGCCTTGTCCGTAAACATAATTGGAGGTGTTTACTGTTGTATAATCAAATGAAGTATTATTTGATGTTTTAGCATCCTGGCTTTTTACATTCCCTATAAAAAGAAATAAAAAAATAATTACGAAATAAATTTTAGTAGTTTTCATTGTGTTAAATTTTAGTGATTTCTTATTTTTTTGATTATTTAAAAATGATTTTATCAATTAAAAGAAATTCCTAAAAAAGAATTGGGGACTTGTAAATAGCATTCAATTTTTAGGAATTTCCAGATCAACCATTTTACTTTGATGTTTTTTAACGCACTTTTTTCACAAGCGTGGCCATATATTTATATTTCATATCACGTGTAGTCAATCCTTCCTGGATTTTTTTGATTTGGGCTTCAGTCAATTCCGGGCCATTTACAGAACCTCCATTAAATAATTGATTGTAATCTTTATACATATCCGCAGTGATATGCGTTGCATAAACATCACTTCCTGTTGGCAACATATATCGCATCAAGCCCCAATTTCCCCTGACTCCTGCTTCTACCTCTTTTTGAGCCATCGGCTGGAAAATTTCTGTTTCAAATTTTTCGTATTTATCATAATTTCCATCGGCCACCTTCATTAAATTTATGCCTGCTATGGTGCCTAACGGCATTTGGAAATTATCTTTTGTGGCAGCTATATGTTCGAGATAAATGCGGTGCGCCAAGTCCCTTGATTTTGCGGTACCCATAAATTTTTTATCAAGATCCACCTGCGTCATTTTTGGATAGGCTGCTTTTAAGGCTGACTCAAAATTCCCGGCACCGCTCATCATTTTTACGGGATCATTATACAACGTTACCGTTAAATATTGAAATCCTTGCGCTTCGCCACCAGGCTGCAAACTCCATAAATCCCAGCCTAAAATTTCACCACTTTTGGTGCGTTGTTCCTGTATTTTTTCCCAAAAAGTCTCCGTTTCCATATAAGCTTGCTCCTGCTCATTGTCCACTTTCATAAATTCAAATATTAAATAAAGTTTCTCTTGTGCAACAATATTGTTGCACAATAAAACAATTGCGATTAGCATCATTAATTTTTTCATAATTTTAAATATTTGGTTAGTCTATTTGCTTTTTTATGATTCAAAAAATTATTTTGTTTCTGTTTCAGCAGCCATTTTTGCGGCTTCAATTTCCTGAATGGCCAAAACAATAGGCGCATTGTCCCAATAACCATATTCCCTTACAATTTTTCCATCTATAAATTGGGCCGTTAAATGAACAGGTATTTCAAGCACTTTATTATTGGCCGACAAGGTGCCTTTCCAAACGCCCCAAAAGTTGACCCAGGTTTTTCCTTCATCTGTGATGGCCATTTCATATTCCTGGCCTTTTTCCAAAAACCCTCTTGATGAAAATACAGTTTCGTTATTTTGATGATATTCTGGTATTTTCTTGGCGCTCATTGGTGTGCTGGTATTAAAAAACACATTTGCGGTGTCCGCATAACGCGTCAACAAAGATTCCCACTTTTGATCGCTGTAATCTTTTATTCCTGCTTTGTAGCTTTCAATCTCTTTTGATTGTTGTGTGTAACGTTCAGGTTTTGTGTCACAGGCTGTAAAAAGAACTATTGCAAGTCCGAATAAAAATAGATTTTTCATAAGTTTTGTTTTTTAGTTAGTAATTTAAATTTTAATGTTTTTATTATTCTGCTTTATGTACTTCCAATTCAATTTCGATCAGAAACTCAGGCAACGCCAATTCTTTTACACCAAGCCAGGAACCTGTTGGAAATTGTTTGGTATAGATTTCATTTCGATAGGCGGCAACTTCCAGAAATTTAGGCATATTAGTGGTAAATATATTTTCAACCACCACATCGTCAAACGTGCAACCGTAATGTTTTAGCACTTTGTCCAAATCAGCATAACAGTTTTTCATCTGTTGTTCAAAATCGCCTATGGCTGCTGGATTTCCTTGATTATCCATACTCACAGCACCAGAAATGATAATGTTGTTTCCAATTTTAACTGCGTGGGAATATCCATACAATTTTTCCACTTCAGGACGAAGCAGGAAGTATTCAGGAGTTTCGGGTTGAACAACAGGTTCAATTGACGTTGCTGTTTCTTTTACATTTTGGTTACAGCTAATTACAATAATGACTAAGAATATTGCTGCTGCTCCAATTGATAAAAATTTTATGATTTTCATTTTTTTAATTTATTTGATGGTTAATATATTTTCATCATTATTGTTTCATCTCTACCCTAATCAGGCGAATAGTGATGGTTGTGCTTAAATTTTCTACGGAATGAGGTGCTTCCGGGCCTTTCCACATAGTCATTGGAAAAGTAAGAGGTGTTTTTAATTGCCTGGTATCCAATATGATTTTTCCTTTTTCATCATAATCTATAAAATCGCCTGCTTCCTGAATATAAAGCACACTAGGCCAACGATGGTGGTGAATTTCTTCCGTTTCACCGGGTGCAAGCGTAACTTCCAAAACCCTAACTTGATCGTTTTCCAATAAGATTTTATGGTTTTTTGGCGCTGCAAAAACAGCATCTAAACTTGCCGGCCAATAGTCTGGCTCATCCCAATAATGTGGATCCACTGAATTATAGGCGAAAGACTTATCTAAATTTTTTTCTTTTTCCTGGCTGAAAGTTGCGGTGATTGAAATGGAAAAAATTAAGAGTGATAAGTATGTTTTTAAATTTTTCATATATATTTTTTTAGCCTGTCCATTCCTAAAAGTAGTTTGGACAGGCAGTTGTATTAATTATTCTTTTGTTTCAATTGAACCTTCTGTTGGAGCAGATTCCTTCAGTTTCTGCAAATCCAGCGCTAAAGCTGAAATATCCCAATAGCCCACTTCTTTTACAATTTTTCCGTCAATAAATCGGCACGTAATATGAACTGGAATTTCATACAATTGGTTATTTGCCGTTAGTCTTCCCTGCCACAATCCCCAAAAATTTACCCAGGTTTCTCCTTTATCCGTTACCACCATTTCATATTCAGATTCTTCAGGGACATATTTCCAAGACGAAAAAATTGTGGCATCTTGTTTGTTTTGAGCTATCATCTGTGCTAAGGACTGGGCATTTTTCTCGGTTACATTATTTAAAATTTTGGCGGTATCGGAATAATGGGTTGCCAAAGATTCCCAATTGCCAATTTCATAATCCTTAATAACCTTTTTGTATATATTAATCTCGGGTGAATTTTGGGTGTAACGTACTTCGTTTTTACAGGATGTTATAAATGCAATTAGCATCGCAATAAGCATTATTTTTTTCATTCGTTTTGATTATTTAAATCCGGGCGTGACCATATCAAATCACACCCGAATTTGGCTTAGTTAGTAGCTAAGTTGATTATTTTTTTGATGCTGAATATGATAAATCTGGACGCATTCCACCTGATTTGCTTTCATACTTATCAACATATTTAAACATATCTTCAAATAATTTCTTTCCTTCTTCACCTAATAAAGCATCATTTTCATCACTTTGACGGGCATAGTCCTGAGCATCTTTGGCCGATACGACCGCTAAGAAATAATCGCCCATAGTCCCAAACCCGGCACGATAAATTCTAAAATGTTCTTTAGCGCCTTTTTTCTCATAAAGCGCTTTTAGTTCTTTTATTTTTTCTCTTAAATTTTGAACATTTTCAGGTGTTACATATAAAAAATGCCATTTACGATAGTTTTTTCCCTCGGTATTAATGGTAAGACCATTTGGCATATAGGAAAGTTCATTGCTTAACACCACAATATAATCACCGTGTTTGTCGTAACATTTATTAAAGCGATCAAAAATGGCTCTAAAATTTTCATTTCCCATTTTTTCTGCCAATGGAGCCAACATATTTTTATCCAAATCGGCCATGTTTTTTATGGGCGTTATGCTTAAATAAGTGCCATCATCTATTTGGGCAGTTGTCCAATCAGCATCTTTTAAATCGTGTTTTTTGCAGGCAGCAATAAAATCTTTGGAGACTTTTTCATATTCACCTGTCATAGATGGTTTTACCTGATCGGCGTGAATCCAAAAGGCTTGATTGGCCTGTGCGTTTGAAATAATTGGCATCAGCAATAGTGTTATTGCCAGTATCATTGTAGTTTTTAGTGTTTTCATTGGTGAAATTATTTTAAG
This sequence comes from Lutibacter sp., assembly GCA_030683995.1. Taxonomy (GTDB): domain Bacteria; phylum Bacteroidota; class Bacteroidia; order Flavobacteriales; family Flavobacteriaceae; genus Lutibacter. Next base: position 91,199 of record JAUXPH010000025.1, read on the forward strand.
TTAATTACTTAATTCTTCATTCAAAGAGTACAAATAGCTCCAGGAATTTTCTAGAGAAGCCCTAATTTTGGCCCTTATTTCATCTGTTTTTTTCTTCCCGTGTTTGTTTTCATATACTTTCCAAATGCCATCTCTGGTAATATCCAAATCTGCATAACCTTTATAAGGAGTTGAAATCATATAATCTGGGGAACCTGAACCGCCGCCCATAAAACTGTACCAAGATCCTCTTGGTGTTCCTTCTACAGATCTCAATAATGCAGAAATTTCTTTAATAACTTCATTAAAAGCAACGCCATTTTCCACTCTGAAGAAACTTACCCACACCAATTTTGTGCCTTCTAAAGGAGAAGTTCTGCTCACTTCAGGCATCGTACGTGCAATATTGTAATTTACCTTTTCAACGTGGGGCATAATAAGTTCAAGCACTTTCATACGGCACTCTTTTCCTGCCGAATCTTCCTTGTCCATTTCAGCCCAATTGTCCATTAAACCTGTTAAAACATACATTATTCCTTCACCTTGCACACGTCTCCAAACATTAAATTTGTCGGTTCCCTTTTTTTCCAAATAACATTCTTTCCACATTTTTACGCCAGCAATAAATTGTGATTCGTGGCCTGGTTTAACCGTAATCTCACTCATATTTAAAAGTTTGCTGCCGTCGTTTTGTGATAGTGCAAGCATTGGCAAAAGCATTGCCAGTAATAATAATTTTTTCATAATTTTAATTATTTAATTGGTTAGATGTGCCAAAACTAAGCAGTTAACATCAATAATAATTGTACAATCATTGCAAATACTTGGACTTTTATGGCAAGAGATGATTTAAATATGGAAATTGGTGATTTGGAAATTAATGCTGGGTTTTTGTTATGATAAGCGAGATGTAATGTCCTTTTTATAGGCGGAAGGACTACAGCCAAACTGATTTTTAAAAGCTCTTGAAAAATAAGCTTGGTCATTAAAACCAGTCTTAAAACAAATATCAGTTAAAGTTCCTGCATTTTTTTTGATTAAATCTGCAGCACGTTGCAATCGAATATTGCGGATTAATTGGCCTGGCGCCTGATCGATAAGCGCTTGAAGTTTTCGGTGTAGTTGCGACGGACTTAAACACATTTTATCGGCAAGTTGTTCCACACCAAAACTGGTGTTTTCAATATGGTCTTTTATGTGTTGAATGGCTTTTTCCAAAAACTGTTGGTCTACCGATGCCAACGGAATTTCATCAGAAGAAACCACGAATTTATTCTGATATTTTTTAAGAAGCTGCTCTCTTTGCCGAATTAGATTATTGATAATTATTTGAAGTTCTTTTACGCTAAATGGCTTTGTTAAATAAGCTTCAATACCGGTTTCCAGTCCCGCAAGCCTATCTTCTTGAGTGGCTTTTCCCGTTAAAATCACAATAGGAATGTGACTGGTTTTTTCCTCATTTCTTAATAGGTGCACCATAGAAATTCCGTCTAGTTTTGGCATCATCACATCGGTAATAATAACATCAGGAATGACTTTTTTCGCTTGTTCAAATCCTTCTTCACCATTAGATGCTTCAATAACTTTGTAGGTTGGTTGCAATATATTTTTGATAAATGTTCGAATTGCCACATTGTCTTCCACCAACACAATGATTTTTTTATCGAAGTTTATTTCAGGTATTTGAAGCTTTTTATTTTGATGGGATTTTAAACCAGAAGGTATTTGGGTTTTTATTTCAATCTCCGATTCATTCATTATTTCAGAAACAGCACCAATTGGAATTTCTATGGAAAAAATCGTTCCTTTTTGACCGGTTAATTCTTCATTTCTGAAAACGTTGACCGTTCCATCGTGCAATTCAACCAATTCCTTTACCAAAGCCAATCCAATGCCGGTTCCTTCATACAGGCGGGTGTCTGAATTGTCGGCCTGATAAAATCGGTCAAAAATGTTAGAAATGGCATCTTTTTCAATCCCAATTCCGTTATCACTAATGCAAATAGAAAGAAATTCTTTATTTTTTCTTTGGACTGTTAAGGTGATTTCGCCGTTTTCAGGCGTGAATTTTAAGGCATTTGACACAATATTCATAATGATTTTTTCCATCTTCTCTTCATCAAAAACCACTTGAATATCAGCTTCATCTGAAACAAAATTTAAAGAAATATGTCTTTTTTCTGAAAAAGACTCTACGGAAAAAAATAAATTTTTGAGAAATAACACCATATTTTGCTGAGAAAATTTTAAGGTCATCTTTCCCGCTTCCAATTTGGAAATATCCAACAATTCATTGATCAGTTTTAAAAGTGTTTTTGCATTTTGATCAATGCCTTCTGCCTGCTTTTTTATATAATTTGTTGGCAACGATTCCATTAAATTTTCGGCATAACCGCTAATTAATGTTAATGGCGTTCTGAATTCGTGGGAAATATTGGCGAAAAAACGCGATTTTAATTGGTCTAAAACCTTCAAAGTTTGGTATTCTTTTTGTTCAAGCTCCAAATCGTTTTTCATTTTAATTCGCTTCATCTCATACCTTCTTATAAGATAGAGCAGCAATATAAAAAGCAATAAATAAAGGGTGATTGCCATCCAAGTTCCTGACCAATGCGGCAAAACCCTGAACGGAATGGAAATTCCCTCTTCATTCCAAACCCCATCATTGTTGCTGCCTTTTACTTTTAAGGTATAATTTCCGGCCGGCAAATGGGTAAATGTCGCAGATCTTGTATGTTCTAGATATATCCAATTATCATTAAAATTTTCAAGCTTGTACGCATATTTATTTTTACCGGGAGATGAAAAATCAAGCGCCGCAAATTCAAAAATAATGATTTCATCTTTTTTGGTAAATGTGATATTTTCATTTGGATTTATCAGCAAATCTTTAATTTCCAAACCTTCCTTCTTTTTCTTATTTTGTCTGTAAACTTTTATGCCTGAAATACTCATTGATGGCTGAAACGGATTGTCATTAATTTGGTCGGGAAAAAAATAATTCAGCCCGTTAATGCCGCCAAAAAACAACTCCCCTTTCGAACTTTTAAAAACAGCGCCTGTATTGAACTCGTTACTTTGCAGTCCATCTTCCACATCAAAATTTCTGAATTTTTTTGTTTTCATATTGTATTTTGAAATTCCATTATTGGTGCTTAACCAAAGATTATCCTGAGAATCTGAAGAAATTCCATAAATCACATTGTTGGGAAGTCCATTTTTTTTAGTGAAGTGCGTAAATGATTGTTTACTGATATCAAATAAATTTAATCCGCCAGAAGTGCCAATCCACAAAAAAACATCAGGTTTTAAAGGATCTGGAAATATGGCATTTACCTGATTGTTGCTTAGGCTGTTTGGTATTTCAGGATTGTTTTGGTAATCGTAAAAAAGTTCCTTGTTTTTGTCAAAAACCAGTAAACCGTCTTTGGTTCCCAACCACAATTGATTTTTGTTGTCTTCATAAATAACACAGCGATTTGTAAAATTATTCTTCGGATTGTCAGCCAACCTATAATGTTTAAATATGCCTTTTTTCCTATCTGTCATTTTGCTCAGATAGTTTTCAGAGACGATCCATATCATTTCGTTTTTATCCTCAAAAACTGCTGAAACTCCTTTACTTTGAATTTCATCAGGGTTTTTTTGATCATTTTTAAATTGTTTTGATATTTCTGTTTTCGGATTGTAAACAAACAATCCTTCTGTTGAGGCAAACCATAAATTGCCATCTTTCGATTTAATCATTGACCAAACACTCGTGTTGCCAAAGGCGTTTAAGTTTTTTGAGCTTGTTTCAAAACTTTTAAGTTCATCTGTTTTCCGGTTCCATCGATAAAGCACTTCAGCACTAATCCAAACAAATTGTTCATTTTCTTCTAATACAGATCGAATACTGAATCCGGTTACTCTTGAATTTTGAATTGTTTTCCGCTTCAATAAACCAAATCTATTGGCTTTTGGATCGTAAAAATCGATTCCCATTCCGCTTGTGCCAATCCATAAAATATTTGTCCGATCTAAAAACAAGCTTGAAATACTGTTGTAACTAATTGATTCCTGTTTTAAAGGATCATTTTTAACCGAGTCATATTTCAATGTTTTTGTGTTAAATCTCATCAACTCTCCAGGTGTCGCTAACCATAAAACACCTTGCTTGTCCTGCATAATTTCATTAATTTCTCCCCATCCATATCTAAAAACACTCAAGTGATGCGGAAATACTTTGAAAGAATTGTCAATGACATTAAATTTTACCAAACCAGTTCGCGTGCCAAGCCACAAATTATTATTATCGGCTATACTGATGGCAGATACAGAAAAATCAGTATTGCCTCCCAGAGCATTTGGGTGTTTTATGTCAAAATAGAAAGATGAAATCAATTCGGTTTTGGGATCCATTCGGTTTAAACCTTTCTCGGTTCCAATCCAAATAATGCCTTCATCATCTACCAATATTTTTTTTATAATATTGCTGCAGAGCGGAAATTTTCCTGAATGATCAATATGGTATTGTTTTATTTTAGTCAAATCATACTGCTGATTTAAAAAAGGAATCCTAAAAATACCGCTACCAATTGTTCCTATCCAAATATTGCCTGTTTTATCCTGGGCAATCGTTTTAATTTCTGCAGTATTTTTACTTTTAGTTTGGGTTACAGGAAGCGAAATTCTTTGAAATGATTTGGTGGTTGCATCGTAAGTATTGACAATTCCGTCTTCGGTGCCAATCCACAATTTTCCATTCAGGTCAGTAAATAGCGTATTTATACTGTTGGATGAAATTGAATTTGGGTTATTGGGTTCGTTTTGAAAAACAGTAAATTTGTATCCGTCAAATTTATTTAAACCGTCTTTGGTGCCAAACCACATAAAACCTTCCTGATCCTGGGAAATTGATAAGACTAGATTTTGAGACAATCCGTCGTTTATGGTCAGGTGTTTAAATCTAATATCTTGCGCAAGACTTTCTATCGGAAAAAAATTCCAAATTATATAAAGCACAGCTATTTTTTTAATATATTGATTCATCTTCACTGTTTAATATTTTAACAGATGCCTTGTAATATGAATCGATTTGAGGCGGTAACTAAAAATTAATTACATCAATCATTTTTAATTTAAATACTATTTTAATAGGTAATTCTTAAATATATTATTGATTGTTAAAGGGGTTACAATTAATAAATGCACCAAACTTAAGTGCCTAATATGCCCAAATATATAAAATATATTTTAAGTTTTACATAATTGTTTTTTAATCATTTACGCTGAAATAATTGTGTATTATTTTTTAGGCCAAACATAAATTTACCAAATGAATTAAATTTGGGTATTATTCATTATTTTTCAGCTTCTTTTTTTAGAGGTTAATAACCTTTTTTCACACATCTTTAACTTAAATTTGCTTATAAATAAGTATCATTGCATATGTTAAATAAAATATTATATACCGCTTTATTTTTACTTTCACTTAAGGGTTTTTCCCAGGAAATTAAAATGGCTGATTCGTTGAAAAAGAGTTCATTATTGGTATCATTAAAAGGCCAGATCATTGATAATTCAAGCAAATTGCCTTTGGTTGGCGCACATTTATTCAACCTAAACTCAGTTATTGGAACCGTTTCCAATGATAATGGAATGTTTGAACTTGCAACTGCCGTAAATGACACTATTTATGTTTCTTATTTGGGTTATCAATCCATAAAATTAAAAATCACCAACGATTTGCTAAAAGGAAACGAATTGGTGATTGAATTGTATGAAAGAACGGAAGCAATGGAAGAAATAGTGGTAAGCTCCCACAAATTAATTGGTGTTTTAGAAATTGACGCGAAAAATGTTCCGAAAGATAAATATGCACGTATTCACATTAATGGTGTGCCTCAAACTTATGAAGTTGGCACCAGACAGCGCAAAGAGTTTAATTCTCCTGTGGATGCGCTTTTCAGGCCGATTGATTATGTGTACAATATGTTCGGGAAAAGTCCGGCCCAATTAAAAAAGCTAAAGAAACTTAAAGACGATGACCATCTTAGAAATATGTTGGAAGCCAAGTTTAACCGGGAATTGTTGATGGAATATTTGGGAATGACAGCCATAGAGTTAAATGAATTGTTAAATGAATGCAACTACTCCGATTATTTTATAAAATCTGCCAGCGATTTACAACTTATTGAAGCGGTTTTGCTTTGTTATGAAAACCACAAAGCCATTAAAAAAGGAAGCACAATTAAGGAAAAATAAGGCCCCCTAACCCCCGAAGGGCAATGTCATTAAGTTAAGACATTTATGCATTATTTTTGTCCTTCCGAGGTACGAGGAATCTCATCATACGTGCTCATTAGTTGCGATTCCTCCTTTGTCGGACACGAGCGATAGCGAACTGGCGAAGCAATGACAAATATTTCCTTAACTTAATGACATTGCCCAGAAGGGGAATTAACAAATTACAATCATCTAGACTTTAAGTAATAAAACTCCCTTTCTCCCGATAGCTATGGGGATGGAAAGGGCTGGGGATAGGATAAAAAGTTATCTACTTCGCAACCAACTCATCCAATAAATTTCTAATTTTATTGCTGTTCCAATCGGCTGAACCAGATTTGGAGATTAGAATATTTCCTTCTTTATCAATTAAATAAGTTGCCGGAATGCTGTTGGTTTTGGTGAAACTATTTGGCGGAGCGCTTACGGCATTGTACACTGGTAAATCATATTCGTTTTTATTAAAAAATCCCTCAACAATTGGCCAATCTTCATTGGTGACAAACACAAAAGCAACTTTGTCTTTATAATCGTCATATAGTTTTTGAATCATGGGCATTTCTGCGCGGCAGGGCGGACACCAAGTTGCCCAAAAATTTACAAAAATTACTTTATCCTCTAGTTCATTAAAATTGATGCTTTCTGTATTCAATCCCTTTAAATCCCAATCATAAGAACTTAATTTTTCACTTTTTTCCACTTCTTTTACGGAAGGAGAAAAAGCAATCTGGCGCATAAACCATTCTCTTGAAGGCGGATATAACAATACCCCAATGGCAATTACGAAAACAATGTTTGAAATGGATTTTTTATTTAGTTTGAAATTCATAAATTTTTGTTTTATGGTTAGTTGGAACACTTACAATAACCTTACGCCTCAACATAAAAAACCTTTGAATTTCAAAGGTTTTTTTATATTAAAATTGTAACTAACCTATTATTAATCGGTTACTTTTTAAGTTTTCCCAATATTTCAGCAATTTTTTCGCCAATTTTAGCAGGAGATTCCACCACGTGAATTCCGTTTTCTCTTAAAATTTCCATTTTAGCTTGTGCGGTATCATCTTTTCCTCCAACAATAGCGCCTGCGTGACCCATTGTTCTTCCTTTTGGCGCTGTTTGACCGGCAATAAAGCCAACCACCGGTTTTTTATTTCCGTTTTCTTTTATCCAACGAGCTGCTTCAGCTTCTAACTGGCCTCCTATTTCGCCAATCATTACAATAATTTCGGTTTCAGGGTCATTCATTAACAGTTCAACCGCATCTTTTGTGGTAGTTCCAATAATTGGATCTCCTCCAATACCAATGGCTGTAGTAATTCCATAACCTTTTTTCACCACTTGATCGGCAGCTTCATAAGTCAATGTTCCCGATTTAGAAACAATGCCCACATTTCCTTTTTTGAATATAAAACCTGGCATAATGCCAACTTTTGCTTCGCCTGGGGTAATTACACCCGGACAATTTGGACCAACCAATCGGCAATCTTTATTGTCAATATAAGCTTTCACTTTTACCATATCGGCAACTGGAATTCCTTCCGTAATACAAATAATTACTTTAATTCCTGCGGCAGCGGCTTCCATAATGGCGTCGGCGGCAAATGCCGGCGGCACAAAAATGATTGAAGTATCAGCTTTTACCTGATCAACTGCATCTTGTACGGTGTTAAAAACAGGTTTGTCTAAGTGAGAAGTTCCTCCTTTACCGGGAGTTACGCCACCAACAACATTTGTTCCATATTCGATCATTTGGGTTGCGTGAAAAGTGCCTTCACTTCCAGTAAATCCCTGTACAATTATTTTTGAATCTTTATTGACTAAAACGCTCATTGAAGTATATTTTGAATTTAAGTATTTTTTTGTGTTACAAAAGTAATTTTTCCTGCATTGAGAATAGGAGATTTTATTACTTTTTTTGGTTTTTTATCATTTGTTTTATTTCGGCCATTTCTTTCAATTTCACTCTTGATTCTTCAACTGGTGTTCCAAAATAACTGATACCTCCTTTTATGGATTTTGTAACGCCTGTTTGCCCTAAAACAACAGCGCCTTCACCAATGGTAATACCGCTGGTTGTGCCCACTTGTCCCCATAAAGTAACATTATTTTTGATGATTACGCAACCCGCAATTCCGGTTTGTGAAGCAATCAAGCAATTTTCACCAATCACCGTATCGTGTCCAACCTGAACCTGATTGTCTATTTTGGTGCCTTTTTTAATGGTTGTGTTTGCAGAAACGCCTCTGTCAATCGTGCACAAAGCGCCTATATCAACATTGTCTTCAATAAGAACGCTTCCTCCAGAAATTAATTTATCATAACCGGTTGGTCTTTTCTTATAGTAAAAAGCATCGGCGCCCAAAACCGTTCCGGCGTGGATGGTGACATTGTTCCCCAAAATACAGTTATCGTAGATGGATACATTGGGATGAATAAGGCAATTGTCGCCAATCTTAACGTTATTTCCAATAAATACATTTGGTTGAATAATGGTATTTTTACCAATAATCGCCGATTCGGAAATTGATGCATTTACCGCCTTAAACGGATTAAAATATTTGGTCAGTTTGTTAAAATCGGTGAACGGATCTTCTGAAATCAGCAATGCTTTTCCTTCCGGACATTCAACTTCTTTATTGATTAATATTACAGTCGCTTTTGAATGCAGCGCTTTATCGTAATATTTGGGATGATCAACAAATACGATATCGCCTTCTTCAACAACGTGGATTTCATTAAAACCTGAAATTGGAAAATCGGAGGGTCCTACAAATTTTGCCTCAATAATATCCGCAATTTCTTTCAACTTATATTTACGGGGTAGTTTCATCTGTTTATTATTTATTTTTTATTGGTACAGATGCAGTCGCCATTAGTCATTCTGCTGTGTATCAAAATTTGTTATGGCTCGTTTCATCTGTTTAAATTTTATTTTTTGCGGTAACAGCTGCTGCCTGCCTGCCGGCTGGCTGGTTCGCCATTAATCATTCCTTCGTGTATCAAAATTTGTTATGCTCGTTTCATTTTATCTGATTTTATCTAGAATTTCATTCAATGTTTTTGCTTCTTCTTCTGAAATTGTATTCATAGGATTGCCAAGCTCATCAATATTAATTTTATCCAATAATTTTAATCCTTTTTCTGAAATTTTTACATACACAACCCTTCTGTCGTTTTCGCAACGGGTTCTTTCCAACAAGCCTTTATCGCATAATTTATCCATAAGTCTCGTTGCGTTAGGCGACTTTTCTATCATTCTTTCCTTTACTGTATTCACTGTTACTGCTTTATTTGCGCCTTTTAAAATTCTTAAAATATTGTACTGCTGATTGGTTATTTTAAATGGATTTAAAAATTCATTGCCTACAGTATTAAGCCAATTTGCTGTAAATTTTATGTTTATCAGCGCTTTTGTGCGTTCATTTGGAAACTTAGAATTGATGTCTTTTGAAATATCTCCCATCACTACAAGGCTTTTTTGAATTTATCAACCAATTCATCCAGTTTTTCCTTCAATTCAGTATTCACGATTTCACCATCTTTAAAATTTTCATTAAATGATGGAAAAGGCATACTTTCAATAATATTTCCACCCATAAAAGGAAATTTGCCCAAAGCAATATCCAAAACAGTTTTTCCCCCACGAATACCCGTAGAAGCACTTAACAACAGCATTGGCTTATTTCGCCAAACCTTGCCATTGATTCTCGACAGCCAGTCAAAAACATTTTTAAAAGCAGTGGAATAGGCGCCATTATGTTCGGCCAACGAGATTACAAATCCGTCCGCTTTTTCAATAATTTCGTTCAATGCCAGCAAATCCTTTGAAAATCCTTGCTCCTTTTCAACATCCACAGAAAATAACGGAATGTCAAAATCATTCAAATCCACTTTTGTCAATGTCACATTTTTTAACAATCCGCCCGCATATTCTACGAACGTTTTATTGATTGAATGTTTACTTGAACTTCCGCCAATTGTTACAATGTTTTTTTTCATTTTTTGTTTCTTGCATTTAATTTAAAGTGCAAATATACAATCTATTTTTTTAATTACCTAGGTATTTATTATCAAGGTATTTAATTAAGGCGGTTTCACATACATTTTGTACTTTAGCGCATCTTGAAAAGATTAAACAACATGGACATCAACTTCAATAAAAACGAAGATTTCAACAAACTTCAACTAGCGGCACTGAAAAAAAAACTGGTAAATGTTTATAAGGGCGGCGGTGAAAAAAGAACCGAGAAACACAAAGACAACGGAAAATTAACGGCAAGAGAACGCATTGAGTATCTTTTCGACGCCAAAAGCGATTCCATAGAAATTGGCGCTTTGGTTGGTGACGGAATGTACGAAGAACACGGCGGTTGTCCGTCGGGCGGTGTTATCGTTAAAATTGGCTATATCAAAGGAAAACAATGCATTGTGGTGGCCAATGACGCTACCGTAAAAGCCGGAGCCTGGTTTCCAATTACGGGAAAAAAGAATCTGCGTGCCCAGGAAATTTCCATGGAAAACAGATTGCCAATTATATATTTGGTGGACAGCGCAGGTGTTTATTTGCCTATGCAAGACGAAATTTTTCCAGATAAAGAACACTTCGGAAGAATTTTTAGAAACAATGCCGTGATGAGCAGTATGGGAATTACCCAAATTTCGGCAGTGATGGGAAGTTGCGTTGCCGGTGGTGCCTATTTGCCCATTATGAGCGATGAAACCATTATTGTTGATAAAACCGGAAGCATCTTTTTAGCCGGAAGTTATTTGGTGAAAGCTGCCATTGGCGAAAATATTGACAACGAAACTTTGGGTGGCGCAACAACGCATAGCGAAATTAGCGGCGTAACCGATTATAAAGCGACCGATGACCACGATGCTTTGGATAAAATAAAAAATATTATTGATAAAATTGGCGATTATAACAAAGCTGGTTTTAACAGAATTAAACCTGTAAATCCGATTGAAAAACCCGAAGAAATCTTCGGCATTTTGCCCGCCACAAGAACCGATCAATACGATATGCTGGAAATCATCAAACGTTTGGTCGACAATTCGGAAATTGAGGAATATAAAAAAGAATACGGAAAAACCATTATTTGCGGCTATGCACGCATTGACGGCTGGGCGGTTGGCATTGTTGCAAATCAACGAAAAGTGGTTAAAAACGCCAACAAAGAAATGCAATTTGGCGGCGTCATCTATTCCGATTCTGCGGATAAAGCAACGCGATTTATAGCAAACTGCAATCAGAAAAAAATTCCGTTAGTATTTTTACAAGATGTTACCGGATTTATGGTTGGCAGCAAAAGCGAACACGGAGGCATTATAAAAGACGGAGCCAAAATGGTAAATGCGGTGAGCAATTCCGTTGTTCCTAAATTTACTGTGGTGATAGGAAATTCATACGGCGCAGGAAATTATGCGATGTGCGGCAAAGCTTATGATCCGCGACTAATTGTGGCTTGGCCATCGGCCCGATTGGCAGTAATGGGTGGCGAGCAGGCTTCAAAAGTGTTGTTGCAAATTGAAACGGCTTCCTTAAAAAATAAAGGAGAAGTAATCACCAAAGAAAAAGAACAAAAAATACTGGAACACATTCAGCAAAAATATGATACGCAAACTTCGCCCTATTATGCCGCAGCGCATTTATGGACCGATGACGTCATCAATCCGTTAGACACCAGAAAATGGATTGGCATGGGCATTGAAGCTGCAAATCACGCTCCCATTGAAAAACAATTTAATTTAGGTGTAATTCAGGTTTAAAATAATTGTAAATACCTTTTGTAATAATTACATTTGCAGCACATAAAAATATAGAAAACAGTATGGGAAGAGCCTTCGAATTCAGAAAAGGAAGAAAAATGAAACGCTGGTCGGCGATGGCAAAAACCTTTACCCGAATTGGTAAGGATATCGTGATGGCGGTAAAAGAAGGCGGGCCAAATCCGGAAGCCAATTCACGTTTAAGAGCAGTCATCCAAAACGCCAAGGCAGCCAACATGCCTAAAGAAAATGTTGAGCGCGCCATTAAAAAAGCCACCGATAAAGATACTGCCAATTATAAAGAAGTGCTGTTTGAAGGCTACGCACCGCACGGAATTGCGCTTGTAATTGAAACTGCCACCGACAACAATAACAGAACTGTCGCCAACGTGAGAGCGGCTTTTAATAAATGCAACGGAAACTTCGGGACTTCAGGTTCGGTTGTTTTTATGTTCGACCATACGTGTAATTTTTTGATAAAAGCTGAAGACCTTAAAATGGATTTGGAAGAATTTGAATTGGAGCTCATCGACTTTAATGTGGAAGAAGTTTTTGAGGATGAAGAAGGAATTTTGATTTACGCACCTTTTGATCAATTTGGAGCCATCCAAAAATATTTGGAAGAAAATAATATTGAAATTCTTTCGTCAGGTTTTGAAAGAATTCCAACAACCACCACCAAGCTTTCTGAAGAAGAGCAAGCCGATGTTGAAAAATTATTGGAGCGTTTGGAAGACGACGATGATGTTCAAAACGTGTATCACTCAATGGAAATGAATTGATGATGCAACTATTTGGCAAAAAATCTTCGGAATTAAAACAGGAAATACATCAAGAAATTGTTTGTCCGAATTGTCTTTCGAAAAATACCACAAAAGTGAGTGTCACAGGCGTTTACAAACACCTTTTTCACATTCCCTTTTTATCAGGCGGAAAATTGGGATCTTCCGTTTGCACAAATTGCAACCATACTTTTGAATTGCCAAAAATGCCCATGGACATCAAATTGGCTTATTATGAATTGAAAGAAACCGCTAAAACACCAATTTGGTTTTATTCAGGTTCGATAGGAATAAAAGTGCTGGTTTTGGTTAAAATTTTCAGTAAGTATTTTTAGAAGGCGGATCCCGATAGCTATCGGGACAGAAGATTGGAGTTTATTAGCCTTTGTCTAAAAATTCCAAGGTTTTTGCCCTGTCAATTTTGTTGGTTTGTGTTTCTGTAAATTTTTCTAAAAAATAAATTTCCTTTGGAATTTCATACGTTGAAAGTGATTTTAGCTGCTGTATTTTATTTAACAAATCAACATTATTAATTCCTTCAACAATTAAAATCAGTTTCTCGCCAAGAATTTCATCCTTTTTTCCTGCAACAAAAAACCGATTTTCAATTATTTCAGCCAATTTTTCTTCAATCTGCTCGGGAATTAACTTTATGCCGCCCGAATTTATCACATTATCAATTCTTCCCAGCCATTTAAATTCTGTTGAAGAAATGAGTTCAACCAAATCGTTGGTTACCACTTTTTCTTCTGAAATTGTTGGCGCATCAATCACCAGACAGCCTCTGTGATCGACAGAAATTTGAATGTTTGGAAGCATTGTATAATGAGTTTGCTTCGCTCCGCTCGCAATGACGTTCATTCTTTTAACGGCGATATGCGTAATGGTTTCCGTCATTCCGTAAGTGGCAAAAATTTCGGTTTTTACTTCCTGAATTTTACTTAACAACTCATTTGAGACTGTTCCGCCGCCAACTATCAGTTTTTTTATTTTATGGATATCAGACAATGAATTGTGCAATTGCATAGGAACCATTGCCGAAAAATCGTAGTTTTTATTGCTGTTTTTTAGCGGATTTGAAGTTGGTTCCAAAATATCCAAATGCCAGCCCAAGGTTAGCGCTCTCACCAGCATCATTTTCCCTGCAATATAATTTGGCGACATACACAACAATGCCGCAGTGTTTTCGGGTAAATTAAAATAATCACCCGTTTCTTTGGCGCTGTTAATCATCTGTTTTTTTTGAAGTTGAATGATTTTCGGATTCCCTGTAGATCCTGAAGTTTTCACTTCAACAAAAGATTTCGCATCAAACCAATCCGTTAAAAAATTAGCCACATCCGAAGAAATTTCTTTGGAAAAATCAATCAGTTCTTCTTCAGAACTAAATGATTTTCCCTGCAATTTAAATGCGCTATGGAATGTAATATTTTTCAATAGTTTAATCGTGTAATTGTTTATTTGTGTATTTGTTGATTCAAACTTTTAACTATTAACCGCCAACACGCCAGCTGGCCCAATCGCTAAAAATGTTCACTGAACATTTTCTTAACGCTCTGTCCCCCTTCGGGGGTTAGGGGGCTTTTTAACTTTTTCCTGCTATAAACTCATCTTCCTTAAATTCTATCAGTTTAAACACGTGGCCAAACAATTTTTCTTTCCAGTTGGTCCATCCATATTTTTTGGAAAACAATAACAAAATTAATGGATACAAAATAAATACCGGCACAAACATTTCCCAATCAATGGAAGGTTCAGAAACATCAACCAATAAAGCATCAGTTTGAAAAACAGTCCAGTTTGTGGTTACCAAAACCGCCGCAACAACATTGTTTGCCGCATGAAAACCCAAAGCCAACTCGGTGCCTTCATCCATTAAAGTGAAGATTCCCAAAGCCAAACCTGTCCCAATATAATACACCATAATAAACCAGCCCAATTTTTCCACTTCCGGATTTAAACCGTGCAACAAACCAAATATTGCGGAAGTTAACATGAGCGCCACAAACGAATTTTTAAACCAGCTTCCAAATCCCTGCATTAAATATCCGCGAAACAACAATTCTTCCATACTTGTTTGGATGGGCAAAAACAAGAAAGATATCAGCAATAAGGTGAAAAACGGAATGGGTTTAAAATTCCAAACATAATCTTCGGGCGCCATAAAATAGCCAATAGCCACCATACATAAACCCACAATTCCCCAAACAATAAACGCATAAAAAAATCTTCCCCAATCTACTTTTTCCCTGCTGGTAATTAAAGTCACTATTTTTCTTTTATGAATAAATTTTATCCCTAAAAACAAGGACAACAATCCGAATAAAAAAGTAGCGATCACCAATAAAAGATACAAATTTGCATTAATGCCTAAATCGGAAAAATTTTTGCCGGCAGACAGCATAAAAGTTTCCATATCGCCAGCATACATAAAGGCAACTACCGATATAGGAATAATTCCCACAATTTGCCAACCAAAGAACAGCAACATTAAAGTGAATAAGTAAGCAGTCCACTCGTTATCACCCTTATAAGCTTGTTGTATAAATTTCATTTTTATAATTTAACGTTCCATTTAATTTTGTTGTTGTAATGCAAATTTTCGCCCTTTACCTCAAGCGGACTTACAAAATTATTGGTAAACAAACTTCCGGTACCCAAACCTTGCGGCATGTTGTTTTTTAGGGTGTAAGTCCACTGTGCAATGGCGTTTAAACCAATATTGCTTTCAAGCGCCGAGGTAATCCACCAGCCAATATGTTGTGTTGAAGCCAGCTGAATCCATTCGGAACTTCCTTTAAATCCGCCCACCAAACTGGGTTTCAGAATAATATATTGCGGCTTTATTGTTTGTAGCATTTTCTGCTTTTCTGTTACATTAAAAACGCCTATTAATTCCTCATCCAAAGCAATTGGAATTGGCGATTTTGAACATAATTCTGCCATTTCATCAAATTGACCTTGTTTTATTGGCTGTTCAATAGAATGAATTTTCAAATCGGACAATCTTTTTAATTTTTCCAAGGCTTCTGACGGAAGAAATCCGCCGTTTGCATCAACTCTCAGTTCAATTTCTTCTGATGAAAATTCATTTCTGATGCTTTTCAACAAAGAAATTTCCGTTTCAAAATCGATGGCGCCTATTTTCAATTTTAAGGTTGAAAAACCCGCTTTTATTTTTTCAGAAATTTGCTGTTTCATAAAAGCTTCACTTCCCATCCAAATCAACCCGTTTATTTTTATGGCATCTTCAGATTTGGTAAATTTAGAAGGAAACAATGTAAAAGGATTTTCGCTTTTAATTGATAAAAATGCCTGTTCCAGTCCGAATTGAATAGAAGGAAATTCCATAAGTTCGGCAAGTAATCCATCAATATTTTTATTGATATTTTCGCAAAGCCAAGCCAATTTTTCTTCATAATCGGGCCTGTCGTCGGCACTTAATCCTTTAAAAACAGCGCATTCGCCAAACCCAACTTTATCCCCATCAACCACTTTTAAAAAATAGGTTTCCTTGGTGCGTAAAACACCTCGTGAGGTACCGCTTGCCTGTTTAAAATTTAAAAAATATTTTTGAAAAAACGCCTTCATTATTTTATTAAACGCGAAAGATACAAAATTTGAAAATTTATTTTATATTGGCATAAGAAATTAAAACTGTTTTATGGAACTGCCTCAAATACCAAATTTGATTTATTACGCGATTCCTTTTTTTATCGTTACGGTGATTGTTGAAGGCATTGCCATTTTCAAAAAAAATCCTGAAGGCTACAGCATTAAAGATACTTTCGCATCTTTATCAATGGGCGTTGGCAATGTTTTGGTTAATTTGTTGAGCAAATTGATTGTGGTTTTTGTAATCACTTTTTTATACGAAAATTTTAGATTGGCCACCATTCCGTTTACTTGGTGGGCTTGGTTGTTGATTTTGTTTGCCGACGATTTTTGTTATTATTGGTTTCACAGAATCGGACACGAAAGTAGGTTTTTTTGGGCATCACACATCATCCACCATTCCTCCCAAAAGTACAATTTAAGCACTGCTTTGCGCCAAACGTGGACGGGAGGATTTTTCAGTTTTGTATTTTATTTGGCTTTGCCATTATTTGGTTTTCATCCTTTGATGATTTTCACGCAGATGGCTGTCAGTTTAATTTACCAATATTGGATTCATACCGAATTGATTGACAAAATGCCCCGTTGGTTTGAAACTGTTTTCAACACGCCTTCACATCACCGGGTTCACCACGGTTCAAATCCGTTGTATTTGGACAGAAATTACGCGGGAATTCTAATTATTTGGGATCGGTTTTTTGGTACTTTTCAACCCGAATTAAAGGAAGAAAAAGTTGTTTACGGATTGCATTCAAACATCAACACTTACAATCCCGTAAAAATTGCATTTCACGAATGGATTGCTGTTTTTAAAGACGCCTTTTCAGCAAAAACTTCTTTGGCAAACAAACTTGGTTATTTCATTAAACCGCCGGGCTGGAAACACGACGGCTCTGGATTGCTTTCTGAAGATTTAAGAAAAGAGTGGCTTCTGAACCAACAAAAAAGTGCCGCCATAAAACAAAATTAGCTCTGCAATTTGTTTCTCTATAATTTTAGACTGGCGCCAATTTCAAGCAAAATCAGCTCTTTTTTTGCTTTGGCAAACTTTTCAAAAGCTTTTTTATGATTTATTTTTATTGGCTCGAAAGTGTCAAAATGAACGCCCAGCACTTTATTGCAGCCCAAAAACTTGGTCGCTATAATCGCTTCATCCAAACCCATCGTGAAATTATCGCCTATCGGCAAAATCGCCAAATCGAGCTCACCAATTACTTGGGGAATTAATTTCATATCGTACGTTAAAGCGGTATCACCGGAAATATAGATTCGGTGATGGCTGGTTTCTATAACAAAACCACCCGGTTGTCCGCCATAACTTCCATCGGGAAAAGAACTGGAATGAACAGCATTTGTATAATGCACCGTTCCAAAATCGAATTTCCATTTTCCTCCGTGGTTCATTGGATGCCCTTTAATTCCTTTGCTTTGAAAATGAGAAACAATTTCAAAATTAGAAATCACAATGGCTTTGGTGCGTTTTGCGATGGCTTCAACATCTAAAATATGATCCTGATGTGCATGAGTAATTAAAATATAATCGGCCTGTAATTTATTGATGTCAATGTTTTTTGCCAATTCATTTCCGGAAATAAAGGGATCAATAAGCAGTGTTTTGTCTTTTGTTTCGATACTTAAACTTGAGTGGCCTAGAAAGGTGATTTTCATGATGAGATTGTGTTAGATGATACCCTGCAATTTAATAAATTAAATCCATAAAAAAACCACGAAAAACGAATTTTCCGTGGTTCCAAACAAACAAATAAGTAAAGTTTATGATTTAAAACTTATACTTGAGATAGGCAGTAAAATTTCTGCCAGTTTCGTAAATACGCCCTGCTGATGTATTTGAATTTTGATAAGAAAAATTTAAATGTTCATAATAAGCCTTGTCAAAAATATTCAACACCGCAAATCCGATCGAAAAATTGGTAAAAGCCGTTATTCCGGCTCTTAAATCCAGTGTACCGAAACCTGGCGTTTCTTCTTCCATAAATGATGCAGAAACGCGGTCTTGCTTTGCCACCAATCTCGAATTTAACGCAACCCAAAATTTATTTTCTTCAAACTTCACCCCTAAATTTGCCATTAAAGGCGGAATTTGCGCCAAAGGCTCGTCCAAATCTTCATTTTGGGCACGTGTATAGGAAAATTCAGAAGTAAATGATAGTTTTTCTGTTGCGTGAACATTAACATTAAACTCGAATCCGGTTTGTGAAGCTTTATCAATATTGACAAATTGTTTGGAAAAAACAGGCGGCGTAGTTGGCATAAACTTTCTTGGAATATTTGGATTAACAACTCCATAAATATAATCTTCCAAAAAGGAATGGAATACCGAAGCGCCCACTTCAAAAGATTCAAATTTCTTCGAAACCGACAGTTCAACCTGGTAATTAATTTCGGGTTTCAAATTAGGGTTTCCAACATATTCATAAGGATCCTCGCCAACATTAAAATGATTGATAAAACGTTCGGTCATTGATGCTGTTCTAATTCCCCTTCCAACGGCAAATTGCGTTTGAAATCCGTTTTTTTGATATTTTACGGAAGCATTTCCGCCGATATTCACTTCCGATTCGTCTTTAATTTCGCCACCATACAACGCTTCAAAATCGGGTGCGGGATCATTGAGCTTCCCCGAAATAAAATCGGCTCTAACGCCAGCGGTGATCGTAGTGTAATCGGTAATTTTAATTTTTTCTTCCGCAAAAACACCAATATCATTTAAATCGGCGTCCTGCCAAACTTTATCCGTATAAGTCATTGGCATTGGCAACACATTGCCGTTCATCATTTTTACAATGCGCGTTCTGTCTCCTTTTCTGTTCAGCAAATTGGCATCAACGCCGGCAAACAATTTCGAATTGTTGGAAGTATTAAATACCATTTCAGCTTTACCGCCGTAAGAAAAAGATTCCACAGGCGATTTTGAATCGGTTGCCATAAAACTCGGACGATTTTCATTGGTCATTAAATGATCAACATACGAGTAAAACGCTTTAAAAGTAAAACTGCTTATTTTGTCAGAAATATTGTCGAATTTATAATCAATTCCAGCCAACAAACTATCATCGAAAGGAGAATCCATCGGCAAACCGGCGTGATCAATATCCCTTGCAAAAGATTGTCTCCAACTAAATTGCAATCGTTGGTTATCGGTTGGGTTTACGCCAACTTTAACCGAATAATCTGTTGTTCTGAAGGATGATTGAACCTCATCGCCATTTCCGTCGGTATAATCTCCAAAATCACGGTAAGAACCATTCAACTGTACATCAAATTTCTTGGCTACATAAACCAATGAAGCGCCGCTTACCAAATTACCGCCATTTGTTTCATAACCGCCTTCAACACTTCCGTGGAAACCGAGTTCGTTTATTGATGGATTTTTGGAAACTAGATTGATAATTCCGCCAAAATTTTGTCCGAACCGAACCGTAAAAGGACCTTTTACAATTTCAATTTTTTCAATTTCCTCCGGAATTACGTGCGTTGTGATTGGATCCATGCGGCTCGGACAAGCATTGTGGATTTTCATTCCGCCATCATATTGAACATTTAACTGCTCATATTTAAAAGAACGGAATACCGGTTCCGAGGCATAAGCACCGCGTTTTACAATAGCAAAACCGGGAATGTCTCTAAATAAATGTCCGACGCTTCTTGGCTGGCTGACTCTTTTTTCGATATCATTGATGATAACAGATTGAGAAATATCTCGCAATGGATTTGCATCCACAATAATTTCGCTTAAATCTATTTGAGCCGATTGCATTTTAACCAACATTTCATTTTGCAATTCCACAACAACGGTTTTATAACTGATGTGTGAAATTTCTGCTTTATCGCCGTTTTCCGCCTGAACAGAAAATTCACCATGTGCATTGGAAACGGCCACAAATTTATTTTTTAGCATTTTAATGGTGGCATATTCTATCGGATTGCCAGTTTCTTCCGTAACAATTTTCCCGTTTATTACAACAGATTGCGAATAGGCTGTTGCAACGCCAAACAAGACCAATATGATTGGTATAATACTATTTTTCATTTGATAATTTCGTTTTGATATTTGTTTTTTGACCCAATGATTTTTCCGAATTAATAATTCGGAATTTGCCCAAAATAATCATTCACCAAAAAATGATTAATGATGAATATTTAAGCTTTCAATAATTTGTTATTTGCTTGATATTAAATAGTTTAATATTTATAAATTCAACAGAACCATTATTGGCCCCAAACTTCAGATTGTTATATATACAGCGAATTAAGCGCTGACTGAAGCACTATTATTTCAAGAAATAAAATAACTAATAAAATTAGGAAACGAATTGAGGCGGTTTTAATAAAGACTGATAGAAATCTTGTGAAGTGTATTTATTAACAAAAAATCTATGGGTATAAACTTCTTCGAAATTTTTAAGGGAATAGGAAAATTGATCTAAAGGTGAAACAGGATATTTCTCAAAATCAATTTGGGGAACAGTAGATTTATGGTCGTGATTGTCGTGATTTGCTTTGTTTATCTGTTTTTCCAAATAGCATTTACCATTACATTCTAAATAAGGTTTGTCCCTATTCTCGCAAAGTACCGTGGCTATATAATCATAATTGGCATAATACTCCATAATTGGAACCAACGGCCGAACCATCGCCAATAAATAAAGCAAATAAAAAAATATGCCGAAAAACTGATTTTTCATTTATCAATTATATACAGGACAAATATATCTTTTATATTTTAATTTCAAAGTGACTTTTGTAACTTTAAGCCGCTAAAAATGTTCCCAAACCAAATAATATTGCAAACAAAAAAGTACTGAGTGCCAATTTTTTTAATTCTGGGTCTAAAAGTACAGGTCTTTTATTGCGGTACACAACCAAAAAATGTTTACCGATTGGAATATACGCCAGCAAAAACAACAGTTGGTGCCAGGATTTGTAGTAAATAAATGAATATGCTGCAGCAAACAAAAAAGAAGCAATCAACAAATAATAATGGTAATATTTGGCGAACTCTACGCCTATTTTAACCACAATGGTGTTTTTGCCTGATTTTGCGTCGGACACACTATCTCGCATATTGTTTAAATTCAATACGCCAATGCTTAAAAATCCAATGGAAAAGGCCGGCATAAAAATAGTGAAATCCAATTGTTTTGTGAACAAATAATAACTGCCGCAAACACTTAGCAATCCGAAAAAAAGGAATACGAAAAAATCGCCAAACCCGCTATATCCATAAGCTTTATTTCCCACGGTATATTTTACGGCTGCAGCAATACTTGCAATTCCCAACACAAAAAATACCAATAAGTTTACAAAATCGTCTTTGCCAAAAGCAATATAAATAAGAAAAATGGCGATAAGCAGCGTAATAGCACTTGTGATTTTTATGGTTCTCAGCAATTGTTCCGGTGAAATTTCACCGCTCTGAATGGCACGTTTTGGACCAATTCTATCGTCATTGTCGGTTCCTTTTACGCCATCGCCATAATCGTTGGCAAAGTTTGAAATAATTTGAAAACCTACAGTGGTTAGCAAAGCCAGCGCACAAATTAACCAATTGAAATAGCCCTGCGACGCCGCCAAAAAACTGCCTACAATAATCCCTGAAACAGACAATGGCAGCGTTCTTAAACGAGCAGCTTTTACATAGACTTTAAACATGGTGCAATTTTTTCAATAGCTATTAACAGAAAATTTATAGATCTTCGGCGTTGGCAATTAATTCGGCAATGTCCATCACCTCAACGCTATGTTCTTGGTCTTTTGCTTTGATGCCGTCGGTAATCATCGTATTGCAAAACGGGCAACCTGTGGCAATAATATTTGGTTTTGTTTCTAACGCTTCTTCTGTGCGCTCAACATTGATCTCTTTATTTCCTTTTTCAGCATCTTTAAACATTTGGGCACCACCGGCTCCGCAACAAAGTCCGTTTGTTTTGCAACGCTTCATTTCAATCAATTCTGCCTCCAATTTCTCTATCAACAAACGTGGCGCTTCATAAATATCATTCGCCCTTCCCAAATAACAAGGATCGTGAAAAGTAATGCGTTTACCTTTGAATTTCCCTCCTTCAATAGTGATTTTCCCTTCATCCAACAAAAATTTTAAAAATTCGGTATGATGCAATACTTCATATTTCCCTCCAAGTTCGGGATATTCATTTTTTAAGGTATTGAAACAATGCGGACAAGCAGTCACTATTTTTTTAACTTCATAGGCATTCAAAACCTCGATATTGGTCATTGCCTGCATTTGAAACAAAAATTCATTCCCCGCTCTTTTGGCAGGATCACCCGTACAGCTTTCTTCGGTACCCAAAACAGCAAATTGCACATTTGCCTTGTTTAAAATTTTAACAAAAGCTTTGGTGATTTTTTTTGCTCTGTCGTCAAAACTTCCGGCACATCCAACCCAAAATAAAACATCAGGTTGAATACCTTGCGCAGTCATTTCAGCCATTGTAGGTACATTCATAAGTCTGCTTTTTTATATATTTATGTTATTCGTGCTGACCATCATCAAACACTTCAATAGTCACTTCTTTATTGATTAAATCGGTAAATTTACCGCGGTAACGCGTTGCTTTCACCAAATGATTGTCGATCCAGTGATAATTTCCGCCTCTTGGTTTTCCCATAACCATTCCGTGATATTTGAATCCGTGCTTTTTAAGCCAAGTTTCGGTAATTTCACGATGCGCCTCTGTTCTTGAGGTAAAAAAGAAAATAATATGACCTTCATCATACCATTTATTTAATGTTTTAATGGCGTCAGGATAAGCTTCAGCCGTAACCATACGTTCAGGTTCTTCATTGGGAATATCATCACCAACGGTACCGTCAATATCGATTAAATAATTTTTTACGCCTTTTGGCAACACCGGACTGATGTGCAATCCAGCTTCTACTTTGTCGTGCAATAATTTTTCTACATCTTCGGTTTTCATGATTAAAATTTTTATAATTTTATAGTTAGTAATTTATTCGTCTTTCCAATTAAGTCGGTCCATTTGGTTGTATTGCCATGGAGCACCGTTAT
Organism: Lutibacter sp.; assembly: GCA_030683995.1. Taxonomy (GTDB): domain Bacteria; phylum Bacteroidota; class Bacteroidia; order Flavobacteriales; family Flavobacteriaceae; genus Lutibacter. The sequence goes on from JAUXPH010000025.1 coordinate 114,665, forward strand.
TTTCAATATTTGTCATCATACTGTTCAATTCTTGCGGTGCGGCCGATTGTTCCATCACCAAATAGCGGCGTAAATCGATAATAATTGAAAGCGGATCAATGTTTACCGGACAATCTTCAACACAGGCATTGCAACTTGTGCAAGCCCAAATTTCTTCAGGGGTGATATAATCATTTAACAATTGTTTTCCGTCATCAACAAATTTACCGTTATTATCAATGTTTGCGCCAACTTCTTCCAACCTGTCTCTGGTTTTCATCATAATGGCACGCGGCGACAACTCTTTTCCTGTGATGTTTGCCGGACAAGCAGCAGTGCATCTTCCGCATTCTGTGCAGGTATAGGCATTCATTAATTGTACCCAATTCAAATCCGTAACATCGCTGGCACCAAATTTTTCAGGTGGCGCGGCATTTTCATCCGGCGCCGCATAAGGATCGGCACTTGGATCCATCATCAATTTAACCTCATTGGTCACAGCTTCTAGGTTTGTAAACTGACCTTTTGGTTTTAAATTTGCAAAATACGTATTCGGGAAAGCCAATAAAATATGTAGGTGTTTGGAATAGTACAAATAATTTAAGAAGATTAAAATACCAATAATATGCAACCACCAAGCGATTCTTTCAATAATATTTACGGTGGTAAAACTGGATTCTTGAAATAAAATAGCAACGTATTGGCTTATTGGATTCCCGATATTTAAATTTTGAAAATGATTGTCGGTAGCATTCATTAAGAGGAACAACGACATTAAAACCATTTCGAAATATAAAATGTTCATCGCGTCATTTTTTGGCCAGCCTTTCATTTCTTTGTTCCAGAAACGCGGAATTTGCAATACCATTCTTCGCATCCAAAATATAATTACGGATGCCAAAACGAGGAATGCCAATATTTCAAAAGAACCAATCAGAAAACTATAAAAACCGCCTAAAACAGAAAAAACACGATGCGTTCCAAAAAGTCCGTCGATGATAATTTCCAACACTTCAATATTGATAATGATAAAACCTGCGTAAACGATGATGTGCAATATGCCAGCAATTGGACGTTTGACCATTTTTGATTGCCCAAAAGCAATTTTCAACATATTTTGAAAACGTACTTTTGGTAAATCTGATTGGTCAATATTTTTGCCGAGCTTTATATTTCTGACAATTTTTTTGCTGTTTTTCACAAAAAACCCAATTCCAATGATTAAAAGAATTGCAAATGCGATGTTATCTATATAATTCATACATTTTTGTTTTTTGCTATTTTCAATTGTTTAAATATTGTGCCGCAGGCTCATTTTTTTTATTTTTCTGCTTCAACCTCAGGTTCTGGTTCGACTACATAAGGTTTTGCATTTTTTCCGAATAAAGAAAAGTGAACAAATCGTTTTGGGTTTAATTTCATTTCACGCAATAACTCATCCAATTCTTTTGAAGCACTTGTGAGGTTATTGTACATTTCTTCATCTTTCAATAATTTACCCAAAGTTCCTTTGCCCGATTCTGCATTTGCTAAGATACCGTTTAAACTATTTACTGTGGTTTCTAAATTTTTAATGGTTGAAGTAAGGTTTGAATTTGCCAAAGAATCTGAAAGTTTTGCAAAATTACTGGTCATTAATTCAGCATTGGTCATTGTATTCCCAATTTTGACTTTATTTGTAGCAACCATGTCATTCACAGATTTTGAAATGGCATTGAAGTTTGTAATTGTGGCGTTTAGCTGCGCAATGCTCGATTTTAAATCGGCCCTAGTTTTGGCATCCATAATTTCATTGATGCCAACCAATACAGAATCTGCGCTCACCATCGCATTTTCAACTTTTTCGAAAAGTGGTTTTAAGTTTTCAGAAACTGAGGTAATCACATCTGCTTCTATTTCACCTGGCAGATAATCTCCGGGTTTTGCCATTTCGCCTTCATAGGAAGGCACAAGCGCCAAGGATTTTCCGCCCATTAAACTGGCGCTGTAAATCTTGGCAATGCTGTTTTTTGAAAATTCTAAATCTGTTTCCACACTAAATTCCACAATCAACCAGCCACGCTTGTTAGCGTTTTTGTTAAATTTTATGGCAATAACTTTTCCAACTTCAACGCCACTTAATGTCACAACGCTGGCAGTGTTTAATCCCTGCACGTCACTAAATTCCGTAAAATAAGTTTTTGATGGCGGGTCAAATAAATTTTGACCTTTTAAATAATTGTAACCCCATATAAATAAGGCAATTACTGCGATGGCTACAACGCCTGTTTTTAACTCTCTGCTAATTTTCAAATCAATTCAATTTTATTGGCTCAAAATTACTACTTATTTTTGGGAGTACTAAAAAACTTGTTATGATTTTTTAAAAACATCTTCAATCGGTATTTTTTTTCCATTTTTAAATGCCACAATAAAAGCTGAGGTAAATCCTTTAGATTTAGCCAAAATGTGCATTTTTTGTATTTCCGAATAATCAGAAGTGCTGCCCAGATAATATTTATAGTTGCCGTCAACGCGAACACGCTCAACATTGGTAAGCCCATTAAAATTATAGGGTTTTGTATCTATTTTATTGACTCCTGATGCAATTTGCACCTTAAATTCAATTTTTGAGAAAATATTGCTTGCATTGTTGGCGATTGGCGTATTGGTTTTTGATACCGGATTATTTTCATTTTTAGCAACATTGGTGCCAGTCACCGTATTTAAAGTGAGTTGCTGAATATATTTTAAAATATCAGAGGCAATTGATTTAGAAAATTTATCCTGTCCAATATCAGAATTTAAATAAGAACCTTCATCAGCATTTGTTAAAAAACCAGTTTCAATTAAGACACTTGGCATATAGGTTTGATGTAAAACCACAAAACCAGCCTGTTTAACCCCGCGATCAATTCTATTTAAATTGTTTGTAAAACCTTCCTGAATAATGCTTGCCAATTGAATGCTTTGGTCTAAATATTCTTCTTGCATCAATGTTAAACCAATTACGGAATCGGGCGAGTTAGGGTCAAAACCCTTATATTTCATTTCGTAATTATCTTCCATCAAAATAACAGAGTTTTCAGCCTTCGCCACTTCAAAATTCTGTCGATTTACGTGCGTTCCCAATACCCAAGTCTCGGCACCAGCAGCTTGTGAATTATGTGCATTGCAATGGATGGAAACAAACAAATCCGCATCTGCTTTATTGGCAATTCTGCCGCGCTCCCATAAATCGACAAAAACATCTGTTTTTCTAGTATAAACAACCCTAATGTCCTTTTCTTTTTCCAATATCTCACCAACCTGCAAAACAATTTTTAAGGCAATATCTTTTTCCTTGGCGTGGTTGTGGCCAACTTTGCCCGGATCTTTACCTCCGTGGCCGGCGTCCAAAACAACAATAAATTCTTTTTTTTGAGCCAAAACTGACTGATAATTAAATAGAAATGCGATCAAAAACACAAAAATTAGTACGTGTTTCATTGTCATTATATTTTTATTTAAGAGTGGTGTGTTCATCAATAATTTTAGTTATTTTTGGCAACTGTTATTTGTGTTTCAAATATTAAGCCATACATTTACAACCAATCAATAATGTGGTTGATTATTTAGGAAGCTAATGTAAAAAAACTTATGCTATCAACCCAATTTAAAAGATATTTTTATAAAAATTTCATTATTAAAACTCCTGGTAAAAATATCCATTCTTTATTTTTGCTGATTATGATTTTTAGCGTGGTCAACTTTTCAGCTAACGCTCAAGAAATTAAAGAAAAATCTTCTGAAAATTTCAAGACCAAACTTAGCGATACCCTGAAAATTCCCAAAAAAGATACATTGGCAGTAAAACCAAAAGATTCATTAGGAATAAAGCCAAAAGATTCCGTTGCCAAACCCAAAGAATTACTTGAAAGCATTATCGTTCACAGCGCAGACAGTTTGATAAGGCAAGATTTGAAAAACAAAAAAATATTATTATTTGATAATGCCCACGTAAATTATAATAATATCGATTTAACGGCAGGTTTTATTGAGATAGACAACAATACCAACATTATTACCGCCAGGGGAATTAAAGACAGCATTGGAAACTATTCCCAGCGCCCTATTTTTAAGCAGGGCTCTCAAGAATCTACCCAAGACACCATAAAATTTAATTTCAAAACCGAAAAAGCAAAAATTTGGGGATTGAAAACCGAACAACAAGGCATTATTATTAGAGGGGAAGTCAGTAAAAAACACAATGATTCCGTTATTTTTATAGAAAACATTAAATTAACCTCTTCAGAAAAAGAAAAGCCCGATTATTACATTGACATCAAAAGAGCCAAGTTTATTAAAGACAAAAAATTGGTGGCCGGCACAAGTCAATTGGTGATTGCCGATGTGCCCACACCAATTGTATTGCCTTTTGCCTACGTTCCTTTAAACAAAGGAAGAACTTCGGGAGTTTTAATGCCAACTTGGGGTGAAAATAACAGGCAAGGTTACTTTTTACAAAATGGCGGCTATTATTTTGTATTAAATGACAATTTTGATTTGGCACTATTGGGCGATATTTACACCAACGGAAGTTGGGGAATGAGAGCAGAATCGGGTTATGCGAAGCGCTATCGGTTTTCAGGAAAATTTGATTTTAAATATGAGAATTTAATCAATAGCCTAAAAGGTCTCGACGATTATTCAAAATCCACCAATTACAACATTAGATGGAGCCATAGCCAAGACACCAAGGCAAGTCCGAATTCAAGATTTTCGGCTTCCGTGAATTTGGGAAGCAGCAAATATTTTAAAGAATCCATTAATGAATACAACACAAATTCATTTTTAAACAACACTTTAAGTTCCTCTGTTTCCTATTATAAAAAATTCATTGGAACGCCTTTTAATATGTCGCTGTCTGTTACGCATTCACAAAATACGAATACGGAAGAAATTGCTATGGCGCTGCCATCTTTGCAGGTTAATATGGACCGGATTTATCCTTTTACCGGGAAAGGCGGCGTTAAAAAAAATGCCATCCAAAAAACAGGGTTGAGTTACTCGTTGAAAGGAGATAACCGAATTAAAACCACTGATGAATTTTTCTTCAAAAAAGAAATGTTTGAAGATGCCAAATCGGGTATTCAACAAGATATCTCGTTAAACACAAACATGAAAGCTTTAAAGTTTTTTACGCTTTCGCCAAGCGTAAGCTATAAAGAAGTTTGGTATTTTGACCGACTTAACAAAACGTATGATGCTGTAAACAATAAAATTGTTACGGATACGGTAGCTGGCTTTAGTGCTTTCAGGGAATATTCGGGAGCGCTGTCATTGGCAACCACTTTTTACGGAATGTTCAACTTTAAAAAAGGCAATATTGAAGCCATACGCCACGTTGTTAGGCCAAGCGTTTCCTATAGTTACCGCCCCGATTTTAGCAGTTACAATGAAGAAGTTCAAAAAACCGCTGATCCAAATGACTATTTGGAGTATTCTCCTTTTGCCAACGGGATCTTTGGAAGTCCGGGCACCGGACTTTCCAACAGTTTAAATTTTGGGTTGGACAACAATTTAGAAGCAAAACTGAGGAAGAAAGATTCCACTGAAAAAGAGGCCCAAAAAATTATTTTATTGAACAATTTAAATTTTAGCACCAGTTACAATATGGCTGCCGATTCTTTAAAATGGAGTCCGGTAGGCGTAAATGCAGGTACAAAATTATTTAAAGATAAACTTAGCCTAAACGTGAGAGGAACGCTTGATCCTTATGCCATTGACGTAAACGGCCGAAAAATTAACACGTTTAACATCAATAACGGAGGAAGCTTATTCCGACTCACCAATGCAGGAATTACCATGAATTATTCTCTTTCCAGCAAGGATGATAAAAGCAAGAAAACTTCTGATGAAAAAAATGCACAGGCTAACAACTCCGACGGTGTTTTTGGGGAAGATTTAGATGTTACAAACAGGCAAATGGACAATAAGGAATCGGATAAAAACAAGGTTAAAGAAACCAAGTTGTATCAATCCAAAATACCGTGGACTTTGCAATTGGCGTACACCTTAAATTACAGCAATAATAACAGAGAACAGGAAATTTCATCTAACTCGCTTATGTTTTCAGGAGATATTGAATTGACCCCTAAATGGAATGTTGGCGTTTCATCGGGATACGACATTAAAAATCAAGGATTTACCTATACGCAATTACGATTTTCACGCGATTTGGACAGTTGGAAACTTAATTTTAACTGGGTTCCTTTTGGGGAAAGACAAACCTATTACTTTTTTATTGGCGTAAAATCATCGATGCTTAGCGATTTAAAATACGATAAACGACAAGTTCCAGACAGAAGATTGTTCTAAGTTAAAAGTTGAAAAGTTAAATGTTAGATGTTAGATGATTAAAAATTAAAATTATATCTTATGAAAAAAATAATTAACACCATCAACGCGCCTGCACCGGTTGGACCTTACAATCAGGCGGTTTTGGCAGGAAATACTTTATACACTTCAGGGCAAATTGCCATCAACCCAAAAACTGGGGAATTGATTACCAACACGATTGAAGACGAAACCAAACAGGTGATGGAAAATTTGAAAATTGTTTTGGCTGAAGCTGATATGACTTTTGAAAACGTGGCTAAAACAACCATATTTATCAAAAATATGAACGATTTTTCAAAAATGAATGCTGTTTACGGCAAGTATTTCATCGCCGGCAATGAACCAGCACGAGAAACTGTGGAAGTGGGTAACTTACCAAAGTTTGTGAATGTTGAAATCTCTATGATTGCCGTTAAATAAAAAAATTAAATCGATTTTATCAATCGCTCGGCGGTTGATGGATTTGTGGCCAACGGTACATCGTGAACATCGCATAAACGCATAAGCATCGCTATATCCGGTTCGTGAGGATGCATTCCAAGCGGATCTCTGAAAAAGAATACCATATTTGTTTTTCCTTCCGCTACACGGGCCGCTATTTGTGCATCACCGCCATAAGGTCCCGATAAAAATTTCACCACTTCAAATCCGGCCTTCTCGGCATTTTTTCCGGTTGTGCCTGTGGCCACTAACGTAACTTTTTTTGCTATTAAAATAGCTTTAAAATCCATTAAAAACTGAATCATTTCGGCTTTTTTTCCATCGTGGGCGATGATTGCTATTTCCATAATTTAAGAAATTATATTTTTATTCTAAGGATGAAGCGTATTCAATCAATTCAATAATTTTAGTTGCGTAACCAAACTCATTATCATACCAGGAAATAATTTTATAAAAATTTGGATTCAGTTCTAGTCCGGCGGCGGAATCAAAAACTGAGGTTCTTGGCTCTGAAACAAAATCCTGCGAAACCACTTCGTCTTCTGTATATCCTAAAATTCCCTTCAATTCATTTTCAGATGCGTTTTTCATCACTTTTTTAATTTCCTGATAAGAAGTTGGTTTCTCCAAACGAACCGTTAAATCTACCAGCGAAACATCAGCAATTGGAACTCTTATGGCCATCGCCAACAATTTTCCTTTTAATTCGGGCATTATTTCAGTAACTGCAATGGCCGCATTTGTGGTAGTTGGTATCATATTATTTAAGGCAGCTCTTCCCCTGCGCCATTGCTTTTCTGGACCGTCAACTGTTTTTTGGCTGGCGGTTGCCGAATGAACAGTGGTCACAATGCCTTCAACAATACCAAAATTTTCATTTAACACTTTAGCGATTGGCGCCAAACAGTTTGTGGTACAGGAGGCATTTGAAAAAACGAGATTTTCTTTGGTAAGTTTGGTGTGGTTAACGCCCATTACAAACATAGGAGTATCTTTTGAAGGAGCTGAAATCACCACTTTTTTTGCGCCTCCTTTTAAGTGTCGTTCCGCTTGATTCTTATCCGTAAATAATCCTGTTGATTCAATCACATAATCAACCCCAACTTTTCCCCAATCAATGGTCTCCGGATTTATTTCTCCTGTTACCCGAATTGGATTTCCGTTAACGATAAGCACTTTGTCTTTTACCTCAACGGTTCCTTTAAAGCGTCCGTGAACCGAATCATATTTTAATAAATAAGCCAGGTGATCTATATCCAGCAAATCATTAATGGCGACAACTTTTATGTTTTTTTTATTGATTGCAGTTCTAAAAGCCAGGCGCCCTATTCTGCCGAAGCCATTTATTCCTATTTTAATCATTCAACTTAAATTGCTGTTTATTTTCAAATTTCGCCACGCTATTTTACATTAAATAGACATAATATCACTAACGCGCAATAATTCTTTATCAATTTCGTGACGCCCTTTCACTGCTTCATTTAATTCAATGGCTTCTATTTCATTATTGAGTATGCCAACCATTAAATTGGTTTTGCCATCCAACAACAATTCAACCGCTTTTACACCCAGCCTGCTTGCCAAAACACGGTCAAAACAACTTGGACTTCCTCCTCTTTGCATATGTCCCAAAACTGAAACCCTTACTTCATATTGCGGTAAATTTTGCTCCACATAATCGGCCAGTTCAAATACATTTTTTCCAATTTTATCGCCTTCAGCAACTACCACAATGCTCGATGATTTCCCCGAACGTTTGCTTCGTTTTAAAGATTCCAATAAGCGATCTAATCCCAAATTTTCTTCGGGAATTAAAATTTCCTCCGCTCCTGCTCCAACACCGGCATTTAGCGCAATAAATCCTGCATCACGACCCATAACTTCCACAAAAAATAACCGATTGTGCGAACTGGCAGTGTCTCTAATTTTATCTATAACCTGAACAATGGTATTTAAAGCGGTATCATAGCCAATTGTGTAGTTTGTGCCATATATATCATTGTCAATGGTACCAGGAATGCCAATACAAGGAAAATTGAATTCCTTGTTAAAAACAATTCCGCCATTAAAAGTTCCGTCTCCGCCAATTAACACCAAAGCATCTATTTCAGCATTTTTTAACTGGTCGTAAGCTTTTTGCCTTCCTTCTTTTGTTCTAAATTCTTTTGATCGGTCGGTTTTTAATATGGTTCCACCCCTGTTGATGATATTGCTGACGTGACGAGCGGAGAGTGGTTCAAAATCGCCTTCAATCATTCCCTGATAGCCTCTATAAATGCCAACACAATCAACTTTATAGTAAGTGCATGCCCTAACCACAGCCCTAATTGCAGCATTCATCCCCGGAGCATCACCTCCGGAAGTCATTAACCCTATTTTTTTTATTTTGTTTCCCATAAAGCTAAAGGCAAAATTATGATTATATTTTAAATGAAAATCGTTTTTTTGATATTCTTAAGATTGCCTACCATAAATTAATAGGATAAACACCTTTGTCTTTTAACTTTTGAATTTCTGAAGTTACGTATTCCTTATCTTGTTTGTAGGTAACGCCAAACCAGCGGGCATCAGATTTTAGCACTTCCATAGTTGCCAATTTGTTGACAATAATATGGTTGATGACCAATGGAATAAAAAACTCTGCTTTTGGTTCTTTATAATTTTTTTCCATAAACTCCTCAAACAAAGTTTCAGACAATTCGAAGTATTTTGGCGTAAATCCAAAAAAGTTCATCGATACGATGGTTTCTTCTGAAATTGGAATTAAATTTTCATTTTCGTCTTTATATTTAAGTTCCCCGTTCACTTTTTCAATATGCGTTCTTTCTGTCACGCCTGTTAAAAAGCCATTTTTATCGACACTGCATTCGCCTCTTGAAACAGATCCATATTCAGAAATGGTGTTTTTTAGCACATAGCCCATCATATTAAAGTTGGTGGAATCAACATCCATCTTTTTCAACGATTCAGCTTCCACTTTAAAAGCTTCGGCGCCATAAAAATCATCGGCATTGATTACTGCGAAGTTTTCTTTCACAACATCTTTAGCCATCAACAATGCGTGCCCGGTTCCCCAGGGTTTTTCACGGTTGTTGTCTAAATATTTTTCCGGGATATTTTCCAATTCCTGAAAAACATATTCAACATCAATTTTTCCTTCTAACTTTTTGTCGAAAAATGCTTTAAAATCGGCTTCGATATTTTTTCTGATGATAAAAACAACTTTCCCAAATCCAGCACGAATTGCATCATAAATTGAAAAATCTAAAATGGTGTCACCTTGTTCCGAAAAAGTGTCCAATTGTTTTAATCCTCCGTAACGGCTTCCTACCCCTGCAGCTAAAATTACCAATGTTGGTTTATTCATTTCTTTTATTTTTATTTTTAAAATCTATTATTCTGTCAATTTTTTCAATAGTGTCAAGCGGCTTAATAACAGGAACTATCACTTTTTTCTTTCTGAGCCCCAGTTTTTGAAGCAATTCTTTACTATTATCAAAGTCTATTTGATAGCTTAAACCAACGCCTTGCGTATATCCTTCTTCTTCTTCAGAATATTGAATTTCATTTTGACGGTTGAAAAATGATGATCGTAAAGTTCCTTCTTCATTCAGCAAAAATTCAAAATTTACTTCGCCAATAATATTGGTTTGGCTGCTATTGCCCATAGGAACGCCTACTTTACCGTTGATAATAATCCGGTCATTTAGCTGATAATCCAACCCAATAGCCAATTGATCCTCAATATTTAAATTATCCACTTTGCCTCTTTCGCCAACGGTATATTCGGGCCTCAGTTTAAAACGGTTGTTTCCCTGATTAAAAATATTGTCGAAGGCATTTGAAAGTATGTCAAAACCAGTTCCGTACAAAGCGGTGTTGCTGTTAACGCTTAAATCGCTTTCATTATAAAAACTTCCCGAAATTAGCAACGATATAAACTGCACCGTTTTGTTGTTTAAGTTATCGCTGTTCAACCTAAATGCCAACTCTGAAGCCACCGTTGAACTTGCATTGGGAATTTCAATGTCAAATTCTCTTTGGGTATTAAACAATTCACCTGAAAAACGGGTCACCAAATCGATAGGGATTTTTCTGCTGGAGGTAATATTTTCAAGCAATGATCTAGGGTTTGCCGAGACTCTATAAACTGCTTCAATATTGATATCTGCGGTTAAAGGATCCCCGCTCCACGAAATGCTTCCGCCTCTTTTCACAATAAACGGTTTGTTGATAAAGCCGCCATATTTAAAATTATAAATTCCATTGTCCACAATAAAATCGCCATACATTTCAAACTTGTCTTTGGTATCAAGGGCAATTTGTATGTTTCCTGTTCCGCTTCCTCTTAAAAAACTTCCGGTCGATTTGTCCAACACCATTTCAACAATAGCATCTTTTGTGACATCTATATTAAAATTTAAAGACAATCCTTTTAGTTTTTCTGAAATGTACTTTCGTCGTGTTTCTTCATTATCTTCGGGATTGTTTTTATTCACAAATCGAATTAATTGAGAAGTTTCAGCCGTTTTTATATCGCTTACCGGAATTGTTAGGTAGGTGCCTTTTTTTGTTCTTCCAACAACATTGATCACCAATTTGTCTGTCGGGCCATATAAGTTGGCATAGCCTTCTAAAAATCCGGTGCCATAATACACCGAGTTTTCTTTCTCAATGGTGTTTAACACCAATAAATTTTTGGTGCGTAAGTCTAAATTTAATCGCCAGGTTTCAAAATTATTGTGGCTGATGGTTCCTGTTAATTTTCCTCTGGTACTAAATACTTTATCTTTCAGTTGAACGTCTTCAAAAGTAAATGTTTGATTTTTCATAGAAACAACGCTGGTTCCTTCAAAATCATAATCCACATTTAAATAAGGCAAAAACAATCCGGCTTGGTCTAAAAACAACTCACCTTCCATGGTTGGATTATTCAGCAAACCTGTTAAATGCGCATTTCCATAGGCAAAACCCCTAATATTTGTAAACACATCCTGTCCCAATGGCGAAAACGGATCTAGTTTAAATTCCTCAAATTCCAGCAGCACATCCATAGTTGGTTTTTTAGAAGTAAAATCTAGATCACCAATTGCTGAAAAATTTACAGTATTGTTACGTTCCAAAGTAATATTTACGCCAAAATCCCTGATGGAATTTTTCCCTTCAACAGCGACTTTTAAATTTCCGAGTTCGGAATTATTAAGGTTAAAATCGGCAATTGTAAAGTTCGCCGTTGGCTTTATTACCTCATTTAGTTGTTTGTAATTTAGGGAGCCATTCATTATTCCCTTTACGCTTATGCTGTCAATTTTAGGGACGATGGTGGCCAAATTAACATTGTCAAACTTAAAAGTTAAGTCTTTTGAAATGTTGTCGCGCATTTGCCCAAAAAACTCAATTCTTTGATTGCTTGAAGTAATTAAAAACGGACTTATATCATACGATTTTGTTTTACTGTCGTACACCAATTTGTTGTCAAAATTGTCTTCCGGATTGATAACCCATTCGGTATCTTTAAAAGTAAAATTCGATTTTTGCAGTCCGAAAACCGATTTATTTTCTTTGTTGAACGTATGATAAAACGCCAAATCGTAATTCTCCGTATTTTTTTCTCCGCCCAAAAACTCGGTCCTAAAATACAAGGTGTCATTTAAGGTAATATTAACCAAATGCAATTTGGCGATATTGTAATTTTTAGTGTTTATTTTGGCAACGGTAAGTTGTGTATTAAATAATGGATTTTTAGTGTCAATTTGCAAATTCAGCGAATCAATGGTGTTATTAAATGCGATAATTTCTGGCGATTTAATATTTAGCCTAAATAAATTATCATCAGAATTTAGATTTCCCGCAATTGAGGTGTTTGCAGACAGGGAAACTTCAGGATAAAAAACCTCCAATATTTTATTGTGAATTCTAAATTTAAATTCCAGCTCCTGAGCAGGTGTCACCGCAAAAGGTTTGTAATTTGAATAAATGCTGCCTAAGGAATTTTTTGTAAGTTTAACCAGTTCGGCAAACTTAAATTTTCCTTTTACATAGCCATTCACAATTTCCGAAGAATTTACGGTAATGGTTCTTTCCGCGCCTTCAAAAGCAGAAGTGATGTTGAAATCCTTAAAGAAGTAGCTGTCTTTTTGGTTGGTGTATAAAGCGTTTTTAAAATCAATGGTTCCTGCCAAATCATCCAAAGAATTTCCAGAAACTTGTATATCAATATCTCCTTTAACAAGTGAAATGCTGTCACGTTTAAAAAGATTTAAGGTATTTAAATCCAAATAATCGATTTTGGTTTTAAAATCGAACGTAAAAATTCTTGTCGAAAAATCGGCCAAACCAACAAAGTTCAGTTTGATATTATCATCATTTACCTCCATTTCGCCATCAAAATGTTTGTTTTTTATGACGCCGTTTATATCAATATTGGTGTACGTATATCCTTTAAATTGTTGCTTGGAAATATGTCCTTTTACTGAAGTGTTCATTTTTTCCAAGGTAAAACCTTTTCCGTCAACATCAACTTCCGCAGAAAGATTGCCCATTAATGGATCATTTAAAATTTTGCCCAATCCAAAATCAACAACTGCAACCTTGCCAAAATAAGACGCATTGTTAATGTCGCCAATATTGGTCAGCTCCAAATCTGTAATCAGCGTGCCGATATCGGTTTTCATAATCACATCGGCATTGATTAAATCTTCCGTGACATAAGTGAAACCGCTCACAGAAAATTTTCCCAATTTATTAAATGACGAAGGAAGCTGCTTTCCCAAAATATTGGGAAGCAAGGCTTTTAAATGGCCATAATCTGAAGTTAATCTGGTTAAATTGGCCGCCAAGGAAAATCCTTCTTCTCGATTAAAAACGTTTTTAAAATGCAGCGTTCCAATAACTTCGGCGTCTTGATCGGTTGTCAGCACCAACTTTTCGGTCTTAAAATCGTTTAGGTTTCCCGATATTTTTGTTGAAAAATGAAGCACATCATTGGTGCCCAATTCATTGTAAAACTTTTTTAAATCCACCAATGATAAATCGGCATTCTTAACATCAGCATTAAGAACCACTTTGTTGTTAAAATCGGAAAAATCTTCTCTATTATAGGAAAATGAAATGTCGGCAAGCAAAGTAGATTTGTCTGTCACCAATTCGGTATTCAAAAAATTCATCGCTGTTTTTGTGTACGTAAAATTGCTCGACAGGCTTTGGACTTCTACATTATGGTTTTCAATAAAATGAAGCTTATTGATATCCGCATAAACATTTGGGCCGTCAATTTTGAAATTTTTGGCGCTTCCGTCAATATCTTTAAAAAATAACGCTTTGCTGTTTTCAATATTTTCATCATACAATTCAACATAGCCGTCCTTCAACTTTAACCTGCTCGAAGTCAGCAAAAATCCGGAAGGCTTTGTGGGTGTGGTGCCATCATCAAACTTATTTATGAACATGGTAAAAGCATCATCTTCCTCGCCTTTATAGGTTTTCATATTTAAAATGAACTTCTCCAAAGAAAATTGACCGAAATTCAATTTTCCATTGATCAGATTCCGATAACTTAACACAGAGGTTGTTAAATTTTGAACATAAACCAATGTATCGGAATGATGGTCTTTCAACAAAACCTCATTCAGCTCAACATTTCCTAAAAAAGTTAAATCGACTCTTTTAACGTTGATATCAACATTATAATCTTTTCTCAAAAAATCGGTGGCCATTTTTCCCAAACGGGTTTGCACCGAGGAAAGCGACAATAAAAAACTCACCAACGCCAATAAAAGCGCCAGCGCCAAGAGTAATCTTACAACTATTTTTTTAATTCGTTTGATAAGCGTTAAATTTGCATTTTTTATGGCAATTTTCGTGCCTTTAATTGTTACTGATGGACAAAGATAAATCTATTTACATTCTTGGTATTGAATCGTCTTGCGATGATACCAGCGCTGCCGTAATTTGCAATGGCAAAGTACTGACAAATGTTGTTGCAAACCAAGAAATTCACGCCAAATATGGAGGCGTTGTTCCCGAATTGGCATCGCGTGCACACCAACAAAATATTGTGCCTGTAATTCAGCAGGCAATTCAACAGGCAAATATCGATAAAAAACAGTTAAGTGCCATCGCTTTTACGCGCGGACCCGGATTAATGGGTTCATTATTGGTTGGAAGTTCTTTTGCAAGGTCACTTTCATTGGCTTTAGACATTCCGTTAATTTCTGTAAATCATATGCAGGCGCACGTTTTGGCGCATTTTATTGATGATGAAAAGCAGCAAAAACCGCCTTTTCCGTTTTTATGCTTGACCATAAGCGGCGGACATACGCAAATTGTGAAAATTACCGGCTATTTTGACATGGAAGTTATTGGCGAAACGTTGGATGATGCCGTGGGTGAAGCTTTTGACAAATCGGCAAAAATTTTGGGATTGCCATATCCGGGCGGACCGTTTGTTGATAAATACGCACGACTTGGAAATCCGAATGCTTTTGAGTTTTCCAAACCAAAAATGGCCGATTTAAATTTTAGTTTTAGCGGATTAAAAACTGGAATTCTTTATTTTATTCAGAAAAAAGTGAAAGAAAATCCAAATTTCATTGAAGAAAACTTAAATGATATTTGTGCTTCCGTTCAACGTACCATTGTGGAAATTTTATTCGATAAACTGGAAAAAGCGGTTGAATTAACCGGAATTAAACACATTGCCATCGCTGGTGGCGTAAGCGCAAATTCAGAAATCAGGGAAACCTTAAAAGCCACAGAAGAAAAATTTGGCTGGAAAACCTACATCCCAAAATTTGAATATACCACCGATAATGCAGGAATGATTGCGATTGTAGGTTATTTAAAATATTTGGAAAATGATTATTCAAATCAAAATACCAGCACAACGGCGAGATTGAAAGTGAATGAGAATTAGCATCCTATCCCCAGCCCCCAATGTCATTAAGTTAAGGAAATATTTGTCATTCCGACAGAGGAGGAATCGCAACAAATGAGCACGTATGATGAGATTCCTCGTGCCTCGGAAGGACAAAAAAAAGGAGTAAATCTCTTAACTTAATGACATTGCCCCAGCCCCTACAGCGGCAGGTAAACTTTCCCAAGGAAAGGGGGGGTTGATTTAGTTAAAGAACTTAAAAACTTCGGTCTTCTGTCCCGATAGCTATCGGGATCGGACATAATTTAACTTTCTCTTTCCGACAAAGATCTTAAGTCAGCGCCTGTTGGTTCTTCAAAAATTTCCAGGTCAAAATAAGGAACGGAAGCAATCACGTGATCAAAAATATCGGCCATAATGGCTTCAAAATTTTCCCAACGCTTGTCGCTTACAAAACAATATATTTCCAAAGGAATTCCTTTGGATGTTGGTTCCAATTGCCTAACCATTAACGCGAGCTCTTTATTTACGGCAGAATTTTCGTGTAAATAGCCATTCACATATTTTCTGAAAATCCCAAAGTTGGTTTGGTTTCTTCCGTTGATCAACACCGATTTATCAGCGCCAGTTTTTTCATTAAACTTCAAAATTTCACGCTGCCTGTGTTCAATATATTTTTTAACCGATTGAATTTTTTTGAATTCCTCTATTTTTTCATCGGTTAAAAATTTTATGGAAGACTGTTTGATGAGAACGGATCTTTTGATGCGTCTTCCGCCAGATTCCTGCATTCCCCGCCAGTTTTGAAAAGAATCGGAAATTAAGCTGTAGGTTGGAATGGTGGTGTACGTATTGTCCCAATTTTGAACAAGAACGGTTGCCAAATTAATATCGGTCACAAAACCGTCGGCGCCAAATTTGTTGTAGGTAATCCAATCGCCGATGCGCACAATATCGTTGACTGAAACTTGAATTGAGGCGACAAATCCCAAAATAGTGTCTTTAAAAATTAACAAAATTACTGCAGAAGCCGCGCCAAGCGTGGCAAAACTCATAATGTCTTTTCCCGTTAATTGGTACACAATAAAAATGGTGGCAATTCCCCAGAAAAACAGCATTATTACCTGCGTATAACTTTCCAAAGGTTTGTCTTTAAATCGCTCTTTGGTTCGTAAATATTTTTGGGTAGATCTTAAAAAACTTCGAATAATTTTAACAATCAACACAACGGCATACACATTAATAACGATGTTAAAAAAATTCATCAAAACTAGATAATCGCCAACAACATAAGGAATGCTGTATTTTAAAACATAAATAGGCAAAATTTGTGCAATGTACTTTGGGAATTTACTTTGAGCCAAAAAATCGTCGAAGGCCGTTTTTGTTTGCAGTGAAAATAATTTAAAGGAAATTATTATTGCTTTTCTTAAAATTCTATCGAGAAACAATACCGCTAAACCCAAAAAAACAATGGTTACCACCAAATTAATGGAATTTGCCCAAAAAGGAATCATTCCTTGTTTAATTAAGTAATCACTTATAAAGTCGGTTAATTGGGTGATCTCGAAATCCTTTAACATTTTTTAATCCTTTAAATGTTTTTTATCGATATAGATATAACCAAATGGAATTAAGGAAGCAAACATCACAATGCCAAAAGTTTTTAAGCTCCATTTTAATTCGTAAAAAGCCATGATGGCAAAAACAACAAACAGCAGAAAAAGAATTCCGTGTGCCATGCCTACCACCTGCACCATTTGTGGCAGGTTCCAAATGTGTTTTAAGGGCATTGCCAAAAACAACAGTAATAATAGCGAAAACCCTTCAATCAATGTAATAATTTTAAATGCTTTAATCATTTTATTTAATTTTTTTAGTTGCGTGCAAATTTAAAACTTAAAAGCTTATGTGTATCGTTTATTCGTGTTTTTATAAATACAAAAAAGCAGCCAATTTTAATGAGGCCACTGAAAAAGCTCATCTAAATTGAGCAAGATTTATAAAAGCGATTAAGTTTAAGGTAACTTTGACTTAGTCGCTTTTTTATTTCTGTTTTCTAAACTTGTATTTTTTGCCAA
>JAUXPH010000036.1 GCA_030683995.1 Lutibacter sp.
CGCCAGCTGGCGGGTCGGGCTTTTCGCTGCAATCTTTTCAGCGATGAAAAATCGCTAAAAAGTATTTATGCTGCAATCCCTAACGCAAATCACCTAAAAAATGAAAAATAATTTGCCCTTTGCGTATTTTCTTTGCGTCTTTGCGGTTAAAATAGTGATTAGCCAATAATTGATTTATTTTGATTAAAACTTTGTGAAACTTTGAGTTTTTTCTTTGTGAATCTCTGTGTAATAGCATTTAAATACACAGAGATTCTCGGAGAGCCACGAAGTTTCACAAAGAAGATTTTTAGCCAACTAGCGAACCTTGCGCAAAACTTTGCGTCTTCGCGGTTAAATAAAAATTTTGAATGAATTAATTATTTACTTGGATTTTATCAAGAATAATTAATTGCTGTACTAACTAGAACTTAGCCTCAATTCCAAGCAGATTTTCATCAGCATTGGATGTTTAAAAAGCCGTTTTTATGGGCTTTCATTTTAGCGAGATGATTATCTTTGTTTTATTAATCAAATGAATTATGGTTTTTCTTCAGATAAATTGGCAGGAATATGTCATTTTAGGCCGAAGTTTAATCATAAAATTTAATAATTGGTAAACAATCGATGGAAAACTACAAACCAAAAAGCAGGTTAACGGCCCAAGAATATATAAATGGTATTTTAAAAGGCGACCGCGTGCTGCTTTCAAGGGCAATTACCATGATAGAAAGCAATTTGGAAAGCGATAAACGCATAGCAAAAGAAATTGTGCAGGCCATTTTGCCAAAATCGGGAAATTCCTTCAGAATTGGAATAACTGGTGTTCCCGGCGTTGGAAAAAGCACTTTTATTGAAGTGTTCGGTTTGCATTTAATCAAACAAGGTTATAAAGTCGCCATTTTATCCATTGACCCAAGCAGTCAGCGTTCAAAAGGAAGCATTTTGGGCGACAAAACCCGTATGGAAGAATTGGCGAATATGGATGAAGCGTATATCAGACCTTCAGCTTCCGGCGATACGCTTGGCGGCGTTGCAAATAAAACCGGCGAAACCATGTTGCTTTGCGAAGCTGCCGGTTACGACATCATTTTAATTGAAACAGTGGGCGTGGGGCAATCGGAAACTGCGGTGCACGGAATGACGGATTTCTTCTTGCTTTTAATGTTGGCCGGCGCCGGCGATGAACTGCAAGGCATTAAAAAAGGCATTATGGAAATGGCCGATATGGTGGTCATCAACAAAGCAGATGGCGATAACATTCGAAAAAGCCAGATAGCAAAATCACAATATCAAAACGCCCTGCATATTTTCCCGCAATCGGAATCGGGTTGGAGCCCTGTGGTAAGCACGGCTTCCGCAATTAAAAATATCGGAATTGATAAAGTTTGGGAAGAAATTTCTGCCTACAAAAAATTGGTGTTTGAAAATGGCTATTTCCATCAAAACAGAAATCTGCAGCAGGTGCAATGGATGTACAACAATATCAATGAAGAATTGAAGCACTTGTTTTACGGATCAAAGGACATTGCAAGTCAATTGTCAATGTTGGAAAAGGATATTATTTCCGCGAAAATATCGCCTGTAAAAGCAGCGCAAAAAATCATTGAGGCCTTTAAACAGTCCTTTCAAAAATAATAAAAAACCCCGCACAGTTTTTTTGCCGTGAAGGGTTTTTCGCTTTCAAATAATTATGCTTTTATGCCTGTTCCAAATATTTCTCCATAATCGTTATCGCAGATTCAGAAATTACGGTGCCCGGACCAAAAATGGCGGCCACTTTTCTTTCCAATAAATAATCATAATCTTTTGCGGGAATTACGCCGCCTGCAAACACCATAATATCTGGTCTTCCCAATTTGGCCAATTCTTCAATCAATTGCGGAATCAAGGTTTTATGTCCGGCCGCCAAACTTGAAGCGCCCACAAAGTGAACATCATTTTCAACTGCTTGTTTGGCAACTTCCTCAGGTGTTTGGAACAAAGAACCCATATCCACGTCAAAACCCAGATCGGCAAAACTGGAAGCAACAACTTTTGCGCCTCTGTCGTGTCCGTCTTGTCCCATTTTAGCAATCATAACACGCGGACGACGGCCTTCAATCTGCGTAAATTTATCGGCCAATTTTTGCGCTTTTGCAAAAGTGCTGTCCTTGTCAATTTCTTTGCTGTATACGCCGCTTATTAAATTGGTAGCTGCTTTATGACGGCCAAAATGCACTTCCAGCGCATCGGAGATTTCACCCAAAGTGGCGAAATTTTCGGCGGCTTCAACGGCCAGTTCCAACAAGTTTCCTTCGCCGGTTTTCGCACATTCAGTTAAAGCTGCAATGTTTGCATCAACCAGCTTCTGATTTCGGTTTGCTTTTAATTTTTTCAATCGTTCTAGTTGTGAATCTCTCACAGCAGTATTGTCAATGTCCAAAATTTCGATATTCGATTTTTCTTTGGTTTGAAATTTATTCACGCCCACCAAAATATCTTGTCCCGAATCCAATCGCGCTTGTTTTCTTGCAGAAGCTTCTTCAATGCGCATTTTATGAACGCCGGTTTCAATGGCTTTTGCCATACCGCCAAGTTCTTCAACTTCTTCAATTAATTTCCAGGCTTTTTTGGCGATTTCCTGGGTAAGATATTCCACATAATAAGAACCTGCCCAAGGATCTACCGCTTTGGTGATTTGGGTTTCTTCCTGAATATAAATTTGCGTATTTCGTGCAATTCTTGCCGAAAAATCTGTTGGCAATGCAATGGCTTCATCCAGCGCATTTGTGTGCAGTGATTGCGTTCCGCCCAAACCTGCAGCCATCGCTTCAACACAAGTTCTGGCAACATTGTTAAAAGGATCCTGCTCGCTTAAACTCCATCCCGATGTTTGGCTGTGCGTGCGCAAGGCCATCGATTTCGGATTAAGCGGGTTGAATTGTCTGATGATTTTTGCCCAAAGCATTCTTGCAGCACGCATTTTGGCGATTTCCATAAAGTGGTTCATTCCCACCGCCCAGAAAAAGGACAAACGCGGTGCAAATTCGTCAATTTTTAAGCCCGATTTTAATCCGGTTCTGATGTATTCCATTCCGTCGGCCAACGTGTATGCCAACTCAATGTCGGCGGTTGCCCCGGCTTCTTGCATATGGTAGCCGCTAATGGAAATTGAATTGAATTTTGGCATATGGTGGGTGGTGTATTCAAAAATATCACCAATAATTTTCATCGAAGGCAGCGGCGGATAAATGTAAGTGTTACGCACCATAAACTCCTTCAAAATATCATTTTGGATGGTGCCGCTCAGTTGATTTAAAGCAACGCCCTGTTTTTTTGCCGCGGCAATGTAAAAGGCCATAATGGGCAACACAGCGCCGTTCATAGTCATAGAAACCGACATTTTATCCAAAGGAATTTGGTCGAACAGAATTTCCATATCCAAAATGGAATCTATCGCAACACCCGCTTTTCCAACATCACCAGTTACGCGCGGATGGTCCGAATCGTAGCCGCGGTGCGTGGCCAAATCAAAAGCAACAGACAAGCCTTTTTGGCCCGCAGCCAAATTTCTTCTGTAAAAGGCATTTGATTCTTCGGCAGTTGAAAATCCGGCATATTGGCGAATTGTCCAAGGCTGCATCACATACATTGTGCTGTAAGGCCCTCTTGTAAATGGCGGCAATCCCGCCACAAAATTTAAGTGTTCGGCATCTTTGATATCATCTTCCGTAAAATGTTTTTTTACTGGAATTCCTTCAGGAGTATGCCAAATTTCTTGATTCTCCGAAGAAGTTGCTTTTTGTTTCACAGCGGTATTTAATGTTAAATCTGAAAAATCTGGTCTCATACTTCTAAGGATTTTATGGTTTTCTGAATTTTACGCTGTACACTTGAAATGGTGGAAATAATGTCCGATTTTAGATGGATGCATCCATCTAAACCCGCCTCGGTTAATTCACCGATTAAGTGTATTGGGTTTCCCGCCAATAAAAGCACTTTGTCACCATTTAATTTTCTGAATGCTTTTACAAAAGTCAAAGCACTTTCATCATAATCTTGGTCGGAACTGCAAATAACCACCACTTGCGATTTTGATTTTGCGCTTTTTTTAGCGGCATCCAAAGCGTTTTCATAACTTTTTTCAGGCTGAATTTCAAATCCGCTCACGCCTAAAAAATCGTAGGCAAAAGCAGCTCTTGCTTTGCGCATCGTTAAATTTCCGAAACTTGTAAGTTCAACAATTGGACGCTTGTAAAAGTTTTTTACAAGTGATTCCGTTGTTTTTCTTAATGCTTCAATTTCTAGTGAGGCTCTTCTTGGCTTCAATAATTTTGGGTTGGGATTCATTTCGCCTTCAGAAAGAATTTCTGAAGAGATTTTTTCCGTCAAATTGGGATATTTGTTAACGCCAACCATCACCAATCTGCGCTGGCTCAATAATTTAATTTTTTCGAAACGGATTTTTGCAATTTGTTGTTGAATAAATCCACTTTCAATGGACTGATTAAATCCGCCTTTTGCTTCAACTTCTTTGAAAAGTTCCAATGCCTTGTTTGCTATTTTTGCACTTATTTCTTCAATATAATAACAACCGTCGGCCGGATTGGCAACTTTGCCAAAGTAAGATTCTTCTTTTAAGATGGTGTAAATATTCCCGGCAATTCTGCTTGAAAAATCTGATCCTTCATGAAATTGGTTGTCATATGGATCAATCAAAACGCCATCAACATTTCCTAAAATGGCCGACATCGTTTCGGTGGTGGCACGCAATAAATTGGTGTGCGCATCGGTCACTGATTTGCTCCATATTGAAGTTTTGCCGGTAAGCGTGTGTGAAAATTCTTCAATGCCGTATTTTTTTGCAATTTCCTGAAGCAAGCTGTTGAAAGCCCTGAATTTTCCTATTTCAATAAAATATTCAGATCCAATGGCCAATTGAAAATGAAGGTTGTTAAAAATTGTTTCTAAGGAAATGCCTCGGTCTGAATATCTTTCAATAAAGCAAACCAATGAATTTAACGTGTATGCAACCTCCTGAACCTGGTTGGCGCCCGAATCTAAATAAGCAGTTCCAGAAATGGTGATTGCTTTAAAATTGGGAAATTCCGATGCCATTTCAGCTATTGCCGCAGCTTTATCGCATTGGCCGGGATTCATTTTTCCTTTTGTGATATAATTGGAGATTAACTCCAAATCAAAATATCCTTTCAGGTTTTTTGGATCAATTTTTTGGGCTGTAACATAATCAAAGAAATCAATGGCAAACGCAACTTCGTGTGCTTTTAAAATGAATGCGACCGCTATTTTATTCAAATTGATATTTGCAAGCAATCTGGAAACAAGCGTACTTTCTTTGATATCGAATAGCAAGCCGTTGATGCCTTCTTCAATGGCTTTTAACGCCAATTTGTTGGTGCTTTCTTCCGTTGGACCGTTGATGTATCTATAATTGATTAAAGATTGCGAATTTTCTCCGGTATTCTTTAAATAGTCTTTTTCGTCTTCTGAAGTAAAAAATGGCGGAATGTCAATGTTGCTGAGATTTTTCCAAACCAATTTTTTATTGAAATCTTCCCCTTTTAAATCAGTTTTCGCTTTTTCTGTCCATTCTTGCTTTGAAACAGGATTGAAATTTGAAAAAAGCGATTTATTATTATTGTTCATCGTATGTTGTATTAATTGTGAACCGAGCAATTGCCGATCATTGAACTATTTTTTGGAATCGGCAATCATAAATTAAACGAATGTCACACCAAACTGCTTCCGAATCTTTCAAAAATGGTTTTGTCAATATCTTCTCTGCAATCGGGATGTGCGATGTCTCTAAGCGCTTGCGAGCGTTGTTTTAAGGTTTTTCCAAAAAGGTTGGCAACACCAAATTCGGTCACTACATATCTTGCGTGAGCTCTTGTGGTTACAACCCCCGCGCCAACTTTTAGCGCCGGAACTATTTTTGAAACTCCTTTTAATGTTGTGGAGGTGATGGCAATAATTGGTTTTCCTCCTTTGGACAAGGCGGCGCCACGCATAAAATCCATTTGTCCCCCAACGCCGGAAAACATTTTTAATCCGATGGAATCCGCGCAAACCTGTCCGGTAATGTCAATTTCGATGGCCGAGTTGATGGCGGTCACTTTTGGGTTCTGGCGAATGATGGCGGTATCATTTACATAAGTGATGTCTAACATTTCAATTTCGGGATTGTCATCCATAAAATCATATAAACGACGGGTTCCCATTGCAAATCCGGATACAATTTTATACGGATTTACTTTCTTCTTCGCACCGTTAATCACGCCATTTAACACCAAATCAACAATGCCTTCGGAGAACATTTCCGTATGAATTCCAAGGTTTTTATGATTGTTTAGATAGGTGAGCACTGCATTTGGAATACCGCCGATACCCATTTGCAGAGTAGCGCCGTCTTCAATAATGCCGGCAATGTTTTTGCCTATTTGTTCTTCGGCCTTGGTAGGCGCCACCAAATGCATTTCCTGAATTTCTTCAACAACTTCAACGCAGGCGGCAAAATTTCTTAAATGAACCAAAGCATCACCAAAGGTGCGTGGCATACGCGGATTTATTTGCGCAATCACTTTTTTACCCATTTCAATGGCGGCAATCACAATGTCTACCGAAACGCCCAGTGAACAAAATCCGTGTTTGTCGGGCGGTGTCACATTCACCAAAACAATATCCAATTCCATATAGCCCAAACGGAACAAGCTTGGAATGTCGCTTAAAAAAATAGGGATATAATCGACCGTAAGTCCAACCATATTCCGAATATTTCCGCCTATAAAAAAAGCATGGGTATGAAAACTTTTGCTTAATTCAGGTGCCGTATAACCGCATTCCCCTTCGGTATGCAGGTGAACAACTTCAACGCCTCTTAATTCTGGCGCTCTTGCAACCATGGCTTTTATTAAAGTTTGCGGCGTTGCAGAACCGCCTTGGATTAATACACGATCTCCAGATTTGATGAGCTTTACGGCTTCTTCAGCCGACATTTTGTTTGGTATGTTCATTTTATTAAATTTTAAATTTAACCTAATTTTTAAACACTGATTTTAACTTTAATTATTTTTAATTTAACGATTAACCTATTATCCCAAGAAACTCAAAATAATACCCGCGGCAATGGCTGAGCCAATAACACCTGAAACGTTAGGGGCCATCGCATGCATTAACAGATAATTATGAGGATCCGATTTTAAGGCTTCAGCGTGTACAACCCTTGCACTATCAGGAACTGCAGATACGCCTGCGGCTCCAATAAGTGGGTTTATTCTGTCTTCTCCTTTAAGAAACAGGTTCATAAATTTGGCAAAAAGCAAACCGCCCATCGTTGCAATCACAAAAGATATGGCGCCAAGTCCAAATATGAGCATGGAATCTTTGGTGATAAAAATATCTGCCTGTGTTGAAGCACCCACAGTTACACCCAAAAGAATGGTAACAATGTCTATTAATTTGGTGCGTGCGGTATCTGCAAGTCTTTCTGTTCTTCCCGATTCTTTCAATAAATTTCCGAAGAAAAGCATTCCCAATAAAGGCAAAGCGCTTGGAGAAATAAAGGTAGTTAAGATCAACGCGATAATTGGGAAAAGCATTTTTTCTTTTTGAGAAACCGCTCTTGGTGCTTTCATTCTAATTTTACGGTCTTCTTTGGAAATAAGCAATCTCATCAAAGGCGGCTGAATAACCGGAACCAAAGCCATATAAGAATAGGCTGCGATGGCGATAGGTCCAATCAGGTTTTTAACCACGGTACCGTCGGCCAAAATATTAACACCGTTTGCCAATTTTGAGGAAAGGAAAATAGCAGTTGGGCCATCAGCACCTCCAATAATTCCTATCGCTCCAGCTTCAGGCAGGTTGAAACCAAGGTAAAGTGCGCCCAAAAATGTGGCGAAAACACCAATTTGTGCGGCAGCGCCCAAAAGCATTAATTTCGGATTGGCAATAAGCGATGAAAAATCGGTCATAGCGCCAATCCCTAAAAAGATCAACGGCGGATAAATACCTTTTACCACCCCAAAATACAGATAATTCAGCACTGATCCTGTTTCATAAATACCTGTTTGGTTTCCGGCAACAAATGGAATATTTCCAATAATAACTCCTGCGCCAATGGGTATTAACAGCAGCGGTTCATAATCAAACTTAATGCCCAGATATATAAACACGATTCCAATTAAAATCATCAGTAAATGTCCGGATGTTGCATTTGCAAAACCGGTGTATTGGTAAAATTGTTTGATACCACCTATGGCTTCATCAATAAAACGCTCACTGGTTTCTTCATCGGCTTGTACAATGGTTGTTGACTCAGTATTTGTTTGGACAGAATTTAATCCGAGGGCTGGTCTGATGAAAATCAAAAGTGACAGCACGCCAAAAATTATTAATATTTTTTTCATTTTTTTGTTTTTAACGAGTATTGGCTCTATTAAATTTCAGAACCAATAAATTTAAATTTCTAGGTCAACTCTATCATTAATTCACTTTGCAATACTTGTTGTCCGGCTTTTACATGAATGGCACTTACTGTGCCCGCTTGTTCTGAAGTGATGTTGTTTTCCATTTTCATGGCTTCAAGAACCAACAATCGGTCTCCCACTTTTATGGCGTCTCCAACTTTTATGTCAATGGACATAATAACACCTGGAATAGGCGCTAAAATTTTAGTTTTTCCCGATCCTGGATTTACCTTAAATGGTTCAATCGGTTTTCTTGATTTTGCGAGTACCATTGTAGGTGTTTTGGGAATTACATTTCCTTCCTTCATTTTTACAGAATAAGAAGTTCCGTTTACTTCTAATTCTATGATGTCCTCTTCGTGTGAAATAATTTTAACGATGTAATTATTTTCGTGTATTCTAAATTTAAAATTTTTCATTGTGCTTGTTGTTTTTCGTTGCCAGATTGTATTTTAACAATCTGGCAACTAATAATCCATAATCAGTTAAAGTCTGTTTTGTGTACCGTAAATTTTTGAGCTCCATGGCGAGTACAATTTCCGCGCTTGTTTAATGGTCAATATCGCATTTTCAGTATCGTGTTTTTCATGAAGATACAAGTGAATGGCCGTTGCGATTGCAGCAGCAATTTCTCCCGTAAATTTTTCATCAGCAGCAATTGCAATGTCTTTTATTTTTCTGTCTCTTCCTTTAGTGATTATTTTATATACATATAATAAAATAGGCACGCCATATTTAAAAAATAAGGACAGAATAATCAACGAGCCAAAAACGATAAGCAATCCGGTGATCAGAATAATATAGCCTTCGCTTAATTGATCTATTTCTAATATTTGAGGTGTCATTATAGTGGGATGTTTGAGTGTTTTTTAGGAGGATTTACCTCTTTTTTGTTGGCAAGCAATTCCAAAGCCCTGATAATTCTGAAACGCGTATTTCTTGGTTCAATCACATCATCAATAAAACCATATTTAGCGGCTACATAAGGGTTTGCAAACTTAACAGTGTACTCTTCTTCTTTTTTCTCAATGTACAGTTGTTTTTCATCCGCATCCTCAATTTTTTTAATATTGGACCCTTCCAATACTTCTACAGCACCTTTGGCACCCATCACGGCAATTTCCGCAGTTGGCCAGGCATAATTTAAGTCGCCGCGCAATTGTTTGCAGCTCATCACATCGTGGGCGCCACCGTAAGATTTGCGCAGTGTAATGGTTACTTTTGGAACGGTTGCTTCACCATAAGCAAACAATAATTTTGCGCCGTGTAAAATAATTCCGCCATATTCTTGTCCGGTTCCAGGCAAAAATCCGGGAACATCCACCAAGGTGACAATAGGAATATTGAAGGCGTCGCAAAAACGAACAAAACGTGCTGCTTTTCTTGAAGATTCACAATCTAAAACCCCTGCGTAATATTTAGGCTGATTTCCTACAATACCAACAGATCGGCCATTGAATCTTGCGAATCCTACAACAATGTTTCGGGCATAGTTTCTGTGTACTTCTAAAAATTCAGCATTATCAGTAATGGTAGTAATAACATCAAGAATATCATAAGGCTGGTTTGGATTTTCGGGAATAATTTCATTTAGAATATTTTCCAGTCTGTCAATTGGGTCGTCACATTTTAGACTTGGCGGGTCTTCCAGATTGTTTGAAGGAAGGTAACTGATCAGTTTTCTGATGAGCAACAGATTTTCTTCATCGTTTTCAGCAAGAAAGTGTGAAACGCCCGATTTTGTGGAATGAATTTGGGCACCTCCCAATTCTTCGGCACTAACAATTTCACCTGTGACTGCCTGTACCACTTTTGGACCCGTTACAAACATATAGCTTGTTTTGTCGGTCATAATGGTAAAATCTGTCAATGCCGGCGAATAAACTGCGCCACCGGCACAAGGACCTAAAATGGAAGAAATTTGTGGAATTACGCCAGATGCCATAATGTTTCTTTGGAAAATTTCGGCATAACCGGCCAAAGATCTAACACCTTCCTGAATACGTGCTCCGCCGCTGTCGTTCAATCCAATTACGGGAACGCCAATTTTCATGGCCATATCCATAATTTTACAAATTTTTAACGCGTAAGTTTCGGATAAAGATCCGCCAAAAACGGTGAAATCTTGCGAGAATACATAAACAATTCTGCCGTCAATAGTTCCGTGTCCCGTAATAACGCCATCGGATAGGTAAATTTCTTTATCCAGTCCAAATGATTTTGTTCTGTGGGTCACAAACATATCAAACTCTTCAAAACTATTTTCGTCCAAAAGAATGTCTATTCGTTCACGTGCGGTTAATTTTCCCTTTGCGTGTTGCGCTTCAATGCGTTTTTCGCCTCCACCCAGTTTTGCTTCAATTCTTTTTGCAATGAGTTCGTTAATTTTATCTTGATTTGCCATTATTATATAATTTTCTTACTTTTTATGCTAATTGTAATTTTCTTAACCATTTAAATTTGATGGTTCTGATGTAATTATTCTTGTTTCGAACAAAGTTCTGTAAGTACACCGTGGGTCGATTTTGGATGCAGAAATCCAATATTCAATCCTTCAGCGCCTTTGCGCGATTCCTTGTCCACAAGTACCGCACCGCGTTGTTCAGCCAATTTTAAGGCTTCTGTTGCATTATCAACAGCAAACGCAATATGGTGAATGCCTTGGCCTTTTTTGGCGATGAATTTGCCAATAGGCCCGTCGGGTGAAGTGCTTTCCAGCAATTCAATTTTTGTGTTACCTACCAAAAAAAAGGCTGTTTTTACCTTTTGGTCAACAACATCTTCTATCGCATAGCATTTTAATCCCAATACTTCTTCATAGTATTTGATTGATTCTTCGAGGCTGTTCACTGCTATTCCAATGTGTTCTATTTGTGAAATCTTCATCAATAAAGGTGTTTTAGACGTTAAATTTTGATTAATCATAAAATTGATGGTCAATTTTTGAATATTTCAAAATTATAGTGTAAATTTAATTAATAGTAAAAGTTAAAAAGATGACGGATGTCATATAATTGGTTAATCTGCTAAAACGTTTTAGTATTTTAAGTAATTAACCATCAAGTATTTAATTTTTTATTTATGGTTCTTTTTATGCAATATTTTAACCTCAAATTAAATATAGAAAAAAAAGAATTTTAAAAGCAAAGCCCCGAAATTTATTTCGGGGCTTTGTTTAATTAGGCAGTATTTTGCTTATAAAGCATCATATTTTATTTGCAAATTCTTTAACATGCTATCCGAAATTTTTTCCAGATCAAATTGATGTTTCCATCCCCAATCTTTTCTGGCTTGGGAATCATCAATGCTGCTTGGCCAGCTGTCGGCAATGCTTTGTCTGAAATCAGCATGGTAAGAAATATCAAATTTTGGAATAAAATTTTTAATTTCATCGGCAATTTCTTTAGGCGTAAAACTGATGGCCGCCAAATTGTAGGAAGATCTTATTTTTACCTGTGCAGCAGGCGCGTTCATTATTTTTAAGGTAGCATCAATGGCATCATCCATATACATCATTGGCAATTTGGTGTCTTTGTTCAAAAACGAATCGTAATTGCCATCTTGCAAAGCTTTATGGTAAATTTCAATGGCATAATCGGTTGTTCCGCCGCCCGGACTCGTTTTCCAGCTGATAATTCCCGGATAACGAATGCTTCGTACATCCACACCAAATTTATTGAAGTAATATTCGCACCAGCGTTCGCCGGCCAATTTGCTTATGCCGTAAACGGTAGTTGGCGCCATCACGGTTTGTTGTGGCGTATTTTCTTTGGGTGTTGTTGGTCCGAAAACGGCGATGGAGCTTGGCCAAAACACTTTTTTAATTTTCCCTTCTTTGGCCAAATTTAGCACATTAAAAAGTGAGTTCATATTGAGTTCCCAAGCTTTTGCAGGAAACTTCTCACCGGTTGCAGAAAGCATCGCTGCCATTAAATACACTTCATTAATCGCATATTTATCAATAACGGCTGCAATTTGATTGTAATCCAGCGCATTGATAAATTCAAAAGGTCCCGATTGCATTAATTCTTCGCTTCCTTCACTGATGTCGGAGGCAATTACGGCATTTTTACCGAGATTTTTACGTAATTTTAACGTCAGTTCTGTGCCGATCTGTCCGCAAGCACCAATAATTAATATGCTTTTATCCATATAGCCAATATCCTTATTATTAAGGTAGCAAATATACTGAAAATTAAAATTTTAGTTTATTTGGAATTGTTTTTTATCAAATTATTAATTTTTATTTAAAATAGTGTAATAATTAGTATTTTTGACGTTAATAAGTTTTACAATGAAGTACATAATCCCTTTTTTATTAATTATTTTATTGACAGGTTTTTCCTGCAATAAAAATAAAGATACTCAGGAAGTTACTGAAATATCCGATTCCCTTAAATTGGACGTGAATCACATAGAAAATAGGATTGGTGAAACTTTAATTCCAGAGGCGAAAGTTGAACTGGACAATTGGAAAGAATATCAGCTTGTTGATGAATTGTTGTTGAAATATTATAGCATCAGCACTTTGGAAGCGCTCAGTAACGCCGATGAACTTTCACGATTGGTGAAGATGATGAAAGATTCCATCAAGATTGAGAAATTAAAAAAACCGAATATTATAGCGCGTATCAATGTGTTGGAAAATGAAACGTTGCGGTTGGCCGATATGGCGACAATTCCTTCTATAACAAAAGATGAAGTAAAAGCAGAAGTTGGCTATATTGTGGCAATTTATTCGGCATTCAATGCAAAAATAAACACTATTTATAAGTCGGAAAGCATTCAAAATATGTTGGAGGTTGACACAGAAGTGCCAATAGATCTTCAGCAAACAACAACGTCGCCGCCCTATTTGTATAGGGAACGGACCAAGTTAATTAAAAATCCTAACTAAAGGCAATGACAAGAAAAATGTATATGCTTATTTTCATTATTGTGTTTTCATCCTGTGAAAATAAAAAAAACAATGCTGAAAACACCAATGCCGCTTCTGAAAAAGAAACCATAAATACGATGTTGGATGGCTGGCATAAAAGTGCTTCTGAGGCAGAATTTGATTCGTATTTTGATTCAATGGCCAAAGCAAGTGTTTTTATAGGAACCGATGCTTCTGAAAATTGGGTTAAAAAGGATTTTAAAGCCTTCAGCAAACCATTTTTTGATAGGGGTGAAGCTTGGGATTTTAAGTCGATTGAACGCAATGTTTATATTTCATCAGACGGAAAAACAGCTTGGTTTGATGAACTTTTAGATACCTGGATGGGCGTTTGCCGAGGTTCGGGTGTTTTAAGTAAAAATGAAAATGTTTGGAAAATTGAGCATTATGTACTTTCTGTAACCATTCCAAACGAAAATATTGATGAGGTGATCGAGATAAAAAAAGAAAAAGATTCTATAATATTGGCAAGGTTAAGAAAGTAAAAAAAAGCTTTTATTTAATGAAGCCGTTCATTACTTCATAGATACATTCCGACTCATATCCTTTTGAGCTTAAATAACTTACAAGTTTGCTTCTTTTTTTGAAAGCATTTGGCTCTTTAATTAACGCCCATTTTTTTTTGGCAATTTTTTCAAGCGTGTTTAAATAATCAGTTTCTTCAATTTCCTTTAAAGCAGTTTTAATGTTATAAGGCGAAATATTTCTGAATTTTAATTCATTCACAATCTTAATGCGACCCCAGTTTTTTATGGAAAATTTCCCTCTTGCAAAAGCTTTTGAAAAACGTTCTTCATTCAAAAAATTGTGCTGTAACAAATGAAGGATGATCTTTTCTTTGGCTTCGGGAATCATATGTAAATCGTACAGTTTTTGCTCAATTTCCTTGTGGCAGCGCTCCTGATAGGCGCAGAAATTCTCCATCAATTTGGTTGCCTCATCCACCGTATAAGATTTTTCGTTTTTCATTCCATCAAAATTATTGATTCCTGTTGAGCTTAAACTTTAAGTTGTTCAGCAACAAATACATGACCGGCACAATAACCAATGTTAAAAAAGTGGCAAAAGTTAACCCAAAAATAATGGTCCAGGACATAGGTCCCCAAAATGCAACGTTTTCACCGCCAATGTAAAATTCCGGATCAAATTCTGTAAACAAAGTCATAAAATTGATGTTAATCCCAATAGCTAAAGGCAATAATCCTAAAATAGTGGTGATTGCAGTTAACAATACTGGTCTCAAACGCGTTTTGCCGCCTTCAACAATACTTTCATAAATCATCTCTTTGGTTAATTCTCCTGCTGAGAGACCTTCCTCTAATCGTTTGCGAACCATAATTAAATTGGTATAATCAATAAGCACAATGGCATTGTTTACGACAATACCGGCCAAGGAAATTATTCCAATCATCGTCATCATAATCACAAATTCCATTCTAAAAACAATCAACCCAAGTAATACGCCAATTAGACTGAGTAAAACCGTTAATGAAATGATAATTGGGGTTGAGGTTGAATTAAATTGTGCCACCAATATAAAGAAAATGAAAAATACAGCAATCAGTAACGCTTTGCTTAAAAAAGCCATTTCTTCCGCTTGTTTTTCTTGTTCACCGGTAAAAGAAATACTTATGTTTTTAGGCAAATCATATTTTTCCAACACCTCTTTAATTTGGTCATTTAATTCTGTGGCGTTGTAACCTTCCAATACGTTTGAGGTAATGGTAATTACCCTGTCCAAGTCTTTTCGTTTAACTGCGCTAAAAGTGGAAGAAGCCTCTGTATGCGCCATAGCCGAAATAGGCACCTGAACAATTTTTCCGCTGCTTTGATCTCTAAACGTAATTTTTTGGTTGATCAATGCTGCTTTGTCATAACGATATTTATCGGTTAACCTCATATTTATGGGATAATCATCTTCACCATCTTTAAAGGTGGAGATTTCTTTTCCAAACAAAGATGTTCGCAGTGCGTCACCAATTTGCCCGGTAGAAACATTTAAACGGCGTGCTTTTTGGCGGTCAATGATGATGGGCAATTCGGGTTTTCCTTGTTCCACATCCAATTTCAATTCTTCAATCCCTGAAATATTTTTATTTTTGATAAATTGTTTGATGTCTTCAGCAGTGGCCAATAATTGTTCATAATCATCGCCAGAAACTTCAATATTGATTGGCGCTCCGGCTGGCGGACCGTCGGCGGGTCTGTCAACAATAATGTCAACGCCCGGAATATCTTTCAACAACTCCCTGATTTCAATTAATACATCTTCTGTATTTATGTCGCCACGATCAATGAATTTGACAAAATCTACGGTAACACGTGCTTTATTGGGCGTTGTCCCGCCATCTTGGCCACGATTTGGATCGCTGGTTCCTTCGCCAACCTGGCCAATTACCGAAGTTATTAAAACGTTTTTGCCATCAACTACAAATTTTTTTAAATGATTTTGAATTTTATTTTCAACATCTATCGAGAGTTTGTTGGTGACTTCTATATCGGTTCCAATAGGATATTCCAAGTAAACATACACTTGTTTTGGCGGCGTTTCCGGGAAGAAAAGTATTTTTGGCGGGAATGCCATAAAAAGCAAAATAGCAACAAACAATAAACCAAAGGTTCCTATAAAAAACCATTTTGGTCTTTTTCCTCTTAAAGAATACTGTAAAGTGCGTTCGTAAAAATTTTCTAATTTTGGCAGAAATTTATTTTGAAACCATTCAGTTGCGGGCGTTAAAAATTTGGTGTTTATAACGCGAAGCAATCCGGCAACTATAAACAACAATCCGGCAGCGTTTAATCCTTTTATGCCTAAAATCAATCCGGCAATCACTAAAATTACCCCAACAGAAAATAAAAGGATACTTAAAATCACTATTTTTTTAAAATTGACTTCATCTTCCTTTATTTTCATATAAACCGATGTCAACATTGGATTTATCACCAAAGCAACAAATAAAGACGACAATAAAACAATGATGAGTGTAATGGGTAAATAGCGCATAAACTCGCCCATCATTCCCGGCCAAAATGCCAATGGAAAAAAGGCGGCAAGCGTTGTTGCCGTTGATGCAATAATAGGCATTGCAACCTCACCAACACCGTATTTTGCGGCATCAATTTTTGAATAACCTTCATCCAGCAAACGGTAAATATTTTCTACCACCACAATCCCGTTATCCACCAGCATTCCCAAGGCAATCACCAAAGAAAATAAGACCATGGTATTTAGCGTTACGCCCAAAGCATTTAAAACGATAAACGACATAAACATAGACAAAGGAATGGCGATACCAACAAAAAGCGCATTTCTGATGCCAAGGAAAAAAAGCAATACCACAACCACCAAAATAATTCCCAGAATAATGCTGTTTTCCAAATCGGCAACCATGGTTTTCGTATCGTTGGTTTGGTCGTTGGTTTTAGAAATGTTTAAGTTAGAAGGGAAATAACTTTCTTTGGTTTTGGCAATAATCACATCAATTTGGGTGGATGCGTTTATGAGGTTTTCGCCGCCACGTTTTGTGACATCCAACATCACTACTGGTTGCGAAAATTCACGGGCGTAACTTTGTTTTTCCTGCTCTTTAAAAGTCACTGTTGCAATATCGCGCAAATAAACAATTTCTTCGTTTTCTTGTTTTACAATAATGTCTGCAATTTCATTGGCCGATTTAAATTCTCCAATCACACGAACGTTTCTGCGCAAGCCGTTTTCCAGCAAATCGCCGCCGGAAACTGTCATATTTTCATTTTGAATGGCTTGGGCAATATCATTAAAGCTGATTTGGGAAATTTCCATTTTGTACAAATCAACGCTAATTTCCATTTCCTTATCTTGGATTCCGCGGATTTCCACTTTTGAAATTTCAGGAACTTTTTCAATTTCATCTTCTAAATATTCGCCAAATTCCTTGAGCTCATCCATTGAAAAATCGCCCGATAAATTAATGTTCATAATGGGCATTAATTCGGCGAAGTTTAATTCTTTAACCGTAGGATCTGAAGGCAAATCTTTCGGAAAATCTTTGTCCGATTTTGCGGCATCAACCTTGTCTTTCACTTTTCGCAAAGCTTCTGTTGGCGTAACGCTAAAATCAAAAGTGATTTTTATGGATGAAAATCCTTCAATAGAAGTGGAAGTGATTTCATCAACGCCAGAGATTCCGTTGATTTCTTTTTCGAGCGGACGCGTAATTAATTTCTCAATATCAATTGCCGAGTTCCCTGGATATGCGGTAGAAACGAATATTTCGGGCACCACAATTTCCGGGAAAGCTTCTCTTGGCATACTTTGATAAGAAAAAATTCCCGCCAAAAAAATCATTCCAATAATCACAAACACGGTCATTTTATTGTTAATTGACCAGGTTGAAAGTTTGAATTCTTTTAATACTTTACTCATTTTGATGCTTTTCTAATTGTTGTGGCCGAATTAATTTTTACTTATTTTAACCTGATCTCCATCTTTTACAAATCTTGCTCCGGCATTTACCAGGGTGTCATTTTCTTTCAAACCTGTGCTTACAAACACTTCATGGTTGTATTCATTGGTAATGGTAATGATGTTTTTAACCACCCGTTGTTTGTTATTTTCGGTAACAACCGTAAACACATAGTTATTGCCGTTTTGATCTTGTTGCACCAACGTTGCCGGAATAATGATTCCCTTTGTTTCAAAATCAACTATTTTAATATCAGCCAATAAATTTGGTTTGATGCTTTGGTCTTTATTGTCAATGTTAATTCTGATTTTAAAACTTCGGTTTGCGGGATTGATATAATTGCCGACCTGCGAAATTTTTGAATTTATTTCTTTGTTGATGGAGGTAAAGTGCACTAAAGTCTCGGTTCCTGCTTTAACAATTGGCAAATAAGTTTCCGTTACATCGGCTTCCACATACACATTGTCTAAATTCAGCAATCTTACGGCAGGCATTTGCGGACTTGTAAGTTCACCCAATCTTGGGAAAATTTCATCAACCACACCGCTAAAAGGCGCCGTAATTCTCATTTTTCTGGCTTGGGTTCTTAAGCTTGATAAATTGTTTTCCAAACTTTCTTTTTGTGCTTTTGCCTGAAGATATTGCATTTCTGAACCAATTTTTTGGTTCCAAAGTCGTTCCTGGCGTTCAAAAGTTGTTTTGGCCAAGCTCAATTGGGTATTCAATTCGTTGATGCTATTTTTTACGGATGAATCGTCCAATTGAATCAGCAGTTGCCCGGTTTGTACTTTCTGGCCTTCTTTTACCAGAATGGCAGTGACGGTTCCGCCCATTTCCGGACTTATTTCAATATTTTTATTGGCTTTAGCAACGCCTTGAATTTCAAGAAAGTGTTTAAAAACATCGTTCTTAACCGGAAGTGTAGTAATTGTCTGAATATTTTTATCTAAATCTAATTTTGAGATTTCTGTTTCAACCGATTTTAACAAAGTGTTTAAACTGTCAATTTTGGTTGTCAATGTTGCTTTTTGGGCGTTTAATTCTTCTAAAGAAGATTTTTTGGCTTCCTTGCCGCAAGAAATGGCAAATGTGGCTACAATAATAAGGAGTGCTATTTTTTTCATGTTGGTTAGTTACTTTTGTTGATTGGTGTGTTTAGTGCGTTGTCTAAAGTTGCTTTGTTGGCGATGACATTTAACATAGCCTGTAAATAATTTTGTTGCATGGTGTACAATTGTCGTTGCGCTTCCAGTAGTTCAAAACTTGTTGAAATTCCTTCAAAAAACTTGATTTGCTGTTTGTTTTCTATGCGCTCGGCCAAGGACAAATTTTGTTTGGAGGTTTCATATTCTTCAATGCTGAAATTGTAGTTTGTTTTGGCAGATTCCAACAAAAGAAATAATTTTTGTTCGGTTTCCGTAAGGTTTGTTTTGGCTTTTTCAAGTTCAATTTTAGCTTGTTGTGTTCTTGAACTTCGTGCCAGACTGCTAAATACCGGAATGTCTAAACTTACGCCCAACAAGGAATAATCGAACCATTTTTGTTCTTTTTTCATAAAATCAAACTCTTGTCCGTAGCCGGCATAACCAAAATTCACAAAACTTCTTAAGGTTGGCAATGCTTTGCTTTGTTCCAGTTTAACGAACAATTCATTTGCTGTTTCAGTATTTTTTGCAATTTTAAAATCGATGTGATTTTCAATGGTCAAATCCGAAGAAAGCATTTCTAATTTGATATTTTCTTTGGCAAGATTTTCTAATGAATCTGTCAATATTACAGAAGTATTAAGGGCCATTCCCAAAGTAATATTCAGCATTTTATATGCAATTGTTTTTAAATTCTTGGTTTTTGACAACTGGCTTTTTACGGATGACAAAGTGATTTTAAGTTGCTCCACATTTTCTTCTTCAATAAAACCATTCAGAAAAATTTGGTTGGTTTCATTCAGGTTTTTTTCCAAGGTTTTGATGTTTTTTTCAATAATTGAAATGCTTTCTTCGCTCAAAAGCACATTTCCGTAGGCATTGATCACGGCTTCTCTGATGCCGAGTTCGGTTTTCTCCTTAGCGTTTTCAGAAATTTTTAAGTATGTTTTTGCCGATTGCAATCCTACCAAATACGAACCATCAAAAATAAGCTGATTTAAAGTGGCAGTGGCATTCATATTGTGTTTTGTGCCAAAGGAAATTTCTTCAAATTCGCCCGGATTACCGCCAAAAAATTCGGCAGGAAGTAAAGAAACCTGTTGCTTAATCCAGTTTTGATAATCTATTTTAGCATTTATTTCCGGCAATCCAATGGTGGTGGTTTCCCATTTTTTCTTTTTGGCAATGTCAACGTCTCTGTCGGCATTTATGGTGGCGTAGCTATTTTTTAATGCGTAATCTATCGCTTGTTGCAGTGATAATGTGCTGTTTTCCTGACCATTTATATGGAAACTTAGTAGCAATCCAATAAACAGTATAATTGATTTTTT
This sequence comes from Lutibacter sp., assembly GCA_030683995.1. Lineage (GTDB taxonomy): Bacteria > Bacteroidota > Bacteroidia > Flavobacteriales > Flavobacteriaceae > Lutibacter. The sequence goes on from JAUXPH010000036.1 coordinate 20,311, forward strand.
CATTCTTAGTTAACGTTTTTTTCTAATTGTTCTTGCAAAATTTGTAATCCTTTTTCAGTTGCAATAGCTCGTGTGTGGTATTCCAGCGCTTGCAATTCGAGTTGGTTCATCGTGTTTTTATTGTAGGTGTATAAATTTGAGTCGTGAACGCTGAGCATTAAAGAAAGATAAAATTTGGTGATAAGTTCAAGATTTACGTCAGTTCTGTAAAGTCCTTCCTGGATTCCTTTTTCTAAATTGTTGGTAATGCATTCTTTAAAGACCAAAAATTCATTGGCAATAATTTTTTTAAATGTTTTAGGATAATATTTTTCTAGCTGATACATGGGAGAATCGTCAGAATTTTTAAACATATCTCTAAACATTTTTTTTATTTCAAAATTTTCCTGGATTGCATTGTGTCCCACACCACAAATAGTTGTGATGGTTTTGTGCATATCAGTCTGAAAATAAGAAACAGTTTCATCAATAAGTTCAACCTTGTTTTTGAAATATTTATAAATCGTTTTTTTGGAGATACCTAAATCATTGGCAATATCATCCATCGTCACACTTTTAAATCCGTATTTCAAAAATATTTCCCCAGCCTTTTTTAAAATGGTTTCCTTCATAATCGGTTTCTCCTTAATAATTTGCGATCGCAAAGATACAAATGGAAACTTAAAAAACAATAAAAGTTTCCAAAGTTTTTTTATTTATTTCTGAATTTCATTTGGCATTTTTTTAATTTGCTTTGAAAGGCGTATTTTTACATTAAATTTCTAATCAAAATGAAGCTTATTAAAACTTATAAAGAAAATTTTGTTGGCTATTTAAACGAAAAAATTAGCGTAAAAGAACCGGCAAATTTGTACGAACCTATTCATTATATACTTCAAATAGGCGGAAAACGCTTACGTCCGGTATTAACTTTAATGACTTGCGAAATTTTTGACGGAAATGTAAAACTTGCCTTTGATGCAGCGTTGGCCATTGAAGTTTTTCACAATTTTACTTTGGTGCACGATGATATTATGGACAGCGCTCCAATAAGACGCGGATTTGAAACAGTGCATAAAAAATGGGATATCAATACCGGAATTTTGTCGGGTGATGCGATGATGATTATGGCTTATCAATGTTTTGAAAATTATGAGCCTGTTGTTTATCAAAAATTGATGATGCTTTTCAGCAAAACCGCTTTGGAAGTGTGCGAAGGACAACAATTGGATATTGATTTTGAAAGCAGAAATGATGTGACCATTCCAAGGTATTTAAAAATGATTACCTATAAAACTTCGGTGTTGGTGGCTGCAGCGATGAAAATGGGCGCCATCATAGCGAATGTTAATGACGATGAAGCTGAAAAAATATATGATTTCGGATTGAACCTTGGCATTGCTTTCCAGTTACAGGATGATTATTTAGACACTTTTGGCGATGAAGCGCTCTTTGGAAAACAAATAGGAGGCGATATTGCCGAAAACAAAAAGACTTTTTTATATTTAAAAGCTATTGAAGTTTGCAGTAAAGAAGACAAAGAAAAATTGATGAATTTTTATGCTGGCGAATCCAATAACAACAATAAGGTAAAAGAAGTTACAAGGATTTTCGAAAATAATAACATCCCCGAATTGACCAAAAATGAAATAGAATTTTATACAAATTTGGCTTTTAAGGAGTTAGAAAATATAGATATTGCAGAGGAAAAGATGGAAGTGCTTAAAAATTTCGGACTAGGATTAATGAAACGCAGCATTTAATGTTACCCGCAAAAAATACGGAGGAATTGTTACAATCAATAACCATTGAAAATTTATATGTGCAATTGATTGCGCAGTTAAATAAGGATTTTCAATTGGCAAATGTAACAGAAAGTTTCAATGTCACTGCATCACCCATTCAGTTAAAAAAACAATTGTTTGCTGTTTTATTGAATTTAATCACCAAACAATATGATGATTATTTAAACCTATTGTACCGAATTGATGTGCCAGAAAGTGAGTTGGCCAAACTGATAAACGATAATTTAACGACCAGTATGGAGGATATAACCTATTTGGTTTTAAAAAGAGAATATCAAAAAGTTTGGTTTAAACATAATTTTGATAAAATTTAGCTCAGCTTAAGCACTATAAAAACTAATACACAAAAGGTTATGACAGATTTAATAATTTTTTAAAAACTGATTAAAATTATTGTGCATAAACGAAAATAGTGGTAATATTGCAAACCAGTTTTAGGTCCCATAGCTCAGCTGGTTAGAGTACCTGACTCATAATCAGGGTGTCCTTGGTTCGAGCCCAAGTGGGACCACAGAAAAACAAAGAAGTTACACATAAAACCGTGTAACTTTTTTTTTGACTTGCAAAGATCTTGCAAACATTTTGTGAAAATAAGGGGGAATAAGAGATTTGTTTACGCTAAAAAATCACCTTCCTTTATAACGAGTCTTTCAACTTAATTACACCCAATGGGTTAATTAAGTTGAAAGACTCTTTAAAAAAAACATCTCTAAAAATAAATATGTGAATTATGCAAATTTTATCAAAAGTTGTGTAACACATTTATGTTTTAAACCGAGCAACTTTGTAAATCTATTTTAAATATAGATGTTAATAATTTAAAGCAAAAAAGATGATGTTAAAAAAAATTTATTTTATAGCAATTACGGCAATGGTTGTAATGCTAGGATTTCAAAGTTGCGAGAGCGATGAAGAAGGGAATACCGCGAGAGTTCAGTTAAAATTGGTTGATGCTCCGGGAGATTATCTTGAAGTGAATGTTAATATTGTTGATATACAGTATAACAACAGTGGCAATGAAGCTGGTTGGGTGAGTTTCGGAAAACCGGAAGATTATCCAATTAATGTTGATTTAACAACCCTAATTGCCGGAAATAGCCTTTTATTGGCTGACCAAATTATTCCTTCAGGAATGTTAAAACAAATAAGATTGGTTTTGGGTGACGGAAACACGCTTAAAATTGAAGGACAAGAATCTATGATGGCGCTTAACACGCCAAGCGCAATGCAATCTGGTTTAAAATTAAATATGAATACCACATTGGATGCCGGTTTTACCTATACATTTATACTTGACTGGGATGTGCAAAAATCTGTTGTAATGACCGGATCAGGAATGTACAATTTAAAACCTGTAATTAGGGTGAATGCTGAAGTTAATTCGGGATCTATTGAAGGCAATGTTTCAGGAGAATTTTTAGTGAATGGATTAAGTGTTTTTAGCGATTTAGAAAATGCAATGGTGCAGGTTTATACAACTGGCGGTGTTTATGTTACTGAAACAGGAACAAATGCAGAAGGTGACTTTTTAATTCAGGGACTTGCCGCAGGAGATTATAAATTGAAAATAGTGAATCAGGAAGCTTATAATGACTATGAATCAGCTCTAATCACCGTAACTGTAGGAACAGTGAATACTATTGCACCTATAGTTTTAATGATACCAACAATTTAAATAAATGATTGTACAGCTATAATAATTTCAAAACCCGTTTTAAAAGGCGGGTTTTTTGTTGTTATTTTTTAGTCGTATTACACCCATCTATACTAGATAATAGGTATTTTGTTAATTAATTTCGATTTGTGATGGTGTGTGAAAATTATAAATATATATTTGAACACAATGAGGGTGCCAATTATTGGTATTGCTTGATTGTTAAGTGACTTTGGTAAGTAAGCATAAAGTGCAGAGGATTAAATATAGGAGAGTGACAAATAGATAATTTTAAATTTACAATATAATATATGGACGTGCGTTTAAAGTACAGCAATTAAAAAATAACAATAAATATATTTATACAATTTTATTAAGTTTGCCACATATTCAACCCCAAAAATGAATAGAAAAAAAGTTAAGATATTGATATTGTGTTTTAGTTTTATACTTATTGGTACAATGGCATACGCTAAAAAAAAGGGACCTCCCACACCTGAGCTTGCGAATACGCCTCCACCTCCTCCAGGCACGCCCATTGACGGTGGCTTATCACTTTTGTTAGCATCTGGCGTTGCTTATGGCATTTATGCGCTGAAAAGAAAAAAGGAATAACTATTTCTCCAGCAACCTGGCAACATACTTGCCAATCACGTCAAATTCTAAATTCACCACTGTGCCAATTTTAAAGGTGTGGAAATTGGTAAATTCATAAGTGTAAGGAATAATTGCCACAGAAAAACTGTTTTTTCGGGAATTTACCACCGTTAAACTTATGCCGTTTACGGTGATGGAGCCTTTTTCAATGGTGATATTGTTATACGCGTTGTCATATTCAAAACTAAAAACCCAGCTTCCGTTTTCTTCAACAATATTGGTGCAAACCGCTGTTTGGTCCACGTGTCCTTGCACAATATGTCCGTCCAATCTGGCGCCAAGAATCATCGCACGTTCTAAATTTATTTCAGATCCAACAGTCACATATTTCAAATTCGATTTGTTGAGCGTTTCTTTTATGGCGGTCACCGTATATTCTTTGCCTTTTAAATTCACAATGGTTAAACATACGCCATCATGTGCAATGCTTTGGTCTATTTTTAATTCGGAAGTGAAATTGCTTTCGATGGTGATATGAAGATTTTCTTTTTCCTGCTTCAGGTTTTTAACAAAACCCACACTTTCTATTATACCGGTAAACATATTTTTTTCAATTTAATTGACTACTTTTGAGGATTCAAATTTAAGTATAATAAACCTGATTTATGGACAAATCTGAAAAAATAACATTGGGAATTTCAATAGGGGATTATAATGGTGTTGGCATAGAAATTATTCTGAAAACCTTTTTGGATAAACGAATGTTCGATTTTTGTACACCTGTATTATTTGGTTCAGCCAAATTAATTACGGCCTATAAAAAAAATATGGACATCAACCTGCTTTTTAACGGCATACGGCAAGTTGACGCCGCTATTCAAGGCAAGTTCAATGTGTTGAATCTATGGAAAGATGAATTTGAAGTAAATTTAGGAACAGCCACTGCCGAATCAGGAAAATACGCATTTTTATCGCTTGAAGCTGCAACCGATGCTTTGGCCAAGGGTGAAATTGATTTATTGGTAACCGCTCCTATTAATAAGGAGAACATTCAGTCGGAAGAATTTAAATTCCCTGGACATACAGAGTATTTGGAATCGAAATTGAAAGGAAAAAGTTTAATGATTTTGATGTCCGATACTTTGCGAATTGGCTTAATTACAGGCCACATTCCGGTTTCAAAAGTTGCAGAATCAATTACTCCCGATTTAATAAAAGAAAAAGTAGCCATCTTATATAAAACATTGGTACAGGATTTTGCCATATCCAAACCGAAAATTGCCATATTGGGATTGAATCCGCATTGCGGCGATCACGGTGTTATTGGTACTGAAGATGATGAAATGATACGGCCAACCATCGCCGAAATACAAAATGAAGGTAAATTGGTTTATGGACCTTATGCCGCCGATGGTTTCTTTGGATCGGAAAGCTATAAAAATTTTGATGGCATTTTAGCCATGTATCACGATCAGGGTTTGGCGCCATTTAAAGCATTGTCGTTTGGGGAAGGCGTTAATTTTACTGCCGGCTTAAATAAAGTGAGAACCTCGCCCGATCACGGCACGGCTTACGATATCGCAGGGAAGGATTTAGCGAACATAAATTCCTTTAAAGAAGCCGTTTTTAGCGGTATTCAAATTTTTAAAACAAGGCGAGAATATAAATGTTTGACTGAAAACACTTTAAAAAGTACGCATCAAAAAGAAAATAGATAAATATTAAACATTTATTTTAGTATATATTTTATAATTTTATATCTTTGCACGCTCAAATTGAAGTTCAAAATGAAAGATTTAAAGGAGTTTGACATTTCTTTTATTGGTTTAAAAGAAGGAATTCATCAGTTTGAATACACCATTGACAAGAAGTTCTTTGATTTTTTTAACTATGATGAGTTTAATGATTCAAACGTAAAGGTGGAATTGTCATTTTTAAAAAATACAACAATTTTGGAGTTGGATTTTGTTTTTTCAGGCTGGGTTGAAGTGGCTTGCGACTTAACCACCGAATTATTTCATCAACCAATAGAAGCAAACATCCATTTAATTGTAAAATTTGGAGATGAATTTAATGATGAAAACGAAGAGTTATTAATCATACCGTTTTCTGAAAGCAAAATAAATGTTGCACAATATATTTATGAAGCAATTGTGTTGGCAGTGCCGTTAAAAAGAATACATCCGGGCGTAATTGACGGTTCTCTTCATTCAGAAGTATTAGAAAAATTGAAGGAATTTGAAATAAAAGCAGAAGACGAAGAAGAAGATCAGGAAGAAAAAGAACAAGAAGACAATAAAAATAGGGAAATTGATCCCAGATGGAATAAATTAAAGAATATATTAATAGAAAAAAATAAGAGTAATGGCACATCCTAAAAGAAAGATATCAAAAACAAGAAGAGATAAAAGAAGAACTCATTACAAAGCAGTTGCTCCGCAAGTAGCCATTGACCCAACCACTGGTGAGGCACATTTGTACCACAGAGCACATTGGCACGAAGGGAAATTGTACTACAGAGGCCAAATTGTAATTGATTCAGTAGAAGAAATTAAAGCATAATCAGTTATTTTAAAATAACGATAAAAACTCTCATATTGAGAGTTTTTTTTTACATTTAAGCGTAAAATCGATCAAAACTGATAAAAAGCAGTTAGAAATAAAAATAATTTCATTTCTTTGAAATTCTTTTTTTAAATAAAAAAGGGTAAAATATGACGAGAATTACCGCGGTGATCACTGCAGTTGGAAAATATGTTCCTGAAGACATTTTAACAAATAAAATGTTAGAGAAAATGGTGGATACACACGATGAGTGGATCACCACAAGAACAGGAATTAAAGAACGAAGAATTTTAAAAGGCGAGGGAAAGGGAACTTCATTTATGGCAATTAAAGCGGCTCAACAGTTGCTTGATAAGAAAAAATTAGATCCCAAAGAAATTGAACTGGTTATAGTTTGCACCGCTACGCCTGATATGCAAGCTGCAGCAACCGCTGTTTTTGTAGCCACAGAAATTGGCGCAACCAATGCTTTTGGTTTCGATTTGGAAGCGGCCTGTTCAAGTTTTTTATATGGAATGTCTGTTGCCGCAATGTATATCGAATCTGGTAGATACACAAAAGTGCTGCTTATTGGAGCCGATAAATGTTCTTCTATGATTGATTATACAGATCGGTCAACTTGTATTATATTTGGTGATGGCGCCGGAGCAGTTTTATTTGAGCCAAATAATGAAGGTTTGGGATTGCAGGATGAATATTTGAGAAGCGATGGAGCCGGAAGAGAATTTTTACAAGTAAAAGCAGGCGGTTCTATCAATCCGTTGACAAAAGAAGGGATAGACAATAAAGAAAATTTTATTTTTCAAGACGGTAAAACTGTTTTTAAAAATGCGGTTTTTAATATGGCAGATGCAGCCGTTAAAATAATGGAGCGCAACAATTTAACCAATGACAATATACAATGGCTTGCTGCACACCAAGCAAACAAGCGCATTATTGAAGCGACAGCAAACAGAATTGAACTGGAAAGTTCAAAAGTAATGATGAATATTCAAAATTATGGAAACACAACATCGGCCACATTGCCATTGCTTTTGGCTGATTATGAACAACAACTAAAAAAGGGAGACAATATAATTTTCGCAGCATTTGGAGGTGGTTTCACTTGGGGATCAATTTTCTTTAAATGGGCATACAATTCTTAACCAATTAACAATTTAAAACCAAATTAACATGGATTTAAAAGATATTCAAAATCTGATAAAATTTGTAGCCAAATCTGGCGCAAGTGAAGTTAAGTTAGAAATGGAAGATATTAAAATCACCATTAAAACCGGAACTGAAAGAACTGAAACTACCATACTTCAGCACGCACCATCTCACATTCCTCAAATGGCTGCAAGTCCAATGACTTCTCAAGCGCCTGCTCAAGTTGCCATTGCAGATTCAGCTGTTATTGAAGCTGCCGTAAAATATATTGAAATTACTTCACCAATTATAGGCACTTTTTACAGAAGACCATCGCCCGACAAACCAGTTTTTGTTGAAGTCGGCGATGTTGTAAGTCCGCATACTGTTGTATGTATGGTTGAAGCTATGAAATTATTTAATGAAATTGAATCAGAAGTTTCAGGAAAAATTGTAAAAATATTAGTGGAAGATGGCACTCCGGTTGAATACGGACAACCAATATTTTTAGTGGATCCATCATAATTATAGTTCCAATTTGAATGAGGATCTATGTTTCAAATTTTTTTGATATTGATCTTCGTCTATAATAATTTGAAAACAGTATGTTTAAAAAAATATTAATTGCAAACAGGGGCGAAATCGCTTTAAGAGTTATACGAACCTGCAGGGAAATGGGCGTTAAAACAGTGGCTGTTTACTCAACTGCCGATGCTGAAAGCTTACACGTGCGTTTTGCGGATGAAGCCGTATGTATCGGTCCACCTCCAAGCAGTGAGTCTTACTTAAAAATGTCGGCAATATTGGCAGCTGCCGAAATTACAAATGCCGATGCCATTCACCCCGGATACGGATTTTTATCAGAAAATGCCAAATTTTCAAAATTATGTGAAAAGCACGGCATAAAATTTATTGGAGCCACTTCAGAAATGATTAGCAAAATGGGCGATAAAGCTTCAGCCCGAGCTACTATGAAAGCAGCCGGCGTACCAACAATTCCAGGTTCTGAAGGATTATTGGAAACTTATGAAGAAGCTGAAAAATTGGCCGATGAAATGAAATATCCTGTGATGTTAAAGGCCACAGCAGGTGGTGGAGGAAAAGGAATGAGGGCAGTGTACGCAAAAAGCAATCTTAAAAATGCTTGGGATGCCGCCCGTCAGGAGGCGTTTGCCTGTTTTGGAAATGACGGGATGTATATGGAAAAACTGATTGAAGAACCACGCCATATTGAAATCCAAATCATTGGAGATTCCTTTGGAAAAGCTTGTCATTTATCAGAAAGAGATTGTTCTATCCAACGCCGTCACCAAAAGCTAACGGAAGAGGCACCTTCGCCATTTATGACTACGGCATTGCGAAAAAAAATGGGTGAAGCCGCTGTAAAAGCTGCAGAATACATCTCTTATGAGGGCGCAGGAACCATCGAATTTTTAGTGGATAAACATCGGAATTTCTACTTTATGGAGATGAATACGCGAATTCAGGTGGAACATCCTATTACTGAACAGGTGATTGATTACGATTTAATTTATGAACAAATAAAAGTGGCGGCGGGAATTCCAATCTCCGGTAAAAACTATTTCCCTAAATTGCATTCCATAGAATGCAGAATAAATGCGGAAGATCCTTATAAAGACTTTAGGCCTTCACCGGGAAAAATAACCACTTTGCATATTCCGGGAGGTCACGGAATTAGGGTAGATACGCACGTATATGCAGGCTACACGATTCCGCCAAATTATGATTCTATGATTGCAAAATTAATTACAACGGCGCAAACCCGTGAAGAGGCCATCAGTAAAATGAAAAGAGCTTTGGATGAGTTTGTGATTGAAGGGATAAAAACCACGATTCCGTTTCACAGACAATTGATGGATCATCCAGATTATGTTGCGGGAAATTATACCACAGCTTTTATGGAAGGTTTTGAAATTCAACCTGAAACAGACAAGTAAAATTTCAAATTGAAAAAAAATAAAGGATCCCGATGCTTGGGATCCTTTATTTTTTTAAATTTACTTTCAGTTAATTACCATATGAAAGAAAAAGAGTTACACTTCGACGGCATTGACAAAATTATTTTAAAGCATTTAATGGAAGATGCTCGAACGCCAATTTTAAGCATTGCCCGTGAAATTGGTATTTCTGGTGCGGCAATTCACCAAAGGTTGCGAAAATTGGAAGCGGCCGGATTAATTTTAGGCTCAAAATTTACCATCAATCCGAAAGTATTGGGTTATAAAACATTGGCATTTGTCGGAATTTTTCTGGATTCGGCCAGTAAATATTCCGCAGCCATCATTCGATTAAAAGAAATTCCCGAAGTTATTGAAAGTCATTACACCACAGGAAATTACGCCATATTCATCAAAATTATGTGTAAAGACAATGAGCATCTTATGAAATTGCTCAATCAGGAAATTCAATCCATTAAAGGAGTTGCCCGGACGGAAACTTTTATTTCGCTCGACCAGCAAATTGACAGACAAATTAAATTATAAAAAAAGCCGAATTAACGGCTTTTTTTATAATTTTTCATCTTTTTTAATCTCTGCCTCCCAAAATAGCAATGCCCCAATAAAGCAGCATAGCCAAAGATCCGATTGCGGCAACCAAATAGGTTCTTGCAGCCCAAGTTAAAGCATCTTTTGCGCCATCTTGCTCTCTGTTTGTAAGCATATTGTTTGTTTTTAGCCACGCCAAAGCCCTGTTGCTGGCATCATATTCAACTGGCAAGGTGATAAAACTGAACAAAGTTGCAACCGCCATCATAGCAAGTCCGATTACCGCAATGGTAAAACCTATGCCGGAATCTCCTGAAGCAGCGCCCAAAATTAATCCGCCAATAACCAGCCATTGCGAGAATTTAGAAGAAATATTTACCGCCGGCACTAATGTTGACCGCAACTGCAACCATTGATATGCTTGCGCGTGTTGAACGGCGTGCCCAACTTCGTGCGCAGCCACACAGGCAGAGGCTGCGTTTCTTTGTTCGTAAACCGATTCGCTTAAATTTACTGTTTTGTTATGCGGATTGTAATGATCGGTCAATTGGCCAGGTGTTGAAATAATTTTCACATCATAAATGCCATTGTCGTTTAACATTTTTTGGGCAATTTCCCTTCCGCTTAAACCGTTTTCTAATTGAACTTCCGAGTAATATTTAAATTTGTTTTTCAGCTTTTGGCTCACCAACCAACTTACCAGAGAGATCAAACCTATAAGAATATAAAACCCTATCATATTTTTCTTTTTTTAATTAATGTATTTTTTTTGGTAAATTTACATCATAAATTATTCCAAAATTCAGGAACAGACAAAATGGCAAAAATCCCTCATATTCTTTTAATTTATACTGGCGGAACCATAGGTATGGTTAAGGATTATAAAACCGGTGCGCTGAAAATATTTAATTTCGACAAACTTTTAAAACATATCCCTGAGCTTAACCAATTAAATTGCACTATCCAAAGTATTTCGCTTGATGAACCCATCGATTCTTCCAATATGAATCCCGACAATTGGGTTTTTATAGCCGAAATAATTGAAAAAAACTATGCGAAATTCGATGGGTTTGTGGTTTTGCACGGTTCAGACACGATGTCTTATACGGCTTCGGCAATAAGTTTTATGTTCGAAAATTTGTCAAAACCTGTTATTTTTACAGGTTCACAATTGCCGATAGGCGATTTAAGAACAGATGCCAAAGAAAATTTAATCACCTCTATTGAAGTTGCCGCAGCGCAAGAAAACGACGAGCCAATAATTTCGGAAGTCTGTTTGTATTTTGAATACAAATTATATCGTGCCAACAGAACCACAAAAATCAATGCTGAACATTTTGAAGCGTTCACTTCACCTAATTTTCCGCCATTGGGAGAAAGCGGGGTTCATTTAAAATTTTACAAACAATTAATTTATAAACCAAAAAACACAAAACCCTTTACGGTTCGAAAACACTTGGACAGTAACATCGTAATCCTGAAAATTTTTCCTGGAATCACAGAAAAAGTTGTTTCCAGTATCTTAGGTATTGAAGGGCTTAAAGGGGTGATTTTAGAAACATTTGGCTCAGGAAATGCACCTACCGAAAAATGGTTTGTTAATTTACTGAAAGAAACCATTCAAAAAGGTGTACATATTATAAATGTGACCCAATGTATTGCAGGAACCGTCATTATGGGGCAATATGAAACAAGTATTGAATTAAAAAAAGTGGGAGTTATCAACGGAGGAGACATCACAACTGAATCAGCTTTGGCGAAATTGATGTACTTATTGGGTGAAAATATTCCAAAAAACAAATTCAAATCTGTTTTTGAAGCACAACTTAGGGGAGAAATAAGTGTGCCGGAATAATTCTTTTTTTAATTAAATGGGACTTTATTGATATAATTTTTAATATTTTACGCTAAAACACACTAATTTTTGTTAATTATAAAAAAAATTATACAGTAAAAATAATCATTTTAAAATAGCCATAAAATTTTCAGAACTCAACATTTTTTTGTTACTTGCCATACGCAAAAGATGTCTAAACGTAGAGGTATTAGATAAGTTAAAGACTTTAAAATCTTTCTCTTCGCTGACTTGTTTGTTTTATAAAAATTATTATATATTTAACCCGTGAAATTAATAAATTAACTATTAGACAATGAAAAGACTATTTACTATCCTTGCAATCACAGGATTATTGTTATTTGGAGCAGCACCTAAGGCTTTTGCACAAGATGCAGCAAACACAGAACAAGTTGCAGACGCAACCGAATCAAAAACATTTCATCAAGAATTAAAACAACGTTTCATTGAAGGAGGCCCTTTTTTTATGGGAATTGTTTTGGTAACCTTAATATTAGGGTTGGCAATTGCAATTGAAAGAATTATCTACCTTAACATGGCAACTACCAACACTAAAAAATTAGTAAGCCAAATTGACGAAGCTTTAGCTTCAGGTGGCGTTGAAGCTGCAAAAGAAGTTTGCAGAAACACTAAAGGTCCTGTTGCTTCTATATTTTATCAAGGATTAGATAGAATGGACGAAGGAGTTGAATCAGCTGAAAAAGCAGTTGTTGCTTATGGTGGTGTTCAAATGGGATTATTGGAAAAAAATATTTCTTGGTTATCTTTATTTATTGCTTTGGCACCAATGCTTGGTTTCATGGGTACAGTAATCGGTATGATTAGTGCTTTTGACTCAATTCAAGCTGCAGGAGATATCTCTCCAACGGTTGTTGCTGGAGGTATTAAAGTGGCCTTGTTAACAACTGTGTTTGGTTTAGTTGTTGCAATTATTCTTCAAGTTTTTTATAATTACATTATCTCTAAAGTAGATAGTATTGTAAACAATATGGAAGATGCTTCAATTTCACTAGTTGACCTTTTGGTTAGACACAAAAAATAATAATTATGAATACGAAAACATCAAAAATATTAACTTTTGTTACTGGTTTTATAGGATTGGTAGGTTTTTACTTTTTCGTTAGAATAGTGATGGAAGGTGATGACGCAATAAAGGAAGATGGAGCCTTGCAAGCCAGTATTTTATCTCCATTTATCTCATTTTCAATTTTTTTATTGATAGCTACGGCCTTAATTGCAATAATTTTTTCTTTGCTCAATTTAACCAAGCATCCTGAGGTTTTGAAAAGAACTTTATTGGGCGTAGGCGCAATGGCGCTGTTATTGGTATTGGCTTATGTATTTGCTACTGATGAAGCTACAACAGACGCTATGGGTAAAGTAATATTAGATGGTGAAGCGGGAAGTGTTTCCAAATGGGTAAGCACCCTAATTAATTACAGTTTTATATTAGGATCTATTGGTTTAGCATTCTTTTTATTCGACTTTGTAAAATCACTTGTAAAAAATTAACTAAATCATGGCAAGAAGAGAAATTGGAGAAATTAATGCTGGTTCAATGGCAGACATTGCGTTCTTGCTTTTAATATTTTTCTTAGTGACAACTACGATGGATGTTGATTCAGGTATTGCGCGTAAATTGCCTGAAAAAACAGATGTGCAGTCTGACGTAATTGTAAAGGAAAAAAACGTTATGGATATCGTTGTCAATAGAAATAACCAGTTATTAGTTGAAAATGAATATGTAAAAGTAACTGACGTTAAGCGTTTGGCAATGAAGTTTATTGATAATGGAGGTGGAATAGGTACTCCAATTGATGACAAACCAGGTGAGCCTTGCGATTATTGCGGTGGTGAGAAAGATCCTAATTCTTCCGATCATCCAACAAAAGCGATTATATCTTTACAAAGTGACAGAGGGACTACTTACGGTATGTATATTTCCATTCAAAATGAAATTGAAGGCGCTTATACAGAATTGAGAAACAAGCTTTCTAAAAAATTGTATGGCAGAACTTATGATGAATTATTGGGCGATTATAAGGACAATCCTTCAAAAAGTTTGCAAGATAAAATTGATGATTTGAAAAACAAATATCCTCAAATCATTACTGAACCTGAACCGATAAAATAATAGCATATTATGAGTAAATTTAAAAAGAAGAAAAAAGGTTTACCTGCAATTTCTACGGCATCTTTACCTGATATTGTATTTATGTTATTGTTCTTTTTCATGGTGTCCACAACAATGAGAGAAACCGATTTATTGATTAAAAAACCGGTGCTCCCTGTGGCCAGTGAAGTGAAAAAATTGGAACTTAAGAGCTTGGTGAGCACAATTTATATTGGTAAATCAAAAGATACTAGGATAGCTGGAGACAAAATTCAAGTAAATGATAAAATAGTGGAGGTTAAAGACATTCCAAGTTTTATCTTTTCAGAAAGGGCTTTAAGAAAGGAAGATGAAGTTAAATTTATGACCACTTCCATTAAAGCAGATAAGGAAGCAAGTGTTGGCACAATACTAGACATTAAGGAGCAATTAAGAGACATAAATGCATTGAAAATAAGTTTCTCAACATCAAGAGGAAACGATTTAAGCAGTAATTATAAATAGTAATTATTAATATTTATAATTTTTTTAAAATAAAAAGGCAATCAAGCAATATTTGATTGCCTTTTTTTCTTTTTATAAAGTACCTTTGATTTATGAATAAGTATTTATTAATATTATTTTTCCTATTTTATGCCATAAAACCGCAGGCACAGGTTAATAATGATTCAATAATTGATCTTAAATATTTAGAAGATCAGTTATATTTGTCATTAACATACACAATTTTAAGCAACAAGCCAGAAACTATATCTCAAAACGGGTTTTCAGGAGGTTTCTCAATGGGATTTATTAAAGATATCCCATTAAATGAACAAAGAAACTTAGGACTTGGAATAGGTGTGGGCTATGCCTATAATGTGTATGTTCAAAATTTAAAAGTTTCCAGAGAAAATCAGACCACTTTATTTGAGCTGGCGGAAGATTATAAAACGAACAGATTTGGAATTAAAGCAATTGAAATGCCTTTTGAATTTAGGTGGAGAACATCAACCCCAGAAAAATATAATTTTTGGAGGGTTTATGGAGGTATAAAATTCGCGTATTTAATAACTGCAAAAACAAAATTTACTGATTCCGAAGTAGTGTTAACGACTAAAAATATTCCAGAGTTCAACAGGATTCAATACGGAGCCACTTTAGCAACAGGATATGGCAATTGGAACCTTTATTTTTATTATGGTTTAAGCCCTTTGTTCAAAGATGCTTTATTTAATGGGAAGAAGATTGATTTAAAAGATGTCAATATTGGTTTGAAATTTTACATTATGTAAATAAAGTAAACAATAAACTGCCCAACCATTCCAATAACACCTCCCAACAGCACTTCAATTAATTGGTGTGCACGTAATTTTAACCTTGCCGATGCCACCAACCCCGCCAACACAAATAATGCCGCCAAAATAGTTATTATATTTATTTTATAGAAATGACTGAAATAAATTAAAAATCCAATAAGCCCAGAAACGCCCAAAGTATGAAGACTCACTTTAATCTTTAAATACAAAAACACAGAGACACATATTAAACTTAAGCCATACCCAAAAAAGAAGAGTGCCAAAAGATCTACAATCGCCGATTTATAAATCCAATGACCTATAATAAAAGAGATAGAAATAAATAGCAATAGAGGGAATTTTCGTTCTTCAATGGTTACCATATGGTAACTTTTTATCATTTCAAATTTTTTTAAAAGCCACAATAACAGTATTGGAAATATATAGGTACCAATAAAAATAACGGCTATGATGAGATATTCTTGGGGCTTAAATATAAATTTAGGAATAAAAAGAAAAAATAAAAGGGTTCCAATTGTTGGGAAATTTATTGGATGAAAGAAATAGGAAATAAATTTTGAAAATTTCATAATCATTTTTAGGCAATTTGCTAAAATATTTTTCTTAAACGCGCAACCGGGATATCTAACTGTTCCCTATATTTTGCGATGGTTCTTCTTGCAATTGGGTATCCTTTTTCCTTTAAAATCAATGCCAATTTATCATCGGTTAAAGGTTTCTTTTTATTTTCTTTTTTTATGACTGTTTCCAAAATGTTTTTTATCTCTCTTGTCGAAACATCTTCTCCCTGATCGTTTTTCATCGATTCTGAGAAAAATTCCTTGATTAATTTGGTGCCATAAGGTGTTGAGACATATTTACTGCTTGCGACACGAGAAACGGTAGAAACATCCATTTCTATCACATCAGCGATATCTTTTAATATCATCGGTTTTAATTTGCGCTCATCACCCGTTAAAAAATATTCTTTTTGATGCCGCATAATGGCATTCATATTTAAAAGCAATGTTTGTTGGCGTTGTTTTATGGCATCAATAAACCATTTTGCAGCATCCAATTTGTGCTTGATAAACATCACGGCTTCCTTCTGCGATTTTGATTTTTCACTGGAATCTTTATAACCGTGCATTAAATTGTTATACTCGTTGGATACGTGAAGTTCAGGAGCATTCCTTGAATTTAGCGTAAGTTCCAATTCGCCATCAACAATTCTAATGGTAAAATCGGGCACAATTTGTTCCGTTATTTTACTGTTGCCAACAAATGAACCACCTGGTTTCGGATTCAGTCTTTCAATTTGTTTTATGGCGTCTTTTAATGCTTCTTCAGAGACGTGAAACTTTTGCAATAACTTGCTGTAGTGTTTTTTAACAAAATGTTCAAAGCCATTTTCTAATATATCAATGGCCAGGTTTATGGATGGTTTTTCTTCTTTTCGTTTCAACTGAATAATTAAGCACTCTCTTAAATCTCGAGCACCAACGCCGGCGGGATCTAATTGCTGAACCATTTTAAGCAAACGTTCCAATTCTTCTTTGGTGGTATAAACATTTTCAGTAAAGGCCAAATCATCTAAAATATCGACCAAATCTCTGCGAATATAACCGCTGTCATCAATGCTTCCAATCAAAAAATCAGTGATAATTTCTTCTTCCTCTGTTAAACGATAGGTATTTATCTGATTTTTTAAATGTTGTGTAAATGATGGACCGGAAGCAAAAGGAATATCTTTTTCTTCATCATCATAAGAATAGTTATTCGCTTGGGTTTTGTAATTCGGAATTTCATCATCACTTAAATATTCATCAATATTGATATCATCTGTGTTGATGCTTTCATTTCCGGTGTCGTCATATTCATCATAAGTGTCGCTTAATTGCGAATTGTCATAGTCTTCTGCACTTTCATCTTGAATTTCTAAAGCCGGATTTTCTTCTAATTCTTGTTTTAGGCGTTGTTCAAATTCTTGCGTAGGCAATTGAATCAACTTCATAAGTTGAATTTGTTGCGGAGATAATTTCTGCGATAATTTGAATTGTAAACCTTGTTTAAGCATAAATTAAAATTGCTTTTTATAAAAATACGAAAAAAACACCGCATTTACCAAATGAAGTCATTTTCGAGAAATATTTATTAGAATTCTGCATTTTGTGGCGTTCTTGGATATGGGATTACATCTCTTATGTTGCCCATTCCTGTGGTAAACTGTACCAAACGTTCAAACCCAAGTCCGAACCCGCTGTGCACTGCCGTTCCAAATTTACGGGTATCTAAATACCACCATAATTCTTTTTCATCAATGCCAAGATCTTTCATTTTTTGTGTCAAAACGTCCAATCGCTCTTCACGCTGGCTTCCGCCAACTATTTCGCCAATTCCGGGGAATAAAACATCCATCGCTCTAACGGTTTTTCCGTCATCATTTAAACGCATATAAAATGCTTTAATTTTTGCAGGATAATCATATAAAATGACCGGACATTTAAAGTGTTTTTCAACCAAAAAGCGTTCGTGTTCACTTTGAAGATCGGTGCCCCATTCTTCTATTAAATATTGAAATTTTTTCTTTTTGTTTGGTGTTGAATTTTTTAAGATATCTATGGCTTCCGTGTAACTTACACGAATAAAATTATTTTCAACAATAAAGTTCAGTTTTTCAATAAGACTCATTTCACTGCGTTCCAATGCGGGTTTCAACTTATCTTCCTCAGCCAATCGGTCGTTTAAAAATGCCAAATCGTCTTTGCAGTTTTTTAAGACATAGGAAATAACTGATTTTATAAAATCTTCCGCCAAGTCCATATTGTCATCCAAATTATTGAAAGCGACTTCAGGTTCAATCATCCAAAATTCGGCCAAATGACGGGTTGTGTTCGAGTTTTCGGCCCTAAATGTTGGTCCGAAAGTATAAACTTTCCCCAATGCCATCGCGTAGGTTTCAGCTTCCAATTGTCCCGATACCGTTAAATTGGTTAGTTTTCCGAAGAAATCTTTTGTATAATCAATTTTTCCCGCTTCATTTCGTGGCGGATTGTTGGCGTCAAGCGTTGTTACGTTAAACATTTCTCCAGCGCCTTCAGCATCGGAACCAGTAATAATTGGCGCGTGAAAATTGTAAAATCCGTTTTTGGTAAAATATTTATGAACAGCAAAAGACAATGCCGATCGCACGCGCATTACCGCACTAAAAGTATTGGTTCTGATACGCAAATGCGCATTTTCGCGTAAAAATTCGAAACTGTGTTTTTTGGGTTGAATTGGATATTCTTCGGGATTTGAGTCGCCTAAAATTTCAATTTCTGAAATTTGTATTTCCACATTTTGCCCTTTCCCTAAGCTTTCGGTCAATATACCTTTTACAGATATTGCCGCGCCAGTTGTAATGCGTTTTAAAATGCGTTCATCCGTATTTTCAAAATCAACAATACATTGAATGGTATTAATGGTTGATCCGTCATTTAACGCAATAAAACGATTTGCCCTAAATGTTCTAACCCAACCTTTAAGGTTTACTTCTTGTGAAAAATTGGTTGATTTTAAAAGTTCAGCCACATTGCTTCTTGTCATATTCTAAATTTTTTTCGTTGCAAAGATACGGTTTCAATTGATAATTAAAAAGTCAAAATTTTCCTAAAGCCTATAGGTGGGAACATTTAATTTGAGGCAGTTGCATATTTGGTTTGTCTTATCCTAATAGCCAAAACTTCTCCTAATAATTTCAAAAATAAGAAATTTCATCCCAATTTCCCCCTTCGGGGGTTAGGGGGCTTTTTTATTTATCGCCATTTTCATCATCTGGATCAAGAATGGCAATGGTCGGCTCTTTAAAATCTTCTTTATTTGCTATGTTTTTCTCTAATGAAAGCAACAAAGACGGCAGCAACAATAAGTTGGAAACCATTGCAAATAATAAAGTTATGGAAACCAAACCGCCTAGCGCAATGGTGCCGCCAAAACTTGAAATGGTGAACACCAAAAATCCGAAGAAAAGTACAATAGAAGTATAAAACATACTCACGCCGGTTTCACGAAGTGCATTGTAAACGGATTGTTTTATTCTCCAGTTATTTGCCTTTAATTCTTGGCGGTATTTGGCCAAAAAGTGAATGGTATCATCGACCGAAATTCCAAAGGCAATGCTAAAAACCAGGATGGTTGATGGTTTTATGGGAATTCCCAAATATCCCATTAATCCAGCCGTTATTAAGAGTGGAAAAATGTTGGGGATTAAAGAAATTAAAATCATTTTAAAAGAACGAAACAGGAATGCCATAAAAATAGCTATCAGAAAAATCGCCAGGGAGAGTGAAATTACTAAATTATGGATTAAGTAATTAGTTCCTTTTAAAAATACCAATGCTTTACCCGTCATTGTCACGCTGTAATTTTCTTTGGGAAATTCTTTGTCTATTTTTTGCTGCAAACGTTCTTCAATAACTTCCATTTTATCGGTGCCAATATCCTTCATAAAAGTCGTTATTCGGGCGTATCTTCCGGTGGAATCTACATAACTGTCCAGTAAATTGGTGTTGGAAGTCGCATTTTTGGCATAAGACAATATCCAGTTTTTTTCTTGGTTGGTAGGCAACTGGTAAAACTTCGGATTTCCTCCGTAAAAAGCTTGTTTTGAATATTTTACAATGTTTAGAACAGAAATTGGTTTTGACAGTTGCGGAATTTCATCAATGGTTTCTTCCAGTTCATTCATTCGCTTCAGCGTTCCCAAATTCATAACACCGTTATCTTTTTTGGTGTCAATAATTATTTCTAAGGGCATAATACCGCCAAATTCTTCTTCAAAAAACACAATGTCTTTAAAGAATTGTTTGCCTTTTGGCATATCTTCAATTAAACTGCCTGAAACCTTAATGGTAAAAATCCCAATCATACTTACAATAATCAAAATAATTGTTGTGGCATAAACGGCTATTCTATGATTTCGCACAATAGATTCCATCCATTTTACAAAAACCTCAATCCATCTTCTTTCCAAATGTTTTAAATGCTTTTGTTTTGGCAAAGGCATAAAACTGTATACAATTGGAATAACGAACAAAGCGATAAGAAATATACCGATAATATTGATGGAAGCAATAATTCCGAATTCCCTTAAAAGCTGGCTTTTGGTAAAAATAAATGTCGCAAATCCGGAAGCAGTGGTAACATTGGTCATTAAAGTGGCATTTCCAACTTTTGAAATTACCCGTTGCAATGATTTTGCCTGATTTCCGTGTTTTTTTACTTCTTGTTGGTATTTATTGATCAGAAATATGGCATTTGGAACACCAATTACAATAATTAAAGGCGGAATTAAGGCCATTAAAACCGAAATTTCGTAACGGAATAAACCAATAAACCCGAATGCCCATATTACGCCAATGGTTACCACCAACAATGTAATCATTGTTGCCCTGATGGAGCGGAAAAAGAAAAAGAAGATTAAGGAGGTAACTGCCAAAGCCAAACCAACAAAAAGCCCAATTTCATCAATGATATTTTGGGAATTCATTGTGCGGATATACGGCATTCCTGAAATTCGCACATCAATATTGCTTTCTGCTTCAAATTGTTCAATAGCAGGGTTTAAAACATTGAAAATAAATTCTTTACGGGCAGGAGTGTTTACAATATCCTTCTTTAAATAAATAACAGATCTAATAGTTCCCGTTTTTTTATTGAATAAAATATTGTCGTAAAACGGTAGATTTTCAAAAAGTTCGGTTTTAATTTTTACAATTTCTTCCTGGGTTTTTGGCTCCGAATTGTAAAGTGGCACAAAATCGAATTTTTCTTCTTCTACATTTTTTTTCAGTTCCTTAATATCACCAATGGCAACGGTAAAGTCAACTTCAGGAAATTGGTTTAGTTTTTTGGTTAAGTGATTCCAATCGTTAAAATTTTTTGGCGTGAAAAGGTTTGGATCTTCAACCGCTAAAATGATTAAATTGCCTTCTTCACCAAAAAGTTTCAGAAACTTATTGTATTCAATATTGACTTGATGATTTTCGGGAAGTAAATTGGCTTCTGTGGAAGAAATGCGCATATATTGCATTTGCGAAGCCATAAAGTAAGTAAAACCGGCAATTATAACGAGGATTAAATACCTTCTCTTTAAAATAAACCGCGTAAGCCGTGTCCAAAAATCCATTCAAAAAAATTTTTGCAAAGATATTAAAATAGTTGGCCCTAGAAGTATTTGATCAATTAAATTGCAGTTTAAACTTGTAGTTAATTTTTAAGGCCAAATTATCGCTCCACTCGGCATTGCTGTTGGCTCCATACCTATAAAAGGTACCCAGGCCAAAACCTTTATACAGGCTTTTTAACTCTAAACCACTTTCGAGATAACCATTTTTTAAACTTTTAAACGCCAATCCGTTATGATATGTTGGGTTTTCAATGTCTCCAATGGCAGCACTTGTTGCAAAAATTAATTGAGGTTTAAATTTCGGCCCAAAATTAAATGGTTTTAATTCGTGCTTAATATGAATTGCGGCAAATCTGTCCGAAATAAATTCATTATATCCCATAGTTTCAAAGCTGTTTTTACTTGAAAATCCAATTCTTTTTGCCCAAGGATTTTTGAAAGAAGCATTGGGAGTCGCATTAAATAAATGTGAGATGGGCGCGTCGCCAAAAACAATTCCTCCTTCAGCCACAATATAAGTAGTTGCTTTTTGCAGACGTTTTATTTGATGTGTTGTTCGGAAATTTACCTGCGTAAAATCGAAATCGCCATTCCACACATTTTCAAAACTTTTTGTAACTTGAAATGTAAATTTCGGAAATTCATTTTTGAGGGTTAATTTTCCAATCGGGGAATTCATATAGGTACTTTTTGGGTTGAATTGAAACCCATAAATGGCCGTTGTTAAATGATATTCCGTTAAGTTTTTATCGGATGAAATAAATTGATAGTTGAATAAGGGATTGTAATCTCCGGTGCTTAATTGAAATTCTGCTTCCAAATTAGGGCGAATGTCGTGCTTTAAATGTAAACTATACGTTTTGTAATTGTAAAACTGATCAAGAAAAAGATTTCTTAAGTTCAACAAACTAAACGAAGTGTTTATGGCGATAAAGTCTAAGGAAGCCGCTTCTTTAATGTCGTTGACGTAATTCGCGCCAAACCAAGTATTTGTGCTTTTATTAAGGCGGAATGAACTGCCTAAAGTGTACTTAAAATCTTGATCTTTTGTGCCATAGGCAACATAAGATTCGAGTTTGATGATGCTTGAAAAATTTGAATTTGTTTCACCGCCAAAACCCAGTCTGAATCCTTCATAATTGTTAAAATTGATTATTTTACCCAGATTTAAATTGATGTATTTTGTAGGATAAATGCCTTTTAACAAATTACGCGCAATGTTAATTTTTTTCTCAACATCATCTCCTTCAACTTCAACAATGCTGTCTAATCTTTTGTACGTGTTTTTTCCTCTTTCAGTGATTGAATCGGTTCTGTATCTGTCCCAAAAATCTTCCTTTTTTTTCGCAGCATCATCATTAAATTGTATGGTTGGCGCAGCACTTTTAACCACAATTGGGGTATTTATTTCTATGTTTGAATTTGTGGCTTTTGAAATGAAATAAGTAACATCTCCTTCACCTTTAGTTTTTGTGGATGTAATTGAATCATTTTTTTTCTTTTCGCCAAATTTAATGGTGCCACCAAATAAGGAAATACGCTCATTATTGTCTCCTTTTTTTAACACCACATCCATTTCTTGCGGAAACCAAATGTTGTTGGGTTTTAGGTAACTGTAATTTTGTGTTGCTTTCACATTGATCATACCTTTTAATTCGGCAATCGCTTTTGTAAGGGCAAAACTTTGTGAATCAATGTATAAAACACCTTCAATTCCTAAAATTTCTTTTTTTTCTTTGGGTTTGAAATAGATGAGAATGGAACTTCCAGATGCGGTTTTCACCGTATCCAATATTTTGTAATTGTAAGTTTTTAAGGCATTATCAGCAATTGGATTGATATATTTTGTGCCTGCAAGTACGTAATATTCATTGTAAAAAGACAAATCCTGAAAAGTAACTGCCAATAATTCGTAAATTGGTTGTTTTAATCCGGCCATTCTTGAAGCCAAAATCACTTCTTTTTTTCCTTTCCCTTTTTGAAATTGAAAATCAGAAATTTTTTCTGAAATGTATAAGTGCGATTTGTCAATTTCCTTTTTGAATTTGAAATTTGATGAATCTAATTTTTTAAATTGTTTTTTACCATCTTTAAGCACAAACACAGAATCTATGTTTCCGCTTATGGAATCGGGATTTGCGGTAACCAATATTTTGTTGTAGGTATTAAATTTGAAGGAATTTAACGATTTTTCAATATCATTTTCAGGTTTATTTTTGATGGTGTTTCTAACAATTTGCAAGGCCGGATTTTCTCTGGCAATTATTTGAACTTCTTTTAAACTTTCAATTTTTGGATTTAAGGATATTTTGATGAATTTTTCGTCCTTAGTAATCGGCAAAATAAGCGATTCATAGCCAACATAGGAAATGCTTATCTGGGTTATTGATTTTGTCGATTTTATTAAAAATTTGCCATCTACATCAGTCAATGTCCCAAAATTTGAGGAAGTTGTAATTGTGGCAAAAGGCAACGGCTGACTCGTTTTGCTGTCTAATATAATTCCTTGGATTTGGTTTTGGGAAATAGACAATAATGGAAATAGCAATAATACGTAAAGAAGATGTTTCATTTAATATTTTTTCAATAAGCAATAACAAATATAATGTAATAAAAAAGCACCCTTTAGAGCGCTTTGATTTTTTTTGATAAGTTTAACTTTTTTAAAATAATGAAAATTAAACTTTCATAATTTCCTGGTCTTTTATTTTATAATGGTTGTCAACTTCAGCAATAAATGAGTCGGTTAATTTTTGAATGCTGATTTCGGCATTTGCTTTCATATCTTCAGAAACTTCCGCTTTTTTAATTTCACTCATCGCTTCCCTGCGGCCATTTCTAATGCTTACTTTTGCAAATTCAGTGGCAACTTTTGCTTGTTTGGAAAGTTCTCTTCGTCTTTCTTCGGTCAAAACTGGCACATTAATAATGATAATGTCGCCATTATTCATAGGGTTAAATCCTAAATTGGCCAGCATAATCGCTTTCTCAATGCCGTGCAACATATTTTTTTCCCAAGGTTGAACGGTAATGGTGTGGGCATCCATAGTGCTTACGTTTGCAATTTGCGCCAACGGAGTTTGAGAGCCATAATAATCAACGTTCACATTTCCTAACATAGCCGGACTGGCTTTTCCCGCCCTGATATTTCTGAACTCTTTTTCCAAATGCAGAATTGAATTTTGCATCAATTCTTTTGTGCTATCAATAATAAAGTCTAATTCTTCATCCATAATTGTTAAAATAAATTTTAGGTCTATTTATCAACTTTTGTTCCTATATTTTCTCCGGAAATCACTTTTTCTAAATTCCCTTCAACATTCATATCAAAAATAATGATGGGTAAATTATTTTCCTGACTTAAAGTAAATGCGGTTGAATCCATAATTTTTAAACCTTTGCTTAAAACATCCTTAAAAGTTATGGTATCAAATTTTATGGCGTCTTCGTTTTTTTCTGGGTCTGATGTGTAAATTCCGTCAACACGCGTTCCTTTTAAAATAACATCGGCACTAATTTCTATCGCTCTTAATACTGCGGCTGTATCTGTGGTGAAATAAGGATTTCCTGTTCCTCCTCCAAATATTACCACACGGCCCTTTTCCAAATGGCGAACTGCCCTTCTTTTGATAAAAGGTTCAGCAACCTGTTCCATTTTAATGGCGGTAAGCAGTCTGGTTTTTATGCCAATGGCTTCAATGGCGCTTTGCAAGGCCAAGCCGTTAATAATGGTGGCCAGCATTCCCATATAATCTGCCTGAACCCGGTCAATGCCATTACTTGCTCCCGCAACGCCTCTAAAAATGTTTCCGCCTCCAATGACTATGGCAACTTCAATTCCGTTGTCTACAATTTTTTTGATTTCTTCAGCATAGGCCGATAAACGTTTTGGATCTATACCATACTGGCGATCGCCCATAAGTGCTTCACCACTTAATTTTAAGAGAATTCTTTTATAAGCCATAATTTATTTAAAAGTTATGCAAATATAAGAAATATTGTATAAGTAAAAAGGCAATGTTGATGATGCGTAAAAATAGCAAAAAAGTTTCTGCTCAATTTTTTGTTGAAGTATTTTCTTTAGGTCGGAAAACAAAAAAAAACTCGCTGAAAAGCGAGTTTTTTTAAATGTATGTGATAAATAATTATGCCAATGAAACTCTTTTGAAGTCGGTTACAGCCACCCCAATTGTTTTAACGTAATCTGCAACAGTCAAATTGTCGTCTTTGATAAAAACTTGGTCTAAAAGACAAAGTTCTTGGTCTAACGTTGTGTTGTCAGAAATAAATCTTTCCAATTTTCCAGGAAGAATTTTATCCCAAATTGCTTCAGGTTTTCCTTCAGCTTTCAATTCAGCTTTTAAGTCTGCTTTTGCTTTCTCAAGAATTTCATCTGTCAATTGCATTCTGGAAATGTAAACTGGCACGTGTTTAAGGGTTTTACCCAAACGGCCAAGTTCAATATTCTCTTTTTCGATTACTGCAATTCTTGCTTCAGTTTCAGAAGCCACAAAATTAGGATCGAAATCTTTGTAAGACAATGTTTTTGCACCCATTGCGGCTGCCTGCATAGAAATATCTCGGGCAACAACACTTGCGCCGTCAACATTGTCTGACAATGCAGTTACTGCAGCAATTTTATTTCCTGCGTGAATGTAAGAACCTACAAATTTACCGGTCACTTTTTCAAAAGCGCCAATTTCCAGTTTTTCGCCAATAACACCAGTTTGCTCAATTAATTTTTCGGCAACGGTCATTCCTTCAAAATCAGCATTTAAAAAATCTTCTTTTGAATTAAAATCAAGTGCGATTTCAGCGAATTTGGTGGCCAAAGCGACAAATGCATCGTTTTTAGCAACAAAATCGGTTTCACAGTTTAATGAAACGATTACACCAACAGTATTGTCGGCGTTAACTTTCGCAATAACAGCGCCTTCACTAGAATCTCTATCAGCTCTGTTTGCGGCAACTTTTTGCCCTTTTTTACGCAAAATTTCAATTGCTTTATCAAAATCACCTTCGGCTTCAACAAGTGCATTTTTGCAATCCATCATGCCAGCTCCGGTAGCTTTTCTTAAATTATTTACTTCTGCGGCTGTAATTTGTGCCATTTTATTTAATATTTTTTATTGAATTTTTAACATTCAAAAGTGATACATTAATTTTTTAGTTTATTCTCCTTTTTCGTCAGCTTCACCATCACCTGGTTTGTCTTTGGTTGTTTTTCTGTCAGACAAGCCTTCAGCGATAGCATCAACTATAAAACCTAAAACTTTATTGATTGATTTTGAAGCATCATCGTTTGATGGAATCACATAATCCAAACCTCTTGGATCAGAGTTTGTGTCAACCATTGCGAAAATTGGAATATTTAAGTTTTTTGCCTCAGCAACGGCAATGTGTTCTTTTTTTACGTCAATTACAAAAATGGCGCCTGGCAAACGAGTCATATCAGCAACTGAACCTAAGTTTTTTTCTAATTTTTCTCTCTGGCGGTTGATTTGTAATTTTTCTCTTTTTGAAAGTGCATCAAAAGATCCATCAACTTTCATTCTGTCAATCACCGACATTTTTTTAACAGCTTTTCTGATGGTCACAAAATTTGTCAACATTCCGCCTGGCCATCTTTCAGTGATGTAAGGCATATTGATGCTGGCAGATTTTTCTGCAATAATTTCTTTTGCTTGTTTTTTTGTGGCTACAAAAAGAATTTTTCTTCCTGAATTTGCAATTTTTTGAAGAGCCTCAGCAGCTTCATCAATTTTTGCGGCAGTTTTGTAAAGGTCGATAATGTGAATTCCGTTACGTTCTCCATAAATATAAGGAGCCATGTTTGGATTCCATTTTCTTGTAAGGTGACCGAAGTGTACACCTGCGTCTAATAAGTCTTTAATTTCAATTTTTGTCATTTTGTTATTTAGTTTACGTTCCGTTGAGCTAGCAATAGGTAAGTAGCGGAAACCCGATCTTACCTATTTGGATGCTAAACTTTTGTCAATCATTGACTGATCAACGACAACTTTGTGATTAATTTTGATTTCAATGAACCACCAAAAAAATTGGTGAAGCAATTCAAATAAACGATTAACGTTTTGAGAATTGGAATTTTTTTCTTGCTTTCTTTTGACCGAATTTTTTACGTTCAACCATTCTTGGGTCTCTGGTAAGTAATCCTTCTGGTTTAAGAATCAATCTGTTTTCAGCATTTAATTCAACCATAGCCCTAGAAAGCGCCAAACGAATAGCTTCTGCTTGTCCGGTGATTCCTCCTCCAAAAACATTTACTTTAATGTCAAATGAAGTTACGTGATTTGTTAAAGTAAGCGGCTGTAAAACTTTATATTGTAAAGCGGCTGTTGTAAAGTAGTTTTTAAATTCTCTTTTGTTAATAGTGATGCTTCCGGTACCGTCAGAAACATAAACACGAGCAACTGCTGTTTTTCTTCTGCCTATTTTGTGTATTATTTCCATGACTATTTTAGATCGTTAAGGTTAATGATTTTCGGAGTTTGAGCATTTTGTTGGTGCTCAGTACCTGCATAAACATATAAATTTCTGAAAAGAGCGCTTCCTAATTTGTTTTTAGGCAGCATTCCTTTTACTGCTTTTTCAATAAGACGGGTAGGGTCTTTCTCGAACATTTCAATAGCAGTTAACGATCGTTGTCCTCCAGGATATCCAGTGTGACGAATATAGGTTTTGTCACCCCATTTTTTACCTGTCAGATTAATTTTGTCGGCGTTGATAACAACTACATTGTCTCCGCAATCTACGTGAGGCGTGTAATTTGTTTTGTATTTACCTCTGATTAGCATTGCTATTCCAGAAGCTATACGACCCAACGTTTGGCCGTCTGCATCAACCAATACCCACTCCTTAGTAACGGTATTTTTGTTAGCTGATACTGTTTTGTAACTTAATTTACTCACAATTAAATTCTTTGTTATAGTTAAACATTCATTTTTTGTCCCTAAAAAGGGAGTGCAAATGTACAAACTATTTTAGTGATAACAAATAGGGTTTTTGAAAAAAATTAAAAGTTAAAAGTTAAAAGTTAAAAGTTTGGTTTAAAAGTCAGAAGACCTAAGACGGAAGACGGAAGCAGGAAGTATGTAGTTAAAGATCATTTTCTAAGTAAAAAGGAAATAAATTATTAAACAAATCAACCATTAAACATATAAAAAAATTTAATGAACCTTCCCTGCTAATTTACGTGTTGAAATAAATGTTTCTTTTTTTAGTTTTAAACCTCCATTTTTAAACAAGTTGAAAGCAGTTTGGTAATAGGAAATGGATTCTTTTAGAAATTGTGGATCTGTTTTTTTTGCCGTTAGCTCATTATTTTCTTTATTCCACTGATAAAAAGTGTGTTTTTTATGGTTGTCCAAAATTAAAACGTAGTCTTCTTTTAACAATCCTAATTTTAATTGATTGGCAATTAAAGCCCTTTCATCTTTCTTTTGCATTTTTGTGATGTCTTTACCAAAAAGATTGGATTCATAGCTCCAATTTAAATAGCCAAATAAGGTAGGGAAAATATCTATTTGGGAACTTAACTTATCGACTTCTTCCGGATTTTTATTTTTCAGGTTAAAAATAAATGCAGGAATGTGGTAGTTTTTTACATCAATTTCTGTCCTTCCTGCGCTGTAAGCTGCGTGGTCAGCCATAATTACAAATACGGTATTTTTAAACCAGGGTTTGGTTTTTGCTTCCTCAAAAAATTTACGAAAGGCCCAATCGGTATATTTTAATGCGCCATCTCTGTTTTCTCCTGAAGGAATATCCACAATACCGTCAGGATAGGTGTAAGGTTTGTGATTGCTGCTGGTCATCACAAAGTTAAAAAACGGTTTTTTAAGTTTGTGTTGCGCATCAGCTTCTCTTAAAACTTTATCATATAAATCTCCGTCACAAACACCCCAGGCATTTTCAAAAGTAACTTCATCATCGGTAATTTGGGTTCTTTTTACCGGAAATACCTCATTGACTCGAAGTTTGTTTTTCCTGTCCACAATATTAAAACCATTGTTTCCAAAGAAAATATTCATATTGTCAAAATGGCCATCACCGCCATAAAAAAAGGTTCGGGTGTATCCTTTTTGTTTAAAAACTTCACCAATGGTAAATAGGTTGTCATTATTTTCTCGCTTCACAATGCTTTGTCCCGGGGTTGGCGGAATGGACAATACAATGGCTTCAATGCCTCTAATGGTTCTTGTGCCGGTTGCTTGTATATTTGTAAAAAAAACGGATTCTTTTGCCAATGAATCTATCGCCGGAACCAAGTTTTTTTCGTTCCCAAACCGATGCATAAATTGAGCGCTTAAACTTTCCAGTCCAATAAAAATAACATTTGGTTTTTGTTCTTCTCCGTTGTTAAAAACTTGTCTTTTGATGCTATTAGGGTTTTTGTTTAAAAGATCATTATCTGAAGCGAGTAAATTTCTGACAATTTGATAAGAATTATCTGAAGGATTGGTTTCATAAAAATCGTTATAACTCAATTCATTTTCATCAAAAGCGGCAAAAAACGAATAAATACCCGATTTGCCAATTTCATTTTCATATTGATTCGCAAAAATTTCGGCATCACTATTTTCAACGTTAAAATGAAAACTGCTTAGAATGAAAATCCAGAAGAAGGCGGGAATAATTTTCATTAAAAAAGAATCAGAGTTGTTAAAAGCATCTTTAAAGGCATTTTTGTTTTTGGCTATTTTTATAGAAAAAAAAGTGATTACAATTAAAATAGCTATAACAATCTCTAAATGAAATGATTGCCTTATGTTTTGAACAACTTCATAGGTGTATAATAAATAATCGACCGCAATAAAATTAAAACGTTTTCCATATTCTTCCCAAAAAGCAATTTCTGCCAAAAATGAAAACAACATTAAAAAGAGCATTAATGCATAAGAGAATTTTGAGATAAATCTATCAGCTTTACATCCATAAAATTGCTTTGGAACCAGCAATAAATAAATGGAAAATAATGCCATCATATAAGAAAGGCTTCCTAAATCAAATAAAAAACCCATTCCAAAAATTTTGATGAAGTTGATGAAAGAAAAATCAATTTCATTAAAAGACCAAACATAAAGAATCAATCTGATTATAAAAGCAAAGGCCAAAAATGATGCTGAAAAAGTTTTAACTAAAGAAAAGCGTTTAGAAAATAACAGGTTTAACATAATAAATTAAACAATGATGAATTTTAAATTACTGATTCTGAATTAAATAATTATGCAATATTACAAAAACATCTCAACAAATAAACAATTTGTCAACTTAAGCAGTCAAAGGGCAACTTATCAACAAATCAACATTTCAACGATTTCTTAATGTGCTTCCAGCCAATTTTCACCTTCACCCAATTCTACAATTAAAGGAACGGCAAGTGTGTAAGCGTGTTCCATTTCTTGTTTGATCTTAGATTTTAAAGCTGAAAGTTCTTCTTTATGCACCTCAAAAACCAACTCATCGTGCACTTGCAACAGCATTTTCGATTTATAATTTCCTTCCTTCAACATTTTATGAATATTGATCATCGCAATTTTAATAATATCGGCGGCACTTCCTTGTATGGGAGCATTTACGGCATTTCTTTCATCTCCCGACCGAACAATGGCGTTTTGTGAATTGATGTTTTTTAAATACCGGCGACGCCCCAAAATGGTTTCAACATAACCTTCTTCACGCGCAAATGCAACCTGATTGGCGATATATTCTTTTAATTTTGGAAATGTTTTGTAATAATTGTCGATCAATTCTTTTGCTTCGGATCTTGATTTGTTCAATTGTTCGGCCAAGGTAAATGCGCCTTGTCCATATATAATTCCGAAATTCACCGCTTTTGCTTCCCCGCGTTGGGTTCTGGTCACTTCATTTAATGGAACCCCAAAAATTTTGGCGGCTGTTGCGGCGTGAATGTCTTCCAAATTTCTGAAGGATTCAATCATTCCTTCATCTTCGCTTAAAGCGGCAATAATGCGCAATTCAATTTGGGAATAATCGGCAGCCAACAAAGTGTAATTTCCATCGCGTGCAACAAATGCTTTTCTCACTTGGCGCCCGCGTTCGGTCCGCATCGGAATATTTTGCAGGTTTGGGTTGATGGAACTCAACCTTCCGGTTGCCGCAACGGCCTGACTGTAAGTGGTATGAATTCTTTTTGTTTTTTTGTCTAATTGATTTGGCAACGCATCAACATAGGTATTTTTTAGTTTTACCAAACCGCGCCATTCCAAAATATCTTTTACAATTTGGTGTTTTGTGGCCAGTTTCGATAAAATTTCTTCGCCGGTTGCATATTGTCCGGTTTTGGTTTTTTTAGGTTTGTCGATTAATTTTAAATGCTCAAACAACACATCTCCCAATTGTTTTGGGGAAGCCAAATTAAATTCAATCGCTGCTTCTTTGTAAATGGCGGTTTCTAAATGATGAATGTCTTCCGTTAATTTTTCTGATAATGAATTTAAATATGCATCATCCATTTTGATGCCTTCCAATTCCATATCAGCCAAAACGCGAAGCAACGGCATTTCAATGTCATCAAATAATTTGGTAAGGTTGGAGCTGTTCAGTTCTTTTTCGAAAAAATCTTTAAGCTGAAAAGTGACGTCGGCATTTTCAACGGCGTATTCGGTTTGTTTTTTGAGGTCTATTTCACGTATGGAAATTTGGTTTTTTCCTTTTTTACCCACAAAAGCATCCAAATTAATGGGTCTGTAATTCAAGTAAGTCTCTGTGAGCACTATTAAATCGTGACGCATATCGGGATTTATCAAATAATGCGCCAGCATAATGTCGAACAATTTTCCTTTGATTTCAATTTGGTGATTGCTGAGAATTTTGATGCTATTTTTTAGATCGTGGCCAATTTTTTCAATATTTTCATTTTCAAAAAACGGACGCATTTCTTCTAAAATTTGTTGTGTTTCTTCTTTGTTTTCAGGTAGTGCCACAAAATAGCCTTTTCCTTTTTCATAGGAAAAAGCGACGCCTGCCAAATCGGTTTCAAACAAATCTTCGCCAATGATTTCAATATAAAAACTAACCGATTTTTGTGTCAGTAATTTCTCCAAAAGCAATTTTCTGGCGAAAGGCGAATTTACAGATTGGTATAAATGATTGGTGTTTTCGGTGGTTTTATCGCCTGCGGAAAAAGTGTCGTTTGTGTTAACATTTTCTGAAGAAGAAAATAAATCGAATTGATGTTCTGCCTCAGGTTGATGTTTTTTAGTTTCTGCAGTTGCTTCTTTTTGGGTATTTTTTTCTGGTTCTGCGGGCAATTTAAAAATAGTATTAAAGCTTTCGGCAATTCTTCTGAATTCCAGTTCTTTTAAAATCTCATTAACTTTTTCAAAATCGGGATGGTTTAGTTCGTAATCTTTTTCATTAAATGTCACCGGACAATCCAATAAAATAGTTGCCAATTTTTTGGAAAGCAATCCAAGTTCTTTGTTTTCTTCCACTTTTTCACGCATTTTGCCTTGAAGTTCGTGTGAGTGCGCCAACAAATTTTCCATACTGCCATATTCTTTGATGAACTTTTTGGCCGTTTTTTCGCCAACACCCGGCAATCCGGGAATATTGTCGATAGAATCGCCCATCATTCCCAAAAAATCAATGACTTGTTCCGGACGCTCAACTTCAAATTTTTCCTGCACTTCGGGAATTCCCCAAATTTCAATGCCATTGCCCATCCGGGAAGGTTTGTACATAAAAATATTTTCGGAAACCAGTTGCGCAAAATCCTTATCTGGCGTTACCATATATGTTTTAAAACCTTCTTTTTCAGCCTGTTTGGCAAGTGTTCCAATTAAATCATCGGCTTCAAAACCCTCTTTTTCAATAATTGGAATGTGCATCGCTTCCAAAATTTTATGAATATAAGGCACCGCAATTCTTATGGCTTCCGGCGTTTCGAGTCGGTTTTTTTTATATTCAGGAAAAGCTTCGGAACGAATGTGAGAACCGCCATTGTCAAAAGCAACAGCCAAATGGTCAGGTTTTTCTCGTTTGATCACATCAAGCAACGAATTTGTAAATCCCAATATGGCAGAAGTGTCCATTCCTTTCGAATTTATCCTAGGGTTTTTTATGAGCGCATAATAGCCGCGAAAAATTAAAGCGTAGGCATCTAAAAGGAAAAGGCGTTTTTGTGTTGACATTAATTGTATTATTGAAATTTTTGTTTGAGTAAAAGTAATAAAATCAATTATAACTAATCACTAATTGTCCAGTAAAACTTATTAAGGGGATTAACCGTTAAAACCCACTTAATTTTTTAGAAGCCAACTAACCAGTCATAAAACAAAAGTTATTTTACCATATGATATGTTGGATTATTTTTGACGCATTTATTTTATTTTTTGATTTTTATGCATTAGATAGCATAAATAAAAGCTCCTAAAATAAAATTGTCAAGTTTTTCATTTGTCAATTTCTCTCTGTGGCTCTTTGTGTTTTCTTTGTGAATCTTTGTGTTATGATTATTTCACAGAGTTTCACAAAGTAAAAGTTGAGGTACACGAAAAATTATTAAATATTTTAGTGGCAAGATTTTAAAATGTTTATTATTTAAACGCAATTGCCTTATGTCGAAAAATAAGCCAGTGTAGTTTGTATAAATAAAAATGTTACATTTGTAAGTATAAGGCTTTTATTTTTTTAAACATTTCACAAAAAAAATGTTAGGTTATGGCAAAATTCGGTGAATTAATTAGTTCAGAGATTCCTGTGTTAATCGATTTTTACACAGAATGGGAAGAGGATAAATCTGACGATGTACACGATATTTTACGAGATGTGGCGGCTGCCCTTGGCGATAAAGCGAAGGTGATAAAAATTGATATTGATAAAAACGAAACCCTTGCAAATGCCCTCAGAATTAAAGGGAATCCTACTTTTATTATTTACAAAGGCGGGGAAATGAAATGGCGCCAATCTGGTGACCAAGATGCCAATACTTTGATTAGTTTGGTGCAACAATATCTTTAGCCCCCTAACCCCCGAAGGGGGAATTAAAAAAGCTTAAAGTTTAAAGTTGGAAGACCAAAGACCGAAGTTTTTTTAAACCAAATCAAACTCTCTTTCTCCCGATAGCTATCGGGAGGGAAAGTTTACCTGTCGCGGTAGGGACTGGGGATAGTATTAAAAGTTCAGGCAGTCTTTTTTCTCTTCTCTCTTTTCTTTTTTTTCTTTTTTCTCGTCAATACTAATTACTCAATACTTCTAAAATTGTATCCCTGATAACTATAATATTCCAGTACTTTTGGCAATACAAATTTAAGTTTTTCAGAAGCCTTAACGCTGTCGTGAAAAACCACAATGCTTCCGTTTTGGATATTTCTGATGACGTTTTCCAAACACTTTTCATTGGTAATGTTAGGGTCATAATCGGCGCTTAAAACGTCCCACATTATTATTTTATAGCCCTTTTTTCTAATATTTTTTGATTGTGAAATTGTAAGTTTTCCGTAAGGAGGCCGGAATAATTTTTGATTTCGCCCTTCGACTGCGCTCAGGGTGACGGCTTTTAGTGTTGCGGATTCTTCAAAATATTTTTCTGCTTCGTCTATGTTTTTGAGGTAATCTTCAGTTTTGGTTTTCCAGCCGTTTAAGTGGTTGTTGGTGTGATTGCCAACAGAATGTTTTTCTTCAATAACTTTTTTGAAAATTTCCGGGTGTTCCCCAATATTTTTTCCGATACAAAAAAAAGTGGCTTTTGCTTTGTGTTTTTTAAGTTCATTCAATGTCCATTCCGTAATTTCAGGAGTTGGGCCGTCATCAAAAGTGAGGTAAAGCACTTTTTCTTTTGAGGATAAACGCCAAATGCAATTCCTGAAAATTAATTTTAACAGCATTGGAGTTTTTATAAAATAAAATTTCATTGGATGGAAATGATTTTAGCATCTCAGCTGCACCTTCCGAAAGTGGGTGCAGTTGAAACCTACATTTATTTTTATTCTTCTTCGATTAAAAAATCAAACAATTTTAAATAACCGACATATTCTTCTTTTATGGTATTTGCATATGTGGCGTCATCAAAGCGGACTGCTGTTTTAATCAGTTGATCATACATCAACAAACTGCGTTCAATGTCGTTAAATACCGCTTCAACAGTGTCTTCATCAAACTGGCTGTAATATCTCAAATTTTCCTGTAAAACTATTTTTAATTCTGTAGTAAGTTTTCTCGCTTTTAATTTTTTGTTCAGGCCATAATATAAATCTACGTAACCAATAAGCATACTATAATGTCCAAACTTGGCCACCGGCATTTTTTCCAGGGAAAGATCTACAATTTCTTCTGCTTTTTTAAATTGGTTTTCATCCATTAAAGCTCTGGCCAAACGCTCCATATTGTTGCGATAGGTTACCGAGTTTTTTCGTGTTTCCGGATCTAAATAAATATTGTCATCTGTAATGTTGCGCCAATCCCATTTTTTGACATTTTTGTACATAACGTCGGTGTTTATGCGACCCATCTCAAAGAAATTCCCGTCATCTGGCGTTAAAATTGGCACCAGTTTATAGGTCATTCCATCCAATTGCAAATAATTTTTCAGCCAAATGTATTCTTCATCGGCTTGGGCGCCACCTGTAAAATAAATGGGCTGTTTCCAATTGTTGTTTGCCAAAATATCGATCATTAAAATTCTTGATTTTGTAAGCGCGCCACTAAATTCGATATCAATATATGGCACAATCAGCGCTGAATCTTTTTGCGCTACGATGCCGTTTTTCAGTACCATTTCTTTATCAACAGGAATCCTTATTTTATTGGTTGGCAGTATTTTTTCCGGAATGCCGTCATCATCCAAATCGTAAAAAGTAATGTCTTGGTCGCTTTCAATCCATTTCATAAAATATTGAATATCCACCACAGAATCTTTCAATTGCGGAATAATTTCAGGAAAATAATAAGCAACATCCAACGTTCCCCATTTGTATTGATTGTGTGTTAATTGCGACGGAATAGGAGCGGCATCATAGGTTTTTCGCTTCATTTGGTCAATATACCAATCGGTTTGAAATAGGCTGGTATTGATCAATTTAATATCAGTTCTGTAATTTTCAACCTCCTGCATATACCAAAGCGGGAAAGTATCATTGTCGCCAATGGTAAACAAAATGGCATTTGGCGCACAAGAATCTAAATAAGAAGTTGCATTTAAGCGGGAAGTATAACGGTTAGATCGGTCGTGGTCGTCCCAGTTCTGAAACGCCATTAAAACCGGCACGGCCAACAGGGATACCACGGTAACCGCAATGGCGACCATATTTTTATCGGCGTATTGTTTTAATTTTTGATAAAGCGCCAAAACGCCAAATCCCACCCAAATGGCAAAAATATAAAACGAGCCAACCACCGCATAATCTCGTTCCCTTGGCTCAAATGGTTTTGGATTGGTGTAAAACACAATGGCCAAACCTGTGAAAAGGAAAAAGAGAAACAGCGTGTAAAAATCATTTTTATTTTGTTTTACGTGAAAAAACAGCCCGATAATTCCCAAAATAAAAGGAAGGAAATAATAAGTATTTCTGCCTTTGTTCTCTTTCACATCTGTAGGTAAATTTGATTGGATGCCCAGCCTAAATTCGTCAATAAATATAATGCCGCTCAGCCAATTTCCATTTTGTAAATCGAGATTTCCCTGTTCATCGTTTTGTTTTCCTACAAAATTCCACATAAAATAGCGGCCGTACATATACCCAAATTGAAAATCGACCATAAATTTGATGTTTTCAATAAAAGTGGGCCTGCTTTTGCTGCTTTGCGGAATTCCGGCAATGGCTTTATAATTTTTAATTACCGAAGCGTCGGAACTTACCATTCTGGGAATGATTCCTTTATGGGTGCTGTTCCAGTTTGGCAATGCATCTTTGTAATGGTTTACAATAATATATTTGCCTGCTTTTTCATCCTTTTCATATTTAGGCTTGTCATCTCTTGTAGGATTGCTTTTGTCAACCTCTCTGTTGTAAATAATGGAATAATACGTATCGTAAAAAACGTTGGTGTCTCCATATTGTTCGCGGTTGTAATAAGCCAACAATTCACGGGCGCTCGACGGGTTATTTTCGTTGATGGTGGTGTTGGTATTTGCCCTGATTGGCAGCATCAACCAAGATGAAAATCCAATCATAATAAAAAGTACAGATAGTATAACGGTATTTGCTTCTACCTGCTGTTTTTTGTGCGTGTATTGCAAGGCGAAGTAAAAAAAGGCAATTAATATGATGCCTGCAATGATACTTCCCGAATTAAACGGCATTCCTAAAGAGTTCACAAAAAACAGTTCTAAGGCACTAAAATATTTTAAGGTGTATGGAAACAGCAATTTAAAAACCAAAAACAACACAAATATGGCGACAATATTGGCTACAATGAATTGCTTGAAATTTAAATTTTTGTATTTTTTGTAGATATAAAGAAACA
Source organism: Lutibacter sp. (assembly GCA_030683995.1). GTDB lineage: Bacteria > Bacteroidota > Bacteroidia > Flavobacteriales > Flavobacteriaceae > Lutibacter. The sequence continues at coordinate 58,409 of JAUXPH010000036.1, forward strand.
CGATGGATGGAATTACCAATAACGATAAAATATGCACGCCAAACGACAATCCAACTACAAAACTGATCAACAATAGCCATTTATCGCCTCCCGGATTTTCCATTTCCTTTTCCCAATGCAAGCCAAGCCAAAACAACAGCGCCATCAAAAATGAAGACATCGCGTACACTTCCGCTTCCACGGCACTGAACCAAAAACTGTCTGAAAACGTATATGTTAAAGCGCCCACCAAACCGCTGCCTAAAATGGCGATTGAAGTACTTTTGCTTATTTCTTCGGTGTTATCCAACAATCTTTTGGCCAACATTGTAATGCTCCAAAATAAAAATAATATGGTAAATGCGCTTGCCAAAGCCGACATAAAGTTGACCATTTTGGCAATTTCAGTAACGTCACCGGTAAACAATGCGAAAAACGCACCCAACATTTGAAATAAAGGCGCTCCCGGCGGATGCCCAACCTGAAGTTTTACGGAAGTGGCGATATATTCCCCGCAATCCCAGTAACTCACTGTAGGTTCAAGGGTTAGCGTATATGTTATTAAGGCTATTGCAAAAGTTGACCATCCAAGAATGGTGTTCCATTTAGTAAAATTGAAGTCGTTCATATTTAAATTTTATGCCGAAGCGAATTTAGTAAAATAAAAATTAATTATGGAATTTATGGCGATATCAGATACCAAAAAGGTGTTAAAGCATTTTTAATGGAAATTTTCTAAAAAAACACTTCAATTAATTTGCCGAATTGAAACTTTAGGCTAAATTTGCACCCGCAAAATGACCCATGGTGTAATGGTAGCACTCCGGTTTTTGGTATCGTCAGTCAAGGTTCGAGTCCTTGTGGGTCAACTAGCAAATTTAATAAATCCTTATAAATTAATACTTTATAAGGATTTTTTATTGCACCTCTGTTTGCACCCCTAACTACTAACTGACAAGAATCATTTGTCAATTTGATGAATATCATTTTTTTTTAAAAATCGCTATTTTAAATTTATTGCTTCAATTTTCGCCACTTTTTTTGTAAAGAAGTACAGTGAAAATATTTTATTGCCAATAAATGAGACAGCTTAAAATAACAAAACAACTTACCAGCAGGGAAACTGCATCATTAGAAAAATACTTTCAGGAAATAGGAAAAGTTGATTTAATTACGGCCAATATGGAAGTTGAGTTGGCGCAACGCATTAGAGAAGGAGACCAAGTGGCTTTTGAACAATTAATTAAAGCCAATTTACGATTTGTTATTTCGGTTGCAAAGCAATACCAAAATCAAGGATTGGCATTGCCCGATTTAATAAATGAAGGAAATTTGGGTTTGATAAAAGCTGCAAAACGATTTGATGAAACTCGCGGATTCAAATTTATCTCCTATGCCGTATGGTGGATTCGCCAATCTATATTGCAAGCGTTATCAGACCAATCCCGCATTGTTCGTTTGCCATTAAATAAAATTGGCGCGATTAATAAAATTAACAGAATGTATGCATTTTTAGAGCAGGAAAATGAGCGGCCTCCTTCAATGGAAGAAATTTCAGAAAAGTTAAATATACCTTTGGGTGAAGTTCAAAAATCCATTAAAAATGCGGGGCATCATATTTCTTTGGATGCGCCATTAATTGAAGGTGAAAATTCAAATCTTTATGATGTATTAAATATCAAAAATTTTCCAAATCCTGATAAAGAATTATTGCATGAATCTTTGAAAATTGAGATTAAACGCGCTCTGCAAACGCTAACGCCAAGAGAAGCGGATGTTGTTCAGTTATACTTTGGATTGGGAGATGAACATACTATGACACTTGAAGAAATAGCAGAAGAACTCCATTTAACACGTGAACGAGTTCGTCAAATTAAGGAAAAATCGTTGAGGCGATTAAAAAGTTTATCGAGAAGTAAAATTCTCAAAACATATTTAGGTTAATTTAAATAAAACACATTGTTGTCTCTGAGAAATTATATTTGAAATTTTTTTCTCTTTTGTAATCCTTCCATTTTTTGTTTCGAACTTTAATTTTTTATTCAAAGTGTTTTTTCAAACTTTTTTAAAATATACTATTGTTCCCTTCTTTTAAATATCTTTGCAAATATGAAAGGAGTTGTCACAAAATCTACAGGAAGCTGGTATCAAGTGTATGCCGAAGATGGCGACAAGGTAGAGTGCAGGTTAAAAGGAAAGTTTCGGATGAAAGGCATCAAAAGCACCAATCCGGTGGCTGTTGGCGACCACGTAAATTTTGAATATGAAGAAGGAAAACTGACCGGCGTTATCAATAAAATTTTCGAACGAAAAAATTACATCATTCGCAAGTCCGTAAATCTTTCCAAACAAACGCACATCATCGCCTCCAATATTGATACCGCTTTTATTTTGGTGACTATCGACAGTCCGCCAACATCACCCGGATTTATAGACCGTTTTTTGGCCACTGCGGAAGCCTACAGCATTCACGCCGTGATTCTTTTTAATAAAATTGATATGTACAGTCCAGAGCAGCTGGAAATAAAAGAGGAATTGGAAGCTATTTACACGTCAATTGGCTACCAATGTATCGATGTTTCTGCCACAAAACACATCAATATTGACAAGGTGAAGGAATTAATGAAAGACAAAACGACTATGTTTTCTGGGCATTCGGGTGTGGGGAAATCAACCTTGGTGAATGCCATAGAGCCTTCTTTAAATTTAAAAACCGCCGAGGTTTCCAAACAGCACAAGCAAGGGCAACATACCACCACTTTTGCTGAAATGTACGAATTGAGTTTTGGCGGATTCATTATTGATACGCCCGGCATCAAAGGATTTGGCGTCGTGGATTTTGAACCTCAGGAAATTGCCGATTATTTTCCCGAATTTTTTAAACTGAAAGCGAAATGCAAATTCCACAATTGCTTGCATATGAACGAACCCAATTGCGCCATAAAAGACGCCGTTGAAAATGAAGAAATCGCCTATTCACGTTACAACAGCTACGTGCAAATGGCTGAAGGAAACGAAGAAAATTACAGAACGGATATTTATACCTAAAGGCCCCCTAACCCCCGAAGGGGGAATTTTAAAAAATAGGAAAAAGTAAAGTTGGAAAGATTGACTGCCGACAGGTTAAAAGTTTGAATGAACTGCATTCAAAATTCCCTTCTCGAGAGGGGCTAGGGGTGTGTTTATCTTTTAAACACCTAAACAAATAAACGATTAAACTTATCAACAACAATAAATGAGAACAGTCATCCAAAGAGTTTCAAAAGCTTCCGTAACCATTGATGAAATTAAAGTCAGTGAAATTAATGGTGGATTGCTTATTTTATTGGGTATTGAAGAAGCCGATGATAAAACTGATATTGAATGGCTTACCAAAAAAATTGCCAATCTCCGTATTTTTAATGACGAAAACGGAGTGATGAATAAATCGTTGCTGGAAATAAACGGAGAAGCCATTGTGGTTAGCCAGTTTACCTTGCACGCCAGCACCAAAAAAGGCAATAGGCCTTCTTATATTTACGCCGCAAAACCTGAAATTGCGATTCCATTATACGAACAATTTATTGCCGAATTAGAACTTCAGCTCCATAAAAAAGTGGGAACCGGACAGTTTGGCGCCGATATGAAGGTAGCGCTTATCAATGACGGTCCGGTAACAATTATCATAGATTCAAAAGTAAAAGAGTAGGTAAAATTGCAAATTTGTCCCTTGGCGTGTTTCTTGTTAAAAAAAATACAAAACCAAACTTTATGATAAAAACCCGCTATTTATTTAGTATCATTGCACTTATTAATAATCATTATAAATAACGAAAATATGAAAAAATCAAAAATAATATTCTTAACAATGGCGTTTGCCGCTTTTTCTTTTGTAAACCAATCAGCATTTGCACAAGACAATTTTATGGTAAATGTTGAAAATTCATCTTTAACTTGGAAAGGATACAAGCCAACAGGCTCACATACTGGCACAATAACACTGGCTTCCGGAAACATTGAAGTAAAAAATAATAAATTAACAGGCGGTACTTTTGTGGCCGATATGAGCACCATTAAAGATGCCGACGGTAGCGCAAAATTGGAAGGGCATTTAAAATCGGAAGACTTTTTTGAGATCGCAGTTTTCCCAACTTCAAAATTTGAAATCACCAAAACTGAGATTAACGCAGGTAAAATTCAGGTTACGGGAAATATGACCATTAAAGGCATCACCAAGCAAATTACGTTCCCCGCAACACTTGCTGTCAGTAAAGACAATGTTACTTTAATAAGCGAAACATTTCAAATTAACAGGGCCGATTTTAACGTGAAATACAAATCTAAAACCTTCTTTAACGATTTAAAAGACAAGTTTGTGAACGATGAATTTGATTTCCAGGTGACCATTATTGCCACGAAATAACCATTTCAATTAAAGCATTTTTTGGGCCTGCCCGCCAGCTGGCGGGTCGCGCTTTTCGTTACAATCTTTTATTGCGAAATGGCAATAAAAGGATTTTCACTTCAATCGCTAATGCAAATTGAATTTCGATTTCAAACCTCAACTTGATTTTATAAGATTTGTGCGAAGTAAAAATCGGAGATTTTTCCGACGTAGCAATATTTTTGTTGAATGTTTGTCGGTTTATACTAGTTCAGATTTGAGCAAAAATTTTATGAGGTGTTGGCAACTGGCTTTTATTCAATTCGTTCAATCTTTATAGGATTTTGTCGAGAATCAAAAACATCATTAATTTCAATTCGTTTTTCGCTCTTATTAATCCAATAAATTATTTTGTAATTTTTGTAAACTAAATACCTGAATTCATTTGGTCTATCAATTAGAAATTCCTCGATCTGTCCTATTTCAGGCTGCTTTTTTAGTTTTAAAGTTTCTTTTGCAATTCCTATAGTCAAACTCTTAGCAACTTTTAAACTTGCATTTTCTTTGTAGTATTCGAAAATGTTTTGAAGTTCTTTTTTAGAAAAATCTGTCCAGTAAATTTTTAGCTCCATTTGTCAATCTCCGAAATTAAGTCACTGATCTCTGTCAATTTTCCTTTTTTAGAGTCTTCCAAAGATTTGTCAATTCGTTGATTAAATTTTTTTATAGTCATTGGCCGAATATTCTCAAATTCAATTAAAGTTTTTTCTTTTCTCAAAATAGTTTCAAGTCGAGAAATGGTTTTCTCACTTTGTATTCTAAGAATTTCTTGAATAAATGATAATTTTCTAGTTTCTAAATTCATACATTATTTACTTTTAATCAAAAATACAAAATCTATTTTAAATTCAGAGTTAAATTTATCTTAGGATTTCAAATCTGCTTGTTGCCAACAACCTATATCGGGGACGTACAATGTACAACATATAACATTTAACATATAACATATAACAAATAACATTTAACGTTAAACCAAACTAAACCCATTGTTATCTTTGGTTGACGACATCACAAAAGTGCTTTGAACATTGGCAACTGAATCTAAAACAGACAATTTATTCTTCAAAAAAGCCTGATAACTGCTCATATCTTTCACAATTATTTTTAGCAAATAATCATAATTTCCGGCTACGTGAAAGCATTCCATCACTTCATCTATTTTGTTAACGGCGTTTTCAAACCGCGTTATCATCTCTTTTGAATGCACTAATAATGTCACCTGACAAAAAACTTCAATGGTGTATCCTACTTTTTCTTTGTCCAAAACCGCGATATAATTTTTAATCACGCCTTCTTTTTCAAGTCTTTTAATGCGCTCATAAGTGGGGGTTTGGGTCAGTCCAATTTTCAAGGCAATTTCTTTAATATTCGCTTTTGAATTTTGCTGAAGCAGGTTGAGTATCTTTTTATCTGTTAAATCTAAGTTGACCATCATCAGTAATTTTATCTAAAAATAATAAAAATAAATTACTTTAAAAGTAAATTATTCTTTAAAATTAATCATTTAAAGTAAAATACACCAAAAATATAAATTAATTCAGTTTATTAAGTTGAAGTGTGCTAATTTTATATGATAAATTTTAAGTTATGAGCAACAAACCGGCAAACAGAATCCAAGATTTGCAATATTTTGGAGAATTTGGAGGCGTAAATCCTTCCATTTCAGATTCAGCAACATATACATTTTTACACGCAAAAACAATGCTCGACACTTTTGAAGGGCACGCAGAAGGCTGTTATTTGTATTCTCGTCATTCAAGTCCAAGCAATTTATATTTAAGCAAAGCTTTGGCGGCTATGGAATTTACCGAAACCGCAAATGTGGCAGCATCGGGAATGGGTGCAATCACTTCGGTTTTTTTACAAATGTGCGGCGCAGGTAATCATATCGTGTCTGCAAGAACCATTTATGGCGGCACTTATGCTTTTTTAAAGAACTTTACGCCAAAATTCAATATTGCCACTTCCTTTGTCGATATTACTTCTTTGGAAAATGTGGAAGCTGCCATAACTTCAAATACAAAAATGATTTACTGTGAGACAGAAAGCAATCCGCTTTTGGAAATTGCAAACCTGCCAGAATTGGCTAAAATTGCTAAAAAACACAATATAAAATTGGTGGTGGACAATACTTTTACCCCATTAATATTTTCTGCCGAAAAATTGGGTGCAGATGTAACCATTCACAGCTTAACAAAATTTATAAACGGGACAAATGATACCGTTGGGGGCGTAGTTTGCGGTACACAAGAATTTATCGACAGTTTGCGGAATGTAAATGATGGCGCAATGATGTTATTGGGTCCGGTGATGGACAGTTTAAGAGCCGCCAGTATTTTGAAAAACTTAAGAACGCTGCATATCCGAATGAAAAAACACAGCGAAAATGCATTGTATTTGGCGGAGAGTTTTGAAAAAGACGGATTAAAAGTGGTGTATCCAGGCTTAAAAAGCCATAAAGATCACGAACTTTTTAAATCGATGTACAATAAAGAATACGGTTTTGGCGGTATTATGACCATTGATGTGGGAACGCTTGAAAAAGCAAATGCGTTGATGGAATTGATGCAACACGAAAACTTGGGGTATTTGGCCGTAAGTTTAGGATTTTACAAAACACTGTTCAGTGCACCGGGAACAAGCACTTCCTCTGAAATCCCTATGGAAGAACAATTGGAAATGGGTCTTTCCGATGGAATTATCAGAATGTCGGTTGGGTTGGATAATGACATTGACAGGACTTATAGGGCCATGAGAAAATGTATGAAAAAGGTTGGTGTTTTATAGTTTAAAACCAAAAATTAAAATTTGATTTATTTTGTTGTTACAATGATAAAAAATTGGTGAAAACCCCATTCAAAGAACGAATGGGGTTTTCATTTGCAAAAACTTTTAAATTTCCGTATCATTACATTTTTAAAAAAAATCTTGAATGCAAGACAACAACTTATCTGAAATAGAAATTCAAAACCAAAAAATTATCGACAATAAGGAACTAAATCTTTACGAAGCTTTAATTCCCGTAATTATTTTGATGGCAATGCTGGCATACAACATATTTTTCGCCGGCGGGGAATTGTTGGGAGAATATTCCAATCAGTTTATTTTATTGATGGGAGGAATCATAGCCTCTGTGGTTGGTTTTTTGAATAAGGTTTCCTTAAAAATAATGATTAGGGAAATTTGGGAAAATTTAAAAAGCGTTTTTGTTCCAATTATGATTTTATTTTTGGTGGGCGCTTTGGCCGGCACTTGGCTAGTTTCCGGAATCATACCGGCAATGGTGTATTACGGACTTCAAGTTTTGAGTCCTGGTATTTTTTTGCCGGCTTCCGTTGTAATTGCAGCCATTATTTCTATGGCAACAGGAAGTTCCTGGACCACTTCCGCAACTGTGGGAATCGCTTTGGTGGGCATTGGAACCGCACTGGGAATTCCGACAGGAATGATAGCCGGTGCAGTGGTTTCCGGAGCCTACTTTGGCGATAAAATGTCGCCTTTGAGCGACACCACAAATCTTGCCCCCGCAATGGCAGGAACAGATTTGTTTACGCACATAAGGTATATGACAATTACAACGATTCCATCCATTATTATCACCATCATTGTTTTTGGGATCATCAGTTTAAATATAGACACCACAGGAACTGCAGACATTAGCGGATTGCTGCATACCATCAACACTACTTTTAACATTACGCCATATTTATTTATTGTTCCATTAGCAGTGATTGGTTTAATTTTATTCAAAATAAAACCATTAATTTCCTTGGGAATAGGGGTTGTTTTGGCCGCAATTTTCGCCTTTATTTTTCAGCCCGAAATATTAAACAGTTTGGCAAGTTCAAATTTTAGGGCCATTGTAAATGCTGTTTTTGTGGATACTGAAATTGTAACCGATAACATTAAACTAAATGAACTGTTCAGTGCCGGCGGAATGAAAGGAATGCTTTGGACAATTTTTCTGATTTGTTGTGCAATGGTTTTTGGCGGAACGATGGATGCCATTGGTGCCTTGGCAAAAATTACCAAAGAATTGTTGAAACTGGCAAGTTCAATTTTCGGATTGTTTTTTAGCACGGTGGTAAGTTGTATCGGATTAAATGCCATAGCATCCGATCAATATTTGGCCATTGTAATTCCTGGTAAAATGTTTAAAAAAGCTTTTGAAGATAAAGGATTGGCACCCGAAAACTTAAGCAGGACCCTGGAAGATTCAGGAACAGTAACTTCTGCATTAATTCCTTGGAATACTTGTGGCGCTTATCAAAGCGGCGTATTGGGTGTTCCCGTTGCCGATTATGCCATTTATGCCATTTTCAACTGGCTAAGTCCAATAATGACCTTAATTTTTGCCGGTTTCAGGATCAAAATTAAACAATTGGTGACTAAAAAAGTTTAAAGTTTAAAGTTTAAAGTTTCAAGTTTCAAGTTTTTTGAAACCTAAAGCTTCAAACTTGGAACCTGAAACCTGAAACCAAAATAACATTTAACTCACACAGACAACTCACAACTGACTAGATAAACCAAGTCCATACCAAGCCAAAACGAACGGTTAAATCCCGATACGGATATGTTGGTGCCGAATAGTAGGTTCTGCCCGTAAAACTGGCGCCAAAGTTCTCCACTTTTAAATAAAGCCTTGTTCTTTGTATTTGCGCATTGGCGAAAAAATCGAGCAGTGGAAAATTCCCTATTTGCTGGGTGTTTTGCAACACAAACTCACTTAAAAGCGGATTGTAGGCATTGGCGTTAAATTCTGTAAAATATTTCACGGTTACGCCAGTTTGCAAGTACAAAGGTTTTCCCTTGAACAAATAATTGGAATAATATAAGGTGTTTCTGGTGACAATTTTAGGAACTCTAAAAAACGATTCTCCGCTTAATACATTTTGGTACATCACGGTATTATCCAACGTAAATTTCCTGAAAGTAATGGAATTGCTTAGCGTAACCTTTAAGTAATTTAAGGTTTCGTTGGCTTGGGCTGCCTGCGAATTTTCATCGAAATACGTATAATTGTCGATGAGGTTATAACTGGCGTTAATGCTGACCCAATTTTTAAAGCTGAATTCGGCACCAATATTTTTTATTTGCTCATTTTTAAAATTGTTTTGCCAGTTGTAATCTTTGTAATCACTTTGATACAGCAATTTGTTAAAATCGGCTGTTTTTGAAGTGATTTCGGCAAATCCTTTGAAATTGTAAATACTGTCTTTTTTGAACATCACAGAGCCTTTGATGGAATTACCGGTTAAATCGCCCGAAATAATGGAACTTGCATCGGCATTCAAAAATAATTTTCCGAAATTGGTTTTCCAATCTGCGCCAACGGCAATAACATTTCCTTTCAACTTCTCGGGAATTGTTTGGGCATCCAAATACAAAATGCTGTTGTAGTGATAATTATAGTTAAAATAATTTGCTTTTGCCCTCAAAACTCCAACATAAGGCGCTTCAAATTGCAGGTAAGCTTCGTTGTTCATTTTTTGGTAAGAAGTATGGTCTACAATATTTTTTTCATAAGCTTCACCAAAAATCGGATTCACTGCCGCTTGTCTAAATCGGTAATGTTGGGTTTCATACATAAATGTATGGCCGAGTTTCATTCCATAGTTTGCATTTTTGTCAGTAGCAATAAATTGGCTTGAATCAACTTTAATCCCAGCGACAACTATTAACAAAGAGTCAATTTTCTTGATTTTAATGGCACGAATTGAATCAAGTTTAATCGTGTCTTTTTGCTTTAAAGGGATTTTTTGACTGATAGAATCGTTTTTTACAATTTGATTTTCTCTAATGATGTCAGTTTTAGCGATGGTGTCTTTTTCCTTTTGAGGTAATTTTTTGGTTGCGTCTGGTTTTTTTGAAGGTGCGCTAATTTTGGACTTCAATGTATTTGAGATAGTGTCTTTTTTTAGATTTTCTATTTCCTTGATGGTGGAATTATACGCTTTAAACTTATCTGATATTTCGTTATTGTGCTTTACAGTTTTATTTTCTTTGGAAAACAAAGAGATGTTATGATCCAAAAAATAACGTTTTCCTTCAAACATATTGTTGGCATCCGTAAAATTGACTTCTAAACGACCTCTGTCCGTATAATTTGGGTCGTTATTTTCAAAATAAGCAATGGATTGTTCTGTCAATCCGCCATTTTCGTTGTTCAACAAGTCAAACGACATATAATGGGCCTTTAACGAATAGAAATTATTTTTTGAATGATAGTTGACCGAAGTCCTGAAATTTCCGTGGCTTGCCAAAGTATTTCTGTATTTTCCCAAGGAACGCAATCCTTTATAGGCAATAAATATGTTTAACTGACGGGAAGTATTAAGCGTTAAAAATCCGTCTAAAACCTGCCCTTGCTCCATTCCGGTTCTGTACATAAATTCGGAAGTTGGCGTTGGAACATCGTAATAATATACGTCCTCAATTTTGTAATAATTGTAGTGTTTTGCATTTGCTCCAATGGTTGGAAACAGCGAATTGTTGTTAAAATTATAACCGAGTTTATTAAAAGTCTGGCCCTGATTGGCGAAAGGCAACAATTCAAAATTGTCTTTTCTGAGGTAGTTGAATTTATAATCCTTCGCGATGGTTAAGGTAGTGTCAACAACGGCTGTGTCGTTATTTATGGAGATTCTTTTATAATCGGTATATTTGGTTTTTCCGCTGAGTTTAATTTGAACTTCGTTTTTAAAAGTGGTGCTGTCGGCTTTAAAAACGCCGCCGCCTTCTTGCTGTCTTATAATTTGCGCATCAACGGTCATCAAATAAAATCCAAAAAATAATAGGGCGAATAATTTTTTCATAAAATATTTAAAGCAACAAAGGTAAATTATTTGGATGAAACGAGCCTAACAAATTTTGATATGCCAAGGAATGATTCTTGACGAATTGCAGCTGTTACCAACAAAAAATAAAATTTAAACAGATGAATCTAATAAAAGTAAATTTGAGGAAGTTCTGCAAAGGAATTAACGTTAATTTTGTGAATTGCGTGCGTTGCATAAAATTATAAATTATAAATTTTAAATGATGAATAATATAAAATTCATCATTCATCATCAATTCAATTTATGGCCCTTAAAAAATGGTTTTTAAAAAACACGGTTGAAGCAGGAACGGACGAAGCGGGCAGAGGCTGTTTGGCCGGACCGGTTGTTGCTGCCGCGGTTTTGTTGCCTGCCGATTTTCACCATCCGTTGCTAAATGATTCGAAACAATTGACAGAAAAACAGCGGGAAACATTGCGTCCTTTTATTGAAAAAAACGCGATTTCTTTTGGTGTTTCTTATGTTTTTGAAACAGAAATTGATGAAATCAATATTTTACAGGCTTCCATTTTGGCGATGCATTTGGCCATTGAGAAACTATCCATCGAACCTGAACATATTATTGTTGACGGAAATAAATTTAAGGCCTATAAAAATATTCCGCACACCACCATTGTAAAAGGCGACGCCAAGTTTATGAGCATTGCGGCGGCTTCGGTATTGGCAAAAACGTACCGCGACGATTTTATGCAACAGCTAGATCTCGAATTTCCCAACTACCATTGGAAAAAAAATAAGGGCTACCCAACGCTTTTTCACAGAGACGCCATCAGGGAATTTGGGATTACCGATTATCATCGGAAATCTTTCAGGTTGCTGCCGGAACAACTGAAATTAAAGTTGTGACAGTTGGTAATTAACTGATTATTATTTATTCTTTGTCATACTTTTTAACCGCAAAGCGCGCAAAGAAAAAAAATCGCAAAGGGCGCAAGGAAATTTTTATTTAAAATGCCTGGCGATCTTTGCGTATTCCTTTGCGATACTTGCGGTTAGATTATTAAAGGTCGATTTGGGATTAATCATTTTTATTGCAAGCCGCGTTAGGGATTGCAGTGAAAATACTTTTTTGATTCGCCGGTAGGCGAAGTAAAAAAGATTGAAACGAAAAGCCCGACCCGTCAGCTGGCGGGGAACGCCCAAATAACCATTTTTTAACACAGTTGTTTTTGAAATTGCGCAAATAATTTGCCATTAAAATGATACATTTGCCATCGTTAAAAACGAACAGATGATTAAAAGAACCCGTGCCAGCATTTCAAAATTGATTATTCATAAAGTGGGGAATAAATTCAACAGCGCCACCAATATTTTTTCTGAAAGCGCCATCACTTTTGATGAAGAAAGTTATGAATTGATGAAGCCTTTTTTGCTGAAACCGTTTGGTGCCGTGACGGAAAGTTATCGTTTTAACCACCACGCAAACATTGAATTGAACGAAATTAACAGCTATTCGGACCAGGTTTTTAAGGATGAAAGCTCGTTTATTGAAGTTTCAAGGCATATTGTGAATCATTTGTACGAGCAGTCAAATTCGGCGCAAATTAAAACCGGCGATGTAATTGTGGCGCTTTTTGAAGATGTGGAATACAAGGAAGTGATTACGCAGGCGTTGGGGATTTTTAAGATTGAAAACAAGCTCGATTTCTTCCAAACCCATATGGAAAACAACAGTTTGGACGTTTATGTGCAAAAGGGAATCAGCACCAAAAAACTGGATAAAGGCTGTTTGATTATCAACACAACCGACTCGGAAGGGAAAGTGGTTTTGAGCGTTGACACCAACAATTACGACTCGCTTTACTGGATTCAGAACTTTTTGAATGTAAAATATGCGGACGACAACAACCAGCACACCAAGAATTATTTGGAAATGTGCAAGGAATTTTCTGAAGATATTATTAAAGAAGAACTGGGAATTCAGGAAAAAAATACCTTTTTGGCAAGAGCGGTCGATTTTTTTAAAACCAATGAGTTGGTGAATATCAACGATTTCAAGGAAAATATTTTTGAAGAAAATGAGGAACAAAAATCGAAGTTCGACGACTATAAAAAGCAATTTGAAACGTTGAATGATGTGCTGGTTAGAAATCAGTTTACGGTTTCTGAAGCGGTGTTCAAAAAACAAAAGCAAAAAATTAAAACCGAAATTAAATTAGACACCAACATTGTTATAAAACTGGATATCGATGCGCCGGAAGCATCCAGCGAATATCTTGAAAAAGGCTATGATGAAGAGAAAAAAATGATGTTTTATAAGGTGTTTTTTAATGAGGAAGAATAATCCCATCCTAAATCCTTCCCAAAGGGAAGGACTTTTTGAAAAATCCTAGGTCACTTGTGCGCTGGCGCGAGCGTCTCGCTCGTGCGTCTATATACTTAAATTTCCACAGTCACGAGCTGGAAGCTCGCGCTAGCGGGAGAAAAGGCCACTGAGCGGAGCCGAAGTGAAAATCGTAATTCTTAACTTCTAAATTCCTCAAATTCTGCTTCAAACAAAGTGGAGAAATGTTTTAAAATCTTTTCTTTTACTTCTTCCATAGGAATTTTTGTGTTCAATTCGGCTTCCAAAGAAGTCACCGCCTTTCCTTTAATTCCGCAGGGAATAATGTTATCAAAATAACCCAAGTTGGTGTTTACATTCAGCGCAAATCCGTGCATAGTGACCCAGCGGCTGGTTCGCACGCCCAAAGCACAAATTTTACGGGCAAAAGGTGTTCCTTCGCCAAGCCAAACGCCGGTTTCGCCTGCACTTCGGCCTGCTTTGATTCCGTATTCATCCAATGTTAAAATAATGACTTCTTCCAAAAAACGAAGGTATTTGTGGATATCGGTAAAAAAATTGTCCAAATCCAAAATCGGATACCCAACAATTTGTCCGGGCCCGTGATACGTAATGTCACCGCCGCGATTGATTTTGTAAAATGTGGCGCCTTTTTCGGTAAGTTGGGTTTCGTTCAGCAATAAATTATTCATGTCACCGCTTTTGCCCAAGGTGTACACGTGCGGATGTTCCACAAAAATAAAATAATTTGGTGTTTTATAGTCGGTATTGTTTTTTCGGTTTTCAATTTTAAGGTCGATGGTTTCCTGAAACAGCACTTCCTGATAATTCCAGGTTTCTTTGTAATCTTTTAAGCCTAAATCAATTAACTTTATTTTTTTCATCTGTTTAAATTTTATTTTTTAGCGGTAACAGATGCTGTTCGCCATTAATCATTCCTTTGTGTATCAAAATTTGTGTTGCTCGTTTCATCTGTTTCTTATTTATTTTTATTTTGGTACAGATACAGCCTGCCTGCCGGACAGGCCTGCCTGCCTGCCTGCCAGCTGGCTGGTTCTCCATTAATCATTTCGGTGTGTATCAAAATTTGTGATGGCTCGTTTCATCTATTGGGATTGTTATTAATAATTAAAGCGGCAATAACGCCCGGAATCCAGCCCAGGCAAGTTAAAATAAAAACGATGATAAAGGAGCCGCAACCTTTATCAACCACAGCTAAAGGCGGAAAAATAATGCAGAGAATTACCCTAAAAATGCCCATTTCGATTGGTTTATAATCATTAAAATATCTTCATTCGACAAGGTAAACCAAGATTTTGTGTGATGACAAAATTTATCTTTAAAATGCCCGTATTGGGCTTTCAAAGGTCTAAAAAATAAATGTGGTTTACAAGGTTTAAAATTGCGGGTAAATTATAATTAAAATGTATTTTTGTTGAAATTCCTGCTAAATGTCTATTGAAGTAAAAAATATAACCAAATTATACGGAGAACAAAAAGCGTTGAACAATGTGAGTTTTTCTATTGAAAAAGGAGAAATTGTTGGGTTTTTGGGCCCGAATGGCGCCGGGAAATCGACCATGATGAAAATAATCATCGGTTATATAAGTGCATCTGAAGGCGAGGTTTTTGTCAATAATTTTGACATTTCCACCCATAAAATCGAAGCCCAAAAAAGTATTGGTTATTTGCCCGAAAACAATCCGCTTTATTTGGAAATGTATGTGCGGGAATATTTGCAATTCAATGCGTCTATCCATAAAATTTCCAAGGAGGAAGTTGAAAAAGTAATTGTAAAAGTTGGATTGACACCGGAAGCGCACAAAAAAATAAACCAGCTTTCAAAAGGGTATCGCCAGCGTGTTGGTTTGGCAGCCGCTTTGTTGCACAATCCGGATGTATTGATTTTGGATGAACCAACTACCGGTTTGGATCCAAACCAATTGGCTGAAATCAGAAGTTTGATCAAAGAAGTGGGGAAAGACAAAACCGTGCTTTTTTCGACACATATTTTGCAGGAAGTGGAAGCTGTTTGCGACCGGGTGATTTTAATTCATAACGGACAAATTATTGCCGATAAAAATTTAAAGGAATTAACGGGAAATCAAGAGCAGATTATTGAAGTTGAATTCGATTATAAAGTTGAAAAACAACTGATAGAAAACATTCCCCATTTAAAATCGGCCAATAATGTGCACGACACCACTTGGGAACTCATTTTTGACACTTCAAAAGATATGCGTCCGGCCGTTTTTGATTTTGCCCACGACAATGGATTAAAAACCTTAAACCTGACTGCCAAAAACAAAAATTTAGAAAAGTTGTTCAGGGAATTGACTGCTTAAAAGTACAAAAACCAAGAACTACTAAAATTTAATTCAGCTTAAAATGGATTTCTTCATTTTTCAACACTTTTAAAAAGGTGTTGTCAACCTTCACTTTTACCGATTTGCTGTGTAAATTTAATTTGACGTTTTCCGCCAAATCGTAAACTATAAAATCAACCGGAACAGTGCCTTCATTTTCTTTCAGGATTTTATGAATTTCTGCAACGGATTGCTTGTCGATTTTATTGATATCTAAACTAATGGTGAGTTTTTTGGTTTGTTTTTCCAGCACATCCTGTAAAATTTGGATGTCGGTAAAATTAACCCTGGGCTCGGAAAGTTTGCCGTCTTTAGTTCGCCATCCGGCAGTGACTGAAACCCTGATTTGACGAAAAGCATCTTCAAATAAATAAGGCTTAAACTTTAAATAATCGTCCTTAAAAATCCTGAATTCGTGACTGTCGCTGTAATCGACCACCGTAAATGAACCCCATTCATTTCCGTTTTGGGAAGTTTTATGTTGCACATCGGTTAAAATTCCCGAAAAAGTCATAGAAGATCCTATATATTTATTGAGGTCTTCTTTAAAAACAGACACAGTTGAATTGCAGAAATAATCGATTTCATTTTTAAATTCATCCAACGGATGTCCGGAAATATAAATACCGACCATTTCTTTTTCTCTGGATAATTTATACATCATTCCCCATTTATCAGCAGAAGGGATTTCAGGTTCCGGAAATTGAATTTCAGAAGCTTCTCCAAAAAGAGAAACCTGGGCTGAGTTTTTATTTTCCTGAAATTTGCTGCCGTAACGAATGGCTCGTTCTATAAATGAAACGCCTTTTTCATCCGGTTGATAATATTGTGCCCGGTGCACATTGGTGAAAGAATCAAATCCGCCCGCCATTGCCAATCCGTCGAAAGCTTTTTTGGTGGCTGCGCGCAAATCGATCCGTTTGGTCAAATCGAAAATAGAAGTATAATTGCCGTTTTTCTTACGTTCTTCAACAATGGCGGCCACTGCCGATGCGCCAACACCTTTGATGGCACCCATTCCAAAACGAATGGCGCCTTCCTTGTTTACCGCAAATTTGTAAAAAGATTCATTAATGTCTGGCCCCAAAACTTTGATACCCGCCCTTTTGCATTCTTCCATAAAAAATGAAATTTGCTTAATGTCGCTCATATTGTTCGACAAAACCGCCGCCATAAATTCTGCAGGATAATTTGCCTTTAAATACGCGGTTTGGTAGGCGATATATGCGTAACAAGTGGAATGCGATTTATTGAAGGCATATTCGGCAAAGGCTTCCCAATCTTTCCAGATTTTTTCCAAGACTTCTTCTGGATGATTGTTTGCTTTTCCGCCTTTGATGAATTGCGGTTTCAGTTTCACCAACAATTCCAAAATCTTTTTCCCCATTGCTTTACGCAACATATCCGCTTCACCTCTTGTAAAACCTGCAATTTTTTGGGAAAGCAACATCACTTGCTCCTGATAAACGGTAACGCCATAAGTTTCTTTCAGAATTTCTTCCATCACCGGCAAGTCGTATTCAATGGCTTCTTCGCCGTGTTTACGCATAATAAACAAAGGAATGTATTCCATCGGACCCGGACGGTACAAGGCGTTCATCGCAATTAAATCGGCAAACTGGGTAGGTTTCAACGCTTTTAAATGCTTTTGCATTCCAAAAGATTCATATTGAAATATCCCAATAGTTTCTCCGCGTTGAAAGAGTTCGTAGGTTTTTGGATCATCTAAAGGAAAATCGTCGGGAACCAATTCAATACCGTGTTTTCCTTTGATAATTTTAAGCGTGTCTTTAATTAAGGACAAGGTTTTTAATCCTAAAAAGTCCATTTTTAACAAACCGGCACTTTCCACCACATTGTTGTCGAATTGCGTCACATACATATCGGTATCTTTCGCGGTGGCAATGGGAATTAAATTGGTGATATTTTCGGGTGTAATTATCACACCGCACGCGTGGGTTCCTGTATTTCTTAAAGAACCTTCCAGCGCACGCGCCTGATTGATGGTTTGGGCAGCCAAGTCATCGCCGGCAGCAATTCTCCGAAGTTCGTTTACATTGTCTAAATCTTCCGACCTTAAACCTTTGATGATGGCCTTGCTTTTTTCGTCTTCCCCAAAAATGTTTTTCAGTTTAACAAGCGGAATTAATTTTGCGATTCTGTCGGCATCAAACAAAGGCAAATCGAGCACACGAGCGGTATCTCTGATGGAAGATTTTGCGGCCATTGTGCCATAAGTGATAATTTGCGCCACCTGGCTGGCACCGTATTTTTGAATCACGAAATCAATCACTTTTTGTCGGCCCTCATCATCAAAATCAATATCGATATCGGGAAGTGACACACGATCCGGATTTAAGAAACGCTCAAAAAGCAAATCGTACTTAATTGGGTCAATATTGGTAATCCACAAACAATAAGCCACTACAGAACCCGCTGCCGAACCCCTTCCTGGCCCAACCGCAACATTCATTTTTCGGGCTTCTAAAATGAAATCCCAAACAATTAAAAAGTACCCCGGATAGCCTGTTTTTTCAATAACCGAAAGTTCAAAATCAAGTCGTTCCTTGAGATCATCCGTCAATATTTCACCATATCTTTTTTTGGCGCCTTCAAAAGTCAAATGCTTTAAATAGGCATTTTCGCCCCTTACGCCGCCATCTTTTTCGTCTTGCGGATTTACAAATTCCTGCGGAATGGCAAATTTTGGCAGCAACACGTTACGCGCCAAAGTATAGATTTCAATTTTGTCAACAATTTCCTGAATATTGGTGATGGCATCGGGCAAATCTGAGAACAAACTTTTCATTTGTTCCTGCGATTTAAAATAGTATTCGTTGTTGGGCAAACCGTATCTAAAACCGCGTCCTTTGCCAATTGGCGTTGCTATTTTTTCACCATCTTTTACGCACAATAAAATATCGTGCGCCGTTGATTCCTCCTGATTTGTGTAATAAGTATTGTTGGTGGCAACTAGTTTTACCTGATGTTTTTTTGAAAATTCAACAAGCACTTCGTTTACGTGATTTTCATTTTCCTGATCGTGGCGCATCACTTCCAAATAAAAATCGGCTCCAAATTGTTCTTTCCACCAAACCAAGGCTTCTTCAGCTTGTTTTTCGCCGACATTTAAAATTTTGCTCGGGATTTCGCCAAATAAATTTCCCGAAAGCACCATCAAACCTTCTTTGTATTTTTCAATAATGTTTTTGTCGATGCGCGGAATGTAATAAAAACCGTCGGTATTGGAAATTGACGACATTTTGGCCAAGTTGTGATAGCCAATTTTGTTTTTTGCCAAAATAACGATGTGGTAACCGTTGTCTTTTTGTGATTTGTCGGTATGATTTTCACACACATAAAACTCGCAGCCTAAAATCGGTTTTATGGGAAGTTTTGGTTCTTGGCCTTCAGTTAATTTTGCATTGAAATTATCAACGGATTTGTTATAATCCAGCGCTTCTTTTATAAAATAGAAGGCACCCATCATATTTCCGGTATCGGTTAGGGCAACCGCAGGCATTTTTTCTTTTATGGCAGCTTGAAGCAGGTTGCTTACGCTTGAAGTTGACTGTAAAATAGAAAATTGCGAATGGCAATGCAAATGGGCGAAATATGCATTTTTTAGGACTTTGGAAGTTCCTTTTACGGGTGTTATTTCTTCAGAATTTTCTTCTGATGTTGTTTTTAATCTTTTGCTTTCTTTTTTTAGGTCGATGTGTTTTAAGCCGATAACATCAATCGTGGTCGGATTTTTTGCTTCAAACGTTTCAAAATAATCCGAAGAAACTTTAAGTTCTGCCGTTGTAAAAACACCTTTCCTGATTAATTCCAGAAAACAACGCGTGGTGGCTTCCACATCGGCTGTGGCGTTGTGCGCTTCGGCAAAAGGAACTTCAAATAAATATAGGTGCAATTCGGTTAAGGTCGGATATTTAAACTTTCCACCTCGTCCGCCCGGCAATTTACAAAGCAATGCCGTAGTTTCGGTACACGTGTCCAAAACCGGCAAATCATTTAAATTGGTTGGCAGAGATTTTCTGTGAAATTCACAACCCATAATATTAAGGTCGAATTTCACATTTTGGCCAACCACAAAAGTTGTTTTGGCAAGCACCTCATTAAAAAGTCGTAAAACATTTTCTAAATCTTCCCCTTTTTCTTCCGCCAATTGGGTTGAAATTCCGTGAATTTGTTCAACATCATAGGGAATATTATAACCTTCAGGCCTGATCAAAAAATCTCTTTGTTCAATCAACTCGCCATACTTGTCGTGCAGTTGCCACGCAATTTGAACACACCTTGGCCAATTGTCAATGTCGGTAAACGGGGCATTCCAATTTTTAGGTAAACCGGTGGTTTCTGTGTCAAAAATTAAAAACATTTGGCTGATTTTTTTGCTGATAAATGAGTTGTTAAAAGTAACAATTTAATAAATTTTTGACTTCCATCCTCGGGTTTTTTTATTAACAATCCTAAATTTTTCTTAAATGTTTAATGGAAACAGAAAATGCCAAATGACTTCATACAGAAAGCCATAAAATAGTGCAGAAATCACAAAATAAATCAAAGATTTGTATGTTTGGGCCTTAAAAATCATTTGTTTTTGGACATAAATTTATCGTGGAAAGTGCTTTTATTTTAATCATTTTTTGGATTTAGAAGATTGCCATAAAATATGCTGAAATTGAACGTGTTATTTGAAATTAACTTATTATATTTGCAACCCTAATTAATAACCAAGGTTTCGTACCTTAAAATTTAAAAATATGCCAGTAAAAATTAGATTACAAAGACACGGTAAAAAAGGAAAACCATTTTATTGGATTGTTGCTGCAGATGTACGCTCAACAAGAGATGGTAAGTATTTAGAAAAAATTGGAACTTACAATCCAAACACAAATCCGGCAACCATCGACTTAGATGTTAATGGCGCTGTAAAATGGTTGCAAAACGGAGCACAACCAACAGACACTGCAAAAGCAATTTTATCTTATAAAGGGGTAATGCTAAAAAATCATTTGGCAGGCGGTGTTAGAAAAGGTGCTTTAACAGAAGAGCAAGCTGAAGCAAAATTTCAAACTTGGTTAGATGAAAAAGCAGGTAAAATTGATGCTAAAAAACAAGGTTTGGCAAAAGCTGAAACTGATGCCATTGCCAAAGCTTTTGATGCTGAAGT
>JAUXPH010000045.1 GCA_030683995.1 Lutibacter sp.
CAAACAGTTCGTCCCTCTGGGACTAAAAAAGCTCCATAGGAGCGAAATGTTTGTAGAAAAACGGAAAAATTCAGTAATTAAAGCCCCATCGGGGCGACCTGATTGTTTTGAAAAATTTAACCGGACAATAATGAAAAAAAATATAAAATTAACTCATTAAAAAATATAAAATTAACTCATTGGGCGCAATTACTAAAAATCACAATTTCTAAAAAATAATCACATCCAGAGAAAAAAAAAAGAGTTGTTTGGTGCTATTTTTGGTTTGCTTCACTTGTTCAACATTTGATCTTGGGTCACTTAGTTTTTATTATAAAGTTAGGCTGCATAATATTCATAAAAAAATATGTTCCCGCCTGTCGGCAGAGATGTCTATGTGGTTTAAAAATATAAAAAATGAATTACACCCAACGGGCATAAAATTATAAATTATCTATTGGAGCATATTTCGGCACTAAAATTTTCATGACAACCCAGGCCAAAAGATAGGCTAAGGCACAAATAACAAACATAATTGTATAGCCGGTTTGAATGTGTCCTGATTTTTCATAATAATCAAACAAATAACCGCCTAATTTAGTTACCAATACACCACCAATTCCACCGGCCATGCCGCCAATTCCAATCACCGATCCAATCGTTTTTTTGGGAAAAAGATCCGATACAGTAGTGAAAATATTAGCAGACCATGCCTGATGGGCTGAAGCACCAACACCAATTAAGACAACTGGGATCCAGAAACTAATAGATCCTAGTGGCTGTGCTAATAAAACAACCAAAGGAAATAAGGCAATAAAAAACATTGCTTTAAGTCTTCCGTCATAAGGGGTGTATCCTTTTCTGATAAAATAAATGGGAAACCATCCTCCAAAAATACTTCCAACCATCGTCATACTATACAGTACCGTTAATGGAAAAACAATAGCTGTTCCTTTCATATCAAATTGAGCTTCAAGATATTTTGGCAACCAAAATAAAAAGAACCACCAAATTCCATCGGTCATAAATTTTCCAAAAACAAAAGCCCATGTTTGCTTGTATCTTAATAATTTAAACCACGAGACCTTTTCTTCTTCAGTCGCCTCAATGTTTTCAGTTATTACTGCTTCATCAATATGAATATAATCATATTCAGCTTTTGATAATCTTTTTTGCTTTGAAGGGGTTTCATAAAATATAAGCCAGAAAATTACCCACAGAAAACCAATGGCTCCAACAAGTATAAATGCAAACTCCCAACCATAATTTATGGCGATAAAAGGAACTGTTAAAGGTGCTAAAATAGCTCCAACATTAGTGCCTGAATTAAAAATACCGGTGGCAAACGATCGTTCTTTTTTGGGAAAATATTCGGCGACCGCTTTTATCGCTGCAGGAAAATTTCCTGATTCTCCAAATCCCAAAACTGCCCGTGACAACATAAAACCAGCAATCGAAATAGGAACTGCCCCTACTCCAATCCAAACCATAAAAGTAGATAAAGCCGTACCAATAGGTAAAGAATAGGCATGCATAATGGCTCCTAGTGACCACACCGTAATTGCTAAAATATATCCTTTTTTGGTGCCTAATCTATCAATTATTCTTCCCGCAAAAAGCATTGAAATGGCATAAATAAACTGAAAAACTGCCGTGATATTAGCATAATCACTGTTGGACCATCCAAATTCTTTGGATAAACTGGGGGCCAAAAGACTTAGCACTTGTCTATCAAGATAATTTACGGTAGTTGCAAAAAAGAGTAACCCACAAATGGTCCACCTATATTTTCCTATTGCTTTATTTGTTTCGGTCATTTGTTTGGTTTTTTTAGGTCCGTCAGAAAATAGTTGTCTTTTTTATCCTGAATTGAGATGTGTGCTTAAAATTTAAATATTAAAATAGTTCGAGGCGTTTTTAAAGCAAATGGCTTCTACCATATTTCCAATAAGTGCCATATCATTGGGCAATTCTCCTTTTTGAATTTCTTCACCCAATACATTGCACAAAATACGTCTGAAATATTCGTGTCTGGGAAAAGAAAGAAAACTTCTTGAATCGGTTACCATTCCGACAAATCGACTCAATAAACCAAAATTTGAAAGTACGTTCATTTGTTTTTCCATGCCGTCTTTTTGGTCTAAAAACCACCAAGCCGCTCCATATTGCATTTTTCCTGCAACTTTGCCATCGTTGAAATTAGCCGCCATCGATGCGAACATTTCACTGTCACGGGGATTCAAATTATATACTATGGTGTTAGTCAATCCATCACATTGACTTAATCTTCCGAAGAACTTACTCATATTATCAGCCATGTTCAAATCGCCAAGAGAATCAAATCCTTGATCAGGACCAATATCATTTAGCATTTTGGCATTGTTGTCTCTAATTGCGCCAACATGAAATTGTTGTGCCCAAGATTTGGCTTTATTCATCAAAGCCAATTCAAATAAAACAGCCGATTTGTATTTATTCATTTCAAGAACAGAAACTGCCTCACCTTTCATGGCGCTTACAAAAATGGCGTTTACTTCGGTTGGGGCGTATTCCTCACCATAAAAATTAGCGTGTCCGTGATCAGAAATTCGACAACCCATTGCATGAAAGAAATCGTGACGTTCTTGTAGTGCTTGAATTAAAATTGAAAAATCAGCAATGGAATGCCCTACTGCTTTTTCTAGTTTTCGAATCCAATTAATAAAAAATTGACCTTTCTCAATTTCCGTTGCTTTGTCAGGACGAAATGTAGGTAAAACAGTGATTTCAAAATTATCCTCTTGCAATTGTTTGTGGTACCGCAAATCATCAGTTGGATCATCAGTAGTTCCTATAACTGCAACATTCATTTTGCGAAGCAAATTCTTAACGCTATATTCTGGTTTTTTTAATAACTCATTACATTGGTTGTAAATTGATTCGGCAGAATCTGAATTCAACAAAGATGTAATTCCAAAATAATTTTTTAACTCCAAATGAGTCCAATGGTACAAAGGGTTCCTTAGGGTATAAGGAACTGTTTCTGCCCATTTGGTAAATTTTTCATAATCGCTTGCCTCACCTGAGATAAATTTTTCATCCACACCATTAGCACGCATGGCCCTGTATTTATAATGGTCCCCATCAATCCAAATCTGAGCTAAATTCTCAAATTGGCGATCTTCGGCAATGTCCTTTGGAGACAAATGACAGTGGTAATCAAAAATAGGTTGCGCTTTTGCATAGTTATGATACAGCGTTCTTGCTGCTTGACTGTGAAGCAAAAAATTATCAGTAATAAATATTTTTTCAGACATATTATTTAAAATAAACTTCGTTCTATTCCAATTTCTAAACCTCTCAATTCTGCCAAGCCTCGCAAACGACCTATTCCTGAATATCCTGGATTGGTTTTTTTATTCAAATCGTCCAACATTTGATGCCCATGATCTGGTCGCATTGGGATGATTCTTTTCGTTTGATTTTGCATTTTCAGAATAGATTTAACAACTTCAAACATATCTACATCCCCTTCGAGATGATTGGCTTCATAGAAATTTCCCTCTGCATCGCGTTGTGTGCTTCTTAAATGAATAAAATTCATTTTTTCTCCATGACGATCTATAATTCCAGGCAAATCATTTTCGGCAATAACACCATAAGAGCCTGTACACATACAAAATCCATTGGATGGCGAATCAATTGCATTTAGCAAATGTATTAAATCAGCTTCCGTGCTTACCACTCTAGGCAAACCTAAAATTGGATAAGGAGGATCATCAGGATGAATCGCCATTTTTACTCCTACACTCTCAGCTACAGGAACTATTTCTTGCAAGAAATAATATAAATTTTCTTTTAATTTATTGGCATCAATATTATCATATCCTTGAAGTACTTTTAAGAAATCTTCAACAGTATAGGATTCTTCCGCACCCGGTAAACCTGCAATAATGTTTTGTTGCAATTTTACTTTTTCCGCATCGGACAACTTTTCAAAAGTAACTTTCGCTTTCGCTTTTTGCGCTTCTGAATAAGTTGTAGCTGCTTCAGGTCTTATTAAAATAAACAATTCAAATGCAGCAAATTCATTGATATCAAAACGCAAGGCTTTCGAACCGTCTGGCATTTCGTAAGATAAATCGGTTCTGGACCAATCTAAAATAGGCATAAAATTATAACAAACAATATTAATACCACATGCTGCTAAGTTTTTGATGCTTTGCTTGTAGTTTTCTATATATTTCAAATAATCACCTGATTGTTTTTTGATGTCCTCGTGCACTGGAATACTTTCTACTACCGAAAAAGTCAATCCTGCAGCTTCTACTTCATTTTTTCTCTTCATAATTTCATCTACTTCCCACACTTCACCATTTTTAATATGGTGCAAAGCAGTAACAATTCCAGTTGCGCCGGCTTGTCTGACGTCAGATAATTTCACAGGGTCGTTGGGACCGTACCATCTCCATGTTTGTTCCATTTTTATCTCTTTTAATTGTATTATTAAATACTTGAAGCACCAAAACCACCATCAACGTGAACAACGATTCCAGTTACAAACTTGGACATATCACTACATAAAAATAATAATGCGCCATCCAAATCTTGAGGCACACCAAATCTTCCCATTGGTGTATGTTCGATAATTTTTTCTCCTCTTGGTGTTAATCCTCCTTCTGGATTGAGCAATAAAGCCCTGTTTTGCTCTCCAATAAAAAACCCTGGTGCAATCGCATTGACACGCAATCTTTCGCCGTATTTCCCGGCTAATTCAACTGACATCCATTTAGTGAAATTATCAATAGCCGCTTTTGAAGCTGAATAACCCACCACTCTGGACAAAGGTCTTTGAGCTGATGCTGAGGAAATATTAATAATAATTCCTGATTTTTGTTTTGCGAAAATTTCAGAAAATACTTGGGAAGGTAACATGGTTCCAATAATATTTAAATCCAAAACCTTTTGCAAATGTGCCAATTGCATATCATAAATAGCCTGATCTGGATCAATCGTTGCACCTGGCATATTTCCACCTGCAGCATTGATTAAGATATCCAAACGACCGTGTTTTTCCATTACAAAATCTTTGGCTGCTTCTAGGTCTTCTTTACTCAGTACATTAGCTTGTACAGCAAAAGCTTCTCCTCCAACTGCAACTACTCTGGTAACGGTAGCTTCAGCTTTTTCCATTGTAAGTCCTAAAATTCCTGTGATAACCCCTTGTTTAGCTAATACCATAGCCATATTACTTCCCAAAACACCACCGCCACCGGTGATAAGAGCTACTTTTCCTTTTAGATTAAATAATTCATTCATCTGCTTTTATTTTTTTTATTGTTTATTATCTGTTTTTCTGCTTTTTTATTATTTCGAATGTGGCTTTAATTTTCAATTCCAACGCCTTGAAATCTTTCTGCTTTAAAATAGCTTTCGTAATCAATTGGGAACCAATCCCAAGACATACCACTCCTGCTTTATACCAAGCCGTTAGATTAGCTTCATTGAGTTCAACACCACCTGTTGGCATCAATTTCAGCCAGGGCATTGGTCCTTTTACTGCAGAAACAAAATCAGGCCCTAATACTGCTCCCGGAAATATTTTTATAATCTCCGCTCCCATATCTTCTGCTTTTGAAATTTCGGTTAAGGTCCCACAGCCCGGAATCCAATACAGTTCTTTTTCATTGGCATAAACGGCTATTTCTTTTTTTAAGATTGGGGATACTAAAAAGTCTGCTCCGGCTTCAGCAAAATCCTTGGCAGTAGCTGCATTCAAAATAGTTCCGGCTCCCAATAAGAGATTCAGCTTATTTTCGTCTATATATTTTCTCAAAGACTTGAAAACCTGAAGGGCATTTGCCCCTCTGTTAGTGAATTCAAATGCTGTTACCCCACTATTATAACAGGCCTGAACAACATCTTTACTCAGAGCAGCATCAGGGCTATAAAAAACAGGAATCATACCCGCTTCCAGTAAAATTTTCGATACTATACTTTTTGTTTTTTTAATCATCTTAATTATTGTTTAAATAGCTAAACGCTATTTATAATTTCATTTATCGTACTATTCTACCTCCACTGGCTCCGTTCATTAAGGCTTTCACTTCTTCTACATTGGCCAAATTGATATCTCCCGCTATAGAATGTTTTAGGCAGGAAGCAGCGATCGCAAACTCTAATGCACCTTGAGGATCATCAGGCCATTGGATCATTCCAAAAATAATACCCGCCATAAAGGCATCGCCGGCTCCTATCCGGTCTACAATGTGACTGATGTTGTAACTTTTAGATTCGAACATTTCTTTTCCGTTCCATAAAACCGCGCTTATCCCATTCGAAGAGGCATTCGCATCATATCGTGTTGTGGAAACTATTGTTTTAAGCTTAGGAAATATATCCATCCATTTTCTAAAAACGGTTTCCAAAGTATCCGAAGCGATAAGTTTGATATTGAGACATTTATCTGAATCTTCAATGCCACCCGAGAGAACATCACAATACTGAATCAAATCAGGCATTATTTCAGCTGCTTTTTTTCCGTAATTCCACAAACTAGGTCGGTAATTTAAATCGGCTGAAATGATAAGTCCCATACGGCTAGCGACAATTAAGGCTTCTTCACAAACTTCTGCCAACTCAAGACTTAGCGCAGCAGTAATTCCGGACCAATGAAACCAATCGGCAGTTTTAAAAATAGATTCCCAATTAATCATCCCTTTTTTGAGTTGCGAAAAGGAAGAACCACTTCGGTCATATAAAACCTTTCCAGCCCGCTCTGAAGCACCATGTTCAAAATAGTAAACCCCTAATCGGCTCCCTTGATTCACAACTGTTGATGCTACACCAAAGGATCTCATCATATTTATAGAAGAAGATCCGAGATCGTTATCAGGAACTGATGTAACAAATTGCGCCTCCAAACCTAATATCGACAATGACACTGCCACATTAGCCTCAGCACCACCGTAATATAAATCCAAACTGCTCGCTTGAGAAAGACGTAAATGATCGGGAGGGGAAAGTCGCATTAGTATTTCTCCGAAGGTGATAATCTTTTTATTCATAATTATTAATTTCGTGTCCGCACACGCATATTGCAAATGTAAATAAAATATCAAATAAAACAGCTTTTAAATTAAATAAATATATTTTTGTATGGAAAAGAGATTAAGTCTAAATATTGAACAGTAATGATAACGATAAAGAAGATTGCGGAAATTGCTAATGTTTCTCCAGGTACGGTGGACAGAATAATTCATAACCGGGGTCAAGTATCACAAGAGAATGTAGATAAAGTAAACGCTATTATTAAGGAATATGGCTTTAAAAAAAATATCTTTGCAAGTAACCTTGCCTTTAATAAAAAATTTCGTTTTGTAGTTTTCCTACCTAAAAATGAGGGATTAGAGTATTGGCAGGCGCCTATTGATGGAATTGAAAAAGCTTCAGAGGAATTCAGCCGATTTGGGGTTATTATCGATTATAATTTTTATAAATACGATTCTGTTTCCTTCAAAAAAATGGCTCTCAAAGTACTCACATTAGATTGTGACGGTTTGTTGTTTGCCCCTATTTTTAAAGAGGATTCTATTCTTTTTCTTGATGAATTCAAAAAGAAAAAAATACCTATTGTAATGATTGATTCCAATATCAAAGAAATTGAAGGGGTATCCTATATTGGGCAAGATGCCTTTAAAAGTGGTTATCTTGCAGCAAGACTGATAAGTTTTGCAAAAAAAGAGGAAAACAAAGTATTAATCATTAAATTAACCCGTGAAATTGAAAACACATCAGTTTACCTTCAAAGAATCAAGGGCTTCTATTCTTTTTTTGAAGATCATGTAGATCTTACCAATTTTAAGTTTACAGAGATCAATATTGAAAATTCTGATGTTAATAAATTAAACACAAAAATGTTTGAAGGAGTTGACAGCATTTTTATACCAAATTCCCGGACTCACATTGTTGCGCAATTTTTAATGGAAAATAAAATTAAAGGTATCCGAATCGTGGGTTACGATTTACTTAAAAAAAATATTCAATTCTTGGAAGAAGGTACAATTGATTTTTTAATAAATCAAAAACCAGAAGAACAAGGATACCTGGGAATAAGTCATCTCTATAAAAAACTAGTGCTCAACGAAGAGGTAGAAGAAACCTTCTATATGCCATTGGAAATTATAATTAAAGAAAATTACTATACCAGTCAGTAGATCAACAATAATATTGGTATTTAAAAAAAGAAAATTTATTGAATTAAAAATAACCTATAGCGCTGGCAGAGTTTATCTCTCGCTTTACCTATTAATTAAATGGCCACCAAATTTCAAGACTATGGATGTTCTTTTTTTGATACCTCGTCCCTGGATTGCACCTGTATGGATTCCGATTGGGATATCATCAATCATCATTATTGCTGTTCTTCTTCTGACTTCAATTTTATAGGAAAATTTTCCACTAAATATTCTTTGGTAACAAAGAATTTCAAAAAATTATCGGTTTTAACCCCCACCCCCTGTTTTTTACAAAACCTTGTAATACCCGTTGGCAGTAATAAGAAAATTTGATTTTCAAAATAAAAATTCTTTATTAATTTGGAAAATGTTATCTATCTAGGTAACTTTTTTGAAAATTTAACGGCTATATATTGAATAATTATAAACATGAGGTAGGAATTTATAAAGATTACTTTACTAATTTCAACAAAAAACAGCCTTTAATTGTATGAAAAAAGATAGATTGGACTATTCTATTAATTCAAACAATGAAAATTGTTCCTGAAAAATATCTGAAACATCTTACTAACACTAATGGACTTTGGGAAATAAAAATTTCCGTAGGAAATGAAATTTTTAGAATATTCTGTTTCTTCGATGATGGAAACCTTATAATTTTATTAACCGGATTTCAGCAAAAAACGCCGAAAAATGAAATCAACAGAGCAGAAAAGCTAAAAACCGAGTATTATGAAAACAAATAAAATTATTAAATCATTCGATGCACATCTTACCGAAAATTATGGTAATGTTGGATCTGAAACTAGAGATAAATTTGAAGAAGAGTTTGAAACTTTTAAAATTGGAGTTTTAATCCAGGAAGCTCGAAAAAGACAACATTTGACTCAAGAAGAACTTGCCAAAAAGGTTGGGACTACTAAAAATTATATTTCAAGAATTGAAAATAATGCAAGTAACATTAGACTTTCCACACTTATGAGAATTATAAAAGATGGACTGGGCGGAAATTTGAAATTATCATTGGATATTTAGATTATAAATTACTGCTGGCACACCGTATTTAATTTATGCTCAAATCGGAACTAGTACAAACCGACAAACATTCAATAAAAATATTGCGAATGCAGAAAAATCTCCGATTTTTACGTCGCACAAACTATATACAAATACGGTAAATAAGCGCCTTTAGATGATAAAATTGAGCGCATTTAAAATCATTTTGAAAAATTGATCATCAAGAAACGCTAAAAATCTCAAAGTGTTCATTTCCGAACTTTTTTTGACTTATTGTGCATCATATCGCTAAAGGCGTTATTAATAAAGGAAATATAAATCTTGCATTGGGAAGTAAAACAATACCTAGCAGAGAATCCTCAATGCCTTATTATACAGGCTGCAGAATCAGTATTGTCCGTGCTCAAACAACAACACCTTAAAAATTTATAAGTATTCATTTTCTAACGCCGATTTTTCACATATAGTCAGTTCATGGCCATACCATAATAATTTAAAGCACAAAAATTGGGGAAATAAGACAATATAATCTATATTTAACAGGTAAGATGACAGAAAAAATGGTTTTTGAATTTATACAATCCATATATTAACTGCAACAAAAATGAATTTGGAGCTTGTTATTCTTCTTTGTAAATTACAAAAAATCAAATTATGAAACGTTTCCTAATTATTTTATTTTTAGTTTTTTTTGATTCAATTTCAGCCTATTCGCAGAAGAAGCCCTTGTTTGATGAAAATAATTTGCAAATCAATTGGGAATTGACAACCAATAATTATCATAAAGAAAATAAAGTGCTCACTTCTTTGAAGTTTACCAATAATGGAAAAACAAATTTTCCAGCCTCTGGATGGACAATTTATTTTAACTACAGCCGTAAAACCACGCCAACTTCAAACTCAAAGGATTTTGTTATAACACATATAAATGGCGATATTAGCCAGTTGAAGCCTACGCAAAGTTTCAAAGGATTAAAGCCAAATCAAAGTGTTGATTTTTCATTTATTTCCAATGGGAAGATTCTTAATCTCACCTATGCACCAGCAGGTTTTTACATAGTTTGGGACACGAATCCAGAAAATGGATACAGCATCAAAAATTATATTTTGAAACCAATTTCGGATGCTACCGTAAATTTTATCACTGCAGAAAACACTTATGGCAACAATAAAGTAATTTCAGCTATTCCGTTTGAAAATTTGCCAAAAATTTTCCCTTCACCAAAATTCTTCAAAGATATTCCGGGAGAATTTGTGCTGGATAAGAATGTGAACATTCAATCAGATCCGGAATTTTTGGGTGAAGCCAATTATCTTTCGAATGAATTAAGTAAAGTTCTCGAAGGAATTATTGCCGTTAATTTAAACACCAATAGCGGAAGACACATCATTTTAAAGAAAGCGGATTTAAAAAACGAAGAATATATTCTTGACATCCAATCCGATAAAATAGAAATTTCAGCTTCAACAGAAAGCGGTATTTTTTACGGAATTCAATCGTTAAAATCATTAATGCCAACAGATTTCTGGAAAAATAAATCAATGGCAATTGCAATTCCAAATTGTGAGGTAAAAGACGAACCACGTTTTGCATACAGAGGTTTTATGTTTGATGTGGCGCGAAATTTCCAGACAAAAGAAACCATTTTCAAAATTCTGGACGCGATGTCATTTTATAAAATGAACAGTTTTCATTTTCATTTTAGCGATGACGAGGGTTGGCGAATTGAAATTCCTTCATTGCCTGAACTTACCGAAGTTGGCGGAAAACGTGGCCATACAACCGACAGCAATTCATTCTTACCGCCTTCATACGCATCTGGTCCTGATACAGGATTTTATCCGGGAAGCGGCTTTTATTCCCGACAGGATTTTATAGAGATTCTTAAATATGCTGCGGAAAGGCACATTAACGTAATTCCCGAAATTGAATCTCCCGGACATAGCCGAGCGGCCATAAAAGCGATGGATTCCAGGTACCGTAAATTTATGAAACAAGGCAATCAGCAAGAAGCCGAACGTTATTTGTTGCGCGATTTAAATGACAAATCCGTTTATTCTTCCGCGCAAGGGTGGACCGATAATGTGATGTGTGTGGCCTTGCCTTCAACATATCATTTTATGGAAAAAGTCATTGATGAGCTGTTAATGATGTACAAAGATGCCGGCGCCCCAATTTCAACCATTCATATTGGCGGCGATGAAGTGCCAAAAGGAACCTGGAAACTCTCCCCAATTTCCAATAAATTAATTGCCGAAGATGACAAACTTAATTCCACCGATGATCTTTGGGTGTATTATTTTGACAAGATGGAAAAAATACTTTCAAAACGCGGACTGGCACTTTCTGGCTGGGAAGAAATTGCGATGCGAAAAACAGTTTTGAACGGGAAAAACAAATACATTCCCAATCCCGATTTTGCCAATAAAGGTTTTAGGGTTTATGTTTGGAACAACGGAATTGGCTGGGGCAACGAAGATTTGCCTTACCGTTTGGCGAATGCAGGCTTTAAAGTGGTGCTTTCAAGTGTCAGCAATCTGTATTTTGATTTGGCTTATGAAAAATCGGCCGATGAGCCCGGATATAATTGGGCTGGTTTTAATGACACTGAAAAACCTTTTTATTTTATTCCTTTTGATTACTATAAAAACACCAAAGAAGACACCAATGGAAATCCGATTAAAACAAATTTGTTCGACGGCAAAGAACGATTGACCGATTTTGGCAAATCGAATATTCTTGGAATTCAAGGGCAAATGTTTGGCGAAAATGTGCGGGATACCAATATGTTGGAGTATTTATTGTTTCCAAAATTATTGGCTTTGGCAGAACGGGCCTGGGCTCAAAATCCTTCTTGGGCCACTGAAAAGAATCCAGAAATGAGCCATGTTTCTTACAATAAAGACTGGTCAACATTTGTTAATGTTTTAGGAAAAAAAGAATTACCGCGGATGGATTATTATTCGGGCGGATTTAAATATCGCATTCCGCCTGTTGGTGCAATTATCGACTCAGGGAAAGTAAAAGCCAATATTCAGCAACCCGGATTTGTAATCCGTTACACTTCAGATGGCTCCGAACCAACCATCAACAGTGAAATTTATACAAAACCCATTGAAGATAAAGGAAAAATTATACTGGCAGCATTTTCAAACATCGGAAGAAAAGGGAAATCAACCATCATAGAAAATAACGAATAAGCGCAATAAATTATTTTCTTTGTTTTAGATATGACTTTTTTTAACTAGTAAAAACAAAAATGACAACATTCATAAACACCTTAGAAATTGAATTCGTTCAACATGCAAATCCAAACATCGCTTTAGAACAAAAAGCCTATATGCGAAATCAGTTTGAGTATTATGGCATTAAATCAGCAGAAAGACGTGAAATTCAAAAACCATTTTTGATGAAAGAATTTTTGCCTAAAAAAGATGAATTGGGTAAAACTGTCATATTTCTCTGGGAAAAACCACAGCGGGATTATCAATATTTCTCACAGGAACTTGCTTATAAATATGTAAAACATTTAGAGAAAAAGGACATCGAACTTTATGAATATATGGTTACGCACAAATCCTGGTGGGACACCGTTGATTTTATTGCGGCAAAATTGATGGGGGAATATTTTAAAAAATATCCCGAGCAAAAAGAAGTATCTGTCAAAAAGTGGCTATTGTCAAATAATATTTGGCTGCAAAGATGTGCCTTGCTTTTTCAACTGAAATACAAAGAAAATTTAGACCCGGTTTTACTGAGTGCAACAATCAATTCATTATTGGGTTCTAAAGAATTTTTTATCAACAAGGCCATTGGCTGGATTTTAAGAGAATTCAGTAAAACAAATCCAACATGGGTCAAAGAATTTTCCGACAAAACCGCATTGAGCAATTTGAGCAAAAAAGAAGCCTTGAGGTTGATTGGTTAAAAAAGACTTAAATTGAATACAATTTGGAGTGAATTTTTATTTTGGTTTGCCTGGAATAAATTACAAATAGTACGCTCAATTCAGAATGTCGGCAAATTTCACGTCTTCAAACTTAATTAAACTTTCATTGAAATAATATCTTTAATTATGTGAATTTTTTTATTATCAATTTTTTTAAATTTTTATTTAAATTTTTTACTTCATTGAAAATCAGTGTTGTTCATAGTATATTCTACATATTTTAATTATATTTGGTATTACCTTGATTAAATAAAATAAAATCATGAAGGATTTATCTTCAGTTGATTCTGCATTTACCAGGGAATTGAATAAAATTATCTTTGCAAACCTGGCAAATGAACATTTTGGTGTAAATGAATTGGCTCGTGAAATAGGAATGAGCAGGTTCAGCTTAAACCGGAAGTTGCATTTTATTTATCATAAAACAATTAACCAATACATCCGGGAATCAAGGCTGCAACGAGCAATGGAAATGTTACAGCAGGAGTCCGTAACTGCTTCAGAAGTCGCCTTTAAGGTAGGATTTAGCAGTCCGGCCTATTTTAGCACCTGTTTTTCTGAATATTTTGGTTACCCTCCGGGAGAAGCAAAGAAAAGAGCCTTAAAAAGTTACGAAGAGCATAAGGAGGGATTACAGAGTGAACATACCGTTAAAAAACATGATTTTTTGCAATTCAGGAAAAAATCTTCTAAGAAGAAAAAGAAGATTAGGCTGTTTATCTCCATAGTTTTCATAACTGTTTTATTTACCATTGTTTTCACCTATTTTTTCAATAGTGTAATTCCGGAAACCTCCAATTTTAATAAAGACAATCATTTAAAAAAGCAGAAAAAATCAATTGCAGTATTGCCTTTCATAAATGACAGCAAGGACCCTGAGAATGTATATTTTATCAACGGAGTTATGGAAGCCATTTTGGATAACCTATCTAAAATTGAAGATTTGGAAGTTCGTCCAAGAACATCGGTTGAGCTATACCGAAATAACAGTACCAAAACAATACCTCAAATTGCAAGGGAACTTGGGGTTAATTACATTATTGAAGGCAGCGGACAGAAAATTGGCGATCAAGTGAGACTAACCATTCAGTTGATTGATGCCAAGTCTGACAATCACCTTTTTTCACATCAATATAGTCTGACGTTAAAGGACATTTTTAACCTTCAAAGTGAAGTGGCTATAAAAGTTGCCGACGAAATTGAGGCGGTCATCACCGTTGGAGAAAAAGAATTGATTAAAAAACCACCCACAACCAGTGTCGCTGCCTGGGAAATGTATTCCCGAGGATTAGAATTACACAATATTGCAGATATTGATAATAATATTGAAAATAACAGACAGGCTATAAAATACTTTGAAAGAGCAATTCAGCTCGATTCAACTTATACAGAGCCTTATGTCCAACTTGGCTGGATCTACAATTCGTTTAATCAACCAGACTCTGCATTTATCCATGCAAACAAAGCTTTGCATTTCAATGATAAAAATTCAGATGCTTATGTTCTAAAGGGATGGTTGTTAGCAGGAAATGGCTTGGATAAAAAAGCTGAAGAAGCTTTTAATTTGGCGATCCTATACAATCCGAACTATGCTCCTGCATACGCTTTATTAGGTGATATGTATTATGACCGAGGTGATTCCTACAAGACCATTAAAAATAAACTTAAGGCCATTAAACTTGAAAGTAATTCAATAGATAAGCGTAAAAACTTAATTAGTTTATGGGATAGCTTCAATAACGTTGGTCTTTATGAAGAAGGGCAAAAATATGCGGAAAAACTAATTGCACTAACTGGTGATTCTACCTACTATTATTGGAGTTTGTTACAGTCGGACTATAACTTGGGTAAATACAAATCAGTAGTTAATTATGCACATAAAATTTATCGTGTAGATTCACTAAACTTAGGTAAATTATTAGGCTTTCACCATTCTTATTTCCTTGGAAACACTTATGTTAATTTAAGAGATTACAAGGAAGCTTACCGGGTATTGGGGAAATATGCCACATCGATGAAACTGCAAGGGCGTAAAATTGAACCTTATCACTACATCGGATACATTTACCTGCAAAACGGACGTAAAGAGGAAGCAAAATTTCATTTCGAAGGATCAATTCAGGATAGATTATGGTGGATAAACCAAAAAAAACCAATGGAAGTTTCTCCTCCCAATTTAGGTCTGGCATTTATTTATGCTGCCATTAGTAATAAAGCAAAAGCATTGGAACACCTTCGGGTCGTTAACCGATGCGCTCCATTTCTATATACCTGTGCACAAATTACCGGATTTAAAATTAGTCCAATGGTCGACTGCATCCGAAATGAACCCGAATATAAAGAATTTCTTAAAAATGCCGAAACCCGATATCTGGAAGAACACAACAAAGTTGAAAAATTATTACGGAGAGAAGGTCTTCTGATCTCATCAAATAAATAATTGGCGGTTAATGCCAATCGCAAATCCATGCATTTTAGTTGTTACCATTTTTTCTTCCCCAGAATTTAAAAAACGTACCATTTTTTTCTGTTATTCATTATTCCCAACAACAATTCTCTTGTTTTAAACTTTCACCCCAATATTGAAAGCTCTCAACAAAAATTGAAATAAATTAACAAAAAGTGAAAGTTTTTGATTCAAAATTGAAATGAAACATTTGTTACATAAGTCGAAATTTACATATAGTTAATTATCAAATTTAGATCAATGGAGGTATCTGAAAATCCTTTAACAGAGTAGGAAAATTGTCAACTAAAAAATTTTAAATTATGAAAAATTCAATTGCCTTAAAAATGCTAAAAAGCACGCTATGGTTAGTGATGGTTTTTGGTGCTGTAACTTGTAATAAAGATTCGGATTTTCTTGATGCTAACAATCAGCTTTCTAGGGAAGTCATCGCAACTCAAGATGCCTTTAAGTCTGAGACTGGTAAACAAACACCTTCGCCAATAATACTATCGGGTACTGGGACAGCAGAACAATGGGATAATAATCAGGGTGTATTAAAAACAGCTTTATGGGTTCCTCCGGCTACTTATTCATCCCCTGCTAATTACCCAACTTATGTTCCCTCTAACTATGATGTAATGGCTCATTTTCAGTATTATAGCTCAGTAGTTGTTGAAAATGCAGTTGTTGAATTTACATTTCAAAATATTCAATATTTTGTTCCTCATATTGTAGGAAATGTACCAACTGATAGAACATATAGTGTAAATTATGTTGGTAATAAAACCGTGATAACTTGTACGGCTAATTTGGTAACTGGATGGAACCCTATGTTTTGTTTTATTCTTAAAATAGATTGTAATGGGAATAACAATACAGCTTTTTGGACGGATATGAAAGTAAATGGTGTTTCTGTAAAAGGAACAATTCAAAATAAGGTTTTTGATTGTAATAAGGTAACAACTGCACATACAGGTTCTTATGATATAGCTTTTCCTTTATGGTGCGGTGATGAAATAGTGGATAACATTAGTGGAACTCTTAATTATCATTGCGTCATGCAATTTGAAAATGATGTATTACTGTTTATGAATATGACTTATTATGGTTTTTTTACGGGAGAAACAGGGGAAGTGTTTAGGTTTAAAGAAATTACAACTTTTGACCTTTCAAAGGGTGATGAGAACTTTAATTTTCATTTCAACGCTATTGGTGATAAGGGCAGTCATTTTATCGTTTCTGGTAAATATTTGAATGAAGACCCATGGATAGCTATTGAAAAAGCTAAATGCCGTGAATAATTGTTAAAGTAAGATAATTATAACTCAGCATTTCAATCATTTTAAGCACTCTTTAAATTCAATTTATCGGGTGCTTTTTGATACAGGTAATAAATTTCAAATTTGGTTAATATTTGTTAACTTTTCCGCTTTTATTACTTTATAAAATAAAATTCTCTTTTAAATTCGCTATTTTTCATCAACAAAGCCATTGACTGGATTTTACGAGAATACAGCAAAACAAATCCAAATTGGGTTATGGAATTTGCCAGCAAAACCGCATTGAGCAATTTGAGCAAAAAAGAAGCCTTGAGATGGATTGGTTAAATCTTCCAGCTTTTTAATTTGTGACCCCAAAGCGCAAAAAACAGGATAATGACATAACACGGCAACAATATCCAATAGCTGCTTGTGGAAGCATTTGCAATGGTATCCGTTTCATTAATTCCGCTTGCAATTAATTCGTGTTTATTTAAATCTACCAACCTTCCATATAATGGCGGTATAATGGCACCACCGGAAATTGCCATAATCAACAAGGCGGATGCTGTTTTGGTAAATTTACCCAAACCTTCAAGCGTTAAAGGCCAAACTGCCGGCCAAACCAAAGCGTTTGCAATTCCCAAAGCCGCCACAAATAAAATGGAAGTATAGCCTGTTGTCAGTAAAATGCAAACACTGAATACAATCCCCAAAAAAGCACTAATTTTTAGTGCAGTTCCCTGTTTGATGTACTTCGGAATCAAGACAACGCCCAAAGCGTAAGTCGCCACCATCGCCATTAAGGTAAATGTGGTAAAAAATTTGGCTTCATCGGCCGAAAAACCAAGTGAGATGCCATAGGCGATAATGGTATCGCCAGCAATTACTTCTGCGCCAACATACACAAACAAGGTTAATACGCCCAGCCATAAATGCGGAAATTGAAATATGCTTGTTTTTGCTGTTTCACCATTGTCGGTTTCTTCAATCGGGGCAGGTTCTACGTGCGGAAGCGGTGCTTTTCTGATAAGTATACCTAACACAAATAACACAACTGCCATAATTATATAAGGCATAAAAACACTGTCGGCCATTTTATCCAGCAAAACGCCTTTTTCTGATTCGGAAACTGAGCCAATTTTTTCTTTTACCTCATCGATGCCCGACAATAAAATGGCGCCAAAAATTAAGGAACCTAAAGCTCCGGCTACCTTGTTCGCTATGCCCATAATGGCAATACGCTTTGCGCCACTTTCTATTGGACCTAAAATGGTGATGTACGGATTTGCGGCTGTTTGCAATAAGGTCATTCCAATGCCTTGGATAAATATTCCGGCTAAAAATACCCAATAAGTTCTGGCTTCCGCTGCAGGAATAAAAACCAATGCGCCAATGGCCATAATAATCAATCCCAACGACATTCCTTTTCTGTACCCAATTTTAGTCAGAATATAAGAAGCGGGCAATGCCATCACCACAAAAGAAATATAGGAAGCTGATGCCACAAAATACGATTGCGTTTCGGTTAATTCGTTGATGGTTTTCATAAACGGAATTAAAGCGCCGTTAATCCAGGTTACAAAACCGAAAATAAAAAACAATCCGGCAATAATAAGCGTTGGGACAAACGTGTTGTTTTGATTTTTTTGAATGCTGTCTGCTTGTAACATTATCTTTGGTTGGTTGGTTGGTTAATTTGAATTGTTTTGTCTGCTGAAAAGTAGGTTTTTCAAAATTAATAACCGTAAAAATAATGTTTTTATTTTTTATAAAACGGGTTGTTTCACTTCTAATTTATCTCATTTTGTTTATTTAAAAATTGCCTTCTGATGGGTTTGGATAATTACAATTCTTATCGATTGCATTTAAAAAAAGCAGCAACAAAATTGAATAGCTTTTAAAAACTCGAAGAATAATGAGAAGATGAATACCAAAATACCCGACAATTTGGCAATGATTTTCCATGAAAAATATGACCTTATATTTTGACAAAAAAAAATGCAAAAAGCCCATTATTCAACGGGCTTTTTGCATTAATTCAATAAAAATTTTGTTCAGTAATACTAAGCTTTTGCAGCTCTATTTTCCTGTTCGGCCAATATTTCTTTTAAAAATCGTTCGGTTTGATTTTTCATTTCGTCTTCCGTAATATCCATTGCTTTTGGATTTTCAATTAACTGCAGCCAAGGTTTTGGCGCATCAAAATCGTAACTGCCAAATACAATAACCGGCGTACCTTTTACAAGCACCTTGTCTTTACCTGTCAAAATCCATTGATCTGCCCATTCATAAAGGTAGCGGGCATCTTTTTCCTGAAGTCTCATACAAGCATGTGATGCAGGATAACCCGGTAAACTATATTGATGCCAGGCAACACCCAACAAATTTTCTACATTAAAATTCCACCTCAATTCCCACTCATCATTAAAAGTACTGATGGATTCTTCAGCTTTCCAGTTGGTATAAAAAAGTCCGGTTGGCGTTGGATCTTGTTTTCTACCCATATTTGTTGGTCCGGTGTAAATCAATTCCCCATTTTCATACGTGGCAAATGTTTGCGTTGGGTAAGAAAAATAAATGATTTTATCAACGTCTTTCAAGTAAGGAACCGTCATTGGAAAAGGAAGATAATATTCCATATCGCCAGTCATATCAATAGGCATAATGACAGAATCCATTTGCGCGAAATTTTCTTTGTCGGTTCTGTTAACCGCAATGGCAATGCGCAGTTTTTTGGAATCCTTAATATTTAATGACAGCCATTCTTTGGCATTTTCCATCTGATAAGTAACCGATTTCGGCTGTTGTCTGTTTATGGGTTCTTTTTTAATTTTGGCTTTCTCGTTGCCATCGCAAGAAAAAAATAGGGCCAGAACTATAATATTTAATAAAATGAGTAATTTTTTCATGTGTCAATTTTATACAGCAAATATGATCTTTGCAATTGGGTGAAATGTTACACAATTATCTAAAAAAGTTACTTTATTCACACATTTATGAAGCAACAATGGCTTTTTTATGGATAAAAAACGACCCGTTAAAAACATTTCTTAATGAACATAAATGCCAAATAAAGAAAATATTGTATATTTCTTGTATGAAAAATCACTACAACATTATTATTGCCGGGGCAGGCGGAATTGCAGAAGCAGCCGGATTGCTATTGATGGAATGGAGTGAAGTAGCTCCTGCCCTTTTCATTGGAAACAGAACGCTGGCAAAAGCACAAAAAGTTGCCAAATGGATCGAAGACGGAACAACAAAACCTTGCACCGTCAAAAGCTTTCATCTTCCGGAAAATGGCATTACTGATGAAATGAAGGAAATTTTTAAGCAATGTGATCTTCTTTTAGATTGTTTGCCTGGAAGCCAAGCACCAAAAATGGCCCAATTTGCAAAAGATTTTCAAATGCATTACGCCAACCTTACCGAATATGTTGAGGAAACCAATGAAATAATGGCCTTGGCAAAAGATGCCAAAACAGGTTTTGTGCTTCAATCTGGTTTGGCTCCCGGATATATAGATTTGCTCGCCAACAAACTTTTTCAGAAGTTTTGCAAGGATTTTGAAGTTGACAAAGTTGACAAGCTTGAATTTAAAGTTGGCGCGCTAACCAATCATGCTGTTGCGCCGCATTACTACGGATTTACTTGGAGTCCGATTGGCGTGGCCACAGAATATATTAAAGATGCTGTTGCGCTTAGAGATTTTAAAAAAACCAGCCTTCCGGCTTTGTCTGAAAGAGCCACCATTATTATTGACGGCATTGCTTATGAGGAAGATCTAACATCGGGCGGTGCCGCCGATTTACCCGATGCTTTGGCAGGAAAAGCAGGTGCTCTCGACTATAAAACATTGCGGCATCCAGGACATTATGCTTGGGTACAAGAACAGCTTGCCCAATTGGAAAACAACACGGATATCATTAAAAACTTGCAGCAAAAAATGGAGGTCATCATTCCGCATATTGAAGATGACCAAATTGTTTTGTATGCTGCTGTTGAAGGAAAAGATGCACAGGGAATTTTACGCAGAAGAGAAATATCAAAACGCATTCATCCGCAAAAAGTAGGAAAACACCAATTAAGAGCTATTCAAACAACCACAGCCGCGCCGTTGGTGCAGGCAGCACAACTGTTGCTTGAAAATTCGCTCAGTGGCGTAATTCTTCAAAGCCAGATTGATCCTGTAAAATTTTTAAACGGGAAATACATTGTCCCTGTATATGGCAATGTGTAAAAAGAAAAAAACTGCAATTTTAAAAACTTACAAACACCAATTTTGAAATACATCACAAAAACTGTCTGGATTTTATCAATCGTGAGTTTGTTAACCGACACGGCAAGCGAAATGCTGTATCCTATTATGCCTATTTATTTGAAAACCATCGGATTTTCAATTGTGCTTATCGGAATCCTTGAAGGCGTTGCGGAAGCCACGGCCGGATTGAGCAAAGGTTATTTTGGCAAGCTTTCCGACAACTCCAGAAAACGCGTTCCTTTTGTGCAACTTGGTTATGCATTCAGTGCCATTTCCAAACCGATGATGGCTGTTTTTATATTTCCGCTGTGGATATTTTTTGCGCGAACCATTGACCGTTTTGGAAAAGGAATAAGAACAGGTGCCAGAGACGCCATACTTTCTGATGAAGCCACGCCCGAAGCTAAAGGAAAAGTTTTTGGTTTTCACCGTTCCATGGACACTTTTGGCGCGGTTTTAGGTCCGGCATTGGCGCTGACTTATTTGTATTTCTATCCGGAAGACTACAAAACATTGTTTTTTATTGCATTTATTCCCGGACTTTTGGCGGTTTTGGCTTCTTTCTATTTAAAAGACAAGCAAGTAATCAAAGAAAAAATAAAAGTTTCAACGCCTTTTTTCTCCTTTTTGAAATATTGGAAAGTGAGTCCGCCAGCATACCGAAAATTGGTTATAGGTCTCCTCCTATTTACGCTCTTCAACAGTTCCGACGTTTTTCTGATTTTGAAAGCAAAACAATCCGGACTTGATGACACTATGGTAATTGGTATTTATATTTTTTACAATCTTGTATATGCCTTATTTGCTTTTCCTGTTGG
Source organism: Lutibacter sp. (assembly GCA_030683995.1). GTDB lineage: Bacteria > Bacteroidota > Bacteroidia > Flavobacteriales > Flavobacteriaceae > Lutibacter. The sequence continues at coordinate 21,953 of JAUXPH010000045.1, forward strand.
TATTTTGGCAGACAAAATTGGCCTGAAAACAATTTTTATTGTTGGAATTACCCTTTTTTCCGCAGTATATTTTGGAATGGCGATAAACACAAACTTGTATTTATTTTTTGTATTATTTTTCCTTTACGGTGTTTATGCTGCTGCAACGGAAGGCATTTCTAAAGCGTGGATTTCAAACATCACCGACAAGAAAGACACGGCAACAGCCATTGGCACTTTTTCGGGTTTGCAAAGTATTTGTACCATGCTGGCAAGTTCACTAACCGGACTTATTTGGTTTAATTTTGGGGCGACCGCTGCCTTTTTAACAACAGCGACAGTAACTTTATTAGTCATTATTTACTTTTTTACTGTTCCAAAGCCCACAACCTTTTTCAATGTCGAGAACTAAATGCCACAAACTAAGATGAGTAACATACTCCTAATTGTTTCACACAATTGGGTTTTTTGGACAAAATTCAAAGTTTGTTTAGTATCTTTGGGATTGGCAATTAAACGAAACTAAATGCGTAATTTTCCCCAGCTTACATAATGTTTTAAAACATTGTAAGAAAGTTTAAAAAACGATTCAAAAATTATCCAACTAAACAACCTTCGAAAAAAATATCAATAAAGATGGAGTCTATGCCAAAATCAGATAAAAAAAAGGTTGTTTCTAAAAAAGAAACTTCAGCCAAAATTAAGGAAGCAACACAAAAAAAGGAACTTAAAAATACAGATGGACAAGTTTCAGAAAAAAATGCAAATTCCTTTACAGTTGTTGCCATTGGTGCATCAGCTGGCGGATTGGAAGCAGTAACGCTGCTTTTACAAAATCTTTCTCCTGAAACCGGCATGGCTTTTATTTATGTGCAACATTTAAGCCCAGACCACGAAAGCCTTCTTGTTCCTCTTTTGTCGAAGAAAACTGACATGAAAGTGCAGGATATAGATGATATGGAGAAAATTTTGCCCAACAATGTTTATGTAATTCCATACAATAAAGAAATTGAGGTTATTGACGGCCACATACAATTAATTCCGCGGCCCCAAAATAAATCGTCTAATCTCTCTATTGATGTGCTGTTTTCTTCCTTGGCCGAAACGCATAAGGAAAATGTGATTGGTATTGTGCTTTCAGGCAGCGCCAGTGATGGAACGCGCGGTTTGAGTGAAATAAAAGAAGCCGGAGGCATCACTTTTGCCCAAGACGATTCGGCCAAATTCACAAGCATGCCGCATTCTGCCATTGCCAGCGGCTATGTTGATTTTGTGCTTTCACCCAAAGAAATTGCAGCTGAATTAAACTGGATGAGCAAACACGATTTGATCATAAGGAATCCGGAAAAGTCATCGCCCAAAGGTAAAATAGACAACAAGAGCACTGATTTAAAAAAGATTTTTCAGCTTTTACTTAGAAAAAAGAACGTTGATTTTAGCTTCTATAAATTAAATACCATTAAGCGGCGAATACTTCGCAGAATGCTCATCCATAAAATTGAAACCATTAAGCAATTTGCCGATTTTTTGGCGAAAAATGACCAAGAACTTGACTTACTTTTTCAGGATTTGTTGATCAATGTCACTGAATTTTTTAGGGACACCGAGGCTTTTGAGCTTTTAAAAAAATCGGTATTGCCACAGTTGCTGAAAAGCAAATCGCAAAACGATACCCTGCGTATTTGGGTAGCCGCCTGTGCCACAGGCGAAGAAGTATACTCTATTGCTATCCTATTGCGCGAATTGCAAGGCAATAAAACCAAACGCATTCCTTTTCAGATTTTTGCTTCCGATTTAAGTGCTGCAGCAATAGAAGTTGCCCGAAATGGAGAATATTCCATAAACGAGCTAAAAAATGTTTCACCCAAAAGGCTTAAGCAATTTTTTATAAAATCGGGCAACAAATTCCATATTTCTAAAGTGCTGAGAGATGTTTGTGTTTTTGCCCAACATAATATTTTGCGCGACCCGCCCTTTTCCCGCATGGATTTTATCAGTTGCCGCAACCTGCTCATTTACCTTGACACTGCGGCACAGAAAAAAGCCATTTCAACTTTTCATTATGCTTTAAATGATGGCGGTTGTTTGATGCTGGGCAAATCAGAAACTATTGGAACAGCAGATGAACTTTTTACCATTGTTGATAAAAAATTTAAAATTTATTCCCGCAAAAAAAACTCGGGTGTTTACAAACTGCCTATAATTACCTCTCGCGCTGCACAAACGAGCTTAACCGGAAAAAAGAGCATTGCTACTGCGATTCCAAAAAGACCCACTGTTGCAACACATGGCAATCTTGGAAATGTATTTGATTCCGTTTTGCTGGCGCATTATATGCCGGCAAGCGTTATTATCAATCACGACATGGAAATTCTCCAGTTTCGGGGTTCCACAGAAATGTATCTGAAAAATTCGCCCGGCAAAGCCAGTTTAAATATCTTAACTATGGTATTGCCAGAAATTTCATTTGAACTGCGCAATGCCATTCATCACGCCATAAAAACAAAACATACCGTAAATAAATCGGGCATAGAAATAATATCCAATAAGGATGAAACTGCTGTACAAGTTGTTAATTTAGAAGTTATGCCGCTTAAAATTGAAGGTGAGGAACCACTTTTGGTGGTCGTTTTTACCTCACAACAAATGGACATTTTGCATCAATCTTCCAACAATGGGGAAAAAAACTCGGTTTCAAAAGACAAAAGAATAAAAAAATTAGAAGAAGAATTGGTGGCTACCCGTGCCGATATGGGTTCAATTACACACGATCAGGAAGCCCTAAATGAAGAACTGCAAAGCGCCAACGAAGAAATTGTTTCGAGCAATGAAGAATTGCAGAGCCTAAATGAAGAATTGGAAACTTCGAAAGAAGAAATTGAATCAACCAACGAAGAGCTGATCACAAGCAATCATGAATTGCTGGCGCGAAACCAGCTGGTTGAAGAATTGTACACTTATAATGAGACCATTCTTTCCTCCATTCGTGAACCTATGTTGATACTTGACAAAGACATTCGAATCAAGTCGGCCAACAAATCTTTTTATAAAACATTTCATGTAACGGAAGCGGAAAGTTTGGGCGAGTCACTTTATAAATTGGGTAACAACCAATGGAACATACCGCGTTTACATGTGTTGCTGGAAGAAATTATTCCAAAAAACAATTCTTTTTTTGATTTTGAAGTGGAGCATGAGTTTCCGGTTATCGGACACAAAATAATGTTGCTAAATGCGCATCGCATCATAAAGCAAAGCACTAAAGAAGAGTTGATTGTGCTCACTATTGTAGATTATACTGAGGTTAGAAAATTACAGACCGAACTTCGCGACAAAGAAAAGAAAATACAGGAAAAACAACTTGAAGCTGATAAAAAAGCATGGAAGCTGATTGAAGAAAATAACGAGCGCTATGACAGGATGCTGATGCAGTCGCCATTTGCGTTTGTTATATTTAAAGGAGAAAATATGGTCATTAGTCTTGCCAATGAAAGCGTTAAAGATATTTGGGGAAAAGGACAGCAAATTGAAGGAAAAAAACTGCTGGAAATTTTGCCCGAAATTAAAAACGGACCGCTTCCGGAAATGCTTAAAAAGGTTTACTCCACAGGCGTTCCCCAACAAGGTTATGAATTTCTTATACCCATTAAACGCAATGGGAATTTAGAAGATGTGTATTTCAATTTTGTTTTTCAGCCCTATTTGGAAGCTGATAAAACCATTTCAGGCGTAACCATGATTGCCTCTGAAGTTACTAGCCATTTTATTATGAAAGATGAATTAATGGCAGCCAAAATAAATGCGGAGCAGAAAACACAAATTGCTGAAGATGCCATGATGGCGAAACAACAATTTTTGTCGAATATGAGCCATGAAATAAGAACTCCGATGAATGCCATTATCGGATTTACAAAAGTGGTGTTGAAAACAGTCATAACTGAAAACCAAAAAGAATATTTAAATGCCATAAAAACAAGTGGTGATTCCTTAATCGTGCTTATTAATGACATTCTGGATTTGGCAAAAGTTGATTCGGGGAAAATGTTTTTTGAACAAACCCCTTTTAAAATGAAGGAATCCATCACTGCCATCCTTCAATTATTTGAGATAAAAACCCAAGAAAATAACACAGAATTAATCTTAGAATACGACCAAAAAATTCCGGAGGTTTTACTTGGCGACCCTATGCGTTTGCGCCAAATTATGTTAAATTTGATGAGCAACGCCGTTAAATTCACTTCAGGAGGAAAAATTAGTGTAAACGTGCGTTTATTGAAAGAAGATAAAAAGAAGGCTACCCTTGAATTTTCAATCACCGACACCGGAATTGGGATTCCTGAAGACAAAATAGCCACTATTTTTGAAAACTTTCAACAAGCGTCTACCGGTACTTCAAAAATGTATGGAGGAACAGGATTGGGACTTGCCATTGCCAAACAATTGGTTGAATCACAAGGCGGAAGCATTTCCGTAAAAAGCAAAATTGATGAAGGTTCAACTTTTAATTTCGTCTTGAGTTTCCATAAAACAAATAAAAAAGTCATAGAAAATATCGAAACACAAATCATCCCATCAGAAACTGAAACCAAAAATATTAAAGTATTGGTGGTGGAAGATATTGCGCTCAATCAATTGTTGATGAAAACCCTTTTGGATGATTTCGGATTTGATTGCGATATTGCTTCCAACGGAAAAATCGCCATTGAAAAACTTCAAAATAACAATTATGACGTTATTTTAATGGACTTGCAGATGCCGGAAATGGACGGATTTGAAGCTACAGATTATATTCGGAATACCATGAAATTAAACATTCCCATTATTGCGCTTACCGCCAATGTCACTACGGTTGATTTGGAAAAATGCAAAGCTGTAGGTATGAATGATTATATTTCAAAGCCCGTTGAAGAGCTAATATTGTACAAAAAAATAGTTGATTTGGTAAATAAACCGATACCGGAAAAACCAAATGACGTGAATGAAAATAAGGTTTTAAAAAAAGATTTTGACCAGGAGAATGAAGAAAATGACAAAATAAAATGTACCGATTTAACGTATTTAAAACAACGCACAAAGTCAAATCAAAAATTAATGCTGGAAATGATTTCGCTTTTTTTGGAACAAACGCCACCCATACTTTTTGCAATGAAACAAAGCGTTACCGATAAAGATTGGCCATCATTGTATAAGGCGGTGCATAAATTAATCCCTTCTTTCGCAATTATGGGTATCAGTGCCGATTTTGAAAATATGGCTAAAAAAGTGCAGGAATATGCACGCAATCAGGAAAATACTGATGAAATACCTGACTTGGTTGTTCAGTTGGATAGCGTTTGTGCGCAGGCATGTGAAGAATTAACGGAAGCATTTAATGAGGTAAAGGACGCCGAAAAAGAATAATCTTTAGTAAAAGCAAATGGATTTTAATTTCTCTTATTAATTTGATATATTTGATTTTATCATACAAATAACAAATAATAATCAATAGAATTTGAACAGAATGAAAAAAATTTCATTATCGAAATATAAATTTGAAAACAAAGAAGAAATAATACTTCGGGATTTCTTGGCATTGGAACGCACCAGATTGGCGAACGAAAGAACGCTATTTTCATACATAAGAACTTCTTTATACTTGTTTTTGGGAGGAATTGCACTTTTTCAGATAACAGGTTTTGAAAGAATTAAATGGCTAGGTTATGTTTCGCTTGCTTTAAGTGTTATTATTTTGATTATAGGTATTTTTAGATTTAATCATTTAAAATTTAAATTGAAGAAATATTATTTGAAATCCAAAGATGATGGGTTATAAATAAAAAATCTTGAATAGAAAAAAGCAATAAGTAATTGATTTTCTTTTTATCATCATTTGCCACAATCCTTAAAACTTTACATATCGGAGGTTTAGCCTCTTCTTACTTCACGAAAATCTGTGAATCATGTAAGTTTTTTAAAAAACTATGTAACATAAATCATTCAGAAAATTTTGATTTTTGTGTTTTGATTTAATACTATATCCTATGAAATCTTTCCATGTTTTATTCATCTTGTCTATCATTTTAATAAGTTGCCATCCGCAAGAAAAACCCATTCAGAATACCAACACCATACAACCTGATGAAATTGCAAAAAACACGACGCCTAAAGCTGAAAACAATAATCAATCTTTGGTTTTAACTTTTGATGCATTGCAATTGGTGGATCAAATTTCAGGATCTTCTGATGAATTGCCGTTTGGCACGCCACAAAATCAGCTAATTGAAATCATAAATAATACATTTCAATCAGATGCTGTAAGTATTGACGTAAATGCCGAATGCGGTGCCGGCCCTTTAAAAATGATGACTTGGAACAACGGATTAACGCTGGTTTTCCAGGAAAATAACACGAAAAGTGCCGGATCAAAAATCGATTGGTTATTTCAAGGTTGGTCAGTCGATGGCGCTAAAGATGGTGTTCAAAAGTTGACCACAATGGCCGGCATAGGTATTGGGTCAACGCTGGATGAAATTCAAAGTGCCTATGAAATTGAAGTTCGAAAAACAAGTTTGGGATATGAATTTTCTACAGCCGCAGGTATGTACGGAATTTTAGACGGCGCAGGCAAAGATGCAAAAATCACCCATTTATGGAGTGGCGTAAGCTGTAATTTCAGGTAAAATGGTAATAATAGATTGATGTTCTTTTAAATTATTTGTGCTTAATTCTAAAATACACAACATTTTTAATATGTTTTTGAAAGGAAAAAATTGACCAATATGGCTAAATTCTATAATTTATGGTTTTCGCAAAAATTTTATTAATTGCCGGTTAAAATGGAATAAAAAATGGCTTTAGCCCAATATTTCTTGTTTTGGCTAAAGCCAATAAAACCTATCTTTCTCATACCTTTGGTTAAAACCAAAGGCAATTGAACCAATGGTTTGCTGTTAATTTCAGCATATAGCCTTTATTTGTCGAAACTTTAAATTTTTCTGGGTATTGAAATCTGTGAATGATGTAACTTTTATCAAAAGTTATGTAACATATTGATAGTAAAATTCTCCATTTTTGTAATTTAATATTGGTAATAAAACACAGCACATTGAATATATTTTTGATCTGCAGAAGTTGCCGCAAAAAACAGTAAATATTGAAACAATTATAAAAAACTCAATAAAATAATATCTTAACAATCAATCTTATGAACACCCTATTTAAAGGCTTAATTGCCGGTTTCGGAGCAAATAAATTAGGCGGAGGCTGCATAAGCACCGTGGTCATTTTTATTGTTATTTTCGTTTTGCTTGGGCAGTGCTCATAAAAATTCAGAGAAAATTAATTTCAATTAACAACAATTGTGCAAATATTATTCAAAATATTTCACTAAAAAATAATCAATTATGACAATTCAAATAAATTCAGACAGTAATTTAACGGTACACAAAGAATTCAGGACACAATTACAAACTCAAATTACAGAAGATTTAAGCAGATTTAGCGAACATATCACAAGGTTGGAAGTTCATCTTTCAGATGAAAACGGACATAAAGACGCACTCAATGATAAACGATGCTTGGTTGAAGCGAGACTTGAAGGAATGAAACCTATCGCCGTCACAAACATTGCAAACAACCATGAACAAGCTGTTGATGGTGCCATTGACAAGTTAATAACAACGCTCGAAACAAAATTTGGCCGTTTGAACAATCATTAATAAGGTGCAATAAAGATGAGGTTTTTGTTTTCGGTTAAAAATTAGAAATATAAATATTAAAAATAATTAAGATGATGGACCATAGTTATTGGGGAATGGGATATGGAATATGGATAGTTCCGCTAATCATAATTCTCATATTTGTCCTATTTTTTCGAAAAAGGTTGAATAAGTAAACCATAACGATTTAATTGAACAGAACAAAAGATAAATTTATCGAATACCTGTGTCAAAATACAAATCCTGGTAGGTAATTCCAACCGCATTCACCGTAACTTCTTTAACCTGGGATTCTGCACTCATAATTGGTGCCGATTTGTCGGGTATTATTTTGTAGTTTCCCGGAGCCAGCATTACCATAAATTCCCCGGCAGCATTGGATGAAAACGATGTGATTAATTTATTTTTTAAATTATAAACGCGAAATAAAGCGCTAAATGGTGCGTCATTAACCTGACCTTCCATCTCAACCGGATTGATTGGCTCTCTGTAAACAATGCCTTCCAAACCTGTTGTAATTTCCTCTTTATTATTTTCACAAGCAGTAAGTCCAAGAAAAATCATTAGAAATATGCCTATGTTTCTTTTAATTGTTGTTCTCATTTGTTAAATCTAAATTATAATATTTTAAGAATTGCCAACTTTGGTAAAGTTACAAAATTCGTCTCAAAATAGACATTAACTATATATGCGAATTAAGGCTTAGATTATGTCAATAGCCGCCTGCTTTAGCGGGCGGGAAAATGTTAAATTTCAAATTGGCTTTAGCCAAAATAATAAAAATGTTTTGGCTAAAGCCTTCAATACGAACATATTTTAATCCGTAGGCTAAAGCCAACGGCTATTTAACCCTTAATTCGCATTATATATGCATTTTAAATGCAATTTAAAATCTCAAAAGATTATCAGATAGTTTTTAGGTTACTTTAAAGATTATTATTTTCAAAATATGGTAAAATTTGATTAATTTCAACAAAAAATATTTACACACAAAATATATTGAAATGAGTAAACTATTTGGCGGATCCGGCAAAAAAAATTATCAGGCAGAAAAAACAAGATATCAGAAAATGAATTACAGGCGCTGCGGAAACAGCGGCTTGTTGCTCCCTGAAATTTCTTTGGGTTTGTGGCATAATTTCGGATTTTCGGATGACTTTGAAAATTCGAGAAATTTATTGAAATGCGCTTTTGACAACGGAATTACGCACTTCGATTTGGCCAACAATTACGGTCCTCCTTACGGCGCTGCAGAATCCACTTTTGGCACCATTTTAAAAAAAGATTTTAAACCGTATAGAGATGAACTTCTTATTTCCACCAAAGCCGGCTGGGATATGTGGCCCGGACCTTATGGAAATTTCGGTTCCAGAAAATATTTGATTTCAAGCTTGGACCAAAGTCTGCAAAGAATGGGTCTTGACTATGTCGATATTTTTTACCATCACCGACCAGATCCGGAAACACCGATGGAAGAAACTATGGGAGCGCTCAATCATATTGTTAGGCAAGGCAAAGCACTTTACGTTGGGATTTCTCAATACAATACAGAAGATACGATAAAAGCGACTAAAATTTTGAAGGATTTAGGAACTCCTTGTTTAATTCACCAACCCAAATACAATATGATGGACCGTTGGGTTGAAAACGGACTTTTAGACGTGTTGGAAAATGAAGGTGTTGGCGCCATCGCTTTTTCGCCGCTGCAACAAGGAATTTTAACCGATAAATATTTAGCCGGTTTTCCTGAAAATTCAAGAGCCGTAAAAGATGGGCGTTATTTAAAAACGGATCAAATTGACAAAGACCTAATTTCAAGAGTGAACCAACTAAATGAAATTGCGATTTCCAGAGGACAAAGTTTGGCGCAAATGGCGATTGCCTGGTTGTTGAAAGACAAAAGAATCACCTCAGTTTTGGTTGGTGCCAGCAGATCCGAACAATTGCTGGACAGTTTAAAAGCATTGGGAAATTTAGAATTCTCAGAAGAAATCCTTAAAAAAATTGAAAATGTGCTGAAATAGATTTTCCCAAGGTTTCTTTTATTTATAAACCCCATAATTCAAAGATTAGTTTTTATAAATAAAATTGGCATTACTGTTTTTCAACCAAAAATGGTCATTTAAATTAATTTAAAGTTGTATAAAGTACATTAAACTATAAAAATTTATAGTTTTGCACATATTCTTATTGAATACAAATCATAAAATGGAAAAAATTTTTAGACCGAAGTTTTTTAGCCTGCTAAAAACCGGGTTTACAAAAAAACAACTTACATCAGATCTTTTTGCTGGAGTTGTGGTTGGTATTGTTGCTTTACCTCTTGCCATTGCATTTGCGGTTGCATCGGGTGTTTCTCCTGAAAAAGGACTTATTACTGCTGTTATCGCTGGTTTTTTAATTGCGCTATTGGGTGGCAGCCGCGTTCAAATTGGCGGCCCAACCGGTGCGTTTATTATTATTTTATATGGCATTGTTGAAAAATACGGCATAGATGGCCTTATTATTTCATCAGTAATGGCTGGTATGATGTTGGTTGCTTTCGGATTGTTAAAATTGGGTTCTTTGTTGAAATATTTTCCGCATTCATTGGTGGTTGGATTCACAAGCGGAATTGCGGTGGTTATTTTTTCAACCCAAGTGAGAGACGCGCTTGGTTTGGACATTGCCAAAGTTCCTTCCGATTTTATTGAGAAATGGAAAGTGTTTTACAATCACATCGACCAAATTAACTATTATGCACTTGTTGTCACTTTGGTTACCATAGGAATTATTTTGCTGTTCAGCAAGTTAAAAACAAAAGTGCCCGGGTCTTTTTTTGCCATTATTGGAATGACAGCCATTGTTCAACTGTTCGATTTGCCTGTTACCACCATCGAATCATTTTTTGGGGATATTCCTGCAAAATTCGATTTTGTAATTCCCAATTTTCAATTCGATAATTTTTCAATGTATTTACAGCCGGCATTAACCATCGCCTTATTGGGAGCTATAGAATCGTTGCTTTCTGCAGTTGTTGCCGATGGAATGATTGGAGGAAATCACCGATCCAATACCGAATTAATTGCCCAAGGAATTGCAAATATCGTTACGCCATTTTTTGGAGGCATACCTGCAACAGGCGCAATTGCCCGTACTGCGACAAACGTAAAAAATGGAGGAAGAACTCCTGTGGCAGGTATTATACATTCCGTTACCTTATTATTAATAATGTTATTTTTTGGACAGTGGGCAAAATTAATTCCAATGTCTGTTTTGGCCGGGGTGCTAATTATAGTTGCTTACAATATGAGTGAATGGCGTTCCTTTATTTCAATATTGCATAGCTCTTCATTTGATATTATTATTCTATTCTCTACATTTCTTCTTACGGTATTTGTGGATTTAACGGTTGCAATTGAAATTGGCATTGTATTGTCCGCATTGTTATTTATGAGAAGAATGTCTAAACTCGGAACTACTTTAGCCGATGATATTGACACGGACCTAATATCCGATTACTCCGATTTACCAAAAGATTTTTCAGTTTATGAAATTAGCGGCCCTTTGTTTTTTGCTTCAGCCAAACAATATACCGAAGTCATTAAAATATTGGGATTGTCAAGTAAAATACTCATTATACGAATGCGTCACGTGCCATTTGTGGATGCCACTGCCATTCATAATTTCTTGGAGGTTTTAAAAATATTAAAAGAATCGTCAAAAGTGACAATCATATTGTCAGGTGTTCGGGAAACGGTTTACAACGAATTGAAAAAAAGTGACATTGTTAACATCATCAGTCCGGATCAAATATTTGACACTTTTAAAGATGCTTTAGATTACGCTAAAAAAACATATCATACTAAATAAATTTAAACTTACAAACGGAAAGAATTATGTTTGTAAAACCAACCCGTCATAAGACAAAAACATATTTTTTGGAAGCGGTTTTTCGACTTCTGAATGAAATCCCAAACGAACGCTGATGTGCGTAAAATAAGTTTTTTTGGCTTTTAATTCCTGGCTTAAGGCAATTGCTTCGGCCAAATTTAAATGTGTGGGATGGGTTTCAAGACGGAGCGCATTGATAATTAAAATGTCCAAATTCTGCAATTTTAATTTTTCTTCCGCTGAAATGGCTTTAACATCGGTTAAATAGGCAATATTGTGAAACCTGAACCCGAAGATATTAATATCGCCGTGGGAAACTTCAATGGGGATCACCTTTAAATTTTGGATAAAAAAGGGTTCGTTTTTAATCTCATTTTGCTGCACGCTGGGTGCGCCAATATATTTATCTTCCTCATTAAAAATATAATCGAAACGCCTCGCCAAATTGACTAAAACATCCATTTTTGCATAGATGGGAACCGCGCCAAGTTGCGCGCTGAACGGACGCAAATCGTCCAACCCAGCCGTATGGTCTGAATGAATGTGCGTAAACAGCACGCCGTTAATTTTTGTGACATTGGCCCGCAACATCTGATATCGAAAATCCGGACCGCAGTCTACTACATAAGTAAAATAATCCCATTCAACCAAAATGGAAACACGCAAACGCTTATCGCGCTTATCGGTCGATAAACATACCGGGTGCTTGCTGCCTATAACCGGAATTCCCTGTGAAGTTCCTGTGCCTAAAAAAGTGATTTTAATGTGCAATCTATGCTGTTTTAAATTTTCTTAATCCATCAAATATTGTGTAAAATTAGGTAAACATTATTGAATGATTGTCATAGCTTTTAACTTTCTCAATGATGCAGATCTTAAAAAAAGCAAAGCTTGAAATTTTTAAGCCTATTTTTAACTTTATAATTGCAAAACAAAAATTTGAAGGATTTTTAAGATCATATAACGTGATTTTTGCGATATTTATCAGTATAAATTCAAAAAAAAGGGAAATTCACTAAATTTGTGATTGTTATCGATTTATATAATTGAAATATTTCAGTACCTTTGCCACTTATATTTAAAAGGCAAAAAAATGATAAAATTTCAAGCGGCGACACTTTATTTTAATGGCGTTTTCACTGTTATTTGTGTTATTTTTTCAATGCTTTTCGCTGATGGTAAATTTATAGGATACGAAACTGGCCTCTTGGCTGGTTTTCTTTTTTTAATACGTTTTCCATTCTTATTTCAAATGAATAAATTTAATATTCCATATAATACACACAATAAAACCTTACATATATGAAAATAGGCGTTTTAAAAGAAACACAAAAAGGAGAAAACCGGGTAGCGATTTCGCCCAATATTGCCAAACTGCTCGTTGAAAAAGGGTTTGAGCTTTTGGTTGAAGAAGATGCAGGCGTAGCTTCGTCATTTAAAAACTCAGATTATGAAGCTGTTGGTGCTTCCATAAAAAATAGCAATGAGGTTTTTAAAGAATCTACTATTCTGATAAAAATCAATCCGTTTACGGAAGAAGATTTAAAATTGGTTCAAAAAGGACAAATTTTAATGAGCCAGTTGTACTACTTGTCAAATCCTGAACTGATTAAAGCAATCGCAGAAACAGGCGCAACCGCATTTTCTATGGATGCTATGCCGCGTATTTCAAGAGCGCAGGATATGGACGTTTTAAGTTCACAAAGCAACTTGGCCGGTTATAAAGCGGTGATTGTAGGCGCCAATGAAATGACCAGAATATTTCCGTTGATGATGACTGCCGCAGGAACCATAATTCCATCAAAAGTATTGATTTACGGAATTGGCGTTGCCGGTTTACAGGCAATTGCAACCGCAAAACGTTTGGGCGCTGTGGTGATGGCTACGGATATTAGAACGGAAACCAAAGAACAAGCCGAATCACTGGGAGCAAAATTTATTTCAGTGGACAATACCGGGGAACAATCTGAAGGCGGATACGCCAAAGAAGCCTCTGAAGATTACGCACGCCGACAAAAAGAAGCCGTAAACAAATCGTTATTTGAAGCCGATTTGGTAATTACCACCGCAATGGTTCCAGGACGAAAAGCACCTGTTTTGATTACAGAAGATCAGGTGAAACAAATGAAAAATGGCGCAGTAATCATTGATTTGGCTGCTGCACAAGGCGGAAATGTTGAGATCAGCGAAATGGATAAAACGGTGCTAAAACACGGCGTAAAAATTATTGGATCAACGATGGCTCCGGTAAGCGTTTCAACAAATGCCAGCGAATTGTACGCAAAAAATATGTATAATTTCTTAATGCATTTAACGGCAGACAATCAGTTTAAATGGGAATTGGAAGAAGAAATTACCGACGGCACTTTAATTGTGCATGAAGGGAAAATTAGAAAAAACTAAAAAAATTATATAAATCATGAATGAATTAGTAGAATTTATCAGCAATAATCTTCAATTATTATATATCCTAATTTTAGCGATATTTATTGGTGTTGAGTTAATTAAAAATGTTCCTTCTGTACTTCACACTCCTTTAATGTCGGGAGCAAACGCCTTAAGCGGCGTTGTAATTGTTGGGGCATTATTGGTTATGTTACAAGCCAAACCAGATGATTTCTTGTCGTTGGGATTGGGATTTGTTGCAGTAATATTGGGAATTTTAAATGTGGTTGGTGGTTTTGTTGTTACCGACCGTATGTTACAAATGTTTAAAAAGAAAAAATAATGAATATCACTCTAAGTATTATCTATCTTATTACAACCATAGCTTTTGTTATCGGTTTAAAAATGTTGGGACATCCTCAAACTGCTAAAAAAGGTAATTTAATTTCTGGTGTTGGTATGGGGCTGGCCATTGTTGCAACCATATTTTTACACGATTTTGAAGTTCCGTCAATTAACTATATTTTAATCGGTATCGCGCTATTGATTGGATCTGTTATTGGATATTTTATTGCCATGAAAGTGGCTATGACAAAAATGCCGGAATTGGTATCCTTATTTAATGGTTTTGGTGGCGGTAGCGCACTTTTAATTGGACTGATTGAATTTGGCAATTTTTCGGAAGATGCCACACAAACCTCCACCATTATTGCAGCCATAATTATTGGAAGCATCACATTTACAGGAAGTTTAATTGCCTGGGCCAAATTAAATGGTTCCATGAAAGACATAAGGCTGCCAAAATACAACCTGATCAATAATTTAATAATTTTGGCGCTTATTGCGTTTGGCGCATACATTGTTATGTATGATTCAACCAATTTAATGTTGATATATCTTTTGCTTTTTGCTTCATTGGTGTATGGTGTTTTATTCGTAATTCCAATCGGTGGTGCAGATATGCCGGTTGTTATTTCATTATTGAACTCCTTAACAGGTATTGCAGCAGCAATTACAGGTATTTTGTTCGGCAATATGGTGATGATGGTTGGCGGTATTTTAGTTGGTTCGGCAGGATTGATCTTGACCTTTATTATGTGTAATGCCATGAACCGATCACTTTCAAATGTTATATTTGGTGCTTTTGGAGGTGGTGACGTGGCCATAGCAGCGGTTGGAAAAACCGGTGGAACTATCAAAAAAACCACTGCAAGTGACTCTGCAATTATGTTGAATTACGCAAGTAAAGTGGTTATTGTGCCCGGTTATGGTTTGGCAGTGGCGCAAGCACAGCACGTTATTCACGAATTAGAGGAACTATTGACCAAAAAAGGCGTCGATGTTTCTTATGCCATTCATCCTGTGGCCGGACGTATGCCGGGACATATGAATGTATTGTTGGCCGAAAGCAATGTAGCTTATGATAAATTAATTGAAATGGACAATATAAATCCGCAATTTCCCAATACCGATGTTGTACTGGTTGTTGGTGCAAATGACGTTGTAAATCCGGCTGCACATAACGATCCTTCAAGTCCAATTTACGGAATGCCAATTTTGGATGTGGAAAATGCAAAACACATTATTGTTAACAAACGAAGTATGAATGCCGGTTATGCCGGAATTGAGAATGAATTGTTCTTCAACCAAAAAACTTCAATGCTTTTTGGTGATGCCAAAAGTGCTTTAACTGAATTGGTTAACGAACTTAAGAATATGTAATTTTTATTTACTTATAGGTGAAATCGGGCAAGTATTCAATAGAATGTCTGCCCGATTTTCTTTGCAAAAAAAATTAACTCACCTGCTCACCGTTTTTCAAAAATGGCTTTGATGCTTGCAACAGCACAATTTCTTTTTGATGATTTTCAACGCCCAACACCAAACATTCGCTTATAAAATTGGCAATTTGTTTGTCTTTAAAATTTACGATGGCCAATATTTGCTTATGCAGTAAATCCTCTTTGGCATATAACTGGGTAATTTGTGCACTCGATTTTTTGATTCCCAAATCCCCAAAATCAATGGTAAGTTGGTAGGCCGGTTTTTTAGCTTTTGGAAAATCAACAACCTCAATAATAGTTCCTATTCTAATATCAACTTTATTAAAATCATCGAAGGTAATTTCTGGTTTATTCATCGTTATTCGTCGGTAATTATAAATTCTGTTCTTCTGTTCATTTGGTGCTCTTCTTCACTGCATTTAACACCTTTGGCGCAGTTGTTCAACAATTGGGTTTCACCATATCCCCTGCCCGAAACACGACTGGAATCTATGCCGTTTGCAATGAGATAGTCCATTACTTTTTTCGCCCTGTCATTGGTGAGTTTCATATTATATTCGGCTGCAGCCCTGCTGTCGGTATGCGATTTAATTTCAATTTTCAGCTTCGGATATTTTCTTAAAATGGCAATTACTTTGTTCAATTCGATAGCGGCATCCAGCCTAATTGATGATTGGTCCAAATCAAAATTAATGGCTTTGGTTTTAATCATTTTTTGCTCACGAACTTCAACAAATTCAATGGATGATTCCATTTGCAATTGTATATTGTTGACTTCATTTGTTTTGTCTGTAGTTTTTATTGTTGAAACAAGATCGTGATAATTTTTTAATGAAACGGTGAATCTGTATGGCATTTCACATTCCAATTTGTAAGTAAAAGCCGCATTGTCATCTAAATTTATTTTTGCCAATAATTCTTTTCCTTTATAAATATGGACCACAGCATTTGGCAACGGCAAATTGGTTTCACTGTCCGTTACAATTCCGTTCAACATTTGAATACATTCAATCGGCGTTAATTTCAGTGTTTTTCTGGTTTCTGTTTTATTTTTATCATCAGTTGTGATGCTTAATTCCACAGTTTCATAATTTTCTTTTTCAGCAACAAGTTTGTAAGTTTCTTTGCAATCTACATTGAATTTAAAGTTTGAATTTTTGCTGATGGTTTGCTTTTCAACCAATTGATTGTTTTGAAATAAGGAAACACTTACTTGATCCAATGGCAGATTCGTTTTGCTGTCCGTAATGTTTCCGCTCAGCAATTGCGTGCATTCAATTGGCGTTAATTTTAATGTTTTTGTAATTTCCGTTTTATTTTTATCGTCGGATTAAACGGTTAATTCCACAGTTACATAAGTAAACTTTTCGGCGACAAGTTTGTAGGTTTCTTTGCAATTTATGTTAAATTTAAAGTTTGAACCTTTGCTGATACTTTGTTTTTCGACCAGTTTATTGTTTTGAAAAAAAGAAACCTGAACCTGATCTAAAGGCAGATTCGTTTTTCCGTCCAAAATGTTTCCGCTCAATAATTGCTTGCATTCAATCGACGTTAATTTTAGTGTTTTTGTAATTTCCGTTTTATTTTTATCATCAGTTGCAATGGTTAATTCCGCAGTTTTATAGTTTTCTTTTTCGGCAATGATTTTGTAAGTTTCCTTGCAATTTATGTTAAATTTATAGCCAGAACCTTTTGAAACGGTTTGTTTTTCAACCAATTGATTGTTTAGAAACAAGAAAACCTGGACTTGGTCCAGAGGTTGGTCGTTAGCATCATTTAAGGTTAAAATATTAATGGTTTGTATACACTTTTCTTTAAACGCATAAATATCTACATCGCCTTTGCCTCCGGCACGATTTGAAGTGAAATATCCGGAATTTGTAGCATCAATCACAAGAGCAAAATCGTCATATTTACTGTTAAAAGGAGGCGGTAAATTTACTGCTTGTTGAAAATTGCCATTTATAAACTCACTTTTAAAAATATCCAATCCTCCAAGTCCTTTATATCCGTTTGAAGAGAAATAGAGCGTATTGTTTTGGTCAATATAAGGAAATAGTTCCGTTTGTTTTGTATTCACTATGGGGCCCAAATTTTTTGGAACGCCATAATTTCCTTCATTATTAATATCCACCACATAAATATCCAGTTCTCCATAACCGCCTGGCATATCCGAAACAAAATAAAGTTTTTTCCCATCTGCACTCACGGCCGGACTTCGAACAGAATATTCTTTGCTGTTAAAAGTCAGTGGTGTAACATTGGAAATTTCAAAATTTTGGTTTACGGAAGCTTTAAACATATAAAGCGTTTTCCATTTGGCAGAATCCTTTCTGGTTTGGGTATTGTAAAAATTATTCCACGTAAAATAAATGGTTTTGAAATCGGGCGTGAAAGCAATATCTGATTCAAAAAATTTGTTATTTATTTCGGAAGAAAATTTATTCGTTTGGATAATATCGCCATTATCTGTAATCATCCCATGATACAATTCTAAATAAAGTTGGCGGTTGGTTGCTCGCTTGCCGCCATTATCTTTTTTGGATGAAGCAAATATTACAGAATTATTGCTCGAATAAGTGACACCCAATTCAGCGAATTTAGAGTTTATCGAGGTATTTAAAATTTCATAAGTCCCTTCTTGGGCGGCTAAAAAATTAAAAATCAAAAACAATAAGAGTTGCAAAACCTTTTTCATAGTAGATTTGTGCTACTTCTTATTTGATATTTTTTCAAATACCCAGGCTGGTCCAATCAGCAAAAATTGCAAATCCTTAAAAAATGACGGTTTTTTTCCTTCCAACTTATGTCCGTAAAACTGTCCAATCCAAGCGATGATGAAAATAACCAGCGAACTGTAAAATAGCGGACTTACCTCTGACAAAAAATAATTCCCCATCAAACATATTATTGAAAATGTAAGCATTCTTACAAAAGTTGAAAATGACAATCGGATGTAAAAAATGAGCAATAAAATTAAAACCGGCACCGCCCAATTTTCCAAAAACGGATTGTTGATGTTTAAATTTTCTGAAATAATGGTTGAGGGAATACTCATTAACATACCAACAATACTAAAAAATATAGCAGGAACGCAAATAAAATGAATTGTTTGGTTGGTTTTATTTTGATGACTTTCGGCGTATTCATCAAACCACTGATTTAATGTTTTCATATTATTAGTTTGTAGTGAAAGATTTTTTAGCTTCTGCAATTTATGTTTTTTTCTCCAATTTTTTCAATTGTTGCTTCGCCCTGAAATTTCCGGAATCAAGCGTTAATGATTTTTGGTAATATTCAATCGCTTTTAAAGTGTCGCCGCTTTTCAAATAAGCTTCCCCTAAACTATCATAAACATTTGAACTATTGGGATATAATGCAGCATTAATCTTAAAAATTGCTTTTGACATCTCAAAATTTTTCTCCTTTAAAGCTTTATATCCTAACGAATTTAAATACTTTTCGTCGATTGAACTGTCTAATGAATCTTTTTTCTTGATGGCCAAATAACCCTCAAGCGCTTTATCGAATTCCTTGTTTTCCAAATATTCACTTGGAACTATTTCGTCATCTTTCAGCTTTCTGAAATTATATTCGATGGGTTTATTTTCTTCTTTTGGAACCAAAACCATATAGGAGATTTTATTTTCCGGATTGGTTAAAAACTGAATTTTCTCATTCATTTCCTTCACAAAAAAAGTAGCATCATCCACTTTTAAAGGTTTTATTTTATTTGCGCCTCGCCACGCCAAGTACATTTCATTTTCTTCAAAATAAACCTTTACAACCTCATCTGAATTGTACAAATACCGTCCGGTTGCTTTCTTTATTAATTCAGGGTTGTTTGAATTGTTTGTGCAGCCAAATAAAAATGCTAAAAAAATCAGAAAATAGTTGAATTTCATAATTACAATTATGCTTAAAATGAATGATAATTTATGTTTTTGATAATCTTACTTCCAAAAATAGCAAAAAAAATCGTTGTTATTAATCAAAGTCAATTGAATATTTTTCATAATAAACATTGACGATTTAGCAATAAACTTTATTAAGACTTATTATATATTAACTGTAATGAAGGATTATGTATCAAAAGTTACAAAAAATTGAATTAAATTTAGATTTAAATTAAAAATAATTCTATGCCAAAATTGATTTTTCGTTTATTCTTAACGTTTGTTGTATTTGTAGGTATTTTTATTTTAATACAACAACTGCTAACACCTGAATCTTTTGGCGAATATGGCCATTACAGAGCCAATGCCATAGATGACAATAAAATGAGCACTTCATTTTATAAAGGTGAAGCCAAATGCAATGAATGCCATCAAGACATATTTGACCAAAAGGCTTTGGATGTGCACGATGCGGTTCGCTGTGAAAGTTGCCATAGTCCTAAAATTGATGCCAGTACAGATTGCAAAGTGAGTCCACCTATTGTGAAGGGAACTATTAAATTTTGTGCGGAATGCCACGCCACCAATCCGGCACGACTCAAAAAAGGTGTGCCGCAATTAAATTTCAAAGAGCACTATGATAAACAAAACTGCATTGAATGCCATAATCCACACGCACCATGGGAACTGAAAGAAAAGTAAACAACCGAAGAAAGTTTTTTCAAACCTCAGCAGCATTGGTTGGAGGAACCTTATTGTATGCAATCATAAAACCTTTTGAAGCACTTGCTCAGCCTAAGGAAGAAGAATTAAAAACAGATAAAGCCAATCTTCCTTTATGGGGAATGGGCGTTGATTTAGAAAAGTGTATTGGATGCGGAAAATGCGCCGAAGCTTGTAAAATTGAAAATAAGGTACCGAAAGAACCCTTTTATTTCAGAACCTGGGTGGAACAATACACCGTAAAAAATGATGGCACCGTTAAAATAGAGTCACCAAATGGCGGTATTGGCGGCTTAAAACAATCTGTTCCTGATGAAGAGATTTTTAAATCCTTTATGGTACCTAAATTATGCAACCATTGCACAAAAGCACCTTGCGTTCAAGCATGCCCTGTTGGCGCAACTTTTATAAGTCCGGACGGTGTGGTTTTGGTGGATGAAACTTATTGTATTGGTTGCAGTTATTGCATTCAGGCTTGTCCATACGGAGCTCGTTTTATGAATCCAATTACAAAAGTGGCTGATAAATGCACGTTCTGTTACCACAGAATCAACGAAGGATTACAACCGGCGTGTGTTGAAGTTTGCCCAACAAACGCAAGAATATTTGGGGATTTAAGAGACAAAGAAAGCGATTTGGTAAACTTTTTACAGGTTAATCCAACACAAGTTTTAAAACCTCATTTAAATACCCATTCCAGGGTGTTTTATAACGGACTTAGTTCAGAAGTTAAATAATTATGGAAGAGCATTATAAACATTTATACGAAGCGCTATCACAGGTTGACGGCTATATTTATCCCAATGAAATAGATTTGCATTGGGGATTGATGATTGTTTTATATCCTTACATCACAGGCTTGGTTGCCGGCGCTTTTATCCTCGCTTCTTTAGAACGTGTTTTTAACGTGAAGGTATTAAAGCCTACTTACGGTTTGGCCTTGTTAACTGCTTTGTCATTTTTATTGGTGGCCACGCTGCCTTTGGTAAGTCATTTACAGCATCCTTTAAGAGCCTACGAAATTTTAATGACACCCAATCCAACTTCAGCTATGGCTATATTTGGATTTGTCTATTTATGGTATTTAATGGTGGTTTTATTGTTAGAAATTTGGTTCGATTATCGGCTTGATTTTGTGCTTTGGTCGAAAAAAAGCACCGGATTTAAAAAATATTTCTATAAAATTATTACTTTGGGAATTAATGACACCGACGAAAAATCGGCCAAACTTGATGATAAATTGGGCTATTTTATCACCCTCATCGGAATTCCGTCCGCATTTTTGTTACACGGATATGTCGGATTTATTTTTGGATCCATCAAAGCCAATCCTTGGTGGTCTACCGTACTAATGCCTGTCATATTTTTATTCTCGGCGATGGTGTCAGGTATTGCGCTGGTGATGGTGATTTATATGGTGGTGAGTTGGATCAGGAAAGTGGAAATTGATATGCCTTGTTTGGATACCATTGCAAAATACCTGTTTTATATTTTAATTATTGATTTTACGTTGGAATCTTTAGATCAAATTCACCGAATTTATGAGGCTGAAGAATCTTTTGATATTATTAAAGTGCTGGTTAGCGGTAAGTTAAATATCACGTTGTTAATTATGCAAGTAATGTTGGGAACTATTATTCCGCTGGTTGTTATTGGAATTTTTCAAGTCTACAAACCTGCTGAGAAAATCAGAAAGTTTTCCTATTTCTTTGTTGGCATTCTTGTGCTAATCGGGATTTTCTTTATGCGCTGGAATGTGGTTATTGGCGGACAGTTATTTTCAAAAAGCTTAAGCGGATTTACCTCTTTCAAAGCCGTATATTCCGGATTGGAAGGTTATGTGATGGCGGCTGTTTGGCTGATAGTGCCTTTGTTAATATTGACCTTTTTATTATGGCTGATGCCTCCTTGGAAAAAAGTAGTTACTCATGAATAGTTTAAAGTTAAACATAAAAAATCCGCTATTTTGCGGATTTTTTTATGATTTTTATTTTTAGGAAACTTTCATCAATTCCACATCAAAAATTAACGTGGCATCCGGAGGAATTACGCCACCGGCGCCGCGGCTTCCGTAAGCCAATTCAGAAGGAATCACAAAACGTGCTTTATCCCCAACTTTTAATAATTGAATGCCCTCATCCCAGCCTGAAATTACTTGCCCAACACCCAATTCAAAATCGATGGGTTGTTTGCGAGGATAGGAAGAATCAAAAACAGTTCCGTCTAATAACTGGCCTTTGTAATGCACAGAAACCACACTTCCTTTGGTTGCTTTTTTACCTGAACCTTCTTGTAATATTTTATAGCGCAAACCGCTTGGTGTTTCATCATAACCAGCGGCAACTTTTTCCATTTGATCAGCCATCGCTTTTTTAGCTTCCGCTTCTCTTTTTGTTCTTGAACCTTCAAAAGTTCTAAAGGCTTCCACCGCATTAAATTTTTCTGCCGCTTCACCAGCTCTGATAATTTCAAGAGATTCCAAAACGTCATTTTGCTTAATTGCATCTACAACTTCTTGTCCTTGAACAACTTTGCCAAAAACGGTGTGTTTGTTGTCTAACCAAGGCGTAGCAACGTGTGTAATAAAAAACTGACTTCCGTTTGAAGCGGGTCCAGAATTTGCCATCGATAAAATGCCGGGTGCATTGTGTTTTAAATCCGGGTGAAATTCATCAGCAAAACTGTAACCCGGAGAACCTGTTCCGGTTCCCAACGGACAACCGCCTTGAATCATAAAATCAGGAATTACCCTGTGAAATTTCAATCCGTTATAATAAGGTGTTCCTTGCGGTTTTGAGTTGTTTTCTAAATTTCCTTCAGCCAAAGCAACAAAGTTACCCACTGTTCCCGGTGTTTTCTCAAATTCTAAACTTACCAGTATTTCACCTTTTGAGGTGTTAAATTTTGCGTATAATCCGTTATCCATTTTCTTGATTTTTTAAGGAAACAAAGATACATCCTTTCATTTGAAATGAAAAGCTTAATAATTATTTATTCTTTTCATAATGGTTTATAAAAAAAAAAATCCACCATCTGGCGGACTTTATCTGAATTAATTATAGAAATTTGGTATTAAACTTCAGCCTTAACCATAGCTTTATGTGAAGTTGACTGTTCCATTTTATTTGCATCGCTCGTTAATCCACAGCCTTTTTTGGAAGCATTGCAAGCGCTAAAAAACACTGCTAAAAAGGCAATTCCTAAAGTATATAAAGCTATTTTTTTCATCCTTTGTATGATTTTAATATTTTAACAACGTTGAAATATACTAATTATTTTATAAAACGAGCCATAATAAATTTTGATACAAAAGAAATGATTAATGGCGAACAGCATCTGTACCAATAAAAAATAAAATTTAAACAGATGAAATTAATTTATTTAATGTATAAACAATCAACGCTTCAACCGGTTTATAAGGATCTTCACTAAAAGTTCCGTTGGCTCTGTTGGCAATAATGGCGTTCATTGAACAGGCTTCGTGACCCAATAATTTAGCCAAGCCATAAATGGCCGAGGTTTCCATTTCAAGATTTGTCACTTTATAACCGTCAAATTCAAAATTGTCGATTTTGCTGTTTAATGACGGATCTTCAAGTGCCAAACGAAGCACGCGCCCCTGCGGACCATAAAATCCGCCTGCCGTTGCCGTAACACCAACAAAAACGTTGTCGCTTTTCAATTTTTGTATCAATAATTCGCTGCCTTTCACAAGGTAAGGTCTCGATTTTCGCGGACTCCAATTGGTGTGTTTTATAAAAGCATCTTCCATTTCGGGCTCTAAAATTTCTTCACAATCATAAGAATGAAGCAATCCGTCAAAACCCAATCCGTATTTCGCCAACACAAAACTATCCACAGGAATATCGCTTTGCAAAGAGCCTGAAGTACCAATTCTGACAATATTTAATTTGGTATGTGTTGTTTTTACCGTGCGCGATTTTAGGTCGATATTTACCAAAGCGTCAAGCTCATTCATCACAATATCAATATTATCGGGACCGATACCTGTTGATATTACTGAAATTTTTGTTCCTTTATAAGTACCGGTAATAGTTCTGAATTCTCTTTTTTGAATTTCAAATTCAATAGACTCAAAGTGTGCGGCTATTTTTGGAACCCTATTTTGATCACCAACCAAGATAATGTTGGAGGCAATATTTTCGGGTTTTAAATTTAAGTGATACACACTTCCGTCTGAGTTCAAAAATAATTCTGATGCTGCTATTTTATTCATAATTTATCCGCCTACGCGTTTTATATTGTATCCTTCTTTTTTAAGGATTTCCATTATTTTGTCTCTATAATTTCCCTGAATGATAATTTCATTTTCTTTAACGCTTCCGCCAACACCGCATTTTGTTTTTAACAGTTTTCCCAGATTTTTCAAATCCTCTTCAGCACCCACAAAACCCGTAATAACAGTAACGGTCTTTCCTCCTCTTCCTTTATTGGAAAATTTGGCTTCCAAAAACTGTTTTTTAGGCGGCAATAAATCTTGTGCTTCCTCTTTTTCAAATTCGAAGTTGTCATTTGTCGAAAAAACAAATCCGCCTAAATCTTCTAAACTATTTGATTTTTTCTTACTCATAATAAACTCAAAAAATATCGGCTAATTTAGGAAAACATTATTTATTATTGACCTTTTTCCAAGCAAATAACAAGGCTGCCAAAAGTTCAAAAACAAGTCCGATGGCCATCAGCAAGTTCGATTGTGAATAATCAAACATTTTTGAAATAGCTCCTGCAATAATCAGAAATAGGCCAAATGTTAAAAATGAAACTACTTTGTTTGTCATCATTTTATCAAGCCTAATTCTCTTAAACGTTCATTTAAAAAGTCACCCGCTGTAATATCATCATAAACTTTAGGGCGCAATTCATCAATGCATTCTGGCAAACAATTTAATTTCATCTCATTGATTGGATGTGTGAAAAAAGGAATGGAATATCGTGGTTTTTCCAAATCCTCACGTGGCGGATTTACCACACGGTGAAAAGTTGAGCGCAATTTGCTGTTCGAAAAACGCTCTAGAACAAATCCTATTTCTTCATAAGCTTCTCCAATTTCTTTGATAAATTTCTGTTTTCTTGCAGCATCTTCCGACAAGAAATCGGACAAATCCACACTTGGAATATTTTTCATAAATCAAATAGATGTTTAAATTTTTTAAAATAAGAAAAAATTATTTTTCTTTTTTCACAATAGGAATTAGGTAACTTAAAGTGTAATTCATCCCAAATCCGGTATCGTTTAAAAACACACTGTTAAAACCGGGAACGTGGAGATTTTTAAAATTCTCAGGTTCTTTGGTGCTGATCATTTTTTTGAAACTAAAACTAAAACCCAAATATAAATTTTTAAGCGTTTCTGCCTTCATTCCAAAAACCAATTCGGCCCAATGTGCCGATAAATCTTTAAATTCGGTGTTTGGTTGCATTTCCACAGGAATAAAATAGGTTCCTTTTACATTTGGCGTGTAACTGTTCAATGTTTGGTTGAACAAACCAAATCCATAGCGCATTCCAACATAAATTTCATTGGTCATTCCTACCCAGTTTTTATAGGCGTTGTAGTTTACGCCAGCTTTTAGATAAGAACCTTTTGTGGTAAAATTAATATAATCTTCCTTGGTGATTTTGTCTTCATATCCCAACTCAAAGGCCGCATAATAATTTCTTAAAATTCGAAAATCGCCAACCAATTCCAATCCTTTTGTGTCTTCATCCAAAAAGGAAATTATAGGCTTGCTCAAGTCAACGCCAATGCGTATGCCATAACTTTCTTTTGTTTTTATGGTATCAGTTTTTTGTTGGGCAGTTATTGTTGCCGGAACTAAAAAACTAATGAAAAATAGTAAGGTGAACAGCTGTTTCATTGTCAATGGTTGTGTTTTTTAGGGTGTCATTTTTTATCCAATGTGCGCTTCTGCTTTCTATTTGGAAGTTTTCGAAAATGGTTTTATAGCCGCAAGAACGAGAAACAAATACATCTTTTCTGTCGTAAGTGAAATTGATTGAATCAATTATGGCACCCGATTTAAATTTATAAAGCGTACTGTTTTGAGTTAAATCCAAAGGAATTGCAATAGAATCCAAAGATTTGTTTTCATAAATATTGCCTTTGCCATCGGCAGAAACCGTTAAAGAAGTTACTGGTTTTTTTGTGCCGGGAATTTCATTATTATAAAAAACAACAATCAATTTTGGTGTGGTGGTTTCAATACAAATATCATCTTTTTCACAATTTATAAGTGTCAAAGACAAGATGAATAGCAATATTAAATATTTTCTCATAGTTGTTTTGTTTTTAATTCCAAAAGTACAACATTTTCCACGTGATGTGTTTGTGGAAACATATCTACCGCCTGGGTTTTAATAATGTTGTATTGTTCTTTCATTAACGACAGGTCGCGGGCTTGTGTTGCCGAATTGCAACTTACGTAAACAATGCGTTTTGGCGAAATTTCCAACAATTTTTCCACCACATTTTTATGCATTCCATCTCGCGGCGGATCTGTAATTACCACATCTGGCTGTCCGTGATTTTTTATAAAACTGTCGTTAAAAACATCTTTCATATCTCCGGCAAAAAATTCGACATTGTCAATATTGTTCATTTTCGCATTTTGTTTTGCATCTTCAATGGCTTCGGGAACCGACTCAACGCCAATCACTTTTTTGGCGTTTTTGGCCACAAATTGCGCAATGGTTCCGGTGCCGGTATAAAAATCGTACACAATTTCATTGCCGGTTAAATTGGCAAAATCACGCGTAATTTTGTACAATTCGTAGGCTTGTGCAGAATTTGTCTGATAAAATGATTTTGCCCCAATCTTAAATTTAAGTCCTTCCATTTCTTCAAAAATATGAGCTCTTCCGCTGAACAACATAATATCTTGGTCGTATAAAGTGTCGTTTCCTTTACCATTAATCACATATTGAAGCGAAGTAATCTGCGGAAATTCCTGAATTAGTGCATTCAATAATGCTTCCCTTTTTTCTTTTTCTTCCTGCAAAAATTGAACCACCACCATCATTTCTCCCGTTGATGAAATGCGAATCATTATGGTGCGCAAAAGTCCGGATTGTTCCCGCGGATTGTAAAATTCCAGTCCGTTTTTTATTCCGAATTCCTTGACAAAATTTCTGATTTGATTGGAAGGATCTTCTTGTAAATGGCATTTTTCAATGTCCAAAATTTTATCCCACATTCCTGCAATATGAAAACCGCAGGCATTTCGGTTGTCAATTTCTTCTGTGGAATTTATTTCTTCCAATGTTAACCATCTACTATTGGAAAAAGAAAATTCCATTTTATTTCTGTAGAAATACTGTTTTTCACAACCTAAAATAGGCGTTGGCTCAGGCAATTCCAAATGACCGATGCGTTTTAAGTTGTTGATGACTTCCTTCTCTTTATAGGCCAATTGATGTTCATACCCCATATCCTGCCATTTGCAACCGCCGCAAAACTGAAAATGTTGACAAACAGGTTCAACGCGTTTTTCAGAATATTTATGAAATTTTATGGCTGTGCCTTCAAAATAGGCTTTCCTTTTTTTGCCTGTTTTAATGTCCACGATATCACCCGGAACCGCATTGGATAAAAAGATAACACATCCGTCTGGCGCCTTTGCAATCGTTTTGCCTTGGGCTCCTGCATCGATCACTTCAATGTTTTCAAAAATAAATTGCTTGTTTTTTCTTGCCATTTTGCAAATGTACCATTTTTAGCATAAAAAAAGCATCCCGAATTTCGGGATGCTCTCAAATAATAATTTTAACTTGATTATTTTACGCTGCTCATATAAACTGCCAATGCAGCAAGCTCTTCTGAGGTTAAGTTTTTTACAAAACCATCTAAATTAGCTTTCATAATGGCAACTTGGCCTGGGTCTGTATCTACAATTGCAGGAGATTCACCTTTTAAGAAAGCAACAATGTTTGCTCCTTTTTCGGTGTAGACTTTATTGATGTCTTTAATTGATGGTCCAATTACTTTGGCATCTGGTTGGTGACAAGTCACGCAAGTTTTCGATGTAAATAATTCCTTTCCCAACACAAGATAATCATCCGACGTTTTAATTTTTCCTTCGGCCGGCGCTTCAACAGGCGCTTCAACTTCTTTTTTCACTTCTTCTTTCTTTGTTTCGCCACAGCTTACAAAAAAGAAAGCTGCCAAACCTAATATCAATATCGATTTTTTCATTTTTTAAAATTTTATTTTTAGTTAGGCAAATTTATTCAATTAATTTCAATGAGTATGTAATTTTTACCATAAACTTTACAATAATTTGCCGATCTCTTTCCAAAGGCAATTTTACAATTAAAATAAACAATTAAGGCTATTTATAAGTTTGAAATATTTTGTAATTTGCACAAAATATGAGGATGATTTCTCTCCTAAAGGAGGAATTTAGGATTTTAAAATATAATTTTTTTACAAGATGGTTTCAGAAAAAATTTCATCACATCAGGCTATTGATTTAGAAAATAATTACGGGGCACATAATTACCATCCATTGCCGGTAGTTTTAACCAGAGGAGAAGGCGTGTATGTTTGGGATGTGGACGGCAAGTGTTATTACGACTTTTTGTCGGCGTATTCAGCTGTTAATCAAGGGCATTGCCACCCAAAAATAATTAAAGCATTAAATGACCAAGCAAATACTTTAACATTGACTTCCAGGGCGTTTTATAATGATGTGCTTGGGAAATATGAAAAATATGTGACCGAATTTTTTGGTTTCGACAAAGTTTTACCAATGAATACGGGTGCGGAAGCTGTTGAAACTGCCATTAAACTATGCAGAAAATATGCTTATGAGAAAAAAGGAATTACAGAAAATCAGGCACAAATAATTGTTTGCAAGAATAATTTTCACGGTCGGACAACCACCATCATTTCATTTTCAAATGATGAAGAAGCGCGCAGAAACTTTGGGCCATTTACAGAAGGTTTTATAAAAATTGATTACAATAGTATTGAGGCACTTGAAGAGGCTTTAAAATCGAGCAAAAATATTGCCGGATTTTTAGTGGAACCCATTCAGGGAGAAGCTGGCGTTTATGTGCCGACCGAAGGTTATTTGGCTAAAGCAAAAGCTTTGTGTGAAAAATACGGCGTCTTATTTATTGCCGATGAAGTGCAAACCGGTATCGCAAGAACAGGAAAATTATTGGCTGTAAATCACGAAAATGTTGTTCCTGACATTTTAATTTTAGGAAAAGCATTGAGTGGCGGCGTTTATCCGGTATCAGCAGTTTTGGCCAATAATCACATTATGGAGGTCATAAAACCCGGACAACACGGATCCACTTTTGGCGGAAATCCTTTGGCTGCCGCTGTGGCCATTGCCGCGCTAAAAGTGATTAAAGATGAAGATTTAGCAGAAAATGCCGACAAATTGGGAAAACTTTTCAGAAGTGAAATGCAAAAATTTATAGAAACGCAAACACTCATCAAAATGGTACGCGGAAAAGGTTTGTTAAACGCCATTGTGATTAACGACACTGAAAACAGCTCAACGGCCTGGGATATTTGTTTAAAATTGCGCGACAATGGCTTATTGGCAAAACCAACCCACGGCAATATTATTCGTTTTGCGCCACCTTTGGTAATGAATGAAACACAATTATTGGATTGCGTTGCGATCATTAAAAAAACAATTACAGAGTTCAAATCATAAAATTTAACTTTTAAACCCTATCCCCAGCCCTTTCCAAGGAGAGGGAGTTTTATTTGGAATTAAAATCATATTTAGAACAAAAAAATCGGAGCGAAAACTCCGATTTTTTTTGTTCATTAATTTAATATCTATAAATATTTCAGGAAGAAATCCATCATTTTTTCTTTAAGCTGGTAATGCATATTCACAAATGTTTTCATTTCGTCTTTTAACAATACCTGTTTTTCGTGATATAGCGCCTCATTATTTTTTTCAATTTTACCTTGATGTGCCAATTCTCTCCTTTTCATTCTAATTCTATGCCTTAAATGACCCATAACTTCTCGTTCACGGATTATTTTATTTTGAAAACCTTCTAATTGAACCAGAACATCAGTGCCCGGATTCCGCATCACAATATGCTCTAACTTTTCTTCAAAATAATCCATTTCACTTTCTTGAAACTTCAACTCTCTTTTCCAAACATCCAGGTTGAAGTTCAGATCACTTAAGAATACTAACTGACTTTCCATTTTCGAATCGGTTTTAATTTATATTAGGCTAAATTTCGTCATTTTCTTTTAATTTCCTATTGATAAAAATCATAGAAATTGCATAAAGAAAACTGTTGATAAAACTTGTCCGATAAATTTACAAAAAAAGCGTTTTAAAATAAATTAAAACGCTTTTAAATTTGCAGTAAAATTGATTTTTAATTATTTTCTTTTTCTTCTTCCTCTTTTTTAGAAGTTTTATTCCAAATTTTTATGTCATCTTTGATGGTAACACCCGATAAAATTTCTACATTAACACCATCTGAAATACCAAGATCCACGTCTCTTCTTTCAAATTTTTGATCGCCAACTTTAACTTCAACATAAGGTTTTTCTGTTTTTTTGTCAAATTGCAACAAGGCTTCTTTTATGGAAAGCACACTGTCTTTCTTTTCCAAAACGATATCGGCATTTGCGCTATAGCCCGCTCTCACAAAAAATTCATCATCCAAAGTGACATCGCCTTTAATTTTAAATTGCACCGCGCCATTCTCTTCTGTTCCTTTTGGCGCGATAAAATTCAATTTTGCCGGATATTTTTTCTTTTCAATGGCACCCAATGAAACTTCCAAAACGGTACCCTTTTTTATTTTCCCCACTTCAGCTTCATCAACCCTGCCTTCAAAAATCATTTTTGTCATATCAGCAATGGTTGCAATGGTGGTTCCTGCATTAAAAGTATTGCTCTCAATCACCTGATTTCCTATACGCACCGGAATTTCCAATACAGTACCAGAAATTTCAGCTTTCACATAAGTATTCGCTGTTTCTCCCATTCCGGCGGCTGAACCCTTTTTAATAATATCCAAATTATTTTGGGCATTGTTTAATTCAGCTCTTGCACTATTGAAGTTTAATTCCGTTGCTTCAAATTCTTGTTTAGAAATCACCCCTTTTTCAAACAAGCCTTTATTTCTTTCGTATAAAGTTTTGGTATTGTTATAACGCAATTGAGCTGTTCTCACATTGCCTTGAGCGCTATTTAAGGATTGTACGTTTGGCACAACCCTAATTGTGGCTATTAAGTCGCCAACCTTAACTTTTGCACCTTCTTCCACATAAATACGATCAATAATTCCCGAAACTTTTGGTTTTAGTTCTACTTCTTCCAAAGGAATTACTTTTCCTGTAGCCACTGTTTTTCTGACAATATTGGTTATAAATGCTTTTTCTGTTTCATACTCAATAGGAGATTTGCTGTTTTTTGCCCCAAACCAAGCCAAAACAGCGATAAGTGCTACTCCTATGGCTCCAAAAATTATAGTTTTTTTCATTAGTGATTGATTTTCAGTTTATTTTATTTTATTTAATTGTTAATTGTCAATGGATTTATTCCTCTCTTAATGCTTCAATAGGCCGTATGCTTACGGCTGTATGCGCAGGAATCAACCCGATTAAAGTTCCTAATATGACCAAAGTTGCGGCCGCAATTAAAATTATGGGAATATCAACCGTTGGGTTTGTTAAAGCTGGTTCATCGCCTTTTCCTAAAGTGACATCAATAATCATTAAAACAATGCCTCCGGAAATGATTCCCAATGAGCCTGCGATACTGGTTAAAAAAACAGATTCCAAAATTATTTGTCGTTTTATTTCCCAAGGTTTTGCGCCTAAAGCACGTCTGATACCAATTTCTTTTGTACGTTCTTTAACTGTGATCAACAAAATATTTCCGATGGCAAATACGCCTGCAATTAGTGTTGCAATGCCCACAAACCAAGTTAAAAACTGCATTCCGGTTAAAAAGCCCGTCACTTTTGCGATTTCTTTTCCTAAGTTAAAACTACCGAATGCCCTATCATCTTCCGGATGTACTTTATGCAAATTTTTAAGCAATAACTTCACATCTGCTTCAATTTGTGTAATGTCAAACCCTGGTTTCCCGGTAATCATCATCCAACCAACATCTTCTCCTCTGTTATATACTTGTTGAAATGTGGTAAAAGGAATGTGAATATTTCCTTGTGGACCACCACTGCCAATCTGTCCCTTTTTATACATCCCTATAACCTTATAATTGATGTTGTTTATTTTAATATAAGTTCCAATAGGCTGAACATCTTTATCGAAAAGCTGCTTGTAAATTTCTTCTTCAATCACACATACTTTTTTCTTTTCTATAATATCGTTGTGGTTGATAAACCTTCCATAAACCATATCCATTTTCTGAACTTCATCAAGCTCCGGATAATCCCCAAAAACGCCGAATCTTCCCGATTTAAAATCATTTACGGCCAAGGCTTGATCTTGAAGGCGCGGCACCACGAATTCCAATCCCGGAATTTCTTTTTTGATACTCTCCAAATCTGACATTTTTAGGGTAAGTGATTTCCCTTCTTGAAAGCCTTTAAAAGGTTTGCTCGTTTGTTGCGCCCAGACAAATACGCTGTTTGTCGCAAAATCGCCAAATAATCTGTTAAAATTATTTTCGACGCCCTTTGCGGCGCCCAATAAAACAACCAATAAAAAAATACCCCACATAACGCCAATAATGGTAATTGCGGTACGTGTTTTATTTTTGCGAATACTGCTGTATATTTCTTGCCAAGTATCTGTGTCAAATAAAAATTTTATCATATTACTCGTCGTTTAATGCTACTATTGGTTTGATGCTTGCCGCTCTTTTTGCTGGAATATATCCTGCAATGGTACCTGCAACAATTAGCACAATTGTTGCACCAACAACCACATAAGTTTCTACACTCGGATTCAAAATGAAGTACTTTTCCAAACTGTCTCCCAATCCTTTTAAAGCAAATACACCGATTAATAAACCTGTGTAACCCGCCAAAGCAGTAATAAAAATGGATTCCATCATAATCATCCCAATAATAGAATTTGGCGTTGCGCCCAATGCTTTTCTGATACCCAATTCTTTGGTCCGTTCTTTTACGATGTACACCATAATATTGCTGATACCGATAACCCCGGCAATTAAAGTTCCTATTCCAATGAAAAGGATGATGATATTTAAAACGCCCATAAATTGTTGTACGTTTTTGGCGCCTTCTGCATAATTCTGAACCCTTATGGCCGATTGGTCTCGTGGGTCAACTTTGTGTTTTTCTTTAAGGACTTGTGTCAATAAATTTGAAAATGCAATGGCTTCTTCATTACTTAATTTCGGATTGAAGGTTAAACCAAACCTATCCAATTCATCATTGGGCATATAAATTCCCTGCAAGGTTGTAAAAGGCGCATATATAAATCGTTCATCATTATCGCCTCCAGGATCGCTAAAAACACCAACCACTTTATAAGAAAGTCCGTCAAGCACAATATTTTTTCCCAATGCCGACAAATTTCCGAATAAATCTTTTTCAACCAATCTTCCTATCGCAATCGCTTTTACTTTGTTTTTGATGTCCAACACACTTAAAAATCTTCCTTTTTCTATCACAGCCGATTCCAAAGGCAGATAATCAGGATAAACGCCCCTTACGGTGTATTGATTTTGCTCACCTTTGTAGGATGCCTGGGCAAATCGTTCAATATTCGGACTAAAAAACTGAATATCATCTTCAAACTTTTCATTGATAAATTTAGAATCGTCATTTCTGAATTGGATTTGTCTTCCGCTTTGCAATCCTTTATAAGGTTTTGTGGTATTTCCCGATCTTATATAGATTGAATTTTGGGAATCTCCTGCAAATTGTTTTTCAAAAGTGTGTTTCAAACCATTTCCTATGCCAAATAGGAGCGTAAATAATAAAATGGCAAATGCAATAGTAAAACCAGAAAGAAGCGTTCTTAATTTGTTTTTACTGATTGTCTGAAAAATTTCCTGCCAACGGTCTAAATCAAACATAGCTTATTCGGTTACTTTTTTTTTGAACTTTTTCATCACTTATTATGATACCATCTTTTAATCTCACAATTCTGTCTGTTTCTGCTGCAACATCCTCTTCGTGCGTAATTACAAAAACAGTCATTCCTTCACGATTGATTTCTTTCAGCAATTCCATTACAGAATGTGTGGTTGCAGAATCCAATGCACCAGTTGGCTCATCGGCCAAAACTACTTTCGGATTTGTAACCAAAGCGCGTGCAATGGCAACACGTTGTTTTTCACCACCCGACAGTTCACTAGGCAAATGTTCTGCCCTGTCTTTTATGCCTACTTTGTCTAAATATTGTAATGCGATTTTATTTCTTTCTTTTCTGCCAATTCCTTGATAATACAAAGGCAAGGCAACATTTTCCAAGGCACTTTTATAATTGATCAGATTAAAGGACTGGAACACAAAACCTAAAAATTTATTTCGAAGAATTGCCGCTTTTTTCTCATCTAAATTTTCTATTAATTGTCCGTTTAAATAATAATTTCCAGTATCGTGGTTGTCCAATAAACCAACTATATTTAACAATGTCGATTTTCCGGAACCGGAAGAACCCATTATCGATACAAATTCACCTTCTTTAATATGTAAATCCAAGCCTTTTAATACGTGGAGGGAACCTTTTCCTATTGGATAAGATTTATGAAGTTTTTCAATCTTGATCATTTGGTCAATGTTTTAACAAATTTAAAAATTGTTGTTGGGCGTGATTATTAATATTAAGTTAAAAGATACTTTCATTTTAAATCAATAATTTTGCTTTATGGACAATCTTGAAAACAAATCAATTATTCTTTTTGACGGTGTTTGTAACCTTTGCAATGCATCGGTAAATTTTGTGATCAAACACGACAAAAAAAAACAGTTTTTATTTGCCTCATTTCAATCAGACGCCGCAAAAGAAATATTGTTACATTTCAATTTGAAAAATTTCGATTCAGAAACTGTAATTCTGGTTGAAGGACAAAAATTATACGATAAATCAACCGCAGCGCTCAAAATCGCCAAACGATTAGATGGCGGGTTTAAATTGTTTTATGCATTTTTAATATTGCCGAAATATTTTAGAGACTGGATTTATGATTTAATTGCAAAAAACCGTTATAGATGGTTTGGCAAAAGGGAAAATTGTATAATTCCTTCCGCAAAATTAAAAAATAGATTTTTGGATTAACTGCGCATCATTATGCTTTCGGATAATGGTCATCCCATTCTTTTACCTTAGGATTGTCAAGTTTCCCTAATGATTTTGCTACTATCATTGAAACCACGGCATCTCCCGTAACATTTATGGTTGTTCGGCACATATCCAAAGGCCGGTCAATGGCAAAAATTAAGGCCAAACCGGCTTCCGGAATCCCGGCTTGTGCCAAAACAATCACCAACATCACCATACCTGCGCCCGGCACTGCCGCCGATCCAATACTTGCCAATGTTGCGGTAACAATAATCCCCAATTGTACCGATAAAGACAATTCCATGCCAAAAGCCTGAGCGATAAAAACCGCTGCCACAGCCTGATACAGACTTGTGCCGTCCATATTTATGGTGGCTCCAATTGGCAACACAAAGCTGCTCACTTCTTCATCAACACCCAAATGTTCGGTAACTCTTTCCATTGTAACCGGCAACGTTGCCGCGCTGCTGCTGGTTGAAAAAGCCAATAATTGCGCAGGTGAAATTCCTTTAAAAAAATAGGATGGCGATTTTTTTGTAAATATCCATACCAAGGCAGTGTAAAAAGCCAATATGAGCGACAAACCAAAAACTACAGTAAACGCATACCAAATAAGAGCATTAAACAAATCCAGGCTTGGCGATTCAACCACCAAAGCAGCCAATAGGGCAAAAACGCCATAAGGCGCTGCGAGCATAATTAAATCAATCATTTTTAAAATGACTTCATTAAATCCATCAAAGAATTTTTTTACGGGTTTTGATTTTTTCTCTGGAATTAAAATTAAACCAACACCAAAAAAGATGGCAAAAAATATCACCTGTAGCATATTTTTATTTTCTGAAGCCGCTCCAAAAATATTATCAGGAACAATTTCCACCAATGCCTGCAACGGCCCGCTTTCCTTTTGTTTTGATGCTTCTTCTTTATATTTATCGGCATCTTCACTATAGTTTTGAACCAATTCTTGTCGGGTATTTTCAGATATAGAAGCTCCGGGTTTAATAATGTTAACCAACAATAACCCGATAGAAACTGCAATTACGGTGGTAATTATATAAATCCCAATGGTTCGCCCGCCCATTTTGGAAAGTTTTGAAATATCCTTTAAGTCAGAGACACCCTTTATCAGCGAAGCCAAAATTAATGGCACTGCAATGAGTTTTAATGAATTGATAAAAATGGTTCCTAAAGGTTTTATCCAATCCCTTACCAATTGACCGCCACCTTCAAATTGTGTCATAATAAGTCCGACCAAAACACCCAAAACCATACCCAGCAATATTTGCCAATGCAATGCTAATTTTTTCATCTAACCATTTTAAAATTCTCCGAAATATAGTAAATTCAGGATTACAAAATAAAATTTAAATGCAGTTTAAAAAGTATTAATCTATTAATAAAATTTTAAGCAAAAAATAGCAGCAAATTAGGTCAATCCTTATAATGATCGTCCCAATCTTTTACTTTAGGTTCGTGAAGTTTATCCAATGATTTGGCAACAATCATAGAAACAGTTGCGTCTCCGGTTACATTAACCGTTGTTCTACACATATCCAAAGGCCTATCAATAGCAAAAATTAAGGCCAAACCGGCTTCCGGAATTCCCGCTTGCGCCAAAACAATCACCAACATCACCATGCCTGCGCCCGGCACAGCCGCCGATCCAATGCTTGCCAAGGTTGCGGTAACAATAATTCCCAATTGCACGCCCAAAGACAATTCCATGCCAAAAGCCTGGGCGATAAAAACCGCCGCAACTGCCTGATACAAGCTTGTTCCGTCCATATTAATGGTAGCGCCAATTGGCAACACAAAACTGCTCACTTCTTCATCAACGCCCAAATGTTCTGTAACTCTTTCCATAGTAACCGGCAACGTTGCCGCGCTGCTGCTGGTAGAAAATGCCAGTAATTGCGCTGGTGAAATTCCCTTAAAAAAGTAGGAGGGACTTTTTTTGGCAATCAATAATACCATTACATTGTAAAAAGCAATCATTAATGCCAAACCTAAAATAACGGTAAAAGCGTACCAAATAAGTGCCTTAAATAAATCTATGCTTGGCGATTCAACCACCAAAGCCGCCAAAAGCGCAAAAACACCAAAAGGCGCGGCGAGCATAATTAAATCGATCATTTTTAAAATGACTTCATTAAATCCATCAAAGAATTTTTTTACGGGTTTTGATTTTTTTTCAGGAATTAAAATTAATCCTATCCCAAAAAAAATGGCGAAAAATATGACTTGAAGCATATTTTTATTTTCTGAAGCTGCGCCAAAAATATTATCTGGAACAATATCTACCAATGCCTGCAATGGTCCGCTTTCTTTTTGTTTAAATGCTTCTTCTTTATATTTATCGGTATCCCCACTATAATTTTGAACCAATTCCTGGCGCGTTTCTGGGGTGATAGAATTCCCTGGTTTTATGACATTTACCAACACCAATCCAATAGAAACTGCAATGACTGTGGTCAGCAAATAAAGACCAATGGTTCTTCCTCCCATTTTAGACAATTTTGAAATATCCTTTAAATCGGAAACTCCTTTTATAAGCGAAGCCAAAATTAACGGCACGGCAATAAGTTTTAGTGAATTGATAAAAATGGTGCCAAAAGGTTTTATCCAATCCCTGACAATTTCACTGCCTCCATCAAATTGTGTCATTATGAGTCCTACCAAAACACCCAAAACCATTCCAAGCAATATTTGCCAATGCAATGCTAATTTTTTCATTCAACAAGTTTTAAAATTTTTGGTAAGATAAAAAAATTTGAAGACAATAAA
Organism: Lutibacter sp.; assembly: GCA_030683995.1. Classification (GTDB taxonomy): domain Bacteria; phylum Bacteroidota; class Bacteroidia; order Flavobacteriales; family Flavobacteriaceae; genus Lutibacter. The sequence goes on from JAUXPH010000045.1 coordinate 60,318, forward strand.
TAAAAAATGCGCCAGATGGCGCATTTTTTATGACTATTTAATCGATTAAAATTGGTAACGCAAAGAAAGCGCAATGTCTAAATCAGTATCTTTTCCATAATTTCCAATTAATCCTATCTCGGGTCTAAAATCTAAGGAAATCATTAGCGGAATATCAAAATTATACTCAATGCCAATATTTCCGTCGGCATTCAAAAATAATCCTTCATCATCATTTCCCATATAATTATTGTCGTGACTCCAAGATCCAATTCCTGCGCCAAAACCTGCATACCAATTAAATCCGCCGTCAATATTCCAAACCCACTGGTGAATTCCGGTTAATTTAAAAGCATCAGAATACTTATTGCTTCTAAAACCCAAATCCAGTTCTAAACGGGTATTTTCACTCAATTCGCGCTGATAAGATATTTCACCGCCAAAACCATCGTTGTCACCCAAACGCACACCTAGGGCATTTCGTGCAATGTCTTGTGCATTAACTGTAAAAATGGTTCCTATTAAGAATGCCGACATAAAAAGTAATTTCTTCATAAATTTTGTGTTTTTAGATTTTTATTGAACATTTTTCTGTTTAAAATTATAATAAAAACGAGGATTAAGCCATTATATTTTGTTATAAATTCAAAAAAAACTTTAACACACTTTTAGGTTCCCTATATAATTGATTAAAAAATTCACAATTTTAAAAAAATATCAGGAAGATTTATAAGCAATCTTTATTTAAAAATATAAATGTATTTTTGCCCCGAAAATAAAATAAATGGAAAAATTAAAACAACGCTGGGGATTAACTTCTAATTTTCAGGTCCTATTAATCATCATCGTTTTTTCCGTGAATGGTTCTTTTGCCGCTTGGGTTGCAAAACCGGTAACTGAATTTATAGGTTTAGACAAAGAAACCACCAATCCTTGGTTGTTTTGGCCGGTTAGAATTGTGTTGATCTTTTTGATTTATCAATTCACTTTGCCATTGGTTGGGTTTCTTTTCGGACAATTTAAATTCTTTTCAGCATTTTCTAAAAAAACGCTTTCAAGAATGGGTTTTAAAAGATTTTTTAAAGAAGCCTAAGCTACTTTTCTTTTTTGATAAGATATTTGTAAATCCAAGTTAAGGTAAATGTTGGAATAAAATCGCTTCCAAAAATACCAATTTCCTCAACAAAAGAAATGATTCCCACGCCTTTTCCCAAAATTCCTCCATACATTTTGTAAATGATAAAAGCCGATAAAGGCGCCCATATAATATCCGAAAATTCCCCAATAAACGGAATTGCGAAAGAAAGCATTCCCACTCCATCAAAAAGAATACTTAACAACAGAAGTTTGTATTTATTAGACATCAATTAATTATTTTTCAGATAAATACAATTAAAATAAGTTTAAAAATATGGGCGTTTCCCGCCAGCTGGCGGGTCGGGCGTTACGTTGCAATCTGTCATTGCGAGCGGAGCGTGGCAATCTGTTGAAGATATCGCTAAATATGCTCGCAAAGCCGGGATTTTCACTTCACTCCCTAACGCAAATCGAATTACTGCAAAAAAATTATAGTTATTTAATAGTTCCCTGTTTATTCAAAAAACACCATAAAAATCAATTATTTTTTTAACTTATCCTTATATTTTTTGATGAATTTATCCAATTTCGGATTGATAACCGCCACGCAATAACCTTGATTTTTATTGTTATTGTAATAATTTTGATGGTAGGCTTCCGCTTCATAAAACGCCTCAAATGCAGTAACTTCAGTAACAATTTTTTTATCAAAAACTTTGGCGTCGGTCAACGATTTAATAAATGCTTCGGCAACTTTTTTTTGCGCTGTTGAATGGTAAAATATGGCGGAACGGTATTGGGTGCCAACATCATAACCCTGTCTGTTTAAAGTTGTTGGGTCGTGGGTGGCAAAAAACACCTCCAAAATTTCCTGAAAAGATATTATTTTAGGATCAAATTGAATTTGTATCACTTCTGCATGGCCTGTTTCGCCTGAGGTGACTTCATTGTATGTTGGATTTTTAACCTTTCCTCCTGAATAACCCGATGTTACTTTTTCAACGCCATTTAATCTTTGAAAAATGGCTTCGGTACACCAAAAACAACCGTTTGCCAACGTGGCGATTTCTAATTTATCTGACATTTTTGATTTTTTTGTTAGTATGGATTGTGCATCAATGTTCGCTGTTGCAAAAACCAGAAATATTATGAATATTTTTTTCATTCCTTAATCTATTTTTAAATAAGTCGGAATTGCTTGAAATAATTACATACCGCTTGGAATTAATTTTCTTGGAAACTGCACCAAACTTTCCGCGCCATTTGCTCCTACACTAACCACGCCAAACAAGAAATTATCAATGAGAATATTTTTCAACGTGTAATCAGTTGCTTTGCCCACAAATCGGCTGTATTGCCATTGCGGCGAAGTGGTGTCTCTCCAATAAATTTTATAGCCGATGCTGTTTTTATCGGCAACGGCGTCCCACTTTAATCGGGTTGATGGCTCCACGGCACCAGCAATCATCACGTTTTGTGGTTCCAAAGGCGTTGCAGCCAATGAAGCCAGCGTTAAACAATTTACCGCGGTTAATTTTGCGGCATAATCAAAGTTTACGCCTTCAATTACATCGCCGTATTTTATGCCATTTTCAGTTCTGAGATCTTGGTGTTGACGGTTGTAATTTTCGTGGGTTTCCATAATTCTCACTCCCGTAAAACCTTCGTCATTAAAAGGTCGGTGATGGCCGCCTCTTCCAAATCGGTCGAGTCTGTAAATCATAATTGGTTTTAAATTGGTCATATATTGTTCGGCCAATTTTGCCACATAACGCGCCAATTGACGCGAAGTTCCGTCCACTTCACCGCCATAAAAACGCATACTGTTACGCTCTCTTTCAGTAGTTTGTGCAGAAATGGCTTCAGAAAAAATTCGGAAAGTACTGTTGTCAATAACACCGTCAATTCCTTCAATGTTGCCAATCATATCATTGTTTAACACCGCGATAATGTCCCAATTATTTTCTTTGGCATATTTTGCCATAATTTTTCCGCCGTACAAACCTTGTTCTTCACCCGACAAACCCACATAAATAATGGAAACAGGAAATTTATATTTACTTAAAACCCGTGCAGCTTCAATGGTTCCCGCCAATCCGGTTGCGTTGTCGTTTGCGCCGGGCGAATCTGACGTAAAATTATTAACATCAGAAACGCGGGAATCAATATCGCCAGCCATAATTACATAACGGTTTGGATAGGTTGTTCCGCGTTGAATAGCCATCACATTCACCACTTTGGTGTCTGTAATAATTCGGCTTCCGTCCGCTTTTACCAAATCACCCAAATAACTTACTTCCAGACAATTATTGCAATTTTTTGAAACTTCTTCAAAAGCAGTTTTAACCCAACGGCGTGCTGCGCCAATTCCCCTGGTTTTAGAAAGAGTATCAGACAACGTATGTCGCGTTCCAAAATTTGCCAATTTTACGATGTCTTTTTCCAAGCGTTCTGCAGAAGGTGCTGTAGAAATTTCAATCAACATTTTATCTATTTCAGATTGTGAAAATCCGGTGGTGCTTATGGCTAAAAAAAGCACAATCATCTTAAATTTAATTGTTTTCATTTTTATTTCAGATTATATTTTTAAAAATACTTTACCAATGTTTGCTATATTTAAACTATAAAATTCAGTCGAAATTTGCATTTAACCGCTAAGCTCGAAAAGAAAATTTTAGATTTACGATTGACGATTGACGAATTTTGCCCTGTCGATAATTCTAAAATCGTAATTCAATTTGCGTTAGGGGTTGCAGGGGAAAACCTTTTTGCGCTTTTTCGGCGCAAAAAGTTTGGAACGAAAGACCCGACCCGCCAGCTGGCGGGGAACGCCCACCGAAATGGCGGGCAGGCCCAAATTAATTTTTATTGAATTAGTTTCAGAATTTGACAAAATAAATTAAATATTTTCTAAGGTGCTCACCACCATTTCAAGCATTTCTTCGGTAAAATCTAAATGGGTTACCATCCTCAATTTTCCATTTCCCATAGAAATCAATGAAATTCCGGCTTTTTTTAAACGGTTCATAAAATCTTCTTCATTGATGGAATCAATGACGTTAAAAATAACAATGTTGGTTTCAATAGGCTCCACATATTTTACCAATTTACAATTTTGAAGTGCCACGCCAATGACTTTTGCGCGTGTATGGTCAATTGCCAAACGGTCGATATGATTGTCCAATGCGTAAATTCCGGCAGCCGCCAAATAACCCACCTGACGCATGGCCCCGCCAAATAATTTCCTGATTCTTAACGCCTTTTCAATATGAAGTTTTGAGCCCAACAACACAGATCCAACGGGCGCTCCCAATCCTTTGGACAAACAAACCGAAATGGTATCGAAGACTTCACCATATTGTTTAGGCGTTTCATTTTTAGCGATCAAAGCATTGAAAATTCTTGCGCCGTCCATATGAAATGCCAAATTATGCGCGGTACAAATTTTCTTCATTTTCAATAACTCTTCATAATCCCAACAAGCACCTCCTCCTTTATTGGTGGTGTTTTCCACCACAACCAAACTGGCCCAAGGCACGTGAATGTCCGTTCTTCCCGAAACAGCATCAAGCAATTGATTTGCGGTAAACATTCCTCTTTCGCCATCTATTAAATGAGAGGTTACTCCCGAATTGGCTGCGGCACCGCCACCTTCAAAATTATAGACGTGCGACCATTTATCGCAAAACATTCTGTCCCCGTGTCGCGTATGAAGCCTAATGGCAGTTTGGTTTGCCATGGTTCCCGAAGGAAAAAATAAGGCGGCTTCCATACCAAACATTTTTGCCATTTTTAACTGTAATTTATTGACTGTTGGATCACCTCCAAAAACATCGTCACCAACTTCAGCCTCCATCATTGCCTTAAGCATTCCTTTGGTAGGCTTGGTTACGGTGTCGCTTATTAAATTTATTTGCATCATTTAAGTTTGAGATTTATTAATTTATATAGGTTTAGAAATTTTAATTAAATCCACCATTTCTGTCTTTTCAGAAGAAAAAAGATTTTACCCAAAAATACCATAATTAGTTTGATTGAAATATAACGAATCAAATTTATTTGCATAGTTTAAAAATGAAAAGGTATTTTTGTAGTTCTAAATAAAAAAATGATTACAAACGAACATATTATTAAACTTCAGGAACGCATCAGCCGTTTAAAAACGTATCTTGAAATCGATAAAAAAGCCATTGAAATTTCGAACGAGGAAGAACTCACCGGAAATCCGGCTTTTTGGAACAATCCAAGAGAAGCTGAAATAGTGATGAGAAACCTTCGATTCAAAAAAAAATGGGTGGAAGATTTTAATTCCATTTTAACCCATTTTGATGAAGTTTCCGTTTTACTCGATTTTTATGCGGAAGGAGAAGTGACCGATAAAGAAGTTGAACAGCAATATGACACCACAATTTCTTTGCTGGAAGACCTGGAATTTAAAAATATGCTTTCTGATGAAGGCGATAATTTAAGTGCCGTGTTACAAATTACTGCCGGAGCGGGCGGTACGGAAAGCTGTGATTGGGCGCAAATGCTGATGCGTATGTATTTAATGTGGGCAGAAAGCAAAAAATATAAAGTAAAAGAACTGAATTTTCAGGAAGGCGATGTCACCGGCATTAAAACGGTTACCATAGAAATTGAAGGCGAATTTGCTTTTGGCTATTTAAAAGGAGAAAACGGCGTGCACAGGTTGGTGCGGATTTCGCCCTTCGACAGCAATGCAAAACGCCATACTTCATTTGCCTCGGTGTATGTTTATCCTTTGGTTGATGACAGCATTGAAATCGAAATAAATCCGGCAGATATTGAAATTATAACTTCACGCTCAAGTGGTGCAGGCGGCCAAAATGTGAATAAAGTGGAAACAAAAGTGCAACTTACCCACAAACCGACAGGCATTCAATTGTCTTGTTCCGAAACACGCTCACAACACGAAAACAGAGAACGGGCCTTGCAAATGCTGAAATCGCAATTGTATGAAATTGAATTGAAAAAACAGCAGGAAGCCAGAAGCGATATAGAATCCGGGAAAATGAAAATTGAATTTGGGTCACAAATCAGAAATTATGTTTTACATCCTTATAAATTGGTGAAAGATGTGAGAACCGGCTATGAAACAGGAAATGCAGAAGCCGTTTTAAACGGGAATTTAGACGGTTTTATAAAAGCCTATTTAATGCAACAAGGACAAAAAGAAACCAAAAATGAAATGTAATATTGATACCATTATCTTCGATTTAGGAGGCGTGTTAGTAGACTGGAAACCGGAATATTTGTACAGAAAAGTGTTTAACGGCAACGAAAAAAAAGTGCAATGGTTTTTGAACAATGTGTGCACAAGTGCTTGGAATGCCGAACAGGATGCCGGAAGAACCATTGAAGAAGCTGAAAATGTTAAAATCGCGGAATTTCCTGAACACGAACATTTAATTCGCTTATTCTACAGCAAATGGCATCAAATGTTTTCGGGATCCATTGAAGAAAATGTTGCATTGTTCAAAGCTTTAAAAGCTTCAGGAAACTTTAAAATTTATGCGCTCACAAACTGGAGTGCAGAAAAATGGGATTTGGGATTGGAATTGTTTCCGTTTTTTAATTATTTTGACGGCGTGGTGGTTTCCGGACAAGAAAAAATACGAAAACCATATCCGGAAATATACAATCTCATTTTTGATAAATTTGCCATCAATCCCGAAAATGCCATTTTTATTGATGACAACGAAGAAAATATTATTGCTGCAAAAGCTTTAAAATTACAAGGAATTCACTATAAATCGCCGCAACAACTACAGAAAGAATTGCATTCTTTTGGAATGATTTTCTAATTTTTTACTGTTTATTCTATGTATTTCATAACAAACAGTAATTTTTATTGGATAAAGTGTTGTTTCTTAACAATAATGTGTATTTTTACCTTTGTGAAAAATGATGTTTTTGTTAAATAAATGATTAAAAAAAGCTATGAACCTTAAAATAAGTTATTTTCTATGAGGAGACTATTATTAGTGCTAATTATATTAACCCCAATGCTCATTTTTAGCCAAAAGAATAATTACCCCACTTATACCATTACCGGAAAAATAATAGATGCCGCCACAAAAAAACCATTGGAAGATGCCACCATTATTTTTAAAAGCATTGATTCCAATCTCATAAAATTTGGGGGCATCACCAACCAAAAAGGCAATTTCTCCATTGATGTTGAACAAGAAACCTATCGCGTTTCTGTGGAATTTATATCCTATGAAACAAAAATTCTGAACCTTTCAGCAATTACAAGAAATTTTAATTTGGGTGTTATTGAATTGGAGTTGGATACTGAAATTTTGAACGAGGTTGAAATTGTTGGCGTAAAAAAAACAGTCGAATTTAAATCCAACAAAATTGTGTTTAATGTGGATAAAGATGTGGCTGCAAATGGTGGCGTGGCAACAGATATCTTAAACAACATTCCGTCTGTAAACGTTGATCCCAATGGCAGCATCACAGTACAAGGCCATGGAAGCGTTCAAGTGATGATTAATGGCAAAATTTCTTCTTTGTCAAAATCGGATGCTTTAAAATCTTTGCCGGCTGGTTCTATTGAAAAAATTGAAGTGATCACAAATCCTGGCGCAAAGTATGATGCTTCTGCCTTAAGTGTTATCAATATCATTTTAAAAAAGGGAAAAGACGAAGGCTTTAACGCATCTTTAACTGCCACAGGCGGCTATAAAGATTATTATGGCGGATTGATTACCTTAAACAATAAATCAAAATACTTAAACTTTTTTGTGAATACTTCCTTCAATCACAGCAATCCGATTACCACAGCCGCATCTGAAAATGAATATTTTGTAAATAATGTCACTTCTTCATTTTTGAATGAAAACAGTGAATTCAACAGCAAAAAAGATGCTTTTTATGGCACAATTGGCACCGATTTCTACTTGTCAAAAAATACAACGCTTTCAACAAGCGTTAATTTTCAAAATGTAATTAACAAAAGCAATACGTTAACGTCTTCAAGTATTTTTAATGCCGTAAAAGCGCCAACAGCAACCAATGACAGGACGCATATTGGAAAATTGGAAAATGAACTGTATGAATTTGTGGTTGATTTTGAGCACAATTTTAAAAAAGAAGGCCAGCAATTAACTTCAAGCTTCTTATTTTCAAAAGATACTGACGATATTGCCAATACGATATCAAACACCAATGCCGCTTTTACCAACCAAGCTTATAAGGAAAAAAATAAATTACAGAATACATCATATGAAATTAATTTCACAAGTCCAATAGGCAAAACTTCAGCCTATTCGGTTGGCTATAAAGGAAATATTAGTGAAGTTCCATTCCAGTATTCAAGCGCTGTCGAAGACCGAAATATTGATTATTCAGATAATTTGAACGCCGTATATGTTGAATTTGAAAATGAAGGTGAAAAGTTTTATTATGGATTAGGGCTCAGGGCTGAATTTTTGGAATTGAAGGCCGATTATTTATACCTAAACACCACCCAAAAAAACAATTTTGATAAAATTTTCCCAACCGTTTATTTAAAATATACACTAAGCGATTCAAAAAGTTTAAGCCTAAGTTATTCCAAAAAAATGAATTCACCACTTTATAGCCAACTCCAGCCTTTTGAGCAAAAATATAGTGAGACATCATCTTATGTTGGAAATCCGGCTTTAAACCCAATTTATATTGATGCCACAAATTTAGGATATATGTATAATGGCAATAAAATGATGTTTTCATCCTCCCTGTTTTTCAACAGGTATAATGATTATTGGGAGTATGTGACTTACGAAACCGGCGAACAAATAAATGGCATAAATAAAATTATCACTACTCCTGTTAATGTTGGAAAATTAGACTATTACGGTATTGATGTAACCACAATTTATAAACCTGCCAAGATTTTAAACTTTACAGGAAATATAAATCTTTATAATTTGGATCAATCCGGAATTTTTGAAACTGTAAATTCAGCCAATGAAACCATTGTTAAAGATTATAATCACGCAAGTTTAAATGGCTCTTTTAGTTTGCTGACACAATTAAAAATACCTAAAATATTTGATTTTCAAATAAATGCAAAACATTTTTTGATTTCTAAAGGCGCCTATTCCACAAGAAAGGAATTTACATATGCTAGCGCCGCCATCAATAAAGACTTTTCTAATAGTGATGCTTCCATCAGTTTAACGGTTGATGATATTTTTAAATCAAACAAAACAGACAGAGACCGATTTGACACCAATTATTTCTCAAAAAGTTTGATTGAAAATAAATACAGAACAATTTTATTGTCTTTTACTTATCGGTTTAACCAAAGCAAAAAAGACAGAAAAATTGATTTTGATAAAAAAGAGATTAAACCAAACTACTAATCGTTATTTTTGAACAACTAAAATTCATGAAAATTTACCACAATCCGCGTTGCGGAAAAAGCCGGGAAGGTTTGGCCATTTTACAGGAATCTAAATTGCCTTTTGAAATTATCAATTACATAAAAACGCCTCTTTCAAAAGAAGAATTGACTGAAATTATAAAATTATTGGGCATTCCTCCCATTGATTTGGTTCGGAAAAACGAAGCCATTTGGAAAGAAAACTTTAAAGGGAAAAAACTGTCGGATTCAGAAATTATCACTGCAATGGTTAAAAACCCAAAACTTATTGAAAGACCAATTGTTATTAACAAAGGCAAAGCTGCAATTGGGCGTCCTCCAGAACTCATAAAATCTATATTGTAAATTTTATGAGTTTATTAACAGTTGTAAGTCCTTAAAAATATAAATACACTCTATCCCTTATTTAGCCTTTTTATTTTATAATATATTTATAGTCAGTAGTTTGCAAATTTAATGGGTGTTAAACATTCATTATTGAATCTTCACAATTTTCTTCACAGTCGTTAACACTAGTTAACATAAAAGTAATTGGGCAACTTGTATCTTTGCGACATAAATTAACAAATCATTCATGAAAAAAATTGTATTTCTATTTATATTAAGCATCATCACTTTAAGTTTAGGAGCAACAAACGCCGATCCTCTTGAAAAAATTATGTTAACGGGAAAAGTAATTGATAAGGATACCAAACAACCTTTGGAATATGCCACTATAGTCATTAAATCTCTAGATGGAAAAATCATAACCGGCGGTATTACCGATGTAAAAGGAGAATTTAATATTCAGGTAGTAAAAGGTATTTATGATATCTCCATCGAATTTATTTCCTTTAAATCAAAAACTTTTAAAAACAAAGAGATTGCCGGCAATACCGATTTAGGCACAATTATCCTGGAAGTTGATGCACAAACTTTAAATGAAGTTGAAATTATTGCGGAGAAAAGCACGGTTGAAATTAGATTGGACAAAAAAATATACAACGTTGGGAAAGACATGACCGTAAAAGGCGGAACTGCCAGCGATGTTTTAGACAATGTTCCTTCGGTTTCTGTGGATGTGGAAGGAAACGTAAGTTTGCGCGGCAGTGAAAATGTACGAATTTTAATCAACGGAAAGCCATCGGGTTTGGTTGGTATGAGCAGTACAGATGCGCTGCGCCAATTGCCGGCCGATGCGATTGAAAAAGTGGAAGTTATTACAAGCCCGTCTGCGCGTTACGATGCAGAAGGAACTGCAGGAATCTTAAATATCATCCTCAGAAAAGGAAAAGCAAACGGATTTAACGGCTCTGTTTCTGCTTCCGCAGGAATTCCTGATAATTATGGTTTATCGGCCAATTTAAATTACAGAACAAACAAAGCCAATTATTTTGGAAGTGGCGGTTACAATTACAGAAATGCGCCCGGAAGCTCTAAAAGAGATGTTATTAATCTATTTCCTTCGGTAAACACGCCAGACTTTAGAAATGAGACTACTGATATGGACCGAAAAAACAACAATTACAATGCAAGATTCGGAACAGAATATTTTTTAACAGATAAAACTTCAGTGACAGGAACCGTTTTGTATCGTGAATCTAGCGGAGAAAATGTAGCTACAAATACAAGTAAAGAATACGACGCCAATAAAAATTTGACCCGAACAAAAATTAGGGTTGAAGATCAGGAAAGTGATGGAAAAACTACTGAATATGCATTAAACTTTATGCACAATTTTAATAAAGACGGTCATAAATTAACGATTGATTATCAATATGAAAACAGCACAGAAAACAACAGTGCTTTTATTAATGACCGAATTATTTTTCCTTCAGCGTTGGTAAATAATCCTGAAAGAAATTCAACCGACAATGAAACAAAAAATACACTGATAAAAAGTGATTACGTATTGCCTTTGGGAAAAAATACACAATTTGAATTTGGATTTAACGCCAATTTAAACAAATTAACTTCAGATTATTTGGTTGAAGAATTTAATCCGGGCACAAACCAATTTGTAAACAATACCAATTTTTCCAATACGCTGAATTTTGAGCAAAATGTTTATTCCTTATACTCACAATATGGCAAAAAAATAAATAAGTTTTCTTATTTGCTTGGTGTAAGGATGGAAAATACCGACAGAAAAATTAATTTGCTGCAAACCAATGAAAATTTCGACAAAAATTTCACAGAGTTCTTTCCTACAGTAAATTTAGGATTGGAATTGAGTGATTCTGAGAACCTGACATTGGGGTACAACAGAAGGTTAGGCCGAGCAGGACACTGGTTTTTAAATCCGTTTGAATCGAGAACAAGTGAAACCAATGTCAGAAAAGGAAATGTTGATCTAGACCCAACCAATACAAACGCTTTTGATTTTGGCTATTTAAAAAGATGGGAAAAATTAACCTTAAACACTTCACTATATTATCAACACGCCATTAACAATATTGAAATGATACAAATGGATGAAGTAAGAAATGTAAATGGCGTTCCAACAGATATTATCATTAGCTCTCCTATTAATTTAAGCTCACAAGACCGTTATGGTTTTGAATTTACCACAAATTACAACCCAATTAAATGGTGGAAAATCACCAACAGTTTCAACTTTTTCAAATCGGTGACTGATGGAGAATTTAACGGTAAAAATTATGATAATGAAAATGTAAGCTGGTTTACACGTTTGGAATCTCGTATTTCATTGCCAGGCAAAATAGATTGGCAAACCAGCGGTATGTACCGTGGCCCGTCAGAATCTGCTTATAACAAAACCAAAGGAATGTTTGGCGTTAATTTGGCTTTCAGTAAAGATGTTTTAAAAGAAAAAGGCACATTGGCGCTAAACGTGAGCGACGTTTTTAACACCAGAAAGCGTGTATCCACAAACTATACGGACAGAACGATTATGGAGAGTGAATTTCAATGGAGAAAAAGACAGGTGATGTTGAATTTTACCTATAGATTTAACGAGAAAAAGAAACCACAAAGACAACAAAGAGAAGAAAATGGCGGTGAAGAAGGTATGTTTTAAACATTACAAAATACAAAAAAGGGCAATTTTTCAATTGCCCTTTTTTTATACCATATAATTAAATATTATTCTTTTTTAGCTGCCGCTTTGTCTTCTTTTCTATATTTCCATGATTCTTTAAAATAACCAAATAACCAATAAGGGATTACAAAGGTTATTAAAAAAATCATTAACCAAAATCCCATCGTAAAAATGGATAAGAAAACTAAAAATCCTGAAAACTGCGATAAATCCATAACTATTTAATGTTGTTTTTTAATAATCACAAAAATAGTGTTTATTTTGAATTTAGCGCAATCTTTTGTTTTTTTTTATAATTAAAAAAATAGCGCTCTTTTTAACAAAAAAAAGACACCAAACAAACAAAGTTCCTTGGTGTCTTTAATTTATAAATCTTGTTTTTGATAGATTATTTAAATTCTGCGAAGAAATCATTCCCCTTATCATCTACCAATAAGAATGCAGGAAAGTTTTCAATCCTTATCTTACGAACCGCTTCCATTCCTAATTCTGGGAAATCAACCACTTCAACAGATTTAATACTTTCTTTTGCTAAAATTGCTGCAGGTCCTCCAATAGAACCAAGATAAAAACCACCATTTGCTTTACAAGCATCTGTTACTTGCTGTGAGCGGTTCCCTTTTGCTACCATTACCATACTGCCACCTGCTTTTTGGAAAGCATCTACATAAGGATCCATACGACCTGCTGTTGTTGGCCCAAAACTGCCAGAAGCCATTCCTTTAGGTGTTTTTGCCGGTCCTGCATAGTACACAGGATGATCTTTAAAGTATTGTGGCATTTCTTCGCCATTTGCCAGCATTTCACTGATTCTTGCGTGTGCCATATCACGAGCAACAATTAATGTTCCTCTTAGGCTGAAACGTGTTTTTACAGGATATTTTGAAAGTTCCTCACGTATTTTATCCATTGGCTGATCCAAATCTAACTCAATAGCATCCTTTAAGTGTGGTGCTTCTTTTGGTAAGAATTGTCCAGGATTTTTTTCTAATTCTTCAATAAAAATACCTTCTTCAGTAATTTTACCTTTTACATTGCGATCGGCACTACAGCTAACACCCAATCCTACCGGACAAGATGCGGCATGACGCGGCAAACGAATTACACGTACATCGTGCACAAAATATTTACCGCCAAATTGAGCTCCCACTCCACATTCCTGACAAATCTTTGTGATTTTTTCTTCCCATTCAAGGTCACGAAAAGCTTGACCGCCATCGTTGCCTTCAGTTGGTAAGTGATCCAGATAACCTGCCGATGCTTTCTTTACAGTTGCTAAGTTAGCTTCAGCCGAAGTTCCGCCAACAACAAATGCTAAATGGTAAGGAGGACATGCTGAAGTTCCTAAATCCATAATATGTTGCTTCACAAAGTTGGTTAAGTTTTCTTCAGTTAATAAAGACTTGGTCATTTGATACAAGTATGTTTTATTGGCTGAACCTCCACCTTTTGTTATAAATAAGAATTCATATTTATTACCTGTTGCACTATAAATATCAATTTGAGCAGGAAGGTTATTTCCTGAATTTTTCTCTTCTAACATTGTTAGAGGAACAATTTGAGAAAAACGAAGATTGTCCGTTTGAAAAGTATTAAACACTCCTTTTGAAATGTATTCTGCATCATCAACCCCAGTGTATACATCTTCCCCTTTTTTAGCCATACAAATTGCGGTACCTGTATCTTGGCAAGTAGGCAATTCGCCCTCAGCCGTTACCATTTGATTTAACAACATGGTATAAGCAACAAAACGGTCGTTATCTGTAGCCTCTGGATCTTTAAGAATTGTCTCTAATTTTTTTAAATGAGAAGCCCGCAGATAGAAAGACACATCATGATATGCTGCTTGTGAAAGTAACTCAAGACCTTCTGGCGCTACTTTTAAAATTTTTCGACCATCATAATCTACTACAGAAACATGATCTTTGGTTAACAAACGATACTTTGTGGTGTCTTTCGTAATAGGAAACGGCTTTTGGTATTTAAATTCAGACATTTTATATAATTTTATTGTAATTCAATATAAACTCTTACAAATATACAATGGATGATGAAAATAGTAGGTAGAAAATAGGTTTATTTATTCCATTTTCTTTTGCTTAACAATAAGGATAAAAAGATTTTTATAGCCACTTTCTTTATGTTTTTTAAATACTTAACATTATTGTCCGGTTAAATTTTTCAAAACAATCAGGTCGCCCCGATGGGGCTTTAATTACTGAATTTTTCCGTTTTTCTACAAACATTTCGCTCCTATGGAGCTTTTTTAGTCCCAGAGGGACGAACTGTTTGTAGAAAATAGATTTTCAAAAAACAAGCCCCATCGGGGCGACCTGTTTGTTAAGGCCGATTAAGATTAGGATTGTTAAATTGCAATGAATTTTTACCGGACAACAATGATTTTAAATAAACACCTGTGCTTTTTTAATATGAACAGGTGTTTATCTTATTTTCTAAAGTGCTTTTCTAGTTTTCTAAGGTTGAATGCTAATCTTATAAACTACCCCCAAGTTTTGTTTGAAGGTAGTTTTCTTCTTTTTCTTTTGTTTTATCGCAATTTTCCAATAGTTTTTTCATAGCTTTTATAGTAAATGTGAATTGTTAAATGGATGTAAAAGCGGTGAACAAAATGTACAAGCTTGAAAGCATCACAAAAAGCATGATTAAACCGATGAGTACAATTTGGGTAGTTTTCTGCTGAATTTGTTTAAGGGTGATTTGAATTATCTTCTTCATAACGCTTTAATTTTTTAAAATCAAAATGATAAGGCAAATTTAAAAATATGATTTGATTGATCATATTCTCGCATTATAATGAGATGATTATTTTTTTTATCTCACAAACACTATTTTGTGTATATTTGAGCTATGGTGCTAAAGAAGAAGTTATTATCCGCAGTTTTACTGTTGTTTGCAAATCTGTTGTTTTCCCAATCGGTTTATGTGGGAAAATATAATGAAATATCCAACACTTCATTGGATAGCGCAAACAATACCATCTTCGTATTTTTTAAGGATTACTACAAAAAAATTGATCTCGAAACTTTTGAAATCGACAGCGTAAAAATTGTTGTTGACCCTCAATTTGAATTTAAGGGTGCTTATCCGGTATTGGTGAATTCAAACTATTATTTTGTAAATACTCATGGCGGAATTGTTTACAAATTGCAGAATGATACGATTAAGCGAATAGACAATTCCTTTAACCACAAAATGCAAATCAATTCTAACATCTTTGTTTATGATGATAAAATTGTTAGGTATGGCGGTTATGGTTTTTGGAGTGCCCGAAATTTTTTCACGTATTTTGATACAGATTTGTTGGAGTGGGAAACCATAAGTCCGGTTAATTCTAAAGAAGTGCCCAAAGGAACTTTTGATGGATTGTTTCTATTGGACAAAGATGACGCTTATATTTTTAACGGCAAAAGTATTGACGATTTTAACAAGACGGACATGTATTTTAACAATGAAGTGTGGAAATACAATTTTAAATTGAAAACTTGGAGTTATTTGGGAACGAGTGACGTAATTGATTTATCCAATCTTGGCCATCCAATACGTTATAAAAAATCTTTATTGATGATTTATACCAATGGAATATCAACCATAGATATAGGCAATAACAAACACATAAAATTTAGACATGGCAAATATTCCTATAATGTATTACATTCTTTACATCATTATTTTTTGAATGATCGCTTTTATTTTTTCTTTTTTAGCAGAGAAAATAATAATAATGTATATTTCAGAAGTGCCAGTGAAAATGAATTTATAGGAGATATTATTTCCACAGAATCATTTTACACCAATCATAATTTCTTAAAGGGGTCATTTTCATTGGTTGCATTTTTGATGTTCAGTGCTTTGTTGGCTAATTTTGGATTTAAGCAATTCAAAAAAAGGAAGAAAATTGTTTTGTTGGATAATGGCATGCGTTATCAAAATAAATTTATTGAGTTTGATGAAAAAGCGATGAAAATTTTGCAATTGTTAGTTTCCGACGAAGCGGTGAGCTCTCATAAAATTCTAAATATTGTGGAAGAAAGCCAATATAGCCCTGCCCATAATGAGCGAATAAAAGTGCAGAAACTCGATGAAATTAACCTAAAAATTAAAACGTTGATTGGTTTAAGCAATGATATTATCCAATCAAAAAAATCGGAAGTTGACAAAAGAATACGACAGTATTTTATCAATAAGAATTTGTTCTTTCTGTCTAAAAAAGACCGCTTAAAATAATTTGCAATCCCACAAATTAAGTAATGTCGGCTATTTGCAATTTTTTTAGCAAATTTGCACACCTATATTTTATAAATGACTAAAAACACACTTCCTGTTTCAAACGATCACGAACAAGAGCAATTATTGCTTAAAGCCAAAATTATTTTTTTGCAAAAAGAATTGAATGATATTGAACAAAAAACTAATGCTTTTGAGGCTGTTTTGCGTTCGCATTTAATTGATGAACTTATTGAAGAACAGGAGTTAACGGTTCTTTACAAAAAAGTGCAACTGGCAAAAAAGGAGAAACGCTTTGCACAAAAAAAGAAGGGAAAAAACTTTAAGGATTTGGAGGGCCTGAAAGTGATCGCCAAAAATACTGCAAACACCTCAAGTGATGACGACCAAAAAGAAAAAAAACGCTTGTACAGGGAAGCGATGCTTTTTGTGCATCCCGACAAATTTTCGATGCACGACGAAAAAATTGACCTTGCTACAGAAGTGACCACAAAATTGATTGAAATTTACCAAAACGGCAATTTGGCTGAACTTCAAATTTTTCATACGCATATTTTTAGCGGGAATGCGTTGATGCATTTTTCTGAAAATTCTGAAAAAATAAGCAATGTTAAAGAAGATTCTTATTTACAAAATGAGGTTGAAAAATTGGAAAAACAGTTACAAATCGCCAAAACCAAACACACCTATAAAGTGCTGACGGAATATGAAAATCCGCTGACGTTTATAGATGAGTTAAAGGAATATTATCAGGACCGAATTTTTAAACTTAAAAAACGAACCAGAAAAGCCAATATGTTTGATTTGTAGTGATTTAGTGCAATATATTTATGTTTTTGGAAATGGTATTTTGTTTAAAAAAAGTCTTCAATCTGCTTAAGCAACATCTTTGTCCTTAAAGTGCTTTATTTCTTTAAACTCATTTTCTTTAATTTCAGTTTCTTCCTCAATGTCAAAATCATCTTGCAGTCCAAGCCAAAATTTGGCCGAGTTGCCAAAGTACTTACTCAACCTTAAAGCGGTATCGGCCGTTATTCTGCGATTGCCTTTTAGGATTTCTGAAATACGGGTTTGCGGAATTTTCAAATCCTTAGAAAGTCGATAAGCAGTTATTGCTAAAGGTTCAAGAAATTCGTAAAACAAGATTTCGCCTGGGTGTACATTTGCTAATTTTTCCATTTTTATGCTTTTTAATGATAATCAATTATTTCCGTTTCCTGAGCATTTCCATTTTCCCAAACAAAAATAATTCGCCATTGTTTATTAATTCGTATACTGTAAAACCTACTTAAATTTCCGGTAAGTTTTTCAAGTCGATTTGATGGAGGAATTCTCAAATCGAGCATGTCTTGGGAATTATTGAGCATTCTCAATTTTCGCCTCCCTATATTTTGAATTTCCAAAGGAATTTTTTTTGCCCTAATTCCGTTCCAAATCATTTCAGTCTCTTTCGATCCAAAGGATATAATCATATCTTTTACGTTACTAACGTTAAAAGTAACTAATATATATTGATTCTCAAAATTTTTGTTTCAAAGTCAATGAGTTAGAAAAAAGTTTAGATTGATTTATAACTTAATAATGGCTTTTATTTTCCTCGAGAAATTTTTTATATTGACATTACAACTTAATTTTTAATCCGCCGTTGATTACAAATCCGTCAACTGGGGCATAAATATCCCTAAATGTCGGGTTGGTAATGGTGCCGGTATAAATGGTGTCGAATTTTGTTTGTCGCGTATCCCCGAAATTTTCAAAATTGATAAAAATTGAAAACGAATCCCAAATTTTTTCAACCATAAACCCGAACAGCCAATATTCTTTGCCCTTAGCTCCGTCATTTAGTTCTTGCGGACTAAAATAATACGCTTCTAAGCCCATTTTTAAAGAATCTTCAATTTCATACATCAATACATTATTGAGTCGGTGCTTTGCCACCAAGGGAAATTTTGTTGAGATTCCGTTGTAATGTTCATTCACATCTGCCAAAGTGTAGCCCACAAAAAGTTTTAAGTCGCCATAAGTCAGTTTTACATTTGTTTCAATTCCTTTGGTGTCAATCGATCCGTTTGGTTGCTGAAATTGATATGAATTTTCACTGGTTGCCGTAAGAATTAACGGATTTTTTATTTCCGTATAAAAAAACAAGGTATTGATGCTAAAAGACATTTTGTCTGAAAGAGATGTTCTGTAATTAATGTCGAAATTTCCGCCGACAGATTTCTCGGCTTCTGTATTTGAAACGTCAATGGGCAATACATTTCTAAACTGAATTCGTTCTGCATCTTCCGTAAAAACGGTTGGGGTTTTGTAGCCCAAACCGCCGCCAAGTCTCAGCGATAATTTCGGATTCACTTTTAAAAGTCCTGATATTCTTGGCAATGCAAAAAAGCCATATTCGTTTTGGTAGTCGCCACGCAAACCAGTTTCAAGAATAAATTTTTCAGTGGCATTCCAGGTGTTTTGTACAAACCCGCCAACGGTTGTGTAATGGTAATCTACTACTTCTGGCGCGTTAAATTTATCCTGGGTAAATTTGTCTGTCCATAAATTTAAACCGGAAATCCATTCAGAATTTTCAACTTTGTAATGGTAGGTTGCTTCATTAAAAGAAGACAATTGAACTCCCGAAAATTTATAACTCGGAATTTCAATGGATCTGTCATAATAACTCAAGCTGTTTTTAAATGACCATTTTGAGGTTTCGTTGATGGTGTGATCAAGTCCCAACTGGGCACTGTAACGGTTTGTGTTATTCTTCTCAAAATAACTATGTGTTTCATCACCATTGTTTTCAATATATTTTATATCGCCGCCAATGCGTTTTTCAATCGTGGTATTTACACCGGCATTTAAGGTGGTTTTGTCATTGAAATACACAAATAATTTTGGATTTACCGTATATCTCGTAAATTTCGGAATTGCGGTAAAACCAATATCGGAAGGGTCGTAAGCTGTTCCGGCATTGTAGGATGCAAATATTGTTGTGCCAATTTTATCATTTTTTTTCGCGTAAAATCCGCTTACATCCAAACCCAATGCAGAAGTTCCGTTAAGCATAAAACTTAATTCTCTTTCTTCTTCCGGTGTTTTTGAAACAAGATTCACCAATCCGGCAATCGCGCCGCCGCCGTAAAGTGTTGATGATGCTCCTTTAATTACTTCAACTTGTTTTAAGTCGAGAGGCGCTATTTGCAACAAACTTAATCCACCGGAAAAACCTGCATAAAGCGGATAACCATCTTTTAATATTTGCGTGTATTTTCCGTCGAGTCCTTGAATTCTAATGCTTGAATTGTAGCTTGTGGCCGATGTTTGTTGGGTTTGAATACCCGTGCTTTCGTTCAGCATCATTCGAATATCACCAGGTTTCATATTTCCTTTTTCTTCCAGCTCTTCGCCCGAAATGGCTTCTATTCTTGTTGGAATATTGTCTATTGTTCTGCTTGAACGCGTGGAAGAAATGACCACTTCTTTCAATTCTTCTCCTTCAGCTGCAGAAAGCAAAATTTCAAATGGTTCGGTTTGAATCAAAGGAAAATGAAAAGTGTTCTTTTTTTCCTGATAACCCACATAACTAAAAATGATGGTTTGTTTTCCGTCGGGAATATTTTTAATTTCCAAATAACCGTTTTGGTCGGCACTGGCGCCATTGGTGGTGCCTTGTAAAATTGCGGTTGCGCCCAAAAGCAATTCTTTGCTTTCGCTGTCTTTGATGATGGCTTTAAAGGTATGTTGTCCAAAAGCCAACGAAGTATATATGATTGCCAAAACAGGCAAGATAAATTTTTTCATTTGTAAAATGATTAAGTAAATAATTTAAGAATAGGTTAAACGGTGAGATCCATCACATTAAAAGATGTGATTGCCGTTAATTTTAACATTAACTCATTTTGGGCGGTTGCCAGATCTTATCAAAAAAATCATCAGAAAATTGTGGTTTGTAAATGGGTGTA
Source organism: Lutibacter sp. (assembly GCA_030683995.1). Taxonomy (GTDB): domain Bacteria; phylum Bacteroidota; class Bacteroidia; order Flavobacteriales; family Flavobacteriaceae; genus Lutibacter. The sequence continues at coordinate 81,013 of JAUXPH010000045.1, forward strand.
AATTGCGCTTCAACTGCAGGAATTTCAGCAATGTTAAGTTGCAAATTTGAAAATACAAAACCAATGCATGTTCCGCAGTTAAGAAATGGAGAACAGGCATTGCAATCTTTTTCTTCGTTATGTTCTTGTGAATGATTGTCGGCGTTCTCTATGATTACTTCATCATCGCAGTTTTCATCCGAGCAGCAAGGAACCACCGAAAGAAAAAAAACGTATAATGACAAGATGAAACAAAGTGTTTTCATAGATGCAAATATAACAAATATTTGTGGCGGATATAAAAATGTTGATGATTGTGCTAATGCTTCCATTTAAGTCATTCGCAAAGTGCTTTTATGATTTAAATTGAAAATACTTAGGCAGACCAAGTTGTATAGAAGCTGAGTCAATTTAGGGAAAAGTAGTTTTTTATTTAATAAATATGCAATGGGGAATTTTCAACATTATAAACTGTAAAGCAGTAATTCCTCTTCATCATCGGGCATTTTTATGATATTTACGTATTTAAGACCCAATTTTTCTATGAGTTTTTGTGAGGCTATGTTTTCTTTGGTGGTGATGGCGCTGATGCGTTTTATATGAAACTCATTAATGCCAACTTCCAGTAATTTTGCCGCACTTTCATAACCATAGCCCAAATTTTCGTAAGCCGGCAACAAGGCAAAGCCAATATCTACGCCTTCCAAACCTTCCCGGTCATACAAGCCACAAGTGCCTATTTTATGGTTGTCAACTTTTCTGATCAAGGTATAATTTCCATAACCAAGTTTTTCCAGTTGTGGCGTCATTCTTTCTTTGATATATGTTTTGGCATCTTCAACCGATTTTACATTTCTGTCACCAATATTTTTAAACCATTTCGGCGTATTCACCAATTTAAAAATGAATTCGGCATCTGCTGAAGTGGTTGGTTGCAAAATCAATCTTTCTGTTTCAAAGTGTTTGTAGGTTTTCATTTTTAGTGTGTACTAAAGGTTTTCGAGCTTGAAAAAATTTCGATAGCGCGGATTTGAAATCCGCGCCAGTTCTTATAAAAGTTGATATCTATTACAAATATAATAAAATAACTTGCCTCTCAATTTGTAACTTATATAATTTACGTTTTGTGGCTTTGCAGATTTTTTTGTTTTGAGGAAACAGTGATTGTTTTGGGAAAACACGGATTGCAAATCCGCGCAATCGGGTTTTATCAGTAAAATGCGCTAAGGTTTTTGAGCTTGAAAATTGCTGTATTGAAACGGTAATTATTATTTCGAATTTGCAGCACTTTCTATACCAAACAAATCATAAGGCCGTTCCCTAAAATAATCATCAAAAAGAAAGACGGTTAAAAATATGTAGGCAATAAATGCAAAAACAATCAGGATTTGTATGAATGATGTTTTCTGAATATCTTGTCTTGATTTTACATCACACACTTCACCAGGGCAGTGTTGGGCTTTTTCTTTGTAAAACAAATTATAAAATTTGCATCCCAAACAAATGCCAAAGGCCGATTCGAAGAATAAGAAAATAAGACAAATAAAACAGATAATTCCTGTAATTGGGCTATAAGTATTTGCAACCACTAAAAGAATGAACATTGTTGCGGCCAAAACCACGCCAATGATCCAAGCAAACTTTTTTTGGGCAGCACCAACATATTCGGGCACTTGATTTCTCACAATTAAACGCCCAATAATTAAAGTCGGCGCAAATTTTGGACTCACAAATACCCTAATGACAATATCAGCAAGAAATATGGAAACGGCATATTTCAGCATTAAAAAATCGCCTTTTAAGATTACGACTATAATCGCGATAAACATCATCAAAAATAACAGTCCGGCCGCAGCTCTTATTTCGCGTTCGTTTAAAACAGGAATAGCATATCCGTCTGCTTCTTCCCCAAATTTTATGACTTTGCTCATTGTTTGATTTTTTTATAGTATTTGACGTTTGAAAATAACTTTTGTTACAAAGGTAAAATTAGTCAAAACTTGTTCACTATGAATTATTGATATTGAATGTAAATGGGTTTGGGTGTAAATTTCAATAATTCTTCTGGTGTATACATTTTCCAATTATTTTTATTGTCGTTTTTATAAAATAATTTAAAGCCCGTAAATTGTACAGGTTCTTTATAAATATATCTCAGATACGTAGATCTTTTTAAAATTTTGTCGCCAAATCCATCCATATCCATCACCACCTGAACTTCAGGAACTATTTTTATGTTTTTGTAATTGGTCACCATTCCTTGCGTAAATCGGTGCACCACCAACACTTTTGGCGGCAGGTTATTTTCTCGAACCAAATTTGCCAAAATATCGATGGCGTCATTGATGTCCTTGGCATCAAAAGTTCCGATTTTGGTGCCGGGAATATGGCCATTTTTTAAGGAAAATTCAGGATCAATTCCCAAATGAACGTTGGGCAGTTTCAGATAAGTTTCCAGCGCAGTAACTTCATCTTTAATATTGCTGTGTCCAACCTGAATATCCAGAAAAACCAAAGCATCAATAGATTTTGCCCAATTTAGGATGGTGTCAATTTGCTTAAAAGGCATTCGCAAACGGTGCAAATTTGCTTTTCCTGGCTTGGTTTGGGCTGTGACAGCGATGTAGTGCAAGGCTGGAATTGTTTTTATCGTTGGATCGGCGGCTTGCCAATTGGCGACTTCGCCTTGCAGTTTTTTAAGCATTTCATCTTTTGGCAATTCTCCTAAAATTCCCATTCTTTTGGAATACAGATTTCCGTAAAAGGCAATAATTCTGTTGTACGGCAAAACCGCTCCAGGCAATGGATATGGGGTTTTTACAGGCCAAAATCCGGTGGTGTCGTTATTGGATAAAGCCAACATTCTTTGGTTGTAGTCGACCGTATCGATTTCGGAAATTTTCTTTTCCGGGGTAGCGATGGTTTTTACGGTGTCTTTTTTGTCATCTTCTATGATTGGTTCCTCCTGCGCTTTGCCTTTATTGCAACTGCTGAAAAACAATAGTGAAAAGAGAAGTATTAAAGTAGGGAATGTTAGGAGGGATTTTGTCATGTTATTTTAATTGAATCTTTGTTGGTTTGTGCTGGGGGCCAATTTAAGGATAAAATTAATACAAACAGGTTACTCTATTTTTTCATTCCAATTTCAAAAGTATAATAATTATTATCTCTATACATTGCAAATATTTCCAATTGATGACCACTAAATATAGCTCTTAATGTCTTATTTGTATCTTCTGCATAAAGTCTATTTTCAACTTCAATTTTAATCCCATTTTTATTAGATAACCAAATGGCTTCATTTTTTTTAGTGTAAAAATCTTTAATATTTTCTTTTTCAATAGTATTAATTTTGATGTTGTTTTTATCGAGCAAATTTTCTGAATAAAATCTTATTGTCCAATTTGATTTTGGGTTATGTTTTTTCATAATTTTTTCTTCCCAATCATCGACAGAATCTTGATAATTCTGCTTGACTGCATTTGAATCAGAATAAATATAAATTGATAATCCTATTGAGTTTTCGGATATAGAAACAATTTTATTTTCAATGAATAAGTCGTTAGTGTTTTGTAAATGATATGAAATTGTTGAATTAAATGTAGTTCCAACAAGTCCTTCTGCACCAACCGAACTAAGAGCATATAAATTTATTTGATTAGAGTGTGGTTTGTTCCAAATATTTAGTTCTTCTCCAATATTTATTTTATAATCAGATTTTTTTCTCTCAAAACTGATTATTTTTTTAAGTGGTAATTCTTTTGTGTTTCCGAATAAAAAAGATAGTATTCCCATTTGTTGGTATTAATTTTTTTTCTTTTCTAAAATCATTTTTATTTCATTCAAGCTTTTAACTACATCCGAAATGTTTTTTGTAACTATGTAACTTTGGCTTTTATGATGTTCCAAGTTTAAAACAATTTTCTCCTTGAAAATTTCCCCAAAAGTATCTTCGTATTTTATTTCTAGTTCATATTCTGTTAATTCCTTTTTAAAAAATTCAGATGTACTGTTAATTAATGTTTCTACTTTTTTGTCAGGAGGGAAAAATTGAATCTGATTTTTGAAAATAGTTTCATTTATTGATGTTCGTTCAAACATTTTAATATCAGGTATAATTTTAATGACTACATTTTTTGCGGGAGTTTTTCCAATATTTTTTATATAAAAACTTAAAAAACTATTTTCACTTTCGAAATCAGGTATTAAATAGGGCCTTTTTTCAAGATAGGATTCAGTGTTTAATTTTTCTAACATCTCCCATGTAAATAAAACATAAAAATAGGTCAGCAAAATCATAATAAAGCTTAAATAGTCTGTTGGCTTTAGGTTATTTTTATTTATTAAAACAAGAAAGATAAAAGTTAAAACAACAATCAAAGGGAACATATATCGGAAAAACTTTTTCATAAGTAACAATAATTTTTTTAAATTCAAACAAAACACTTTCACATCAGGCAACATCCCAACAAACAAACATTTTTATGTGAATACTTAAGCAATTTTTTTAGCAGTCGATCAAATATAGGAAAAATAAAGCAATAAAAATGGGAAGTTATGAAAGGGATTGCTTTGTCAATAAATTTACCTTAGATCGCGCTCCGTCTCCAAAATTTCTTTTACAGCGGCTTGGTAATTTTTAATGCTGCCGGCTTTTTTTATCTTTTTTAAGGCTTTGTGCGGATTTGAAAACAGCACAGAAAAGTATTCCCACAAATGGTACATTTTCAATAAAAGATGTGTGGAACCCGACAAAGATTCACTGTAATTTTGAAAAAGTATGTCGTGAAATTCCTTAAAAAGTTCCAACTTGTTTGCAGGATATTGTGTGGAATTGCTTTTAATCATACTCGGCAAAAAAGGATCGGCAATCAATCCGCGGCCAATCATCCAATGGTCAATGGTTGGAAAACGTTCCTGCATTTCGTGAAATTTTGCCACGGTAGTAATATCGCCGTTGTAATACAGTTTTAGGCTGGTTTGGTTAACACACTGTTGAAAAGCATCTAAATGCACGCCACCTTTATACAATTGTTTGCCAATACGGGCGTGAATGGCAACGTTTTTTATGGGATATTTTTCCAAAATGGGTAAAACATGTAAAATTTCTTCCGTGTTTTCGTAACCCAAACGCATTTTCATTGAGACAATTATGTCCGATTCGGCGTGTACTTTTTCAAGAATTTTGTCAATTCTTTCCGGGTCGCTTATAAGTCCGGAACCCATTCCGCATTTGGTGACCATTGGGTACGGACAGCCTAAATTCCAGTTTAATTCTTTATAGCCAAGTTGCTGCACGTAGTTGGCCACAAACAAAAATTCGGCAGCATCATTGGTGATAATTTGCGGAATCACTTCCAAACCCACATTGTTTTCCGGCAGTAAGTCGCGCTCATAAGCCTTTTTAATTACCAAACTTCCGTTTAGGCGAATATAAGGCGAATAAAAAGTGTCTATGCCGCCAAAAATGGCGTTAAAGGCGTTTCTAAACCGAAAATCGGTAAATCCTTGCAAGGGTGAAGAGAGCAACGTGTAGTTCATAATGTTTTTGGTTGTGCAAAGATAATTTTTTTAGTCACAAAGTTGAAAGTTAAATGTTATACGTTAAAAGTTTTACGTTAAATGTTGCCGATGCATAAATAACATTTAAGATATAACTTATAACTTTTTAATTTTAAGAATCTGATAAAAATCAATTATTTGGCTGATTAAAATCAGGAAATATTTTAAAAATCATTGCTGTATTTTGATTAAAATCATTGTAAGAGTTTTCCAATTCAGGGTATTTTGCTAAAAAAGAATACAATGCTGATAAGCTTCTTTATAATCTTGTTTTTATTGCTGCTGTTTTATTTGTCGATGATGCCAATTGTGCTGTATATCGACACAAAATCTAATCAATATTATATTCAAGCAAAAGGTTTGGTGAAGGCAAGTATAGAAAGTCACGAAGAAGAATTGATCAGTATAAAACTGAAGGTGTTTTTTTTAAGTTTTTATTTTTATCCGCTTAGACATATTGTTTTGGGCAAAAACAAAAAGACAGAAGATAAGGCAATCAGCAAGAAGAAAAAAAGCAAGGGAATTGACTTTGTAAAATTTTTACGGATGGTAAAATCGTTTAAAGTGAAAAAATTTCTTTTTGATGTAGATACAGGAGATTGTATTTTGAACGCAAAATTGTATCCATTATTTGCAATGCTGAATTTTAGGGCGGGAGGTTTTATGGTCAATTTTGAAGGAAGAAACCGAGTGGAACTGCATATTTACAGTAGGCCAATATATTTAATTAAATCATTTATAAACCTTTAAAAAACAAAATTATGGAATTACGTATGGAAGAATTGTTGGGCAAAATTACCGACTTTATCAAATCGGAAGCCAATACGGAAACGGTGGTTGGAAAACAATTTGAATTGGGTGAATTTAAGTGTGTGCCAGTGATTAAAGTTGGTATGGGATTTGGTTCTGGCGTTGCAACAGATACCCAAAAAAAAGATGTTAAGGGCGAAGGCGCAACTCAAGGCGGAGGCGCGGGAGCCGGCGTGGGCATTGAACCAATTGGTTTTTTGGTTAGCAGGGGAAGCGATATTTCTTTTCTTGCCGCAGGAAAATCAAGCGGACTTGCTTCAGTATTTGAAAAAATGCCAGAAATGATCGATAAAATTGCCAAAGCCAGGAGTAAGGAAAAAGAAACTGCTTAATTTATTTGAATGAAGCTGTTTGCCAACAGTTTGAAAAGTTAAATCGAGGAAGTGTTTTAAATACTTTCTCGATTTTTAATTTACGATTTCAAATTTTAGAATTACGATTTTAGATTTGGGATTTTTTGGAATTAATATTTTTTATCGTTTAACGAGAACTTTACATACTGTTGTTCGGTTCTTTTGCTTTTTGAACTTCCGTCCCGATAGGAGCTATCGGGATCGGACTTCCGTCTTCGGACTTCCGTCTTCGGGCTTGAACTTTCAACTTTTCTTGCCCATCATTTTAACGGAAAACCATCCAAGCACTAAAATAATGATGCCCATGAGCAGCCACAACCAAATTTTATTTTTGAACAAAGGCGCTTTTGTCAGGTCCTTTTTATCGATTTTTTGTTCATTTCCCAGCGTTAAAACCGTTAAGGTATCCGGAACTTTCGATACAAACCGTTCTATGTCGTAGTTTGGTTTTGTTGCTTTTTTGTTTCCGTAGGTTAAAAAATACACAGCCGGTTCCGTAAAACGAACCAGCAATTCGTGAATGGTGCCTTTTACGGCAATCGTTTCAATATTTAAAGGTTGATTGTCCTGGTTAAAAATGCTGATTTTCAATTTTTTTAGGATGGTGCTCTCAAATTTGAATTCGTTATTTTCAATGGAACTGAGCGTTCCTGTGGTTAAATTTTCATACAAATAATTCCAGCCTTGTTCCGTTTTTACGCTGTCAGCAACATACTGAATGCTTATTGGCCGGTAATAATCAAAAGTGTCTTTCACTTTAATTTGAAGGGAACTCACGGCAAGAGTCGATTTTAAGTCAATTTCAAGGGTTGTTTTTTGTTCATCCTTATCCTGAATTGTTTTGATGTTTGCAATGGCATAATCAACAAAACCTCCATTTTTAACCACATTGTATGTGGCTTTTACATTGACCATTTCCGGATTTTCTTCACTTTTTACAAGCAATCTGAAAAAACGAAATATGGCACTTTCAAAAATCACCTTGGTAAATTGATAATCGGTTGCGGCATTTTTGATGGACAAAATTCGGTAATCATCAACAACGGTAAACCATTCCTGCTGATTATGGCTTCCTTCAAGCGTTAATTTCCAATCAAAATTTTGTTTGTTAAAATCGAGTTTTAGCTGATTTATGGCATCTTCCGTTGGCACTTCCAGCGTAAAATAATAGCCTTTTTCATTTTGAGTGGTGTTTAAAAATTTGAAATTCACATCTTTAACAACTGTTTTTTCGGCTTTTAACTTCAGCAAATAGGGAGCTTCAATAGTGTCTTTGGCTGCAGTAATCCCATAAATTCGAATATCTGATAAATTACGTGACACATTTCCGAAGATTTCTTCAGGTAAAACCACTTTGTGCCAAGGCGCCGTAACTCCTTGTAATTCCCTTTTATAATTGTATTGGTCCAGCTGTCCGTAAGAAAAAGCACAAAACAACAATAGGAAAACAGCACTTATTTTAGCTTTTAATTTCATTGGAAATGAGGTGTTTAAATTTGTTGTATAAAAACGAAATGATCAAAAGCAATATGCCCAACGACAAAAATACGATGGTTTTTGAAATGGTGTTGAGGTGTGAAATATCATAAAAGAATAGTTTTATGAGGGTTACAGAAAATAATGCGATGGCACCAATACGCAAATGTTGTCGGGTTTTCCATATTCCCAAAGAAATTAACAACAAGGCATAAATGCCCCAAAGTATGCTTAGCCCAAGTTTGTTGGATTGTGTAGATCCGGAAAGTTCCATTAAATTGATAAGTTCGCTGCTGGCCATCCATAAAATGGACAAGTGAAGCAACAAATCAAAAGCCATTTTATAGTCAACTTTCATAAATTCCTGGCGAATGTAACTGTAACAAGCCATAAGCGCGATGGCAACAAAAGCAAAGGAAATATACCTGATGCCAATATTAAATTCGCCAATTTGATAGTAAGCAGCCATTGTTTGGGTTAAATAACTATCGCGCAATTCACTTAAAGTGTACAATCCCTGCGCTAAAAACACCAAAATAGCTATGGTATTGAATCCAAGATTAAGGAGCCCAAACTGCCTGTTTTTTAATTTTTTGATATTCACAAAAGAAAATACCGATCCAAAAAACAAGGAATAATTGAGAATCCAGATGGTTTTGAATTTCAGATAATCATAATTGAAGTATTGCTGAAATACATTGAAATTGATATTGGAATCGGCATAAAGCTGGTTAAAGTAACTTTCAATTTCCATTCTGAAAGCAAAATACAGCGTTCCTAAAAGCGCTGCCGGAATCGCAAAAGACACCAGTTTTTGTAATTCCTTGTTTGAAATTAAGGCTGATGGATATTTTTTATTGTGATGCAGAAAAGTGATAAATCCGAAGGCGGCAATAAACAAAACCGAGCTCAGGAAATGAATATTTAGTATCGGCGTTATTTTTTCTGATGCATCGCCATAATAATTTAAATTATAGCCAGTTGCCCAATCCTGAAAAATACTGATAACGGCGATCAGCATCAACGGATAGGAAATTTTTTCATATACAGGAATATTTTTCGTTCTGCCAATCCAAAAAAGTAATGCGGCTTCAGCAACCCATAACAGGGTAACCCAATTTCCGTTTAACTGAACAGGAATTGCGATGGTAATAAAAACCAGCACCAATCCGGCAACAAAATAAAACAGGTTTTTATCGCCAAGTTTTTGCTTGTAAATAACAAGGCCAACCATGAAATGTAACATTCCGTTGCCTAGTGTAAACAAGCCCAACAATTGGGAGCCGATTTCGTGGCTGTCCAAAATGATATAGCCAAATCCGTAAAAAACAAAGGAATTGGCAAGCAATAACAAGATGTCTATAATTTCAAATTTTTCCTTTTGAAGTAATTTAAAAGCAAGAAATGTAGCGTAAAAAGTGGCGAAAAAGATAAAAATAAATGTGAGCGCCAGCTCAAAGTGCGCTGTTATTTCATATTTTGATGTATACCAGGTAGTAAAAATGAGCCAAGTAAGCACAAAGGCCGATAAATAGAGCAGTTTCCAGTATTTTTTAAAGGCAATAACAAGAATTCCAATATTGATAATGGCCATATAACTAAAAAGTACGGCCACATTTCCCGAGTCTTCGCTCAATAAAAATGGAACCGCGTAGGCGCCCACCAATCCTATCAAAGCAATGATTTGTTTGTTATAATTTAACGCGGCTACAACGGTAAAAACCGTAAATACCACCATAAAAATAAAGGCGATGGTTTGCGGAAACAGTTCGTAAAAACTGTAAGCGGCAAAGGTCATAAAATAAAAAATGGCCATCGCGCCACTCACCAAAACAGCACTAAAATTTTCATATTTTTCCTTCAATTTCAATCCGAAACCCAAAAGTGCCAATCCAACCAAATAGCCTAAAATTACCCTGGTTAACGGACTTATTAAGTCGTGTTCAATGGAATATTTTGCGCCTATTCCCACGCCAATAACGGTAATGGCAATACCAATTTTGTTGAGGAGGTTTTCACCAATAAATTTTTCCAGATTGATGGTGGATTTTGCAGGCAGACTGCTGCCGTTAACAGGGGTGAGCGGTTCCTTAACAGTTTGATTTTTTTGTGCATAAGCAGTTGTTTCAACTTTTGGCAATGCAATCCACAAAATAAAATAAGCAATAAACCCAACACCAAAAAAGAACGTTAGCAGCAGCCAAATAATGCGTGTTAAAATTCTGCTGATGCCAAAATATTGTGCAAATCCTGCACAAACACCGCCTAAAATTTTGTGATCAAGGTCTCTGTTTAATGTTTTGGGAGCGGTTCTTGGGGTATAAATTGGTTGCGTCTTAACGGGTTCTTCCATAGCAGGCACATCCTTTTCTGATGGTTTTTTTGGGGTATCAATGCGAAGTTGGGTAATTTCATTCCTTAATTGCTGAACTTCTTTTGAAAAAACCTCCTGTTTTTTTAAAAGCAACTCCAGCTTGTTAAGAAGCTGGTCTATTTGGTCTTGATTCTCGCCCATAGTTTTTTTTGTTTTTAGCGATGGTTAGATTTTTTAATTCTTAGTCAGGAAAATACCGAATTATTTTTTGGAGCTGAAATTTACCCATGTAATATTACAAAAAAAATGTTTTCTTAGAACGATTTTTATAGATTTTAAGCCTTCGTGAAATTGATGGAAATTGGCAGCAATGAATTTTAAGTAAACTTAAAGTTTTAATTTTTCAAGTTCTTGCTCGTAATCGTACTGCAAATCTTCGTGCAAAGCCAGCATCTTTTTTTCGATGGAAGCAATTTCTCTGTCGAACAAATTTTTGAGCACCGTATTTTTATGGATGGAAGGTTTAAAATCCTTCAGTTTTTTGCAGAAGTAGAGGAGGAGTTCCACTTCAGTTTCCTTGTTTTTTGAGTATCGGATAGCGGTTTTTATGTTGCGCAAAATTTTGCGGACACTTTTTTTTATGAAGTAATACGTTTTGGTGTTCACCAGTTCAAACTGTTCATCAATTTCAAGTTTGATACTGCTGATATAGCCTTCTTCATTGGAAGATTCAAACAAAAGATAGGTGAGCAGTTCTTTGTTTTCTTTTTTAAATTTTGACAAACGCAAACAAAGCTCCACCAATTCTTTTTGGGAATAATGCAACAATTCTGTTTTAATTTCTTTTACGGTGACCGATTTCATTCTGATTGGCTTGTATTTTCTTTATGTTCATTTCAGCATTGCAATTTAGGGGAAAGATTGATTTAATTTTAATTTGTGGCTAAGAATTTAGATTGTTTTCATTTTTCATTCATCGATGAATAGTTGCAGCTCACCGACACTTAATTAAGACTTGTCGAATATTTTCATATAAACAACCTATTCTTAAGATCTTTGAGGATTATTGTTAATTATTGACATTAAAAAAAATAGGGGCATAAATTTAAAACACTACTTATGAGAAAAAGTCTGAACATTTTACTGGTTGAAGATGATATGATAGAAATTATGAAATTTAACAGAACAATTTCAAAATTGGCCTATCCTCACAAAATTGTTGAAGCTAAAAACGGGGAAGAAGCTTTGGATATTTTATATAAATACGAATCATTGCCCGATCTTATTTTGCTCGACTTAAATATGCCAAAAATAAATGGCCTTGAATTTTTAAGCATCATCAGAAAAAATACTCAATTAAAATATATTCCAACGGTTATTTTAACTTCATCCAACGACCATAAAGATGTTTCTGAATGTCACCAACTTGGCATTGCCGGTTATTTGGTAAAGCCTTTAAAATTTGCCGATTATTCGGAATCAATTAAAACGGTTTTGGATTATTGGTGTTTTAATGAGTTTGTACAAGCTTAATGCCGAACATTATGCATCAAAAAGAGCAATTACTTTTAAAATTAAAAAATCAAAATGAGCAGTTAAATGACTACGCCCATTTGGTTTCACACGATTTAAAATCATCTTTAAGAAGTCTTTCCGCTTTGTTAAGCTGGGTAAAAGAAGATTGCAGTGAAAAAATTGGAGAAGAAAGTATTTGCAATTTGAACTTGATGGAGGAGAAAATTGAAAAGATGGATAAATTTCTGGAAGACATCATCAATTACTCCGAAATTGGCGGAACAAGCCTAAAAACAAACACGATAGATCTTAATATAAAGGTGAATAAAATTATAAAAAGCCTTGATATTCCTAAAAACATTAACATTGTCATTAATGGCAAATTGCCTGTTTTAAAAGCCGATCCAAGAAGATTGCGCCAGGTTTTTCAGAATTTAATTAGCAATGCAGTTAACTTTAATGATAAAGAAGCTGGTTTGGTTGAAATTGGGGTTGAAGAAACTGAAGGTTTTTATACTTTTTCAATAAAAGACAATGGCCAGGGAATTCCGAAGGAATACCACGAAAAAATATTTAACACCTTTACCACACTTGGTTATCACGAAAAATCTACCGGAATGGGACTTTCCATCGTTAAAAGAGTTTTGGACCTTTATAGCGGTGAAATTTGGCTGGAAAGTGAAGTTTTAAAAGGAAGCACTTTTTATTTTACGTTGCCAAAAAATAAAGAGAATGAAGTCTAAAATATTAAACTTTAATAAAGCATAAAAAGGGTATATTTGCAGTTGGAAACCGCTTACAAATATTTTATAATTCGTAGGGAAATTATAACTTTAATTAGCATTTGTTAATTTTCACTGTGATTGTTAAATAATTGAAATCATTAAAAATCAACCCTATGAACTGTATCAGCATTGATGATGAAGAAATAGCAAGAGTTATTGTTGAAAAGTTAATTTCGAATAATAAAAACTTAAATCTTGTTGCCAGTTTCAACAGCCCAATTGAAGCGCTAAAATATTTAAATCAAAACAATGTTGACCTTATTTTTTTAGACATTCATATGCCGGCTTTTTCAGGTTTTGATTTGTTGCAAACATTAAAAAATCCGCCTAAAGTAATATTAACAAGTTCTCATGCAAATTTTGCATTGGAGGCCTTTGAATACAATTGCGTAGTTGATTATTTGGAAAAACCTATGACTCAAGTGCGATTTGACAAAGCCGTTGACAAAGCCAAATTGGTTTCCAACACCACAATACAGAATATAGAATTGCCGGCAACGCCAATCAACGGAGATACAAAAAGCGATTTGTATGTAAACATTTTCAAACGCCTTGTGAAAATTAGTTTTGAGAGCATTAATTTAATTGAAGCAAAAGGCGATTATATTTTGATTAAAACCGATAAGGAAAATTACACAGTGCATTCAACCCTAAAAAAAATAGAAGACAAATTGCCCGAAACAATTTTTTTGAAAGTCCACCGGTCATTTATCATCAACATTAAAAAAATTATTGATATTGAAGACAGCAGTGTGTTAATTGGAAAAAATGTTGTTCCGGTAAGCAGGTCGAGCAAACCTGAATTGATGAAACAGCTTAATTTGCTGTAAATTTAAATCGACTTTAAACCCTAATTTATTCATAACATAAATTTTTAAAAAATGAAAAAATCCATACTGTTTCTTTTATTGGTTTTAAGTTTTCAGTTCTCCAATGCAGGTGTGGTGATACTTAATGGCTTAACCCACGTGCACCAATCGGCATCCGGACAATTGGTCACCGGAATTATTAAGATGAAAAACACCGATGCAACAGAGCAGCGCGTTATTATTTATTTTAATGATTTGTTTCAGGAATGCGGCAAAGAAACGGTTTTAACGGCCGATTTATCGCATAAGAATTCCATCAAAAATTGGTTGACAACCAATGTAAATGAACACGTTTTTAAGGCAAATGAAGAATATGAACTTATTTACACTATCAATGTGCCTAATGATGTTGATATTAACGGTTCTTTTTGGGGTGTTTTAATGGTTGAAATTGAAAAACCGATTAAAGAAGATGAACTGGAGTTTGGCGTAAAACTGGAATCGAAAGTAAGATACGGAATTCAAATTATTGCCGATATTAATGAAAGAACGCCTTCTGAACTTGAATTTTACGACATCAAAATTGAAGAACCGGACGGAAATAAATTTATAAATGTTGATTTAAAAAATTTAGGCACCTTTTATGTGGAACCTACTTTAATTCTTGAAGTGTTTAATGCCAATGGCTTTTTGGAAAAAAAGGTGGAAGTGAAATTTAAAAAAGTGTATCCAAATTCTTGTAAAGCATTTTCGTTGGATATTTCGGGCTTGCCAAAAGGAGCTTACACTTCGGTTTTGGTTGCCGATTATGGCAAAAATATTTATTCCATCGATTTAGAATTTGAAAATAAATAAAGTGAAAATAAAGTAACCCTAAAAAAATCTGTTTTATTTTCAGTATTCATTTGAGAAATTACCCGGAAATATCAATTTTAACTCATTTTTTTCTTTTTTTATTGATGTTTCTGTCAATATCAAAAGTGGATGCACAAAACAGTGCCGTTGAAATTTCTGCAAAAAATATTCCTGAAAATTTAGTTCCCGGAAAAAATTATACCATTGCTTTTGAAATTTCAAATACAACGGGAAATCAGCTCAATTTAAGCAGTGAATTTGTGGTTTCCGATGCGTTTTATTTAACAACTAACATAAAAAAGGTGGATGTTGCCGCAAATAATAAAAAAATTGTGCTGTTTACTTTTGGCGTTAACAACCATAGCGTTGCCGGCGAGTATAAAGTGTTGCTGAAAATTACCAATCAAACTAACAATTTGCCTATTGCTTCTCAGGAAATAACGCTAAAGGTTTCTAAATTATACAATTTAACGGTGGAGGTATTAAACGCCCCGGAATATTTGCGTCTTGAAAAGGAATATCACGTTGAGTATTTGGTGACAAATAATGGGAACAGTGAAGAGAAAATAACTTTTGAATCGAGCAATATGCTTAAAATAGTGCCTTTAAACGCTTTATTGAAACCCGATTCATCAATGGTTGTTGCTGTTTATCAAAAAGTGCCGGAAAATGTACGCAACAAAACAATGGTTTTAAATAACCTAAAAGCCTATATGGTTTCAAATGATTTGCTGTTTTCAAATCGCGCGGCCATTACACTTTACCCAAACAACACCAAAAAACCCGATTTGTACCACCGGTTTCCGGTTACCGTATCCACTATTTTTAATTCGTTAAAAGGATTGGATACTTTAAATGTATTTAAATTTAAGGTGAGCGGTCAGGGTTATTTGGACAGAGCCAACGAACATTATTTAAATTTTGAATATTCAGGTCCGAGCCAGAGCGATATTTTACGATTTGGTGATTATGAACGATACAGTGTTTTTTACAAAAACAAAAAATTGGAGGCTGTTGCAGGTCACGTAAATTTTTCGCTTTCCAATATTACGGAAACATCGCGCTACGGAACGGGCGGAATTTTAAGCTATGATTTTGGAAAAACCACCACAACGTTGTTTTATGTAAAACCAAGGTTCACCAAACAAATATCCGACTCGTATGGCGGTAAAATTTCGCAGGAATTATCAGATAAAGCCTATGTTGAAGCAGGATTTATCAACAGAACCCTTTTTGAAAATTATGAAGAATTCAATTCCAAAATTTTTAACATCGCTTCTTTTTACACCATTGACCGATTTAAAATCAACGGAGAAATTGCCTACGAAACCAATTATAAAACAAACGGACTTGCGTATTCTTTGGAAGCCTATTTAAATTTGAAAAAATGGGATTTTATCAATTCTGCACAATATTCCGATAAAGATTATAAGGGTTATATAAGAAACAGCAAACAATGGTTGTCGCTGGCAAATTACCGATTTAACGATAAAATTGATATGCAAATTGGGGCGGAGTATCGCGCTATTAATCCGGTTAAAGACACCATTAATTACAGTTCGTCTCCAATAACCACAAAGTATCAGGCGTATTTTAATTACAACATCAACAGAAATAATAAAGTTAGGGCAGGAGGTTATTACCGAAATAAAGAAGACCAGTTGGGTATACAGACCTACAATTTTGAGGAAAAGTTGGCGACGCTTTCATTTTATAGCCGAATGCCTTTTAAATACGATTTAATGTGGCAAAACCGCATGGGAAAAACCATCAATTTTTTGGCGAACAGCACGGAGCCTCAAAGCACGTTTTTCAGTTCTTTGAGTGTTACCGGATATATTTTTAAAAATTTAATTCTGGGCTTAAATGGTGATTACCAGCAAAGCAACAAACAATCTGTTGATAATACAGTGCAAAAAACGTTTTATTATGGCGGAAATTTACAATACAATTTAAAATCGGATTTAAACCTGAATGTATTTTACAAGAAGAATTACGATTTTGATGAGTTGGATGAGTCCCAAAATTATTTGCAGGCGCAGTTAAATTACAACTATCAAAGGAGACATTTGTTAAGCGTTTCTGTTTCACAAATGAGTTTGCCGGTATTTCCCATCCAAAAAGAACTTTTAATCACGGCATCTTACAGTTTGGTGATGAACGTGCCGGTTTCAAAAAATAAAACGGTTGGCTCATTAATCGGTAAAATTACTTCCGATGAAAAAGTTAATTTAGAAGGCATTCTTGTGTTGTTGGATGAGCAAATTGCCATCACCAACGAAAAAGGCGTTTTTCATTTTTACAATTTACAGCCCAAAACCTATCGTTTGTACGTGAAACAATCGAGTTTGCCAAAAAATAAAATTATTGTGATGCAACAGCCAATCGACATCGATATTGTCCCAAATAAAGAAACCGAAGTGGTACTTGAAATGGGAAATACAGGCACTTTATTTGGGCAAGTTATTTTTGAAGAAACAACGGTGATGCAATCTTCGCAATTCATCAAAAAATTGCCTATTTTGGTAGTGAAAATAACCAAGGAAGATAAAACCTCTTATACCAAAACCGACAAAGACGGTAAATTTTGGTTCAAAGAGCTAACGCCGGGAGATTGGACCGTGGAGCTGGTTGTAAAAAATTTATTGAACGATTTCACTTTTAGCGAAACGCAAAAAACCATTTCTATCAAATCCGATAAAGAAGAGAAGGCTGTTTTTAAAGCGACCAATAAAAACAGGGAGGTTAAAAAAAGCGATAAAATATTTAAATTATGAAAAAACTAATTTACATTATTTGCGGTTTGTGCGCAATTTCGAGTTTTGGCCAAAGTCAAGGCTCTGCAAACGCTACATTTAACCTGTCTCAAGTGGCAATGTTGGATTTGGAGCCGGATAATTCAACGGTAACACTAAGTTTAGCGACCAATGAAGCCGGCGAAAAGGCGGCAATGGTGACTGCAAACAATAAAAAATGGCTTAATTTTTCATCTGCTGTTTCAAGCACGGCGTCTGCCAGAAGTATTTCTGTTAAAATTGATGGCGGTCAAGTGCCTTCAGGCATTTATTTAAAACTAAGCACTTCAAATGTTATGGGTATTGGTCAAGGAGTCTTAGGTTCGCCTGTGGGAATTTTGACTTTAAGCAGCGCGCCACAAACAATTATCTCGAACATCAGAGGCGCATATACTGGTGATGGCATTGGTAACGGTTATGAGCTTACCTATTATTTGGAAATTTTCGATTACAAATTATTGGATTTTAACCAATCCGCAACCTTGACCATCACTTTAACTTTATCCGATCTATAATGAAAAACTTAACAACCTTAATTGCCTTTTTAGCGATTTCAAATATGGTGATTGGTCAAGGCATTGAACTTACAGTTACAGGAAATTGGGCAAAAAACATTGCTGCATCAGATATCAATGAAGCGGGGAATGACTATCCAGCCTCTTATGCTAGCAATATCAATCAAACTTTATTAACGATAAACCCAAAAAATTGGAACAAAATAATAACTGTTTTTGTTAAGAGAAACGACATTGCTTGGAATGCTAATTTGAACCTTAAAGTTAAACGCACCTCAAATGGCACCAATGGCAATACCAATATTGCTGGTGGTTTAAGTTATCAGACAATTACAAACATTGACGCTAACTTTTTTACTTGTGCAGGTTATCATACATTTATTCCATTACAATATGAAATTACCGGTATTAGTGTTGTGTTGCCGGTACAAAGTTATTCAACCGAAATTATGTACACAGTGATACAGTTATAACAACATTATGGTGGTCAAAAGAAATCACAATTAAAAAACAACATCATTAAAACCCAAAGTAATGCCCATAAAAATACTTTTTATTGAAGAAAATGCTATAAAACAAGAAGCCTTAAAATTGTGCCTAAGTGAAAATGCAGGCATCCAATTTGATATTTTAAACGATTTTAATGCGCTGGAAGCTTCTTTAAGTTCTGAATCTTATTCGCATTTGGTGGCTCAATCTATAGTTAAAAATGGGTCTATTTTGGCTTTTACGCACTTAATCCAGTTGCCTTTGTTAATTATAAGCGATAATGGGTTGGATTTATCAGAGACTTCTTATGCAATTACCAAATCGCCTTTAAGTTATGCAGCATTGTTTGATTTTTTGGTGCAAAGCACGCCCATTTCTTATGCCGGAATTGAGGAATATGCGATGGATGATGAAGAATTTTTAGAGCAAATAAAAGCATTAATGGTTGACGAATTTCAAAATAATTTGGAGGAAATTCCGGTATTGATTGAAACCAATAATTTATCGGAATTAAAAAGCAGGGCGCACCAAATGAGCAGCAAATTTGCGATGTTGGATTTGCCCCAGTCAGCGCTTTTATCCAAAGAAATAGACGTCCATATTTTAAATGATGCCGAAAAGCAAATCAAAAATATGAAAATATTGTTGGTTGACTTAGAAATTGCTTTGGAGCATCTGCAATAAGACAGCAATTTTATCCTAACATTGAATTTTATCATTTAAATCGCGTTTTTTTTAGAAAATGCTTCTTTCACTTTGTTCCAAAGTTTCTGGAAGACCATAATTATATCTTTTTAAAATTCTTTCTTCCCATTTCTTCATCAAAATAAAAAGTTTTGAAGACGTACTATTTTTTTAACCTGTCGTAAATTTTTCAAAATAAAATTCTTAACTTTAAGTAAATAAAAGCCATTTTACGAGCTTTTAATTATTTTTCATCCACTGAAAAAACGTTGTGATAAAATATAAATGGCACTCAAAAAACAACAAATGGTATATATTTTACAACAAATGGTAAAATAGTTCGTTTTTTTCATTGCTTAATGGTTTTTTGTTTGTACCTTTAGAATAGATCTAAATAGTGCAATTAACTTTTTAGTTACACAAAAATAAAAACCTATAAATGCGTTACCTATTAAGCAAAAAAAATGACCACAACCTACAAAAATATAGCCCTGTTCTTATTTTTATTAGTGTTTGGCAATTTATGCGCTCAAGTCAATCAAGGCAGCCACAAAATAAATTTATCAATACCTGAAGTTGCCTTAATCAATGTATATTCAAACGATAACATCAACTTGGGAAACACTTCTGTTATTGAAGCCGGTCAAGCCATAAATATGGAAGACACCAACAGCGTTTGGATCAATTATTCTTCCATTATAGGTTCTCCATCACAACCAGGGCGTGATATCAGCATTCGCATTTCTGAAGGCAGCATTCCTGACGGCGTAAAACTTTACGTTAAAGTGGCGAAAGATATGGGCGCCGGTACCGGAGAAATGGGAAAACCGATCAGCACCACACAAGAGCTCACCGAAAATCCTCTTACCATTATCACCGATATTGGAAGCGCTTATACCGGTGCAGGTGCCAATAAAGGCAACAATGTGCAATATACCCTAAAACTTAGCGATGAACCAAATGCTTATGCCAAATTGGATTCCAACCAAAGCAATACCTTGGTGATCAACTACACGCTAACCGACAATTAATACATTTTACATTCCCAAATAGAAAAAGACACTATGCCTAATGATAATTTTTAGGGTGGTGTTTTTCTTTTTTGTTCCCTTCGACTTTGCTTCGGCTCCGCTCAGCAGCCACGCTCAGGGTGACAAATTGTTGATACGTTTATACGTTGATATGTTGATACGTTGATGCGTTGATATGTTGAATTGTTTCACATAAAAATCACTTTGGCCTTTAATCTTGTTGTTTTTCTACAATTACCCAACAAACAATTCAAATCTCTCAACCACCGTATTACCCTGAGTCGATGGCTATGCTTAACCGCGAATAAAACTTCTAATATTTAATAGCTAACTTTTAATATCCTACACGATCTTCTCTCAATTCTTCCTTTCTATCTGCCGTTAAATGTATTCATCTTAAGAATCCTACCGTTCACCGACACTTAACGTTTACCTGCCTAATTTTTGAATTTTAAACTTTGATGCTAACGTACATTTGTACCATCAATAAGAAATAACAAAACAAAAAATAAATAACAAAACAAACAATTTAAAAAACAAAACCTCATGAACTTAAACAAATTATTTTTCGCCGCTGTAATCGTTTTATCTGCCAATGCTTCTTTCGCGCAAGATACTAATGAAGCTTCTCATTTATTAACCATTAGTATTCCACAAGTTGCTTTATTAGATCTTGAAGCGGCATCAACAACTATTACTTTGGCTGCTACTGTACCAGCACTTGCTGAAGCTGGTTTGCCAATAACATTTGGTGCAGCTGCAACCAACTCAACCATTTGGATGAATTATTCTTCTATTGTTAAAGGTGCATTGGTAAGAAAAGTGACTGTTGCAATCACTAACGGTGCTGTTCCAGACGGATTAAAATTAACAGTACTTGCTTCTGCAGCTTCTGCAGATGGCGCGGGCACAAAAGGTACTGCTGCAACTGCGATTACTTTAACAAATACTGCATCAGATATTGTTACAGGAATTGGAAGCACTTGGACAGGAGACGGAGTGAACAAAGGCCGTAATTTAACTTACCAACTTGATTATGCTGGTACTGAAACAGACTATGCTGATTTAAGATTTGTTGATATAGCTGCTCCACTAACAATTACATACACACTTTCAGATATTTAATCTGTAAATAACAGAATATTAAAAAGCCTTCTTTAACGGGAGGCTTTTTTATGCGTTATAGTTTTCGGGGTATTGTTGAAAAAGAGATTGCAATATATGAAAAGGTCTCTGATAGGTAGTTAGGCTATTTCAAAAACTTTTCCTTCCAAAGCCAAATGGGTGTTTTCAAAAAATGCCTGTGCTTCAATTTTAAAGTCCTCCTTGTTTTGGTAACGGCCGCTGTAATGCCCAATAATCAATTGGTTCACATTTGCCAGTTGCGCTATTTGGGCGGCTTGCGCAGCGGTAGCATGTTTTGTGGTGACACAAAGCGCTTCCTTGTCTTTCAAAAAAGTGGCTTCGTGGTACAAACAGTTGGCGTTTTTTATTAAAGGCACAATTTCGGGATAATAAGCGGTGTCACTGCAAAATGCATAAGACAAAGGCAAAGCGGGATCAAAAGTGAGTGTTTCGTTTTTTAGGATTTGTCCGTTTTGCAAAATAAAATCCCTGCCGTTTTTTAAATTTTGGTAATCGCAAATTTCAATTTCTTTGTGTTTTGCGATGGTGTTTGCATTTAATTTGCGTTCCCTCAGTTTTTCCTTGAATAAAAATCCGTTTGTGTAAATCCGGTGATCTAAAGGAATGGTATGCACTTCAACTGTGGCGTCTTCAAAAATAAGCTCGCTTTCTGTTGCGTTCAGCTCGTGAAAAAGCAAAGGATATTGTGTCCAGGAATTGGAGAGTTTTAATTGTAAGGTGATGATTTCTTTCAGCCCTTTTGGCCCGTAAATATGCAATTCGGCTTCACGGTTCAACAACCTGAAAGTTGAAATTAACCCCACCAATCCATAAAAATGATCGCCGTGCAAATGGGAAATGAATATGTGTTTAATTTTGGAAAATTTAACGCCGTATTTGCGCAATTGCACTTGGGTGCCTTCGCCGCAATCGATTAAAAAGTGATGGTTTTTAATTTCTAAAAATTGTGCTGTTGGGTGGGCATTTACGCGTGGTGTTGCAGAATGGCATCCTAAGATCGTGAGTTTCAAACTCATTTAATAATCAATCTTTTGGAGACAATTTCAACATCAGTTTGCAAAGAATAAATGTACATGCCTTTGGTTAAAATATTTCGGTTGAAAGCAATGGTATTGTTGCCTGATGAAGCTTCAATTCGCTCTTCATAAACCGTTGTTCCCAACAAATTTTTTACCGAAAACACAACGGTTTGCGCTTTTACAGATCTAAAATTGATATTGGTGTCCGAAATAAACGGATTTGGGTAAGCGGAAACAGACAGAAGGGTTACCTGCGGTATATTTTTGCTCGAATCCACATTGTTTTTCTCGGATTGTTGCGCAAAAGAAAATGAGAAAAACAGTAAAAAAGTGATTAAAAGTAGTTTTTTCATCAATAAGCCAATTGGTTTTAAAATCCTAATTCCCGTTCAATGGCATCCATTTCAAAGATGTCTAAAGCTTCGTTAAACGTTGGAACAACATTTAATTCGTCTGGTAAATCATCAATCGATATACCCTCACAAACCAGTACAAAACTTGTACCATTTTTTCTGTGTTGCACACTCAACTTCAAAAATAATAAAATTTCTTTAATTTCAATGTTAATTTTCTCAGAAAAATCAATAATTAGGTGTTGCCCTTTAAATTCTTTGAAGTTTTCTTTAAATTCCGCAAAGAACTGGACTGCTGAATCTTGGGTTGGTTTTATGTGCGTGTATGTTTCAGTTTTATTGACAACCATAACTAATTTCGTTCAATTTGTTGCGCCAATAAATAAATAACTGCCATACGAATGGCCACGCCATTTTCTACCTGGTTTAAAATAATGGACTGGTCAGCGGAGTCGGCAACGTCGCTTGTCAATTCCACGCCTCTGTTTATTGGCCCCGGATGCATAATTAAAATTTTCTTGCTTAATGAGTCGAGCAGGGGTTTATTGATACCGAAAAGTTGCGCATATTCTCTGGTTGAAGGAAAATAATTAATATCCATTCGCTCGTTTTGAACGCGCAACACATTGGCAACATCGCACCATTCCAGCGCTTTTTTAATGTCATATTCAACACTTACGCCCAAATTTTCAATATATTTTGGGATGAGCGTTTTTGGTCCGCAAACTTTTACTTCGGCACCTTGCAATTTTAAGGCGTAAATATTTGAAAGCGCCACACGTGAATGCAAAACATCGCCCACAATCACAATTTTTTTGCCTTCAACGCTTCCTAATTTTTCACGGATGGAAAACGAGTCGAGCAACGCCTGCGTTGGATGTTCGTGTGTGCCGTCGCCTGCGTTCACAATTTTTGCGTTTACGTGCTGCGATAAAAAATCACAGGCGCCAACGGCCGGGTGCCGCATCACAATAATATCAACTTTCATCGATAAAATATTGTTGGCGGTATCAATGAGGGTTTCACCTTTTGTGACGGAAGACTGGCTTGCCGAAAAGTTTACCACATCAGCAGACAATCTTTTTTCTGCCAGTTCAAAGGAAAGCCTTGTTCTGGTGCTGTTTTCAAAAAACAGGTTGGCAATGGTGATGTCTCGAAGCGATGGCACTTTTTTAATGGGCCTGTTAATCACTTCCTTAAAATGGTCGGCTGTTTTAAATATTAAATCAATATCAGCCTTGTTTATATGTTTTATTCCTAAAAGGTGTTCTACGCTTAACTGACTCATAGTGAATTATTTATTTACAATATATACGGCGTCTTTACCGTCTTTTTCTTGCCAGTGAACCGTTACTTTTTCTTCATCAAAAACATCGACCTGACTTCCTCTGTAATTTGGCTGAATGGGTAAATGGCGGCTGAACCTTCTGTCTATCAATACCAAAAGTTCTATTTCTGAAGGTCTTCCAAACGATTGAATTGCAGTGAGTGCGGCGCGAATGCTTCTTCCTGAAAAAAGCACATCGTCTATAAAAACCACTTTTTTATCTTCCACAATAAAATTGATATTGGTTTTATTTGCTTCCGAAGGCGTTTCCCTGCGCCTAAAATCATCTCGGTAAAAAGTGATGTCCAACAAGCCCAATTTCACTTTTGGAATGTGGTATTCATTCTCTAAAATAGATACCAAACGTTCAGCCAAATAGGTTCCTCTTGGCTGAATGCCTATCAAAACGGTATTTTCAAAATTGGTGTGATTCTCAATGAGTTGACAAGCCAACCTGTGTAAAATGATGTGAATTTCTTTTGAGCTAAGCAGTATTTTTTTACTCATGATGTACCAAACATTGTTTGGAATACAAATATAAAGCATTTTGTTAATTAATATGTTAAAAACATTTAGAAGTTATTTTTAATATCTTACTTTGTTCCCGTAATTTTAATGTGAAGCTAAATTTGCAAATTTTATGATGGATTTAACCCCAAAAGAAAATAACATATCGCTATCAAAGTTCGAATCAATGCTAAAAACGAATAGTGTTTATTTTTTCGACTCGGTTGAGTTCGAAGAAATAGTGCATTATTATTTGGATTCAGGCAAAAATTCTTTGGCGAAAAAAGCGATCAATTTAGGGCTAAAGCAACACCCAAATTCGGTGATGTTAAAGTTATTGCAGGCCGAATTAATGATTTTTGACGAAGAATATGAAAAGGCCACGGCGCTGTTAAAAGAATTACAGGCCATAGAACCGGCCAACGATGAAATTTATGTGCAGCAGGCAAGTATTTTTTCAAAAAAAGACAATCATTTTAAAGCGATATCCTTACTGAAAATTGCCTTGAAATTTACGGATGACGAGGCTGATATTTATAACCTGATTGGCATGGAATATTTGTATTTGGATGATTTTGATGAAGCTTTGCTTAATTTTTCAAAGTGTTTGGAAGCTGATGTTGAAGATTATTCCGCACTTTATAATGTCATTTATTGCTTTGATATGCAAAACAAGCATTTGGAAGCAACCGAATATTTGAATGACTACATCAATAAAGATCCTTACAGCGAAATTGCCTGGCACCAATTGGGCCGACAATATTTTATTGTTGAAAATTACACTGAAGCGTTGCGCGCTTTTGATTTTGCCGTATTGATTGATGAATATTTTGTCGGCGCCTACCTTGAAAAGGCCAAAACATTGGAAGAACTGGGTCGTTTTGAAGAGGCCATAGAAAATTATAAGATTACCATAAAATTTGACGATCCAACTTCATTCGTATTTTTTAGGATCGGTGAATGTTACGAAAAATTAAAAAAATCGACTTTAGCCTTAAAATATTATAAAAAATCAGTGCAGGAAGATCCGCTTTTGGATAAAGGCTGGATTGCCATTGCCAATTTGCACATCAAAGGAAAAAAATATGACAAGGCCTTATTTTACTTGAATAAAGCCATTGAGATTGATGAATCAAATTCAGTATATTGGAGAAAATATGCTGAAATCACTTTAAAACTCAACTATTTTGAAGAAGCGGTTGTTGCGTTTCAACAATGTATTTTATTGCAGGATTTGGATTTGGTGATTTGGGTTGGGTTGAGTGATGTTTTGTGTTTTTTAGGAGAATATGAAGATGCATTGACCAATTTGTTAAAAGCCAAATTGTATTTTGACGATTTTGCGGAAATTGAATACAGGCTCGCAAGCTTGTATTTTAAATTCAAAAATTACCCAAAAGGAGCGATGCATTTAAAAGACGCACTGGCCATTGATTTTGAGTATCATTCTATCATTAAAGAACTTTTTCCCGAAGTTTATAAACTTCAAAAAGTAAAGGATATCATAGCGCAATTCAAATAAATTTCATCTGTTTAAATTTTATTTTTTTTTAGCGGCAACAGTTGCTTTTCGCCATTAATTATTTCTTTGTGTTTCAAAATTTGAAATGCTCGTTTCAGGATAAAATGTTACATTTGCCTATTAACTTTTAACGACAAATGCAACAAAGAAAATTTATTGATTACTTCATTATTTCATTAAAAGGTGTTGCCATGGGTGCAGCCGACGTGGTTCCCGGTGTTTCTGGCGGAACAATTGCCTTTATTTCAGGTATTTACGAAGAGTTGCTGTCGTCAATTAGTGGCATCAATATAGCCAATTTAAAGTTGTTAAAAAAGGAAGGTTTTAAAGCCGCCTGGAAAGCCATAAACGGTAATTTTCTGTTGGCTTTGTTGTTGGGTATTTTTATCAGCATTATTTCCTTGGCAAAACTAATTTCCTGGTTGTTGGAAAACAAGCCAATCTTGGTTTGGTCGTTCTTTTTTGGATTGGTTTTGGCAAGTATTTTATTTGTTGGAAAACAAATTGAAAAGTGGAATGCCCCAATTATCGTTTTATTTATAATAGGTGCATTTGCGGCATATTTTATCACCACCTTACACCCTGCAATTTCGGAAAGTTCCTCACTTATATTTTACTTTTTTGCGGGAGCTTTGGCCATTTGCGCAATGATTTTACCAGGTATTTCAGGCTCTTTTATTTTGGTGCTTTTGGGCGCCTATAAACCTGTTTTAGATGCAATTCACAATAGAGATCTCAAATTAATTGGTGTTGTGGTTATTGGTGCCGTGATTGGATTATTGTCGTTTTCAAAAATATTAAGATGGTTATTCGACCATCATAAAAATTATACTTTGGCGGTATTAACAGGTTTTATTTTGGGCTCATTAAACAAAATATGGCCGTGGAAAGAAACGCTTACTTGGCGCGTAAATTCTCACGGCGTTAAAATACCTTTTAATGAACAAAGTGTTTCGCCTTTTTCTTATGATGGAGATCCGCAATTAATGATGGCCACAATTTTGGCAATCACTGGTATTGCAGTGATTGTACTGTTGGAAAAATTGGCCAATATTTCTAATAAAGCATAATTTATGGCACGAAACCGCAGTTTTTTAGATAAGTTTTTCCTTTTTATCAAAGGACTTTCTATGGGTGCGGCAAACAAAGTTCCCGGGGTTTCCGGCGGCATGGTTTCATTTGTGTTTGGCTTTTACGAAGAGTTGATCTATTCGTTCAGAAAAATAAATTATAAAGCTTTTTTATTGCTTTACAACAGGCGGTTTAAGAGTTTTTATTATTATGTAAACGGCACTTTTTTGTTGCTTGTTATGGGCGGCAGCGTTTTTAGTTATTTTAGCGTTTCGTTGTTGTTGGATTATTTTTTAAGGCATTATGAACTGTACGTTTGGAGTGCTTTTTTTGGGATGATTGTTGGATCAATCTACTATATTTCAAAAGACTTTAACGATTGGAGAAGAAGCAATATAATTTCGATGATTTTGGGAATTTTAATAGGAATCGCCATTAGTTTTATGAATCCGGCCAAAGAAAATGACAACTTGTGGTTTGTGTTTTTCTGTGGTATCATTGGGGTTACAGGAATGACGCTGCCCGGACTTTCGGGATCATTTATCTTAATATTAATGGGTAATTATGTGTTGCTCTTGGTAGATTCTGTAACCATGCTGTATAAAACTTTTATTGATGTTTTTATGGGTGATTTTAGTTTTTTGGACAGTGCAGAACGCATAAGGTATCTTAAAATTATTGCGGTATTTACCCTAGGTTCAGGTTTTGGTTTGGTGATTACCTCCCATATTTTGGGTTATGTGTTAAAAAGATGGCATCAAATAGTAACTTCTTTAATTATTGGTTTTATTGCGGGATCTTTAGGTATTGTTTGGCCATGGAAAATGGAAGTATATAAAATTGTGAATGGAAAAACATTGTTCGATATCAATGGGGACAAAGTGATTGAAAATTATAAAAGATACATGCCCGATTTTTCGCAGCAGGAAACCTGGATTGCCATTTTCTTTATTGTAATTGGGGCCGGACTGGTTTTGTTAATTGATAAATTTGGATCTGAACATAAAGAATATGACAATAAATAATCGCACTAAATTCGGCATCATAGGAAGAGATATTTCCTATTCTTTTTCCCGAAATTATTTTCAGGAAAAATTTAAAAAATTGGGTTTGAATAATTATCATTATTACAATTTTGACATTCCTGAAATAGAAGAGTTCCCTTTTTTGTTATACCATCGAGAAGATGAATTTAGGGGATTGAATGTGACCATTCCTTATAAAGAAGACATCATCAAATATTTGGATGAAGTTGATTCTGAAGCCCAAAAAATTGGTGCCGTAAATACCATAAAAGTGACTGATGACAATCAATTAATTGGATACAATACCGATGCGCACGGTTTTCAAAAATCGATTGAGCCTTTGTTAAAAAGCCATCATAAAAAGGCATTAATTCTTGGAACCGGAGGCGCTTCCAAAGCCATAGCCTATGTATTTAAAAAATTAAACATTGCCTATAAATTTGTGTCAAGAAATGAAATTGAAGACATGTTTACCTATGAAATGCTGGATGCAGAAATTATAGGTGAATATACAATTATAGTCAATTGCACGCCAGTTGGCACGCATCCAAATATTGAAAATGCCCCGCCAATTCCGTATCAATATGTTTCAGACAAACACTTGCTGTATGACTTGATTTACAATCCTGCGGAAACCAAATTTTTGCAAAAAGGCAAAAAACACGGCGCCAGTATAAAAAACGGATTGGAAATGCTTGAATTACAAGCGGAAAAAGCTTGGGAAATATGGAATTCGTGAAAAGAATTCCATAAATTTACGCAACTTTTCTAAAAAAATCACATCTTTTAAAGAAGTAGTTTTTTTGTAAAAGGCTATTTTTAAAATTATTAATGAATATAATTAAACGAACCTTAAACATTTTTATATGTTAGACGATGAAAAAAAATTGCCGATTGAAGAAACTGCTTCATCAACACAAATTTCTGAAATTCAGGAAGAAACCCAAAACGAATTAAATATTGCGGATTTGCCTTCGGACATTGAAGCTGTTGATGTCGTAGAAAGTGAAGTCGATGACAGTACTTTATTCTCTCAAAATTCTGAAAATCAAGAAGATATCAAAAATGAAATCGAAATAAAAGAAGCTGCTGCCTCCGTTAAAGTTGATGAAAAGACAGAAAGTGAAGTTGCCGAAAGTGTTGTAACATCAACAGTTGCTGATGTTCAAGAGGATATTCAAAAAAAGATAAAATCTAAAAAAACGCCGTCGTCTAGCAAAGCCGTTGATGAAATGGACACCAAAATTGCTGAAAGCTCTGAAAATGTTGAGCATTCAACTATTGAAATGATTGAGTATGCCGACTTAAATTTGGAAGATTTAGTGGCTGAATTAAGCAAACTTGTAAAAGAAAATCAGGTTCATAGCATTACCAATAACGTTAACGCCATTAAACAGGCTTTTCATATTAAATACGGCGAGCTGTTAAAAGCTGAAAAAGATAAATTTGTGGAGCTTGGGGGGAATTTAGTTGATTTTCAATTCAGCAGTCCATTAAAATCTACCTATAACAGTATTCTTTACGATTTTAAAATCAAAAGAAATGAGTTTTATGCCAGCCAGGAAAAACAATTAAACGATAATTTGCAGGCCAAACTTGGCTTAATTGAAGAACTTAAACATTTAATTGATAACGCCGAAGGCGCCACGATGTATAAAATGTTTAAGGATATTCAAAACAGATGGGTGAAAATAGGACTTATTCCTCGCGTTAAATACAACGATACTTGGAGAACATATCAGCATCACGTTGAGCGTTTTTATGATTTATTGCATTTGAGCAATGATTTGCGCGACCTCGATTTTAAACATAATTTGGAGGAAAAATTAAAACTTGTTGCAAGAGCCGAAGAGTTGGCAGAATCTGATGATGTAAATGCTGCTTTTAAAGAATTACAGGTTTTGCATAAACTTTGGAAAGAAGATTTTGGTCCGATAGCTGCAGAACAAAGAGATGAAGTTTGGGACCGATTTAGTGAAGCAACCAGAAAAGTACACGACAAACGCCACGATTTTTTCAAGGATATGAAATCAAAATATGAAGGCAATGTTGAGAAAAAATTAGCAGTAATTGCTGAGATAGAAGCGCTTGATACTTCAAAAAATTTGACACGGGCAGATTGGCAAAAAAGCATTAAAGAGTTGGAAATTTTGCGCAATAAGTTCTCGGTAATTAAGCAAGTGCCAAGAGAAAAAAGTGATTTTATTTGGGATAAATATAAAGAGGCCACAAGAAAATTTAATGTCGAAAAAAACAATTACTTTAAGCTTGTAAAACACGAACATTTAGCCAATTTAAACAAAAAGAAGGCGCTTATTGAGCAGGCGGAAGCCATTAAGGACAGTGAAGATTGGGATACTGCCACTGAGATAATGAAAAAAATACAGTTGGAATGGAAAAAAATTGGTCACGTGCCCCAAAAATATTCCGACAAGTTGTGGAAAGAGTTTAAAGATGCCTGTAACCATTATTTTGATCGGTTTCACCAACAACAAGATGCAGGTTCAAAATTGGAGCTGGATGTTTTCAGCAAAAAGAAAGAACTTTTAACAGAAATTAAAGAAGCGATCGAAAGCAAAACGGAAATTACCATAAGTGCCCTAAAAGAATATGTAAAAAAATGGCGTGAAATGGGTAGAGTACCTCAAGAAATGAAACATATTGAGGTTAAGTTCAATAAATTGTTGGACAAAATTGTTGAGGAAAATGAGATTGACAAGCAAAGCATAGAAATGATTAAGTTTGAAAATTTGGTGAATAGCTATATCGAACAAAAAAATTATCGAAAATTAGATTCAGAACAACTTTTCGTACGAAGAAAAATGGAGGAAACTTCTAAAGAAATTCAACAATTAGAAAACAATATTGGCTTTATTTCCAATGTTGCCGATGACAATCCTTTGGTAATAAATGTGAGAAATCAAATCAATGTCTATAAAGATAAATTAGAGGTTTGGAAAGCCAAATTAGACTTTCTGAGACAATTAGATTATTAAATAAAAAGGCCTGCATTGCAGGCCTTTTTATTTAATAATAAAATTTTGGTTTTTTTAAGCTCTCTATTTTTTATTCATATTTTAATACGGCAATCACTTCAATTTTAACGTCACTCCACGTTTTTGAGATGCCATCATCTCCAGTATGTAAATCTTTACAAACCACATTTAAAGCTTCTAAAGCGACCTTTGCCTGCCAATTATCTAATTCCATATTGCCTACAATGGTCACTTTATTGTTGGTTACAATATAAGCAATAGGTAATTCTCTGGTGATACCGTTCATTGTTAATTCAACCGTGCTTGTATTTTCGTTATTCATATTCAAAGTGCCTTTTATGAAGGCGCTGTTTTTCATCGAACCAAAAAAGAATTTTTTTAGCTTTCCGTCTCTTAGGGTGTCATTTGTAAATAAACTATTTACAGGGATTTTAAATCTTAATCCGTTTAATGCACCTACTGCAGTGGTGTCTTTTTTTAAATTTTCAACGATTAATTCCGAAAACTGGCCTTTAACAGGCACTTTTGCGGTTGTTTTATAGGCGGTCCAATTAATTGAGGTTGAATCTTGCAATATCGAGTATGTTTTTTTTTCAGGTGCAGCTTCGGATTTAATATTTTTTTTGCAGGAACTAAAAAACACCATCGTCATCAATAATAATGGCAATACATAAATTTTTTTCATTAGATTTATTTTTTATTGTTAGTAGTTATCAATTGTTAATCGTGATTACCTTTTAATCAGCAGAATTTCTATAGGATTTTCCTCAAGGCTATAAAGGTAGTTTGAAAACCTGTAGTTTTTATAAAACTAATAAACTTATTTTTCTGAAAAATAGCTTATGTCTCTGACTAAGAGCAATTCATTGATCTTTTATATATTTATTAACAAGATTGATATATTCTTTTTTTGCTTTATCCTCACTAATTTGCCCCAACTGAAACCAAGCGTTTAATTTAAAAGCGTTTCTCAATTCAACATCACCAGATGGTTGCTCATAATTGCTCCCTTTTGTTGCCTGTTTATAATAGGCATACAATTGCAACATCACATCTGGAGGCAGTTTTATGCTCGTGGAAGATGAAATTTTGTAAGCTTCTTCAAAAGCAATGTCTAATTTTTTTGCCATAACATAGGTCTTAAAAAAATTAGAGTGTGGCAATGATTTGTTCCCCGCCCTTAACTTTCTCATTCAAATTCACTTTGATTACAGCATTTAATGGTAAAAAAATATCAACCCTGGAACCAAATTTTATAAATCCCGCATCGCTTCCTTGTACAACCTGCATTTGTGGTTTCGCGTAGTTTACAATCCGTCTGGCCAAAGCGCCGGCAATTTGTCGATATAATATTTCTCCAGCAGTTTTATTGGTGATAACCACAGTGGTTCTTTCATTGTCTTCCGATGATTTTGGATGCCAAGCAACCAAATATTTTCCTGGATGATATTTACTGAATACAACTTCTCCACCAATTGGATATCTTGTCACGTGAACATTTATTGGAGACATAAATATGGAGATTTGTATCCTTTTTTCGTTAAAATATTCTTTTTCAAAAACTTCTTCTATCACAACCACTTTACCATCAACAGGCGCAATAATATGGGCATCATTTATGATTGTATTTCTTTTTGGATTTCTGAAAAATTGTAATATCAATATATAAAAACCTAGAAACAGCAGCGATAACAGTTTGTTTAGCCATATCAATTCAACAAACTTGTCAATGGCCAAGATGCCTAAACCTACAATAAAAGCAGTAATGATTATTATTCTAAAACCTTCTTTATGGAACATAACTAATGAACTAATTGTAAATAAATAAATATAAATGGTGCAGCAAAAATAACACTGTCGAATCTGTCTAAAAATCCGCCATGTCCAGGAATAAAGTTGCTACTGTCTTTTACGCCTGCCTGTCTTTTAAACATAGATTCTATTAAGTCGCCCAACACTCCAAAGATACTAACAATCCCTGCAATAACAAGCCATTGTTTTTGGGTAAGGGACGTAAATTGATTCGCTAAAACGAGACTCGCCAAAAAAGTAAAAACCATACCTCCAATAAAACCTTCTATGGTTTTATTTGGTGAAATGCGTTTTAAAAGTTTGTGTTTCCCAAAATTCTTCCCTACCAAAAAAGCGAAAGTATCACTTGTCCAAATTAGAATAAATACGCCTAAAATAGTGGTGTTCACATAATTAAATGAAGCGTTTAAAAAGGGTATTTGCACAATTAAAGTAAACGGAACAACAATGTATATAATGGTGAGAAAAATTTTGCCTAAATGGCTGACAACTTCTTCCTTTTTTGCAAATAGAATGGAAGCAAAGGTGATGAAAATCGTTAAAAAAAGCAAGACGCCTACATACTCAAATATAATTCGGGCAGGAACATCATCAACATTTAAAATGTTTCCAAAAACAAATAGAAGGGTTCCAATAATATATGGAAATATGCTTTTTAACTGAATCATTTTTTTAAACTCATACAAACAAAACAGCATGGAAATAAAAAAAACAAAAATAAAGGATATTTTACTGAATAAAATGGAAAATATTAAAACACTAACAAAAACAAGGCCTGATAATGTACGCTTTACAATTAGTTTCATATTTAGAGGTCTTCAAACAACAGCAAATATAGGTTTTTTGAATTTGTGTTGCCATAACTCATAAAATCTTCTTCAATGGCATCTATATTAAAATTGTTTACTGCGCTAATATTGCTTGGAATATTTCCTTGATAGCGTGATTTAATTCCCGTTAAACTTTCTCCTTTTGTATTTACCAGTTGACTTGTGGTACCATAAACGATAAAGTTTTCGGATAATTCTGCAATTTTATGTTCTTTAATCTGGTTTGAGGAAAATAAAATACTCCCATTTTCAGCAATGAGATGCTCACAGCTCAAGAAAAAAGGCATTGTTTTATTTAATTCCTCTGTGGTTTCAACTTTAATTGCTTTTACAAGTTTCAATAAATCATAATCGTTGCAACTTATGGTTGTCCATAAATTCTCCTGAATTATTTTGGATAAATTCAATGTGACTTCCTGTAAAGTGGTGCAATACAAAAACTTGCCTTTGTTTTTGATGAAATTTTTAACGAAAATCTGATCAATTGGCAAGTCCTGAAACTCTAAATCTTCGTCTAGAGTTTCTTTTTGTTTAGGGGAATTAAATAACTTTTTGAAAAAATCCATTATTTATATTGAATAACTTCAAAAATATAAAAAAGTTGGCAATTTACTCTTGTGTTTCTACTGAATTTTCAATATTTGTTTCATCTATGGTTTCTTCGTCCACTTCTTCAACAATCAATTGCGCATACTCATTTTCAAAAGCTCTTTTTCCAAAAATAATTTCCAAATCCGTTTTGAAGATCACTTCTTTTTCCAATAATTTTTCTGCCAAAGTAATTAGCTTATCTTTATTCTCGCTCAAAATTTGAATGGCTCTTTGGTACTGTTCTTCAATGATGTTTGAAATTTCTTTATCTATAATTTGAGCAGTATTCTCACTGTATGGTTTTGTAAAATTGTAATCGGATTGCCCAGAAGAATCGTAATAAGTCAAGTTTCCAATTTTATCATTTAAACCATATATGGTTACCATAGCCCTTGCTTGTCTGGTCACTTTTTCAAGATCATTTAAGGCGCCTGTTGATATTTTGTCGAACATCAATTTTTCTGCAGCTCTTCCGGCAAGTGTTGCACACATTTCATCCAACATTTGTTCCGATTGCACAATTTGGCGTTCTTCCGGCAAATACCAGGCTGCGCCCAACGATTGTCCCCTTGGCACAATAGTTACTTTTACCAATGGTGCTGCGTGTTCCAGCATCCAGCTGGCAGTTGCGTGGCCAGCCTCGTGGAAAGCGATTGTT
This sequence comes from Lutibacter sp., assembly GCA_030683995.1. Lineage (GTDB taxonomy): Bacteria > Bacteroidota > Bacteroidia > Flavobacteriales > Flavobacteriaceae > Lutibacter. The sequence continues at coordinate 115,842 of JAUXPH010000045.1, forward strand.
TTCTTTTCTCTTGGCGAAATCAATTTATTTTTTTTCTCCAAACCGCCCACAATTCTGTCAACTGCATCCAGAAAATCTTGATGATGCACCGCTTTTTTACTTTTTCTTGCGGCTATTAAAGCAGCTTCATTGCATAAATTTGCAATATCGGCTCCTGAAAACCCAGGGGTTTGTTGTGATAAAAATTTAATATCCACATCTTTATGAAGCTTCAATGGCTTTATATGAACTTTAAAGATCGCTTCGCGTTCATTTAAATTTGGCAAGTCCACATAAATTTGGCGGTCAAATCGTCCAGCTCTCAATAATGCTTTGTCTAATACATCAGCACGGTTTGTTGCAGCAATTACAATAACGTTGGTATCGGTTCCAAAACCGTCCATCTCTGTCAGTAATTGATTTAATGTGTTTTCTCTTTCATCATTTCCTCCCGTAACATTATTTTTTCCACGAGATCTTCCAACGGCATCTATTTCATCAATAAATATGATTGATGGTGCTTTTTGTTGCGCTTGTTTAAACAAATCTCTCACACGTGAAGCACCAACGCCAACAAACATTTCAACGAAATCAGATCCTGAAAGTGAGAAAAACGGAACGCCTGCCTCACCAGCAACAGCTTTTGCCAATAATGTTTTACCTGTTCCAGGAGGGCCTACCAATAAGGCTCCTTTAGGTATTTTTCCACCTAGGGAAGTATATTTGTCCGGACTTTTTAAGAAGTCCACAATTTCTTGAATTTCCTCTTTTGCGCCTTCTAAACCGGCGACATCTTTAAATGAAGTTTTTACTTTTTGGTCTTGGTCAAATAATTTCGCTTTGGATTTCCCGATGCTGAATATTTGTCCGCCACCACCACCAGCGCCTCCGCCCGACATTCTTCTCATAAAATATATCCACAAACCAATTAAAAAGATAAAAGGCAAGTACATCAATATTTGTTCAAAAAAATTGGTTCGTTCTTCATTTTTAACATCAAAATCCAACTGCTTCTCTACTCTTGCTGTCTGCAATTCATTCTCAAAATTTTGCAAATCACCAAAGGAATAAGAATACATTGGCGAATCGCCAGCGTACATGGAAGTTTTATTTTTCTTGTGTTTTTCCTTGTCTTGCGCTTCTTTTTTAATATAAATATTGGCGATATTTTTATTTAGAATTTCTATTCTAGAAATATCATTATCAACTAAAATTGTTTTAAATTCATTCTGACTCAAATTTTTGGAAGATAAATCTCCTGCACTAAAAAATTGATACAAAAGAAATAGAACGAAAATACCTCCATAAATCCAATAAAAATTAAATTTTGGTGGTTTAATGCCTTTATTATTCGGCGTATTTTTAGTATTTTGAGTCATTATTTTTTTTAATTATTTGTATAATTTAATTTGTCACAGCAATTTTAGTGATTTTTGCATCACCCCACAACCTTTCAATATCGTAATATTCGCGAATATGTTTTTGAAATACGTGCACAACAATGTCAACATAATCCAACAAAATCCATTCTGCAATACCCTCACCTTCAACGTGCCAAGGTTTTTCTTTTGTTGTTTTGCTCACTTGTTTTTGAATAATGCCGGAAATGGCATTTACGTGGGTGTTTGAAGTTCCTGTGCAGGTAATAAAATAATCACAAACTGTATTCTCAATTTCCCTCAAATCTAAAATTTGAACATTTACACCTTTAACATCATCTATCGCTTTTAAAATTGCTACAATAAGGTCGTCTGCGTTATTATTTTTTTTTGCCATTAATTTTTTTTTAGTTTTGTGCAAAGTTATTATTTTTTTACAACATAATGTGCTTAAAGTAACTTTGCTAAAATAATCTATACAAATGAATATTATCAAACTTAATGCCATTGAATCTACAAATTTATACTTGAAGAAGCTGGCTGTTGAAAAAGAGTTAGAAAGTTATACGGTTGTATGTGCGAATTATCAATCGGCCGGCAGAGGGCAAATGGACGCAAACTGGCATTCTGAAATTGGTAAAAACCTAATATTCAGTTTATTAATTAAATTTGATGCGTTTGAAATTGAGCGTCAGTTTTATTTAAGTATGGCAGTTTCTTTAGGGTTATTGGTCGCTATTCGCAATCATATTTCCACCCAAATATTTGTTAAATGGCCAAACGACATTTTGGCAGATAAAGAAAAACTTGCTGGAATTTTAATTGAAAATATAGTGAGCGGGAATGCCATTAAGCAAACTGTGATTGGGATTGGCCTTAATGTGAACCAGGAACAATTTCCTTCAACTATTGGGAAAGTCACCTCCTTAAAAAAAATTACAGGAAATTCTTTTGATACAGAACCTTTGTTGGAATCTATTGTGATTTCAATTCAAAAATTTGTTGGTTATATTGAACGCAATGAGTTTCAAATATTAAAAGATTTATATTTAAAATCGCTTTATAAATTTGAAAATCCAGCAATGTTTGAAGATGATAAAGGCTTAATTTTTTTAGGGAAAATTGTGGATGTTTGTGAAGACGGCAAATTGGAGGTCGCATTAGAAGACGAAAAAACCCGCAAATTTAATTTGAAAGAAATTAAATTTGCGGGTCGTTAATTCAAATTGCGTTATTATAACTTTGCTGAATTTTCAGACAAAGTGTCAATAAATTTTTGAAGCGGACCTTTTACCATCATCGCCATCATCGGATTAAAATCTCCTTCAAACAATAATTGCAGTTCACAGCTATTTTCAGAAATTGGTTGTGTCACTGTGGTTAAAGAAAAATTTAATTTGCTGCTTGCGGCACTCAGTACAACTTTGTCGAACTCGTTTTTTTCCTTAATAACAAGCCTTATTTCGGGCATTCCTTTCAAACTGAAAAGAAAAGAGTCTCCGTCAACTTCAAATTTGTCAATAGTTGAAGGCATTAATTTATCAAAATTTTGCAGGTTGGTCAAAAATTTAAAAAATTCTTTTTGAGATTTATTAACGATTGATTTTTTACTTTCTAAGTTCATAATTTTTAATTTATTGTTTCCATTCGCTCGGATTTTCTCTCCATTGTTTAAGTGTTGCCAGTTCTTTTTCGGTAATATAATTATTGTCGAGCGATTGCTCCAGCAAATAATCGTAATTGCTTAATGTGTGCAATTTAACATTGGCTTCTTTAAAATTTTCGTTGGCAATTTCAAATCCATACGAGAAAATGGCCACCATTCCTTTTACGTTTGCACCTTCTTCCTGCAACGCTTTAACCGCATTCAAGCTGCTTTTTCCGGTACTGATTAAATCTTCAATAACCACCACATTTTTATTTTTTTCCAAAAATCCTTCCACCTGATTTTTTCTGCCGTGGCTTTTAGGTTCTGGTCTAACATAAACAAAAGGAACATTTAATTGTTGTGCCACCAGCATTCCTATGGCAATAGCGCCGGTTGCAACACCTGCAATAACATCGGGTTTCCCGTATTCCTGTTCTATAATTTTCGCAATATTTTCTTTGATGTAAGTCCGTATTTCAGGAAAAGAAAGCGTGGTTCTGTTGTCGCAATATATTGGCGATTTCCATCCCGAAGCCCAAGTAAATGGGTCATTAGGCTGTAATTTAATCGCTTTTATCTGCAACAAAAGTGCAGCTGTTTTTTTTGCAGTATCTTTGTTCAAAATCATACCGCAAATGTATAAAGTTTTTGTGAATGACTGTCCAATAATTTTGACAGATAATAAGAAAAATGCAATAAATCCTAACTTGGTTCATTTTGAAACTGTTAAGGCTGATGAAATTGTTGAGCAAATTTTTCAGCAAAAATTGACTCGCATTACTTTATTTTGTGAAAATCTGGAGGAAAGTTGGATTAAGTTTCAATCCAATTTCAAAAATCAAAAAGCGGCAGGAGGGAAGGTTTTAAACGCCAGTAATGAAGTGCTGTTTATTTACCGTTTTAACAAATGGGATTTGCCGAAGGGAAAATTAGACAACGGAGAATCTGTGTCAGAGTGCGCCCTTCGTGAGGTTGAAGAAGAATGCGGCATTAAAAATCTTCAAATTATAAAACCTTTGGAAACCACTTATCATATTTATAAAGAGAAAGGCAAAACCATTTTAAAAACGACTTATTGGTTTTTGATGCAGTCAGATTTTGATGGTGATTTAACACCTCAATTGGAAGAAGGCATTGAACAGGTTGTATTTAAAAATGAAGATGAAGTAGAAATTGCCCTCAAAAATACTTATGAAAATATTAAGTTATTGTTTTAATAAGCCCACTAACCCACGAAGGACAATGTCATTAAGTTAAGGAAATATTTGTCATTCCGACAAAGGAGGAATCGCAACAAATGAGCACGTATGATGAGATTCCTCGTACCTCGGAAGGACAAAAATAATGCATAAATGTCTTAACTTAATGACATTGCCCCGAAGGGGGAATTAATGCCGAAAAGCTGAAAATTTTTCATTATTCAAATCAAACTCCCTTTCCTTAGGAAAGGGTTGGGGATAGGATTTTGGATATTAATCTTCATCTAAGGATTTAATTTTCTTCTTCATTTAAATAAGAAATCCACGCTGCTTTGGTGTTTAAATTTTTTACTGATGAAGCATCACTTACTTTTATCATTGTAATTTCTTCCGGATTTAATTTTTTGATTTGCAGATCCAGACGCGAATTTTCTTCGGAAATATTTAATGAAACCAGATTTTTCCAAAAATTGACATCCATTTTTATGGGATGGCCGTTTTTGCCTTCAAAATTTGGCATCACAATGTTGTTTTTTGCTATAATGATTTTGTTTAATTCTTCCGGATTTAAAAGAGGAACATCAATAGGCGCCAGAAGCACATCAACATCGTAATTTATATTTTTTAAGACTGTTTGAAGTGTTGAAAAAGAACCCAATTCAGGAGTCGGATTTACAATTGTTTTTATTTTTAATCGTTGATAATCGACAAAATCAGTTATTGCATCTTTTAACCAGGGAATCGCATCAAAATAATGTTCATTGTTGTAACCCAAACCAATATAAACTGTTTTTATTTTTGCTGATGAAATGCGACTTAGTTGCTCTAAAATCCAAAAAGTGTGTTTGTATTTAAGCAAACCTTTTGCAACGCCCATTCTTTCCGACTTCCCGCCGGCCAGCAACACAAAAACTGATTCATTTACCATAGTATTCTTTCAACAATTCCGAAGCAATGCTGATGGCAATTTCCTTTGGCGTAAATCCTCCAATATCCAAGCCAATCGGACAATGAACGGGAGAAATTCCGGGTTCGAAATTCAGTTCCTTTTTCAGTAAATTATTGAATTTGTTTTTTTTGGTTTTACTGCCGATAAGGCCAATATATTTTGTTTCTGAATGTAATGCCAAGGCAGTTATTTCAAAATCCAATTTGTGGTCGTGCGTCATAATGGCAACGTAACAATTTGATCCCCAGTTGATAAATTGCTTGTAAAAATTGAAATCAATATCAGTAAATGTAATAGATTTGTCGATTTCAATAGTGTTTTTCCAGTTTTCGCGGATATCTAACAAAGTAATGTTGAAGGGTGTATTTTTTAAAACGTTGCACAATTCAACACCAATATGTCCGGCGCCAAAAAGATACAATTCGGGAGATTGGTTCATAGGTTCAATAATTAATTCTACTTTACCGCCGCAACATTGCTCAAATTCCGGACCTAAAGTATAAGACAGTGTTGTTATTTTATTTTCATTGATGGCAGAAACGGCTTCATCAATCACCTGAAATTCCAATTTGCCGCCGCCAATGGTGCCAAAGATTTCTTTTTGTTTGGTGACAATCATTTTTGAAGCCACTTTACAAGGTGCCGATCCTAATATTTTTGTAACCGTAACCAATGCCACAGGCTGCTTTTTTATTTTAAACTCTTGCAATAATTCGAGCCAATTATTCATGTATTTGTTTAACTGTTTAATCGTTTAATCGTTGAGTTGTTTCCCTTCGATTGTGTTAGGTGAAATTTGTTTAAGCGTGTTATTGTGTATAAACTATTTTTTACCCCGCCCTAAAGGGAGAAAATAGTTTCATAAACTTTGATTTAAATATTTTTAATTTACAATTGATTCAATAGAAATTGTTTTCCTATATGCATCAACTTAAACTTTTTATTTGTTGAATCATTTAGCTTTTCCGCATAAATTCCCCTATTGTTGCCTGTGCTGAGCGGAGTCGAAGCAGGGGTTAGGGGGCTAGCTAAACCAATCCATAATCCGATAACGGCAAATTGTAATATCTCTTTCCGGTTAATTTAAAAATAGCGTTTACAATAGCTGGTGCAATTACAGGAACGCCTGGTTCACCAACACCGGTCGGAATTTCGGTGCTTTCCACAATTTCCACGTGAACTTTCGGAATTTCATTCATCCGTATCATTTTATAATCACTGTAATTGCTTTGTTCAATAGCGCCATTTTTAGCGGTAATTTTCCCGTAAAATGCCAACGACATTCCAAAAATGGCAGCACCTTCCATTTGCGCTTTTATCGTGTCCTTGTTCACTGTTTGTCCGCAATCAATCACCGTATAAACATTGTGAACTTTCACTTTATTGAAAGCCATGGAAATTTCAACCACAGAAGCCACATAAGAATAAAAACTGTAATGAACGGACAAACCATAGGCGTGACCTTCAGGAAGCGGTTTTCCCCAATTTGCATTTTTGGCAGCCAATTTTAGCACATTTTTCAATCGTGCCGTATTGTATTTTATAGGATCTTCGGTTTCTTCGATGCGATCTTTGCCAATTAAATTCAGCCTGAAATCAAGCGGATCTTTCCCTGCGGCAACAGCCAGTTCATCGGCAAAAACATTTTGTGAAAATCCGTGAGGAATGTTGATTACCGAACGCAACCAGCCAATTCTTACGTAGGCAGGCGATTGCCCGACTTCAACTTTCATATTTTTGATGTCAAACGGCACATTCGCAGCACTTGAAATTTCAAAACCGGCCGGATAATCAACCCCTGGTGAAAATGTTGAAGCAATTGAAGGAAGCGCAAAGCGATTCAGCCAACCTGTGACATTGCCTTGCTTATCAAGCGACGCTTTTAAATATTGCGAACTTACCGTGTGGTAATAACCGTGTTTGATATCATCTTCTCTGGTCCAAACAATTTGAACCGGTGCATTGATTGCTTTTGAAATTGCAACGGCTTCAACCACATAATCGGGTTTCGATTTCCGACCGAATCCGCCGCCCAAAAATGTCACATTGATGGTCACCTTATCTTCGGGGGTTACTAAATAATCGGCAACTTCTTTTCTGGCAGATTGCGGGTCTTGGGTTGGTGCCCAAACTTCGCAGGAATCTCCCTGAACCCAAGCCACGGCATTTGGAACTTCCATAGGCGCGTGGGCCAAATGAGGCAATTGATAGGTGCTTTCCACAATTTTATGCGCATTTTTAAAGGCTTTATTAACATTGCCCACATCTTTGCCAACTTTTCCTTGTTTGTGAACATTTTCGGTGATTTGCTTCATATATTTTTCCGAATCATAACTTGCGTTATCACCTAAATCCCATTCAATTTTTAAGGCATCTTTTCCTTTAAAAGCCGCCCAGGTATTTGAGGCAATTACGGCGATTCCGCCCAATGTGCCAAAAGGTTTTGCAATTCTCGGGATTTCAATCACATCAATAACTCCCGCTACCTTTAACGCGGCAGTTTTATCAAAAGATTTTACCGTGCCGAAAGTTACCGGGCAGCGTTGCATGGCCGCAAATTTCATATTTGGCAACCGTTTGTCCATTCCAAAAATGGCGCTTCCATTTGAGTATTCTTCTGTGTCAACCCCTCTTAATTTTTTGCCGATATATTTGAAATCTTTCGGGTTTTTATAGGTTATTTCGGTTGGAACTTCCAAATTTTTTGCGATTTCAACCAAATCGCCATAGGCTATTTTTTTTCCGCTTGAATGCAATACAACATGGTTTTCGGCGGTACATTCAGTCACAGGAACTTTCCAGGTTTGTGCAGCTGCCGTAATTAACATGGCTCTTGCCATCGCGCCCATTTTCCGCATAGGTTCGTATAAATATCGGACACTTCTTGAGCCATCGGTATTTTGGTCGCCATATTTTGCGTCGCCAACGGCTTGTTGTACAATGACTTTAGTCCAGTCAGCATCCATTTCATCAGCAATAACTGAGGTTAAAGAAGTTCTTACGCCATTTCCCATTTCTGAGCGGGAAGCGATTAAAATTAAGCTTCCGTCGGAATTTAACTGAACAAATAAATTTGGGTTGAAATTGGTTAAATCTTTATTTTCGTCTTTTTCTTTATCTGAAAAAACAGAAGTATTGCAGGCTAAAATCAATCCGCCAGATGCCAAACCAACACTTTTTACAAAAGTTCTACGACTTATATTTTTGATTGGATTCATAACTAGCCTTGTTTTTTAAGTTCAACAGTTCGGTGAATGGCATTTTTGATGCGTTGGTAAGTGCCACATCGACAAATATTTCCAATCATAGCTTCATTTATATCTTCATCTGTCGGGTCACTAATTTTATCAAGCAAAGCGGTTGCTGCGATTAATTGTCCCGGCTGGCAAAATCCGCATTGAGGAACGTTTAATGCCGTCCAAGAATCTTGCAGCAGTTGTAAGTTTTTTGAAACACCTTCAATAGTGATTACATTTTTGCCTTCAGCAGCTGAAACTGGAATCATACATGATTGTACCGGTGAATTGTCCAGCAGCACTTTACACGAGCCACATATGCCAATTCCACAGCCATATTTAGTGCCCGTAAGTTCAACAATATCTCTAATTGCCCAAAGCAAAGGCATTTCTGGAGCAACATCAATTTTGTGTTTTTCTCCGTTTATTTGAAGTGTAATCATTGTAATAGTTAGTTTTTGTTTGAGATTAACAAGGTAATAAATTTTTAATTAAGTTGAAAAGTTGAAATGAAAAAGAAAATAGAGAAGAGAAAATAGACCAAAAAAGTTAAAAGTTTGAAAGTCGAATGTCTAAAAGTCAAAAATCGTAAATCATAAATCGAAATTTTGGATTTCTTTCACTTCCCCAGCTTTCATGGCGTTTATATGCAAATTTCCAACGCGAACACGAATCAATCGCAAAGTTGGAAATCCCACAGCGGCAGTCATTTTTCGAACTTGCCTAAATTTCCCTTCTGTTAAAATGATAGAAACCCAATTTGTTGGACCGTGCCGATTATCCCTTAATTTTTTTCCTCTTTCGGGCAGATTTGGAATTTCGTTTAATTTATAAACGTTGCAAGGTTTTGTGGTATATTTTATCCCGCCAAAACCAATTTCCACGCCGTTTTTTAGTGATTCCATGGCTTCAGAAGTAATGTCGCCGTCAACTTCGGCAAAATATTCTTTTTCCACGTTGCTGCTTCTCATCAATTCACTCATATTTCCATCCGTTGTGAGCAATAAAAGTCCTTCCGATTTTTCATCCAATCGGCCGATGGCCATGATTTTTTCGGGAAACTGGTAAAATTCACCCAATAATTTTTTCTTGTGTTTGCTGATGTCATTGTTCGCAAACTGGCTCAAATACCCATAAGGTTTGTAAATGATAAAATGCCGATGCAGTATATTTTCGTTAGGATTTTTCATTTAAAATAGCGTAAACCAATGTTGCGGTAAGCGGTTGTCCGGCAGCTTTTTTTCTGATGTCATCGAAACTGAAACGGAAATCACAGCCATTTTTATAATCGCTGCAACCGTAAGCGGTGTTTCCTTTTAAAATGGTTCCTTCATGGCATTTCGGACAAGCAATTTTGTCAGGAACATTTTGGTTTTTTGGCATAGCCGAAGGGTTGCTGAGGGAGCCCGAAGCAAGGTTACTGAGCGGAGTCGAAGTATCTAATACCAAATTAAATTGTTCATCAAAACGAATTAAACCTTCTGTTTCGCCATTTTCGGTTTTAAAACCTTTTAAATTGACGGTACATTTTTTTTGCAACAAGCGGATATATTGATTTTCTGATATTTTTTTGTCGCGGAAACTAAAAGGCAATCTGAAATCACAGCCGTTTTTAAATTCGCTGCAGCCATAAGCATTTTTTCCTTTGAGAATACTTCCTTTATTGCATTTAGGACATTTTTCTGAGGAGATGCCGGTGGAAATTACTGTATTTTTTTTCGGAGCAGGTTTGGCAGTTTCAGCGTGAAAAATATTCGCCGTTATTTTTTCGGACCGAACCTCGTACACCAAATGGTCTACCATATTTTTCATATTTTTAATGAAAGTTCCGGCATTGTAATTTCCTTTTTCAATTTCCTTCAATTGTTTTTCCCATTGTCCGGTTAATTCGGCCGATTTTAACAGTTCACTTTGGATGATATCAATCAATTGAATGCCCGTTTGCGTGGGCAAAATCTGCTTTTTATTTCGGATGATGTATTGTCGTTTAAAAAGCGTTTCAATAATATTTGCGCGGGTTGAAGGTCTTCCTATGCCATTTTCTTTCATCAATTCTCGCAATTCATCGTCGTCGATTTGTTTTCCTGCAGTTTCCATTGCGCGAAGCAAAGTAGCTTCAGAAAATAAGTTGGGCGGTTTTGTCGCTTTCTCCAAAAATGAAGGTTCGTGCTTACCTTTTTCTCCTTTTACAAAATTTGGCAGCATATCTGTTTCCAATTTTTCTGCAGTACCACTTGAAAATACAACACGCCAGCCTTTTTCCAGAATTTCTTTTCCGGTGGTTTTAAAAGTGACATCAGCAGCTTTCCCAATAACAGCGGTGTTTGAAACGATACAGTCATCATAAAAAACAGCGATAAAACGTCGGGTAATAATGTCGTAAACCTGTTGCTGGCTGTATGGTAAATTACTTTGAACGCCGGTTGGAATGATGGCGTGGTGATCGGTTACCTTTTTGTTGTTAAAAACCAAAGTTGATTTCTTTATTTTTTTTACCAATAAAGGCGAAGTCAATGTTTGGTAAGCAGTCAGGTTTTTTAGAATTCCCGGAACTTTCGGATACACGTCGTCGGGCAAAAATGTGGTATCAACTCTTGGATACGTGACCACTTTTTGTTCGTATAATTTTTGGACAATTTTTAGGGTTTCATCGGCTGAAAAATCGAACTTGTTGTTGCAATAAACCTGCAATCCGGTTAAATCGAATAGTTTTGGCGCGTTTTCTTTTCCTTTTTTCTTGGTGACGGAAACAATTTCAAAATCACTTTCTTTTACTTTGTTTGCCAGCAATTCGCCGTCTTCCTTTTTTTGAAATCGGCCTTCTTCACAATTAAAAAGCGTTTCCCGGTAAAGCGTTTGCAGTTCCCAATATGGCTGCGGCACAAAATTTTCAATTTCCTTAAACCTGTTTACCACCATCGCCAACGTGGGCGTTTGTACGCGTCCTACGGATAAAACCTGTTTGTTTCCGCCGTGTTTTAAGGTGTATAATCGGGTGGCGTTCATTCCCAAAAGCCAATCGCCGATGGCTCTTGAAAATCCTGCATAATATAAATTGTTGTAATTTTCTGATGGTTTCAAGTTTTCAAATCCTTCTTTGATGGCTTCGGTGGTTAAAGAGGAAATCCACAAACGTTTGACTTCTCCTTTATAATTTGCCTGCTGAATTACCCAGCGCTGAATCAATTCTCCTTCTTGCCCGGCATCCCCGCAATTGATAATTAAACTTGCTTTGTCGAACAGACTTTTAACAATGTTGAATTGTTTTTTGATGCCTATATTGTCCACCACCTTGGTTTCAAATTTTTCAGGAAGCATCGGCAAGTTGTTCAAATCCCAGCTTTTCCAGTGCGGTTTATAATCGTTGGGTTCAAACAAAGTGCATAAATGTCCGAATGTATATGTAACTGCGTAACCATTCCCCTCAAAATATCCTTCGTGTTTGGTGTTTGCGCCTAAAACGGCAGCAATTTCACGCGCAACACTTGGCTTTTCGGCAATGCATACTTTCATATATCAAAACTTTTTTGAAGCCGCAAAATACTCATTTTTGCGCTTATGTTGCCAGTAAAAATGAGATTGATTTTGAATTTTTTTGTTTAGTACAATTTGCATTAGGGATTAAAGTGGAAATATTTTTTGGCGATTTTTTATCGCCAAAATGATTGGAACGGAAAGCCCGACCTGCCTGCCGGCAGGCCTGCCAGCTGGCGGGGAATGCCCAAAATATTAATTGAATGATTTATTTTTTAAGCACATTTGGATTATTTGCTCCTAGGAAACATTTATATTTGTGGATATTTAAATTTATTAATGATGAAAAAAGCGCTCAAAGAAATAAAACTGGGTTACGGATTGGGGAACCTGAAATTTGGAATGACCAGAAAAGAAGTGGAATTAATGCTTGGGAAACCTTCATTTATCGACAAATATTCGCATTCCGATTCTAAAAAGGATTTGACGGAATCCTGGCAATATGACGAATTATTGTTATCGCTGAGTTTTGACGAAGAGGAAGACTGGCGGTTAATTATGATTTCTGTAAACGATGATTTTTATGAATTGGAAGGAAAAAGTTTAATCGGTTTGTTTCAGGAAGGTTTGATCAAAGAATTGGACGAAATGGATTTGGGAGAATGGAGCCTTGAAGATTGCTCGGAAGATGATACCGAAGACCAGAAAGTGATTGAAATTGAGGAAAAATCCATTAATTTTTGGATCAATGACGGAGTTTTGGATGAAATTCAGTGGACACCTTTTTTTATTGATGATGACACGATTGATTGGCCTGAATAGTATTTGGTTTTTGGTAAGAATATAAATTATTGCCAGTTAGTGCCTAAAGTTTGGAGTGCCTAAAATGCCTAATGTTAAACTCAATTTAACTTTTACATTCTTAGTGGTTATCATTTTTATGTTCACGTAATGTCAATTCATTTCTGTTATTTATCTAAGATGATTAGAAAAGTTAATATAGAAGATGCCCAGGAAATAGCTGAGATTTACAACTATTATGTGCTTAATTCTTGCGTCACTTTTGAAGAATTTGAAGTAAGCATTGAAGAAATGCGCAGAAGAATTGAAGCTGCAAATTCGAAATTTCCTTGGCTGGTTTTTGAAAAAGACAATGCGGTTTTGGGTTACGCTTATCCAACTATGTGGAAACCAAGATCGGCATATAAACACACCGTGGAAAGCACTGTTTACCTGAAAAAGACAGCGACAAAAAACGGAATTGGTTCGCTGCTTTACGCCGTATTGATAGGCCAGCTTACAGATTTGGGTTTTCACGCAGTAATTGGCGGCATTTCTCTTCCCAATGAGGCAAGTATCGCCTTGCACGAAAAATTCGGATTTGAAAAAATAGCGCAATTTATAGAAGTGGGTTATAAATTTAATAAATGGATTGATGTTGGTTATTGGGAATTGTTAATCAATAAAAAAAGCATTTAAAACACAATATAATCGGGCAATTTTTAGTGTGCCGATTTATCGTGAGCAGAATATTTGTATACAAAATTCGGTTTTGCTCCAGGAGTTTCTATTAAATATTTAAAAACATTATTGTCCGGTTAACTTTTTCAAAACAAACAGGTCGCCCCGATGGGGCTTTAAATACTGAATTTTTCCATTTTTTTACAAACATTTCGCTCCTATGGAGCTTTTTTAGTCCCAGAGGGACGACCTGTCTGTAGAAAATAGATTTTCAAAAAAACAAGCCCCATCGAGGCGACCTGTTTGTTAAAGCCGATTAAGATTGGGATTGTTAAATTGCAATGAATTTTTACCGGACAACAATGTAATAAAATATCAAAAGAACGCCCAACTAAGACTGATTTTAACAAATTTATCATTCCCCTGGAATCAACTTTGGCCAATAAAATTTGATTTATATTATTTTTACAAAAAAACAAGTAATTCGGATTTCTCGAGAGGCGACTGTATGTGTCAAATAATTTATGTTGATTTCAATAAAAAAATAATTTTAAATTACAAAAAAAACCTCATTTAATATAAGCCTTAATTATTCCAAATCTCATATTTATAATGTGAATTAAGGGTTGAATAGCCGCCGGCTTTAGCCAACGGATTAAAATATGTTCATATTGAAGGCTTTAGCCAAAAAAATATTTATTATTTTGGCTAAAGCCAATTTGAAATTTAACATTTTCCCGCCAGCTAAAGCAGGCGGCTATTGACTAAATCTAACCCTTAATTCGCGTTTATATATAAAAAGTAGATTATATTCTGTAAATTATATGTGAATAGTAGATTACAATCGAATATTTACAATTTTTCTGCCAATTCATATTAAAATAAAATTCAAATAACAACTACAAATTAAGACTCTAAAATTTAAAGATAAATTGTATTTTTGAACCAATAAAAACAAGATTTATGAAATGAGCATATCGAAAATTAGCTTAAAACACCAATTCAACTATACAAATTACTTTGACCAATAAAAAACAATAAATAACTACAAATGAAATTAAAATTGTCAATCATACTTATAGCAACAATTTTTTTAGGATGCAAATCTTCCCAAAATAAAACTGCTTACGACGGAAAATCGGGCGCCACGAAAATTGTGAACATCCTGCATTATCCGCAGGAAAAACATTTGAAAAACATAAAACAAATCACTTTTGGCGGCGATAATGCGGAAGCTTACTGGAGTTTCGACAATACGAAACTCACTTTTCAGGCGAACACAAAAGCCTGGGGAATGGAATGTGACCAAATTTTCACGATGCATATTGATGAGGATTTAAGCAAAGGGCAAATTCCGCAAATGATTAGCACCGGAGCAGGAAGAACCACCTGCAGTTATTTTTTACCGGGAGATTCCACCATTATTTATTCTTCCACACATTTGGCCGATAAAGCTTGTCCGCCCGTTCCAAAAAAAGAAGATTACGGCAACAAATATATTTGGCCAGTGTATAAAGGTTTCGACATTTTTGTGGCCGACACCAAAGGAAATCAGCTAAAACAACTCTCTTTTGAGCCGGGTTATGACGCCGAACCAACCGTTTCTCCAAAAGGCGATAAAATTGTGTTTACCTCAACAAGAACCGGCGATTTGGAATTGTTTACGATGAATATTGACGGATCAAACGTAAAACAAGTGACTTTTGAATTGGGTTACGACGGCGGCGCATTCTTTTCGCCCGACGGAACCAAATTGATATTCCGCTCTTCTCGTCCGAAAACAGAAGAAGAAATTAAAGAATACAAAGATTTATTGGCTGTTGGACTGGTGCAGCCTACGAATATGGAATTGTACACGTGCAATGTTGACGGCAGCAAATTGACAAAAATCACCAATTTGGGCAGTGCCAACTGGGCGCCGTTTTTTCATCCATCCGGCAAAAAAGTTATTTTCTCCTCCAACCATAAAACGAAATCAAGTTTCAATTTATTTATGATTAACGTTGACGGAACAGGTTTGGAACAAATTACCTGGGACACTGTTTTTGATGCATTTCCGATGTTTTCGCCAGACGGAAAAAATATTATTTTTTCATCTAACAGAAACAATAACGGCACACGCGACACCAATTTATTTATTGCCGACTGGGTGGATTAACATTTATTGATTTTTTTTCGATATTTAATTGGATTTGCGTTAGGGATTGCCCTTCGACTCCGCTCAGGGTAAACAAATACTTTTTAGAGGCTTTTGCCGATAAAAAGATTGCAGCGAAAAGCCTGACCCCGCCAGCTGGCGGGGAACGCCCACCAAAAAAACAAGCATTTTTATAATATTGAAGATTGCGCAACTTTAAGCACTGATAAGTTATAACTTGTCGTATTTTCAAACCCTTATTTCGTTATATTTGCCCAAATAACGAGACAGGAATACGAAGCATGAAAAACATCAGAAATTTTTGCATCATTGCACATATTGACCACGGAAAAAGCACGCTGGCCGACAGGTTATTAAGTTTTACCGGAACCACAACGGCACGTGAAGAACAAGCCCAGCTGCTGGACAGTATGGATTTGGAACGTGAACGCGGCATTACCATAAAAAGCCACGCCATTCAAATGGAATATATGTATGAAGGCGAAAATTATATTTTAAATTTAATTGACACGCCGGGCCACGTAGATTTTTCTTACGAAGTTTCCCGGTCTATTGCCGCCTGTGAAGGTGCTTTGCTAATTGTTGATGCTGCGCAAAGCATTCAGGCACAAACCATTTCCAATCTCTATTTGGCCTTGGAACACGATTTAGAAATCATTCCAATTTTAAATAAAGTTGATTTGCCAAGCGCGAGTCCGGAAGAAGTGACTGATGATATTGTTGATTTGTTAGGTTGCGAGCCTGAAGATGTGATTCACGCAAGCGGAAAAACAGGTTTTGGCGTTGAAAATATTTTAAAAGCCATTATTGAAAAAATTCCTGCCCCAAAAGGTGATGTGAATGCGCCTTTGCAGGCGTTGATTTTTGATTCGGTTTACAACTCGTACCGTGGCGTTGAAACTTATTTCAGGATTTTTAACGGTGAAATTAAAAAAGGGCAGCGCATAAAATTTATGGCAACGGGCAACGAATACAATGCCGATGAAGTTGGTACTTTAAAATTAACGCAAGTTGCAAAACAAAGCGTAAAAGCTGGTGATGTAGGTTATTTGATCACGGGCGTAAAAACCGCTGTTGAAATAAAAGTTGGTGACACCATTACCGACGCCTTAAATCCGACCGATAGCAGAATTGATGGTTTTGAAGATGTAAAACCTATGGTATTTGCAGGGATTTATCCGGTTGATACCGATGAATATGAAGAGCTGCGATCATCTATGGAAAAATTGCAGCTGAATGATGCATCTTTAGTGTTTGTTCCTGAAAGCTCCGCAGCATTAGGATTTGGTTTTAGATGTGGATTTTTGGGAATGCTGCATTTGGAAATTATTCAGGAAAGATTGGAACGCGAGTTTGATATGACGGTAATTACCACCGTTCCAAACGTATCGTATCACGCGTTTAGCAACAAACATTCCGATGTTCCAATTTTAGTGAACAATCCGACCGATTTGCCCGAACCTTCAAAATTAAACAGGGTTGAAGAGCCTTATATAAAAGCCAGCATTATTACCAAATCCGATTTTATTGGACAAGTAATGAGTTTGTGCATTGAAAAACGCGGACAAATTACCAACCAGACTTATTTAACGCCAGAGCGTGTTGAACTGACTTTTGAAATGCCTTTGGCTGAAATTGTTTTCGATTTTTATGACCGATTAAAAACGGTTTCTAAAGGATACGCCTCTTTTGATTACCATCCTATTGGGATGAGAGCTTCAAAATTGGTAAGGCTTGATATTTTATTGAACGGAACCGTTGTGGATGCGCTTTCATCTTTGATTCATACCAACAATGCGTATCATATCGGCAAAAAAATGTGTGAAAAACTGCGCCAATTAATTCCGCGCCAACAATTTGACATTCCGATTCAGGCTGCCATTGGCGCTAAAATTATTTCTCGAGAAACGGTAAAAGCACTTCGGAAAGATGTGACCGCAAAATGTTATGGCGGTGATATTTCCCGTAAACGTAAATTGTTGGAAAAACAAAAGAAAGGCAAGAAACGCATGAGGCAAGTTGGGAATGTTGAAATTCCGCAAGAAGCATTTATGGCAGTTTTAAAATTGAACGATTAATCCGCTGGCGCGAGCTTGCAGCTCGTGCCCTATTAACATTTTAAATAAACAAAAAAAGCACCGTTTTCACGGTGCTTTTTTATGAATTTTGAAGAAATTACTCTCCGTGCATCCAATCTTTTTTAGCCAACAATTGATCTTCAGTTTCAACGTGAGCTTCATCTAGAATACAACAATCAACTGGACAAACTGAAGCACATTGTGGTTCATCGTGAAAACCTTTACACTCTGTACATTTATCAGTTACAATAAAATAAAATTCATCAGATATTGGTTCATTTCTTTTATCGGCGTCAGCTTGTTTGCCATTTGGTAAAGTTACCATACCTTTTAATGAACTTCCATCTGAATATGACCAATCTCCATCTGGTTCATATATTGCATTATTTGGACATTCTGAAATACATGCATCACAATTAATGCATTCATCTGTTATTCTAATAGCCATGATTCGTAATTTTTATTTTTAATTATTCCACAAAATTATATAAAATTTATGCAAGTCTATGTGATAAAAGTCATTTCCTCTTTAAAAAAGTAAATATACCTTTGGCACTTTATGTTGAACATACAATAATTTTCAATAAATTTAAACAAATTTTTTTAATTTACATTAATTATGATTACAACTAAAACGATTCTTCAACCTGAGGTACTGGAAGCAGTAGTTGTTAGGTTTGTTGGGGATTCAGGAGACGGAATGCAGTTAACAGGAACCCAGTTTACTGATACTTCGGCAATGTTTGGTAATGATATTGCAACTTTCCCTAACTATCCTTCGGAAATTAGAGCACCTCAAGGAAGTTTATATGGTGTTTCAGGATTTCAGGTTCATATTGGAAGCGTAGAAATAAGCACTCCAGGTGACAATGTGGATTTGTTGGTGGCTATGAACCCAGCTGCTTTAAAAACCAATTTATATGCCGTAAAGCCTGGTCACACAATTATTGTGGACACGGATTCCTTTACAAAGAAAAATTTAGACAAAGCGGAATATAAAACGAATCCGCTAGAAGATGGAAGCTTGGAAAACTACCGTGTTATTCAGGTTGATATGACAACAATGACCAAAGAAGCCTTGAAAGACGTGGAAGGATTGGACAATAAATCAATAACCCGAAGCAAGAATATGTTTTCTTTAGGGATGGTTTATTGGATGTATAATCGCTCAAAAGAACACTCTGTTGATTTTTTCAATAAAAAATTTAAAGGACAACAACATTTAATTGAAGCAAATACCAAAGTATTGAATGCCGGTTATTATTTTGCCGAAACCTTGGAATTAATTCCCAATGCTTATTCAATTTCCCCTGCCAAAATGGTGCCGGGAACCTATAGAATTATCGGCGGAAATACCGCTACTGCTTGGGGATTGTTGGCTGCTGCAGAGAAATCTGGCTTAGAATTATTTTTAGGCTCTTATCCTATCACTCCTGCAACGGATATTTTACACGAATTGGTTAAACACAAACACTTTGGCGTAAAAGCTTTTCAGGCAGAAGACGAAATAGCCGGTGTTACTTCAGCCATTGGCGCTGCATTCGCCGGTGATTTAGCAATTACCACAACATCAGGGCCAGGATTGGCTTTAAAAGGCGAAGCAATAGGCTTGGCAATGATGGTTGAATTACCCTTGGTAGTTATAAATGTACAACGTGGCGGACCCTCAACAGGATTGCCAACAAAAACAGAACAATCGGATTTATTGCAAGCGATGTACGGAAGAAACGGTGAAAGTCCGGTTATTGTGATTGCCGCAAGCACGCCTGCAAACTGCTTTAATTTTGCTTATGAAGCGGCCCGACTTGCTTTGGAACATATGACTCCGGTTATATTATTAACAGACGGATATATTGCCAACGGTTCTGCACCTTGGAAAATTAGATCCGTTGCAGATATGCCTGAAATTAAAAACCACAAGGTTACGGAAATCAAAGAGAATTGGAGTCCGTATGACCGAGATGAAAAAACTTTGGCGCGTAATTGGCCAGTCCCTGGAACACCGGGAATGGAACACAGAATTGGCGGATTGGAAAAAGATTTTGTTACAGGCAACATTTCTTATGAACCAATAAACCACGAGAAAATGACGCATATCAGAGCCGAAAAAGTCAGACTGGTTGAAAATAACATTCCTGAATTAAAAACTGAATTTGCGGAATCAGGAGATTTGTTGGTGATTGGATGGGGCGGAACTTATGGCTCGTTGCATTCTGCCGTTAAACAAATAAGCGATGAAGGCTACAAAAATATTGGATTTGCACATTTTAACTATATCAATCCAATGCCAAAAAATACAGAAGAAATTTTATCTAAATACAAAAAAATAATTGTTTGTGAATTGAATGCCGGTCAATTTGTTTCTATTTTAAAAACCAGATTTCCAAAATTTGAATTTTCTCAACACAACAAAATTCAAGGATTGCCATTCTCTAACGACGAACTAGTTCAACAATTTAAATTATTGGTATAATTATGGAAACTACAACAGCTGTAAAAAAATATACATTCAAAGATTTTACAAGTGATCAGGAAGTTAGGTGGTGTCCTGGCTGCGACGATTACGTGGTTTTGCGGTCTATGCAAAAAGCACTTCCTGAAATGGGCGTTAATAAAGAAGACGTTGTGTTTATTTCAGGGATCGGATGCTCATCACGTTTTCCATATTATATGAGCACTTACGGAATGCACACCATTCACGGCAGAGCACCCGGAATTGCTTCAGGCGTAAAATTGGCAAATCCCAACTTAAGTGTTTGGGTGATGACCGGTGACGGTGATTCAATGGCCATTGGCGGAAACCATTTTATTCATTTATTAAGAAGAAACATCGATTTAAATATGGTGGTGTTTAACAATGAAATTTATGGTTTGACCAAAGGACAATTTTCTCCAACTTCCCTAATTGGCCAAAAAACAAAATCATCTCCTTACGGAAATACACAACCACCTTTTTCTCCAGGTGAATTGGCATTGGGCGCCAATGCACGTTTCTTCGCAAGAATTGGCGGAAACAATCCGAAAGATATGACGCAGATTTTTATTGATGCACATAAATTTAAAGGGACTTCCTTAATTGAAGTGCTTCAAAACTGTGTGATTTTCAACGATGGATGTTTTGACGAAGTAACCGACAAAGAGGTGAAAGAAGACAGACAAATTTTTCTTGAACACGGAAAACCTATGATTTTTGGTAAAAATAAAGACAAAGGATTGGTGTTAAATAAATTGAAATTAGAAGTGGTAACCATTGGCGAAAACGGCATCACACAAGAGGATATTTTGGTGCATAATGCCAAAGAAGAAGATAAAACGCTTCATCAAATGCTTGTAAGATTGGAGTATCCATTGGCAACAGGTATTATCAGAAGTTTTTCCGATGTTACCTTGGAAGAAAGAGAAGATGCGCTAACGGCTCAAGTTAAAGCAAATTCAAAATTCAAAAAAACAGATGACCTCTTCTTCTCTGGAGAAACATACGAGGTAAAGTAATAAAAATATGAAAAATAGCTGATTTATGTCAGCTATTTTTTTCTTTAAAACCATAATTTTGTCCACCACTTAAAAAGTATATAAAAAATGGGTTCAGAAGCCATCATTGTATTTTTACTGGCAGCCATTGTCTTGGTTGCCGGTGCAAACTTTTTATCCGATTTAATATCACCGAAATCTGATAATCTCCAAAAAAGAGAACCATACGAATGCGGAATTCCAACCATTGGACCAACCTGGATTCAATTTAAAGTAGGGTATTATCTTTTTGCCATTCTTTTCTTGATATTTGACGTCGAAGTTGCATTTTTAGTGCCTTGGGCTGTTGTTTACAAAGAAGTGGGCACCGTTGCTTTGGTAGAAATTATTATATTCCTGTTCATATTGGGATTGGGATTGTTATACGCATACAAAAAACGAGCTTTACAATGGGAGTAGATAAAAAAAGATATTTAAGCCAGCTTGAAGAAGAAGGATTAAAACAAGTTGTTCCTGCCGATTTTCCCGGAAAAATAATTCCTGGAGGCAATGGCGGAAACATTGTGGTAACCACTTTAGACAGTGTTATCAACTGGGGACGCGCAAATTCACTTTGGTCGTTGTACTTTGGAACCAGCTGTTGCGCCATAGAAATGATGCAAACAGGTGCCGCAAAACACGATTATTCAAGATTTGGATTTGAGGTAGCAAGAGCTTCAGCACGACAAGCAGATTTAATTATCATTGCCGGAACCATTGTAAACAAAATGGGACCTGTGTTAAGACGTTTGTACGATCAAATGGCCGAACCAAAATACGTGATCGCTATGGGCGCTTGCGCTATTTCCGGCGGACCGTTTTACTACAATTCCTATTCGGTGATAAAAGGTGCCGACCACGTAATTCCGGTTGACGTTTATGTTCCTGGCTGTCCGCCAAGGCCAGAAGCTTTATTGGAAGGAATGATTATGCTTCAACAAAAAATTAAAACTGAAAACATGGCCAAAAAGGTAAATCCTATTGATGGTTTTGATGAAGGAAAATAATTTGTATTAAATCATAAAAGACCATGACAAACGAAGATTTACAAAATATAATTATCGGTTTGGGAACCGATTTGGAATTCACTACGGAAGGGTCAGAATTTCTGAATGTTATCGTTCCTAAAGAACAACTTCACAGTATTTGCAGTCAGTTAAAATCGCATCCCGAATTAAAATTTGATTATGCATTTTGCATAACAGGTATGGATTGGGTTCCTGCATTGGGCGTTATTTACCATTTAAATTCAACGGAATTAAAACATGAGATCGTTGTAAAGGTAATGGTTGAGGATCGTGAAAATCCAACCTTGGATTCCGTTCACGACATTTGGCAAACAGCAGACTTTCATGAATTGGAAATATTCGATTTTTTCGGCATAAAATTCAACAACCATCCAAAATTAAGACGCATTTTTTTAACGCCGGAGTGGGAAGGTTTTCCGTTGAGAAAAGATTATGTTGATGAAGCAAATATGATTATTAAATAGCCTTATAATGACTGACCAACAAACACAAAATAAAATAAAAACTGAAGAGTATTTTATTAATATGGGCCCTCAACACCCGGCAGCTCACGGGGTGTTACGATTAATTTTAACCATTGACGGCGAAATCATAAAAAATGTAGAACCAGATTTGGGCTACATACACCGCTCTATCGAAAAAATGTGTGAACGCGACAGTTATCAGCAAATCGTTCATTTAACAGACAGAATGGACTATTTGTCGTCACACATCAACAATGAAGCAGTTTGTTTGACCGTTGAAAAAGGACTTGAAATTGAAGTTTCAGACAGGGTTAAAGTAATAAGGACAATTATAGATGAATTAACCCGTATTGCTTCTCACTGTTTATGGTGGGGCGTAATGGGAATGGATTTAGGTGCCTTAACCACCTATTTTTATGCTTTCAGGGATCGCGAAATGATCAATGATATTTTTGAAGAAACCTGTGGCGCACGATTAACCATGAATTACAATGTTCCTGGCGGGTTGATGTTCGATATTCATCCTAATTTTGTAAAACGCACCAAAGATTTTATCACCCATTTTAAAACCAAGATTCCTGAATACGATCGTTTGCTGACCGGCAATGTGATTTTTCAAAAGAGAACCAAAGGCGTTGGTATCCTTACCAGAGAAGATGCTATTTCTTTTGGGGTTTCTGGTCCAACAGCAAGAGGTTCAGGGTTTTCAAGCGATGTGAGAAAACACCATCCATACAGCGCTTATGACCTCGTTAATTTTAAAGAAATTTTATTTACCGAAGGCGATACTTTTGCACGTTATCAGGTAAGAATGATGGAATTGTGGGAATCTGTTTCAATCATTGAACAATTGATTGACAACATTCCCGAAGGTGAAACAAAAGCAGCCACAAAAGCGGTAATCAAATTGCCAAAAGGTGAATTTTACCAACGCGTTGAAACAGCAAGAGGTGAACTAGGCGTTTATATAAACAGTACGGGAAACAAAAACCCATACCGCGTAAAATTTCGCTCACCGGGATTTTCTAATTTATCTGTTTTAAATCACATTTCAAAAGACGTATTGATAGGCGATTTGGTCGCTACAATGGCTTCATTTGATTTTGTAATTCCTGATATAGACCGTTAATCAAAGACCATGAATTTTACACAAATGATTATTCCATTAAACATCACAAAAACAATCTCAGATTGGATTTATTCAATAATGCCAGAAACCGCGGCAAGTTATACCATTATGGTTATCATTGCGGTTGCTTACTTGGCGTTATTCGCTGTAGCAGGTTTGTATTTAGTGCTTCTAGAACGTAAAGTTGCCGCTTGGTTTCAATTGCGTATTGGACCAAACAGGGTTGGCCCCTGGGGACTTCTGCAAACCATGGCCGATGCTTTAAAACTGGTTTCAAAAGAATTGACAAGCACCATAAAAATCGATAAATTTTTATACAATTTAGCGCCTTATTTTGTGATTGTTTCCGCATTAATGGCGATGGCTGTTTTTCCGTTTTCAGAACAATTTCAGGCATTCGACATTAATATTGGAGTCTTTTTCTTAATTGCAATATCATCAATAGGCGTTATCGGAATTCTGTTGGCAGGTTGGTCGAGCAACAACAAATACGCTTTAATTGGCGCTATGAGAAGCGGCTTGCAAACCATCAGTTATGAATTATCGGTTGGGCTTTCCATTTTAACCATGGTATTGTTAACGGGTACTTTGCAACTTTCAGAAATAATAGAAGCGCAACGCACCGGAGGATGGCTTATTTTACAAGGCCATGTTCCATCAATAATCGCTTTTATGATTTTTATGGTTGCAGGAACAGCCGAAACAAACCGAGCGCCATTTGATTTGGTGGAAGCTGAATCGGAATTGGGAGCAGGTTTCCATACAGAATATTCGGGAATGAAATTCGCCTATTTTTTCTTGGCAGAATTTATAAATATGTTTATCATCTCTTCCATCGCTGTGGTCTTATTTTTTGGAGGCTGGTTATCTCCTTTCGGAATCACAGAAAATATTGCCTGGTTTCCTCAAGTATTCTGGTTTATAATTAAAGTTTTGGGACTCATATTTTTGATGATGTGGTTTAGATGGACTTTCCCGAGATTAAGAGTAGACCAATTATTAACCCTCGAATGGAAATATTTATTGCCTTTAAATTTGATGAATATCGTGTTGATGGCAATTGTGATATGGCTGAACTGGACAATTTAATAAATGAAATGCACCTAAAATGAGTTATTTTTCAGATATATATAAAGGAATAAAAACCTTGCTGACAGGAATGTCGGTTACAGGGGGCTATTTTATTCGCGCACGAAAAGGCGCTATTACGCAACAATATCCCGACAACCGGGAAACCCTTAAAATGTTTGATCGTTTTAGAGGTGAAGTGGTAATGCCGCACAATGCCGACAACCGTCATTATTGTACCGGTTGCCAATCTTGCGAAATCGCTTGTCCGAATGGTTCCATAGAAATTATTTGGGACAGGGCGGTTGACCCGGAAACAGGAAAAAAGAAGAAAAAAATAGACAAACACATTTACCATTTATCGATGTGTACGATGTGTGGTTTGTGCATTGAAGCTTGTCCGACCGACGCCATTGTTTGGGCTCCGAATTTTGAGAATTCTGTGTATGACAGAAGTAAATTAACTAAAATTTTAAACCAACCAGGTTCATCTGTTTTAGACGGAATAGAAGATTAATATTATGGAAACAATTATATTTTACATACTCGTAGCAATTATTATTTTATTTGCCGTTGCTTCAGTAACCAGCAGAAAAATTTTAAGAGCAGTTATTTACTTGCTTTTTGTGCTGATAGGCATTGCCGGACTTTATTTTTTGGTTGATTACAATTTTTTAGCCGCCATTCAACTTACGGTTTATGGAGGCGGTATTATTGTGCTGTTCATTTTTGCCGTGTTGCTTATTCATCACGTTGAGTTAGAATTGGAAAAAACAGCATTAAAGAAAAAACTTATTGCCGGCGCTCTAAGCGCTGCGGGATTAGCTGTAACGCTTTGGGCAATTTCAACCTACCCTTTTCCGGTTACAGACACTTATACTTCCATCGAAGTTGCTGATATAGGTCTATTATTATTGAGTTATGAAGATGGCGGATTTATATTGCCGTTTGAAGTAATCAGTGTGCTGTTGGTAGCCGTGATGATTGGCGCAATTGTAATTGCAAAAGGAAAAAAATTAACTGAAAATAACTAACTGAGATGATCGCAGGAATTAGCATTTACGATATTTTAACCCTCACAAGTATCTTATTTTTCATAGGAGTTTACGGGTTTTTCACAAGAGAAAACTTGATAACGGTATTGATGTCAGTTGAATTGATTTTAAACGCTTCAGCCGTAAATTTTGTGTTGATCAACACTTATTTGTATCCGGATTTACTTCAGGGCGCTGTGTTTTCAATTTTTATAATTGCCTTGGCCGCTGCGGAAACAGCGTTGGCCATTGCCATTATTATCAACTTGTACAAACTCATTTACTCTGTTGAAGTGAAGGATACGGAAACGATGAAATATTAACGGGTTTGGTTAAAAAAATAAATAGACAAAAAATTTAAATTATAAAAAATGGATTTTAGTTATACCATATTAATTCCTCTGATTCCTTTAGCGCTATTTCTAATTTTGGGATTGTTCAGCAAAAAAATACCGGCTTCAATATCGGGTTGGTTAGGCTCATTGGGTTTAGGAACATCCTTTGCATTGTCATTATATACTGCATACCATTATTTTATGGACGGCAAACTGGAAGGCGTTTATCAAACCTTTATTTATAAACAAACCTGGCTGGTATTTACCGATAAATTGCATATCGATTTAGGCGTCATGGTCGACCCAATCTCTGTGATGATGATGGTTGTAGTGACCTCCGTTTCTTTTATGGTTCATTTATACAGCCGAGGTTATATGCACGGAGATGACGGTTATACCCGATTCTTCTCCTATTTGGCGCTGTTTAGCTTTTCGATGTTAGGATTGGTGATGGCGACTAACTTGTTTCAAATGTATATTTTTTGGGAATTGGTTGGTGCTTCCTCATTTTTATTGATTGGTTATTATTACACAAAACCATCCGCAGTGGCCGCCGCGAAAAAAGCATTTATTGTAACGCGTTTTGCAGATTTGGGTTTTTTGATAGGAATCCTTTTAATCAGTTATTATACAGGGACTTTCGATTTTCAGGACTTAACTAGTCAGGAAGGAATGCTAATTGCCGGTTGGGGCGCTTCCGCATCCTTTATGGGATTGTCGGTGTTCACCTGGGGACTGATTTTAATTTATATGGGTGGTGTCGGTAAATCGGCCATGCTTCCTTTCCATATTTGGTTACCGGATGCAATGGAAGGTCCAACACCAGTTTCAGCTTTAATTCACGCAGCAACCATGGTGGTTGCCGGTGTGTATTTAGTGGCGCGTTTATTTCCGGCTTTCTATTTTGTGGATGGCGGATTTGCGTTGCAAGTCGTCGCTTATGTGGGCGCAATTTCGTCTTTGGTTGCCGCTTTAATTGCCATTACACAAACAGACATAAAACGCATATTGGCATTTTCAACGATGTCTCAAATTGGTTATATGATGTTGGCATTGGGCGTTTCAAAATATGAAGGACACGAAGGCTTGGGTTATATGGCTTCTATGTTTCATTTGTTTACCCACGCAATGTTTAAAGCGTTGTTGTTCTTAGGTGCCGGTTCTGTGATTCACGCAGTTCACAGCAACTATATGAAAGATATGGGAAGCTTAAGAAAGTATATGCCAATTACGCACATCACTTTTTTAATTGCAGCACTTTCTATTGCAGGATTTCCCGGATTCGCAGGTTTCTTCAGTAAAGATGAAATTTTAGTTGCGGCTTTCGAAAACAATAAACTTATTTATTACAGCAGTGTTTTAGTGGCAGGTTTAACCGCATTTTATATGTTTAGATTGTACTTTAACATATTTTGGGGTGAAGACAGAAAATACAAACACACGCCCCACGAATCTCCGCTTTCAATGACCATTCCGCTGATCTTTTTAGCATTTATGAGTATCGCCGGCGGTTATATTCCTTTTAGTCAATTTGTGACTGCGGATTTGATGCCGTTTGAAGCACATTTAAATATTCCGTTAGCCGCTATAGCTTCCTCAGTGGGAATTATAGGAATTATCATCGCCTTTATTTTCTATAAAAAACCAAGTGAATTGTCGAAAAAATTCTCAAATGCTTTTGGAGTGATTTACACATTTATCTACAACAAACTTTATTTTGATGAATTGTACCTCTTCGTCACAAAGAAAATACTTTTTGGAATTGTCGCTTTTTCAGCCTCTTGGTTCGATAAAAATGTGGTGGATGGTTCTATGATTGGAATTGGAAATGTTACCGTTTCCGTTGCAAATAAAATTAAGGGAATGCAATCTGGTAAATTACAGGATTATGCCATGTCATTTGTTGGCGGTATTGTGGTGATTGCGATGGTTGTTTTTTATATATGGATAAATTAAATTAATACAATGGATATTTTATCACTTTTTGTAGTAGTACCGGTTTTAATTGTTTTGGCTTTATCATTTTTTGCCAAAGACTTAAAACAAGCCAGATTGATATCGGTAGTAGGAATGGGAATTCAGTTTGCCATGTCCATCAACTTAATTTTTGCTTACTTAAAAGAAAGGGCTGTAAATACCGGCATTATGGTTTTTACCAAAGATGTTGTTTGGTATGAAACTTTTAATATTCATTACAGTATTGGTGTCGATGCCATTTCGGTGGTGATGATTGCCTTAACAGCTGTTGTGCTATTGGCCGGTATCTTTATTTCCTGGAAAATAGACGATTTGCCTAAAGAATTTTTTATATCGCTCATCGCTTTGTCATCGGGTGTTTTTGGTTTCTTTATTTCAACCGACTTGTTTACGATGTTCGTGTTTTATGAAATAGCCGTGATACCGATGTATTTGCTGATAGGTATATGGGGCTCTGGGCCAAAAGAACATTCGGCGATGAAATTAACCTTGATGTTAATGGGTGCTTCTGCCGTTTTATCCGTTGGAATATTGGGTATTTATTTCAATTCCAATGCCGATGGAGGTGCTTTAACCTTTAACATTTTTGAAATAGCGCAAGTCAACATTCCTGAAGCTGCACAAAACATATTTTTTCCATTGACATTTATTGGATTTGCGGTTATCGGAGCTTTGTTTCCATTTCATACCTGGTCACCATCCGGTCACGCTTCCGCACCAACCGCTGTTTCTATGTTACACGCAGGTGTGCTGATGAAATTAGGAGGTTACGGTGTATTTAGAATCGCTATGTATTTATTGCCTGTAGGCGCTTTAAACTGGTCCGATTTTTTCTTGGTCTTGGCCGCTTTCGGTGTTATTTACGGAGCCTTCGGTGCCATTATGCAAAAAGATTTAAAATATGTGAATGCTTACGCATCTGTAAGCCACTTGTCTTTGGTTTTATTTGCTTTGTTGATGTACAATAAAACAGCTTGGACAGGTGCGATTATCCAATCATTGTCGCACGGTTTGTTAACCGCTATGTTCTTTGCTTTAATCGGAATGGTTTATGGAAGAACGCATACAAGGGAAATCACAAAATTGGGTGGTATTATGAAAGTACTGCCATTTATAGGCGCCATTTATGTCATTACCGGTTTGGCTTATTTAGGTTTGCCGGGCTTTAGTGGTTTTGTGGCTGAAATGACGATTTTTGTCGGTGCTTTTCAACATCCTGATATGTTCCGAAGAATTTTGACCATTGTGGTGGTTTCTTCCATTGTTGTAACAGCTGTATATATTTTAAGAATGGTGGGCAAAATTATGATGGGACCTTTATCTAATGAGGAATATAAAGATTTGCCAAAAGCGACCTGGTTTGAAAAAACCGGATTGATTTTATTGCTGATACCGGTTGTTATGATTGGTGTTTTGCCATTGGGTTTAAGTGAAATGTTAAAAGAAAGTATCCAACCATTTTTGGAAAGGTTATTATAAAAATCAAATAAAATGAATTTAGAAAGTTTTCTATTAATGCGCTCGGAAATAGGGTTATTGGCAATTTTAATATTGTTAATCATCTTCGAAATATTTTCTAACAAAAAACAAAAAGCAGCGGTCATCCCTTTTGCACTGGTTTTATTGGCAATCAATACCGCGCTTGGTTTTCTGCCATTGGCTTCGGGTGAATTGTTTGGCGGCATGTTTAAAACAAATGCGCTGTTGTATTTCTTTAAAACAACTTTAAGTTTGGGCGTTTTAATTTTATTGCTGCAATCGGCCGACTGGCTGAAAGAAAAAGTGGTCGATGAAAACAAAGCATCTGAATTTTTTATGCTGATCATTTCATCCCTTCTCGGAACATATTTTATGATTTCCGCAGGTGATTTTTTAATGTTTTACCTTGGTTTGGAATTGGCGACACTTCCTGTTGCCGCTTTAGTGGCTTATGATACTTATAAAAGAGTTTCTGCTGAAGGTGCCGTTAAATATATTTTATCTTCGGCATTGGCTTCCGGAGCTGCATTATTTGGTATTTCCTTATTGTATGCAACTACCGGAACCATTTATTTTGATTCGATGGCCGAAATATTGACAAGTTCTAACTTATCCATTTTAGCGTTTGTGTTTTTCTTTTCGGGATTGGCATTTAAAATCTCCTTGGCGCCATTTCATTTTTGGACGGCCGATGTTTATGAAGGCGCGCCTATTAATGTCGCTTCCTATTTGTCGGTAATTTCAAAAGGAGCCGCGGCTCTTATTTTAATGATTCTTTTATTCACGGTCTTTAAACCATTAATTGAGGTTTGGCACAAAATAATTTATATTGTAATTATTGCCACCATGTTTATTGGTAACCTGTTTGCGATACGGCAACAAAATTTGAAACGTTTCTTGGCCTATTCATCTATTGCACAGGCCGGTTTTATATTGTTGGGCTTAATGTCGGTTGACAATTTAGGAACCGCAACCATCGTTTATTTTGTGGCTGTTTATATTTTCTCAAATTTAGGCGCTTTTGGCGTTGTTCAGGCGATTTCTTCTTTTTCAAACAAGGAAAACATCAACGATTATGAAGGACTTTACCGAACCAATCCTAAATTGAGTTTGTTAATGATGTTGGCATTGTTTTCATTGGCAGGTATTCCGCCATTGGCCGGTTTCTTTGGTAAATTCTTTTTGTATACCGCAGCCGCAAGTCAAGGTTATTACATCCTCGTATTTATTGCGGTGGTAAACGCCACCATTTCACTGTACTATTATTTATTGGTGGTAAGAGCGATGTTTTTAAGACAAAGCGATACTGCAATTCCGTATTTCAGAAGTCCGGTTTATATGCGTTTGGGGTTGATTTTGGCCGCAATCGGTATTTTAGTGGCTGGGGTTTACAGCCCAATTTATGATTATATATTTTCAATTAGCAATACATTTTTAAATTAAGAAACTATGGGACTTGGAGGAAATCATTTATTTGGAAGCATCGGCGAAACAAGAGTTACTTTTGTTGAAAAAGGTGTGGATGAAAACCGTAGGGATTTTTTAAAAAACCTGTTGGAAGTAAACGGCTTTGAAGTTGTTATTGAAGAAGACAAAATAAAAACGGAAGGCGATCCGCAACTGTACACCGTTGCGGTAACAGATATGACTTTTAATCCCACTGTTTGGGTTTTTCAACGCAGACTTAAAACGGCAGACGGCAGATTAGTAACGCAGGATTACTGGAACCAAAAAACCGAAGGTACTGATCCGCACTACTGGAATTATGCTAAATAATTTTAGACAATTGCACTATTTCTTCTGCAATAAAATCGAATAAAACAGTATCCACTATTTGTTGTGTTTCATTGGGAAATTGAAGTTCAACAATTGCAGAACTTTCAATCCAATCTTCAATTTTGGAAATGTGTTTCTTTTTTAAGGCTTTTAAAACAGGAACGCCTAATTCTTCCAGAGCTTTTGCGTTAAAATGTTGCTCGTATTGATTTTTCATAGGAATAACCATTAATTTCTTTTTTAAATAAATGGCTTCCGCAGGCGTTTCAAAACCTGCTCCGCACAATATTCCAGTACAAGACGCCAAGCTTTTTTCAAATTTTTTACTGTTGATTGGCTTTATGTAAACATTCTTTTTTTGATAATAAATTTGTGTTTCTTTAGAGAAAACTTTCCATTTAACGCCTTTAATTTTCGAAAGGACCGCAATGATATTTTCATCAGAATAAGCAGGCAAATAAACAGTGTAATGATCTTTTACGCTTCGTTTTAGCAACCTGATGTCACTTCTGATAATTGGCGTGTAAACCTTATCATTGTATTTTTTAAAATGAAAACCATAATTGAGCGTACACCTTGCGTAGTTTTTTATCAGAAAACTGCCAATCAAATCAATATAAGAAGGCTTGGGCACATTTTTAGAATACAATGCGCTTTGATGACTTAAAGAAACGCATTTTACCCCTTTAAAAAAACAGGCCCAGGCAGATATTGGTTCAAAATCATTGATCACCAAATCGTAATCTGTAACCGGACAGCTGATAATTTCTTTAATTACGCTGGCAACAGAATTTCTTTTAAATGTCTTCATTAAATCAATCCCCCCGTTTTTGCCAAAATAAAAACTCAGTCCTTTATAAACATAATCAACATTGTACGGCAAAACAATATCGGCTTGTGTTCCACTAATTAAAATATCAACCTGAGCACGTTTTAAAAGCGCCGGAATAATTTCTTTCGCCCTGCTTAAATGTCCATTTCCGGTACCTTGTATGGCGTATAATATTTTCATTAAAATTTAAAATTAAAGTCCGCCATTAATTGTCCGAACAATTCCTTTGCAGTTTGGTCAATGGAATCAACCACTGCTAATTCACCTGCCATTTCCTCTTTTAGATAATGAAAATCTTCATATTTATAAATGCTCCACTGTTTGTTGTTATATTCCAAAGCGGTTAAATTCTCCACCCAATCGCCTGAATTTAAATACATCACACTTCCTTTATTGTTGACAACTTCTTTAATTATTGGTTGGTGAATATGGCCACAAACCACATAATCAAATTGATTGTCTATGGCGATTGTTGTAACTGTTTCTTCAAAATTATTGATGAATTTGATGGCGGATTTTACGCTGTTCTTAATTTTTTTGGACAAGGAAACTTTTTCTTTTCCGAAAAAATGACTGATATTATTAACGGCTCGGTTGATTAGTATTAGAAAATCGTAACCAATGGCGCCTAATTTTGCCAGCCATTTTGCATGTTTTATGGAAATGTCAAAAACATCGCCGTGAAAAAACCAAGCATTTTTACCGTCCAATTCCAGCACCACTTTATTTTTAATTGAAAATGTGCCCATATTAAAATCGACAAATTTTCGAAACATTTCATCGTGATTACCAGTAATATAATGAACCTCTTTTCCTTCTGAAATCCAACCCATAATATATTTCAGGACTTTCATATGCGATTTTGGCCAATAGCGCTTGCTAAATTGCCAAATATCAATAATGTCTCCATTTAAAATTACAATAGACGGATTGATGCTTTTTAAATAGGAAAACAATTCTTTGGCGTGGCAGCCATAGGTTCCTAAATGTACATCGGAAATAACAACAACTTCAACACTTCTTTTCTTCTTGAAAGAATTCACTTATCAGAAATTATATTCAACATTGAATAATTTATAAGCGCAATTTCGGAAGTAACTGTTATTAAATAGTTTGGAGAATATTATAAATAGGTTATCAATTAGGTAAATAAGGTTTCCATCGCCAAGAAAAAAATTAAATAACTGCTTTTTAACAGCTGTTATAAATCTGAAAAACGAAATGTAAATCGTAAAAAAAATCCGAAAATTGTTGAATTATGCGTCTAAATTATTAAAATTAAATGTACTATTTTTGGTAAATTAAGCACCATCAACTTGCGGCGTTAAACATGAAAAATATTGAGCGTTTTAAAAAAATAATTACAACATTTAAAATAAAAAATTTAATCAAATCTATTGGACTTTCTATTTTGGTACTTCAAATGTTAGGGTGTTCATCCAAAAACAACATTACAGGAATGGAAGAGCAAATAGAATATCCAACTTTTAATATGCGTTTAGACTTTGACGACCTTAATGGCTGGGTTAATGCCTCACAAAACATGAAAGGCGTTGTTAATTACGCCATAAGCGATGGACTTTTAAATATTTTTACAAGAGCAAATACTTGGGATAGACCAAAAATAAAAACTTTAGAAACTTACACCACCGGAAAATATACCTGGCGGGTTTTTGTTCCCGAAATGGGCGTTGGAGATAAAGCAAGTATTGGTGCGTTTCTTTACTTTAATGATTCTCACGAATTGGATTTTGAAATAGGTTATGGAAAAGCGCTTGTTCGTCAAAACCTAAATGCCGAGGTTGATGATTTGCTTTTATATACAAATTCACAAGGACATCCGTTTAAATCTGAGATTTTTAAAGTAAAAAGAAACCAATGGTATACTTTAGAAATTGACCTGCTCATTGTTAATAATAAATACCAAGCGGTTTGGTATATTAACAATACTGAATTGTACCGATTAAATCTTGAGTACGGCAAATCTATCGCTTTTCATATACTTTGCAGCGTAGAAAATTTAACTTTTATTGGCGATCATATTCCAACTCAAAACAATTATGCCATATTTGATTATGTGGAATTTAAAAGGTGAAAAATTGGTGAAACAAATTTCGTCAAACTTCGTGAAATCTCAATTTTAATGAAGCCTTACGAACTATTTACCAACTACTTTTCACTATGATGGCTAAACGGTTTTTTAGCCAAACAGGCATTGTAATATTTTAATTGCCCCGTAACCTCTTCTCCAAGCCAACTTGGTTTTATAAATTCTGTGTTTTCATTGGGAAGTTCAATTTCGGCAATGATCAATCCGTTGTTTTCGCCAAAAAAAACATCAATTTCAAAATACAAATTGTCATTGGCAGGAACAATGTGCCTTATTTTTTCAATGATTGTTGGTTCACAAATCAGCAATAAATTTTCGGCTTCGTTTACGGGAATTTCCTTTTCCCATTCAAAACGGGTGGTTCCTGTGGCGTTGCCAATTCCTTTTACGGTGATAAAACCTTGATGGTCTTGTATTCTTACACGCACCGTTCTTTCCGGCACGGTCGATAAAAAACCCTGTGCTATTTTATGGCTTTTTATGGCGTATTTTTTAAAATCTCCTGTAACTAAGAATTTCCGTTCTATTTCTTTTGACATTTTTTATTTATCTGAATTTTAATTCCCAATTAAGTCCAACGGAATAAATCCAAAAGTAACTTCCCGGCTTAAAACTGATTTCCTGATGCGCAACACCCACAAGCGCTCCCCAGGCATTTTGTTTGTTTGAAGACGTAAAATAATAACCAACATTCAGTTTTTGTGACTGTAAATTTATGATGGCATCTTCATTTCCTTCCAAAGTATATCTTTCAAATTCAGGAGAAAATCCCATTCCCAGCGAAACACTAAAATAATTGTCGGCATCGCTTCTGTATTTTCTGTAATTTATCACACCCGATTTGCTGGTTCCTGAATCTCCCGGCGTTAAATAAGGGCGAAAATTCCAATAGCTGTTTCCTGTATACCAACCAACCGAACCTGTGTAAATAGTGGTGGTGGATTCATATTTTAAAGCCCTGAAACCCAAAGAAACCTCAAAACTTTTTGGCAATGATTTGTACAATTCAGCGCCATATCTAACATCGGGAAACAAAAAAGTGTTTGCAAACCCAACATTTACGTAAGCATACAATCCTTTTGTAATTTTGGGGTACATATCCACCTCAACCTGAACGCCGTTTTTATTAAAACTCCTTCTGAAATTCATTTTTGCCAAAACACTTCCGTATTTTGTTTGTCGGCCGTAATTCAGCGTATAATATTGCATTGGGTCAAAAGTTTCCGAATAGAAATCGACCGAGGATTTAATTCCGATGGCATTATAGCTTAGCGTTGTGTTCAATTTCTTCTTATAATCCAGGGCTTTTTGATTATTCGGATTTTGGTCCAACACCAGTTGTATGGTGCGCAAGGCTTCCTCCGGATTGTTGGAATTTTCCTGGGCAGTTGCTTTCAAATACAAAATCTCACCATCCGAAGGGAAATATTTCAACGCATTATCTGCCAATTCCAGCGCACTAAAAGGCGTATCAGCCCATAACTCGTTGTTTATGGCGGCAATCCAATCGGTTTTTCTTTTTGGATCTTTTCCTAAAACATAGGAAAACTCCGTTTTTGCTTTTTTGTATTCCCCGTCCCAAGAATAGGTGCTTGCCAAAAAAGAACGAATATCGTGGTAATCGGGATATTTGGTTAAAATAAAAAGCAAAGTGTCCTGCGCCTGTTTCCGCTGATTGTTAAAAGCGAGTTCGCGTGCTTTTTTAAACGCAGTGTCGGGGTCTCCTTCAAAAACTTTTTGCTGGCCAAAACTTTGAAAAATCGACAAAAATGCCAATATTAAAATCCATTTAAAATCTTTTTTTGAATTCATTATTTTAAGGAGTTTCTAAAAGTTAAATATGTTTCATTCTTTGGATGCAATTTCAAAATACTGTCTATTACTTTATTTGCCTCTTTTAAATTATTCATTCTTTGATAAGCTTGTGCCAATTTAAAACCTATTTCCGGGTTTTCTATCTCATTTTCTTTCGCTTTTTCGGCTATGCCAATGGCTTTTATTTCTTGTTTGGACCACCAATATAAATCCAAAAGAGCCAAATAATTATCATCATAATAAGGGGTTCTTTTCAAAACGTTTAAAAACTGCTCTTCTGCGCTTTTGTAGTTTCCTTCCCAAGCAAGTGTTCGTCCTTTTAAAGTCCGGGCATCGGCATAATTAGGATATTCATTCAAAATATAATCACATAACAATCTTGCATTTTTATAATCTTTTTTAAATGCATTTTCTCTGGCAAGCATAAAAATTTGATCAAAATTCAATCCTTTGGTCAAGCTTTCAATGGTGGCCAATTGCTCTTTTGAAAATTGAACTGCCGGTTGCGTATAAATATTTAAGGAATCTGGGAAAATTTTATTTTTTTTGGTAAGATAGGCATTTAACCTCTTAAATTCAAGCAAGGAATCGGTGGCCATTTTTAACAATTCGGGCTCATTCACTTTATTGGTTCCGAAGTTTTCATTAATCTTAAATAGCTCTCCATCAGCATAAAAATAATCTCTGAATATAAAATCGTTAATAACTCCCTTGTATCGCATCAAAGGAATTTGATGAATGTTTCTAAATTTTTTGGCTGTGTCCAAACCCTGACTCATCCAGGCGATTTCTTTTAACTTATTAAACTTGTAATTGTTCATTAAAAATGAAAGCAAACTTGGCGTAACATCCCAATGGGAGGAAACGGATTTAAATTTTTCGGGCTTCTTTAGCATAGGACTATATATGAAAAAAGGCACGTGAAAGCGGCATAATTTGTCTTTTTGTGCGATGGGAATAAGTCGGTGATCTCCGGTAATAATAAAAATGGTATTGTTATATTCGGGTCTTTTGGCAAATTCCTTCATAAAATATTTTAAAGAATTGTCTGTGTAAAACAGGCTGGCAAATATGTCTTTATAAGCTAAAACTTCCTCTTTTTTTAGGCTAAAAATTTGATTCGAATTTAATATGCTATCCACTTTTATCAAATAAACACTTTTTGAAGGAAAATTGAATGGTTCGTGGTTAGTAAGGGTTGAAATAATGTCCAATCTCGGCTGTTTTTTACGATCTAATTCCGATAATGTTTTTTTGAATATTTCTTCATCGGGATATCCCCAAGAGAATCCGCCGGCATTTGCCTGTGTTTTAACATATTCTGGTCCGAAATTATTTTCATCGATGATATAGTCAATTTCATTGTATTCCAAAAAATTTATTTTCCGGTCGAAACTCGAAGGATCACCTCCATAAAATGAGGTAGTATAGCCATTAGCCTTTAAAACACTGATGAGTGAAAAATGAGACGGTAAAGGATTTAGCTCCAAAAAACCCTTTTCTCCATAAGGCAGCGAGCCCAATATAGAGGGCAATACGCCAAAGGTTCTTCCTGAATTACTGATAAAATTTTCCCAGTAAAGTGATTTTTGAAGAAGTGAATCGATAAATGGCGTAAATCCTCTATATTCATTTTTCCCAACAAATTCGCCACCCAATCCTTCAACTATTATGATTACAATATTTGGTTTTTCTTCCTGAATATTGAAAAAAGGAGACAAAACATCTTTTGTATCCCGGAAAGGCTTTAAAAGCGGATAATCATTCCTTCCAGATAAATTATAAGCGTCCATCAAACTTTTTTCTTTTTGGTATCTATAAATATCTTCGCCCAAAAAGAACAACTTATTTTGATAAACAGTTTCTGATGCTGAAGAAAAAATGATTTTTGCACTTCCAAAAACAATCACCAAAATAATGGCCGATGCAAAAATTTGTCGTTCGTTGGTAAATTTATTAAAAGTGTAATTAATGCCTAAAAAAAGCAAGGGCAACATCACAAAAGGCAAAAAATACAAGAGTGAAAAGGCTTCTGAAGCAGTAACCGTAGTGTAAATATCATCAAATGAATAACCTAAAAGATCGGCGCCCAGATTTACGAGTGTTGTGAGATGGTATTTCACCAAAGCAAACTGGCCTATGACAATGACACAAAACAATACTTTGATGAGGATATTTCCAATGGGCTTTTTAATGAAGAAAAACAGAAAGTACAAAGGGGATAACAGCAAAGAAATTCCCAGGCCAGCCCAAAAATCGTTGAGTAATTTATAGCCAAATGTGGTTGTTAGATTTGTTTGCTCAAGACCGTTTGATACCGTCATTATAAGCTCAAATAAACTTATTGCCCAAAAACTTACTATTAAAGAAAATGTCAAATAAATGTATTTGTAACCGTAATTGCCAAAATTTTTAAATTTCATATAAAGTTTCGTTGTCTTTAAATAATTTTTCACAGAGATTCACAAAGGAAAACAATAAGATTTACAGAGAAAAAAATGGTAAAAAATCTTATAAGCATTTAGTTTGTGATCTGGGTAATTGAACCATAATCAATAATTATTAATTTGTTTCAGCTCGTGGCCATCCCTTTTCTTGTCATTTCTCCCCATTTTTTCTTCTTGTTAAAATAGTAATCTATATTTCCCCTAATTGCCGCATACAATATAAATGGGTGCAGCACAAAAGGTTCAAGTAAACTTATCATTATTAATTTAAAGCCGGTTCCCTTCTTTTTGTATTGATGGTAAGTAAGCTCTTCAGAAAAAATTGCCACAATGGAAAATAAAACGGCAAACAAATAGGCCAAAATAATGAATGCTAGAGCATAATCCCATCGCACTTCATTAAGTGCCGCCAAAATTATAAAGTAAATGATGCCAATTACTTCAATAACCGGGGCCAGCCTTTCATATAAGAGCCAATAAGGATAACTCAAAAGTCCGAGGGATCTGTATTTTGGGTTAAACGCCACTTTTCTATGCATTCTAAGCGTTTCAATAGTGCCGCGCGTCCAACGGTTTCTTTGTGAAATAAATATTTTATAATTGTCCGGCGCTTCTGTCCAACATAACGGATCGGGAATATAGGCCACTTTATATTTTTGTTTGGTTTCTTCCATATACCTTCTCATTCTCACTATCAATTCCATATCTTCTCCCACGGTATTGGTGTCATAGCCGCCAACCTCAATCGCAACTTTCTTATTAAACAAACCAAAGGCGCCAGAAATTACAAGCAATCCATTTAGCCGGCTCCAAGCCATTCTGCCTAGAAGAAATGCTCTTATATATTCAAGAATCTGTGCTTTCTCAATTAGTTTTTTAGGAAAATTCACATCAAGCAGTTTTCCGTCTTTAATAATGCAGGAATTGGCAATTCTTATGACTCCGCCCGTGGCAATTACCGTTTTGTCGGTGACTTCCAAAAATGGTTTTATCATTTTTTGAAGTGAATTTTCCAACAGCAAACAATCAACATCAATGCAGGCAACATAATCGCTTTTACTTATGTTCAAGCCCATATTTAATGCATCTGCTTTGCCCCCGTTTACTTTATCTACCACCGTAAGCTTTTCAAATGCGGGATTGGTGGATTTAAAAACGCCTGCGCGAATTGGTTTTGTCGGTATTTGTTGGTTGATGAGAAAATCAACTTTCACCAAGTCGTAAGCCACAATCATTTTTTCAAGACTGTCGTCTTTACTTCCGTCATTCACAATAACCACATCATAATTTACATAATGACTCGACAATAAAGAGCGGACATTTTCAATAATATTCAGACTTTCGTTATAGGCCGGGGCAATAATTGTAATGGAGGGGGAAATGGTTGAAGACAATATTTCCTTGTAATTCACAAAGCTGTTTTTCTTCATATATTCAATGGTCTCCTTTGATGAGATAATCGCCAAAATAATGTAAGATGCGATGGCAGTGCTAGCATATATAAAAAATAAAAAATGAATGATTAATATGATAATCTGTACCGTACTTGTGTTCATAATTTAATTGTTTTCTATGAATTCAATTATTTCTGCATCTTTTGGTGCTATTAACAAACGCTTAAAACTATGGAACTTTTCAATATTGAGAAGTTTAAAAATTTTTAATGCCGAAACCTTTATTTCAAAGTTTTTATGTTGAATATGTTCCTGCAAAAAAGATTCGTCACTGCTTTCAAAAACATTTTCCAACAATTTAAAAAATGCGATTTGCTCTTCCAAACTCAGCTTGTCAAATTTATTTTTTAACAGTTCTTTTGCTTCATAAACCTGTAAATGGCTCAACACTTGAATTGCTTCAACCCTTATTTTTTTTTGTGGATGCTCCAATAACTCCAATAAGGTGTCTTTCGCCTCAAACTGATTGTAAATTTTAGCCAATTTTATGGCAAAAATGACCACGGAATCGTTTTTGGATTTCAACCACGGATTTATATTGGGAATTTCCTGTTCATCAAACCTCTGAAGCACTTCCAACAATTGAATTTGGTCCCATTCTGATAAATGGGTTTGCAAAACATCCAAAAATTTTAATCCCTCAAAATGAAATAACGTAACTAAATATAGCTGCACTTCCTTTCGGATTTCTTTATTGGGATTGTTTACGTGAATTACAATTTGATCATTGACTTCCTTTACGTGGAATTGCGCAAGTTCCCTGATTCCTTTGGCCACCACATACCATTTTTTGCTTTTCAAACTGGACAATGCATAATTTATGAGTCCGGTTTGAAAGTAAAGTTTTTGAAT
Organism: Lutibacter sp.; assembly: GCA_030683995.1. Classification (GTDB taxonomy): domain Bacteria; phylum Bacteroidota; class Bacteroidia; order Flavobacteriales; family Flavobacteriaceae; genus Lutibacter. The sequence goes on from JAUXPH010000045.1 coordinate 156,713, forward strand.
AGATTCGGCCATTTCGCCTGAGATTTCATTTCTTAACCGCAACAAGGTTGAAACCACAACTCGCCTTTTAAATTTATCGGGGACACTAGATTTTAATTTGTCGACAATCATTTGTTGTTCTTCACTAATCTCCTCTTCCTCATTGCCGGAATATAAATAAGCTATAAGATTTGATTCATATTCATTTTGGTATTGGGCCACAATTTTTTCATTTTTTCTCAACTTGATTCTCAATAATTTCAAATAAATAATGAGGATTATAATAATCACCATAAAAAGAACAATCATTACCCATACCACTTGGATGATGGTTGGAGCATTTTTAAAATAATCAATAAAGTATTGATAAGTATTCATAATAACTGTTTGGACGGTTTAATTAACGCAACAATCTTTTGACGCGAATCACCAGTTCATTGGGGCTAAAAGGTTTTCCCATAAAATCGTTTGCGCCTAAATTAAATGCCTTAAGCACCATTTCTTCCTGACCTGCGGCCGAAAAAACAATGATAGGCGTTTGCTTGTTCAATTTGTTTCGAACGTGGCTAATTACCTCTAAGCCACTAATAAATGGCATCATAATATCGGTCAAAATTAGCTCGGGATCGTGTTGCTCTATCAATTCAATAGCCTCCTTTCCATCTGCTGCAATCAGCAATTTATAGCCTTCCTTTTCCAATCTGAACTTCAACAATAGTGAGAGCGTAGAGTTGTCTTCGGCTAAAACTATTTTTTTAGCATCACTCATTTTTTAATGATTTTAATTCGATTAATAATTCTTCTTTCACGTGCTTAAAAATCTCTTTACAGGAATTTAGAAGTGTTCCGGCATCTTCTAACTCCTTTTCATCTCTAAATTTTTGAGCCAATATATGTATGATTGGCCCCATTTCTGAAATTCCAAACATCGTAATGCTTGGTTTAATTTTATGGGTGGCTTCATACAAAGCCTTCCAATTTTTAAGTTTAAATTCCTTATTCACCACTCCAAAAAACTCATTAAAATCTTTGAGAAAGGATTCTATGAGCAATATTAATATAGTGCTTTCTTCTTGGGTTTCTTCGTGCAAAAATTTAAGATCTATATATTTTTTTACTTCGGTAGTTTCTCCGTCTCCGTTGGAAGTTTCGGCGTATTTCAAATTCCTTTCTTTAGAAGGTTTTCCGTATTTTTCCAATATCGCATAAAGTTCCTTTGGCTTAAAAGGTTTAAAAATATAGTCCGTCATTCCCGAAGTTTTGGCGCGGCTAATATCAGCATTGGTGGCATAGGCCGTCATTGCTATGATCGGAATTTTGGCAGCTTTTTTAGAAATGTCATTTTTAATAATTTTTGAAGCTTCATAGCCATCCATCACCGGCATTTGAATGTCCATCAATATAAGGTCATACATATTTTGTTGCACTTTTTTAACGCCTTCAATCCCATTATTTGCAATATCTACTTTACATTTCCATCGTTCTAACCTTGTTTTAGCCAACAATTGGTTCGTTTTATTATCTTCTACCAAAAGAATGGATAACTCCAAAGGTTCATCCAAAACAAATTCTGATTCAACTTCATTAATATTCACATTCACCAAGTCCTTTTTCAATGGCAGGGTTATTTTAAACACACTGCCTTCTCCAAATATACTTTCAACTTTGATTGATCCGTTTAACAAACCGACCAATTTTTTTACGATGGTAAGTCCCAATCCCGTGCCGCCATAAATTCTGGAAGTATCGCTCTTTGCTTGTGAAAATGCGCCAAAAACCGTATTTATTTTGTTGGAAACAATCCCAATTCCCGTGTCCCTTACCTCAAAATATATTTCTGAAGTGTCGTAAGTTTCATTTAGTTGTTTTAGGGTCACGCGCACAGACCCTTTGTTGGTGAATTTAACGGCATTTCCAACTAAATTTAGCAAAATTTGTTCTACCCTGGTTGGATCGCCAATGACCTTTATTGGGGTATTTGGCTCAATTTTAAGGTCTAAAGAAATCCCTTTCTCATCGGCCCTTAATTTCATTAATTTTAAAACGGTATTGAAAGACTTGTGCAGGTTAAATGGAATCTCTTCAATTTTAAGCTTTTCAGATTCCAGCTTAGAAAGATCGAGCACATTGTTAATCAAAGAAAGTAAAATTTCGCCAGAATTTCGCATCGTTTCCATATGCGATCTCTGTTCGGGATTTAGCTCTGTTTCCAGCAACAAATCCGTAAAACCAATGACGGCATTCAGCGGCGTTCTGATTTCGTGGCTCATATTGGCCAAAAACTCGTTTTTAACTTTTAAAGATTCCTCAGCAAAATCCTTTGCTTTTTTTAATTCAATTTCTGTTGCTATTCTTTGAGTAATATCGGTTCCAATTGAGATGTAAGTGCTGTTGACACCTTTTGACAACTGCCATTCAATCCATTTATAATCGCCGTCGGCTGTTTTAATTTTTCGTTTGGAAATGTCGGTAAAATCCTTTTGATTTAAAAAAACATAATTGTAAATGGCATTTTTTACCTGCTCTGCTTCTTGTTGATTTTCATAGGTTAATTTCCACCATTTATCGCCCATAATGTCATCCACAGGATATCCCAGCATTTTTTCAACAGAGGGTGATGCATAAATGATATTTCCTTCTTTATCGCTCACCATCAGCATAGTTTCTACGCTATTTAAGATGGTGTCGGACTGAATTTTGATTTCTTCGGTTTTTTTCCATTCAGAGATGTCAACGCCTCCAGAAACAAAAATATTATTGGCGCCAAGCGAATCACGCCATTCAATCCATTTCATACTGCCATCCTTACAACGCATTTGCCGATCATAAGGTTTTGGGTCGACCTTAATTTTTCCTGAAGCAATATCACAAACTCTTTTTTTGAATAATTGTCCTTCCTCTTTTGTGAAAAAAGTTAAATCCCACCATTTTTCTCCCAAAAGTTGGTCTACTTTATAGCCAATTATTTTCTCAGTAGCTGGCGAAACGTAAGTAATTCGGCCGGTTCCATCACAAGAAATAATGATTAAATTAATTTCATTTAATAACGATTCGGAAAGTTTTAATTTTTCAATTTCAGTATCTTTTTTCAATATGCTGTTTAATTTAAAAATGTATTTATTCTTTATGTTCTGTTGGGGGCAAAATTAATCTCAAACACTTGTAAATATAATTAAATAAAGCATTCAATAAAAATTAAACATAAATACCATTTTAAAATCAGTTTCACTTCCTCAAAACATCAAGATTCCCAATACAATTGAAGCAACACCAATGGCTATTCCGGTAAAACTAAAAAAACCGGATGAATTTTTGTTATGCCTTTCCACTTTTAAAACTTCCTCTTTTTTAAGAATTGTGGCTACTTTTTTGCCATTTAGGGTTTTTATGCCTAAATATTTACCGTCGGTAAATTCAATAGATTCATAAATGTATTCATCGCCATTTGTCATAGTCACTTTTACATACCCATTTTGCTCAGCCTGGGCAGCCTCATCCAAATTGGTGGATTTCTTATAAGTACTGCAACTTTGCAGCAGCATTAAAACCAACATTAGCATTAAAATTTTGAGAAAATCTTTATTGAATGATTTTTTAAGAATGATCATTTTAAGAAAATTTAAAGTTTGGAAAATCATCACAATTTACATTTAATTTGACAAAAAACAAATTTACCAAATTTACGGTATTCCAAGCGTTAAATTATACAAATCAATCGCTTAAATAATTTATTTGATTTTTACGCAATTCGTGAATTTTGCTCTATATTTGTTATAGAAAATACCCAATAACTTTTTCAATTTTCGGTAATAAAAAATGCTAAATAATGGGTGATATTTTATTTTGAAAAAGAAAATTGTCAATTTTTTCAGTACATCAAAAACTATGAAAAATGATCGGTATTTAATTTTTTTTAATATCGAATTGCCTGAAGCAGCCAAACAATGTTTCAGAAATTAATTAAATTGCTTGATTATGATTTCTAACCTCCTAAAAACTTTTAATAATAAAATATGAAAACATTGATTACTTTATTCACCTTATTATCCTTTGTTTTTGTAAAAGACCAAGAAACCCTCAGCATTAAAGCAACTTTTTTTGGCCACGAAGAAGGATTCTATTATTTTACGGACTTTAATGACAACAGTTTCTTTTTTGAAGGCGTTGATGCTGCTGCCAAAGAAAAATTTGATCTTACCAAAAAAAATTTTATCGGTAAAAAATTTAATATCACTTACAAAATTGAAACCACAAAAGGCGAATATGGTGAGGAATATTACGCTTCAATTATTGTTGATCTGGTGATGTTAGAGTAATTTTTAAATCTTTATTTCATTTATGCTTCAAACTTTATATTTAACATATTTTAATAGAAAATAGATATTAATTATGAGTAAAATAATTAATCCGTTGAAAGAAACTTCCCCCAATTCAAAAGTAAATGGAACTGTTAAAAAAAATTTCTTGTTTGTATCGCGTTGGGGCGAATCTTTAGATATTGCCTACGCAACTTTATTAGAAGGAAATCACGTAAAATTATATATCGAAGAAAAACCTTACAGGGAAATTGGCTATGGTTTTGTGACAAAAGTGTTGGACTGGAAAAATCACGTTAACTGGGCCGATGTTATTATTTTTGATTATACCGGCTTCGGAAAAGAATGTGAAGAATTGCGCGATGCCGGCAAAATTGTTTTTGGCGGATCAACATATACCGATAATTTAGAGCTGGACCGAAATTTTGGACAGGATGAACTTAAAAAACATAAAGTAAAAACCTTGCCTTGGAAAGAGTTTTTCAATTTTAAGGACGCCATAGCGTATGTTCAAAAAAATCCGGACGCGTATGTCATTAAACCCAGCGGAGAAACCCAAGAATTTAAACAATTGCTTTTTGTTGGAAATGATGATGAGGGATTAGATGTTATGAGGGTTTTAAAAGCTTATGAAAAATCGTGGGGAAACGATTTTGGCACTTTTCAACTTCAGAGAAAAGTTAAAGGCGTTGAAATCTCAGTATCTGCTTTTTTTAACGGCACTGAATTTATTTATCCGCTTAACATTACTTTTGAGCATAAAAAACTTTTTCCGAAGGAATTGGGTGTTTCCACCGGAGAAATGGGAAGCAGTATGTTTTGGGTAAAAGATTCCCCTATATTTGATGCAACCTTGAAAAAATTTGAACCCACTTTGGCCAAAAAAAATTTTAGAGGCCATATCGACCTCAATTGTATTGTAAACGGAAATGGCATTTATCCATTAGAATTTACCTCCCGCTTCGGATTTCCTCAAATATTTATACAACGCGCCGGAGTTCACGAGCCTTTTGGAAATATGCTTTATAAAATAGCAAACGGCGAAAATTTTACCATCAACGTAAAGAAGGGATTTCAAATAGGCGCTTTTGTGGTGGTGCCGCCCTTCCCTTTTGATGATAAAAAAACTTTCAACCTGTTTTCCAAGGATTCCGTGGTTATTTTCAAAAAAGAAATGAAAGAAGGAATTCACCCAATGCATTTGAAAAAAGTAAATGATGAATGGCTTATAACCGCCGATACCGGCATTGCGGTATTGGTTACGGGAACAGGCATCACGATGAGAGATGCGCAAAAAATGATGTACAACCGCATTGGAAATCTCATTGTGAATAACTGTTATTACAGAACCGATATTGGCGACCGTTGGCTGGAAGATTCGGACAAGTTGATGTCTTGGGGTTTGTTGTAAAAAGTGCCTTAAGTTTGAAGTGCCTAAAGTTTTAAAATAACTACTTAATGTTAAAAGAAAAATTATTTAATGGCGCTCAGTGTATCTTATTTTTAACTTAGTGCAACTCTGTGAAATAATTATTACACAAAGATTCACAAAGAGATGCACGAAGGTTCACAAAGAAAAATTTAATATATGGACATCCAATTTAGCAACGCAACCAACAACCCTGAACTGTTTTTTAATATATTGCCCGAAGATTGGCAAGATCTTATTGTTCCGTATTGGGAAAGCTATAAGGAAGCTGCAAAAATATACGTTTTAAAAGAAAATGGGGAAGTGGTTGCCGGCGGACTCGTATTCTCAAAAAGCCTGCCCGATATGAGTGATTTTGAGCGTTCCCTTCAATATTTATTCTCTGAAGGCTATTTGTACCTCGGTTTTATTTGGGTTCCGCTTGAAAAAAGAAACAGAAATTTGGCATCGCAATGGTTAACCTTATTGAAAAAACAAGATCCAACCCAAAAATATTGGCTTACCATTGAAGAGGAATGGCTAAAACATTTCTATGAAAAAAATGGATTTATATTGATTAAAGAAAGTGATAATGACGATGATAAAGAATGGTTGTATGTGTATCGTTAAAAAGCCCCCTAACCCCCGAAGGGGGAATTAGAAGGTGAAAAAGCCAATCTGAAATAATTCGTAATTTCGTCACCCTGAGCGGTGGTTGCTGAGCGAATTCGAAGTAAGCCGAGGGGCGCAATTCCAGTTGCTAGCGCGAGCGTCCCGCTCGTGACTAAGAATTTTGTTGTTAAAGCTAATCGTGTTTTGGCAAAAAAATCAAATAATTTTAAGGTAAAAATAAAAGGTATGTTTTCATCTGCTTATCTTTTATTTTTTATTGGTGCAGATGCCGTTCGCTATTAATCATTCTACTGTGTATCAAAATTTGTTATGCTCGTTTCATTTTTAGTTTTGGGTTTTGGCACATAATCAATTTTCAAAAAAATCGTAATTCGTAATTCGTAAATCGTACAACATACATCGTACCTCTTACATCGTAAATTGACACCCTGAGCGGTGGTTGCAGAGCGAAGTCGAAGTAAGCCGAAGGGCGTAAATCCTTTAATTTTTTAATTTTTTCCTTGTGGCATAAACGCCATAAGCAGTGCCAGCAATTATGAGCAAAGAAAGGCCTCCATCTATTGGCGTTCCGGGTGGTGGAGGGGCGTTTTGTGGCGGCTCTGGAGGTATCTCCGCAAAAACAGAGACACTTGATAACGACATTAGCACATAGCATAAATATGTTAAGATTTTCCTTCGCATTTTTTAGTGTGATTTATCAATAAAATCCCGGTTTTTTATTTTTAATCAAAAATATTGTTAATTGCGCCAAATAATTTATTTAGCGCAATTAAAATCTATTGCTGAATTATTTATTCAATTATAATTCTTTTATTGATACTCGCTCCATTTATGGTATTTATTTGAACCACATAAACGCCTGTTGCCAATTTAACGGGCAATGAAATTATTCTTCTGTTAAGATCTTTGTTCCAGATATTCATAACTTGCCCTATATTGTTATAAACGATTATTCTTCGTATTTCATCTGTGCCATTGTTTTTAATTTGCAATTCGGCACTGGCGTTGTTCATAAATACGTGATAATTATGGTCTTCAACAACTGGTTCCACTAACAAAATATCTGTTCCTAAATCTTCAGCCACCAATTTTTGATATTTAAAAATTAAGGCAAATCGGTCTAAATAGGTGCCAGGTTCCAATTCAATTTCAAAAGGTTTGTACGATATATTGTGTGCTTTTCCCGTAAATTTATCTTTGATATGTAAGGTGACGTTTTCATCAATATATTTGACCTCCTCAATTTTAATGGTCGCCAAACCGGTTTTCGAAATTTTAAGTCCGAGCGGCAATTCTTGATCTTCATCAAAATTATTAACCCCCTGAATCACCAATTTGCCTTTGCCAAGCTGCCAAAACATATCTTCCTTGTTCTCTTCATTCAGCGGTGCGTCATAGCCAAAATCAAACTGATTGGAAGTATTTTCATCCACACCAACCAATAACGGACGACGATAACCTAATGGAGAATCAAATGTTAACCTAATTTTTGGTCTGCTATCGACAGTTGTTTCAACATTTGCTGATTTTTTAGACACTGCTGTTTTCATAAATACCGATCCGTTGTTTGCTCCAGTAACGGATTCACGTTGAAATACCCGCTGGCTGTTTTTAAAGTATAAATTTCCGGGTGCTAATGTAGTTCCTGTACCCGACAAAATTGGTAGCGTTGATTCCACAAAAAATCCTTGACCCACAGGGATATAACGTTCAGGTATTTTTGAACCCGAATTATTTGTGCTTGCCGTTAATGGAACATTTGATATAGCAACAACACCTCCTGTTAAATTTAAAGTTGCATAACCGCCCTCATACTCTGCCAATAAATGATTATTTGATAATTCAAAATGATCCCAAAAATAAAGTGCGCCATTAAATACATTGGCACTGCCGGTACAACCTGTACAATCCTTCAAGTTATTTTTTATAAATTCATTAGCATCCAATGCGGAAGGGTAAGGATTCCCGATCAAATACGTTTGATTGAGATTCAATTGGGTGGTTGTAATATCGCCCGAATTGGGTTTTCCAACAAAAACATAATTTTGCATTGCAGTAACACCCGCAGATCCTCCTGTTCCTTTCATCGTATATCCATCTCCTACTTTAATTTGACCCCAATACCCAACGTTAACCCACTGATAATAATTAGCCCAAGGGTCGGTACCTATCGTCGCCCTATAAGTCCATATCCATCTGCTGGTTATTTTTATTGGATTTAAACCATTTGGCGTATCGGCCGAATAAGCCCCATCAACAAAATCAATGGTTCTTGGATTGGCAGAATATGTTCCATCCCTTAAAACATCAGGAAGTTTATATGGTGCATTATTTGCTGCACCTTGAAGCGTAACAGGCGATGACCAATAATTGTAATTATAACTGTTTTTTTTGCCTTGTTGGTCACGCTCTATATATCCGGAGCTTGTTGGTTCAAAAATACTTTCGCTAAACTGGGTAGTGCTAAAATTGCCTAATCCATCATAAGTACCATATCTTTTTTGCACCAATTGCGATTCTCCAACAAGGTCAATTTGACCGTCAAGTTTTAAATAATGGGTGATCCATAATCCGTGACCAGAATTGTTTTCGTCTTGAGCTCCCGCACCGGTTATTGTTACTTTATTAGCATCAACTAACAACCCTAATAATGTAATATCTTGTGTATTAGAAATAACATTATGTCCGGTTCTTACAATATTCCAATCAATATCTGTTGTTCCATCAATACCTTTACTATTTGGAGCATTCCAAACTATTGGTTGTGTCCAAGTACTCATAGTATTCCAATTACCATCACTTGATGAAGTATATGGTATTGGAGCGGTTTGTAGTTGTGGTGATGTAATATTTCTCAATTTACCAGTTACTGTTCCGGCTGTTGGATTTAAATAACCACAACTTATATCGCTCATTTGGTAGTAGCCCAAAAGATTTGTTGTCCAAGACAATGGGTTAACATCAATTGGTACAATTTTACCTCTTACTAAAGCTCCATTTGCTTCTATTTCCTGATTCATCATTTGGTGTAATTGATCAGGAGTAAGTGCCACATTCCAAATTCGAAGTTCATCCATCCAACCTGAAAAATAATTTACTGGTTTATTTGGCGGACTACTTGTTTGATCCATTGCGCCTAAAATGCAATCTAAATTATTTGTTCCTGGAGCTGATTGTCCATTGACAGATTTAACAACTTCAATACCATCAATATACATAGTATAGATTCCAGAACCAAAAGTAACAGCGATATGATACCACCTGTTTTCTGAAATTGCATGAGGTGAAACAATTGTTCCTCCATTATTCCAATTAAATGAAATAATATTCCCAGTTTGTCTTAAATCATACCCATTATTGGCAGTTAAATTATTTCCATCACGTTTTGAAAGAATAGTTTGCATTCCTGTTACCGAATTTGGTTTTACCCAAACTTCAATGCTAAACGGATTGGTAAGATTATAGTTATTTTTAAAGGTGATGTTGTCATTTACCCCATCAAAATTGATTTGTGAACAATCGGTTAAAGTAATTTGAACATCATCTGTGCATCCACCTGCCGTCCAAGTTAAAACATAAGTACCTGCATCCCCTGTAAATGTTGCATCAGGATCTGTATTATTAGGATAGAAAGTTCCAGAGCTGCACGTACTTGGTCCTGATTTAATTGTCCATATTCCTGTTGCTCCGGTTCCTGCGTCATTGTCCGGATCATACTTGTTGTCTTTATCAAAAGCTCCTTTAGCCAAGTTATAGTCTGCCGATCGGGTATTGTCATATGCATTAAGTTTTACCGTATTATTTCCGCAATCGTCAGGGGCAATTGCAACATCGTTACCGGCAAAAGCATAGTTGACTCTTATTTCAACCTCAACGCTTCCTTCTGTACCAAAACTTTGACAACCATTAATTAACGAAGTCACCATATAAGAATGAACTCCTGGCGAAGCTGGTGTAATAAATGCTGAATTTGTTGTTGAAATGACAGTACCATCTTCATCAGTCCAATACATTGTATAGCCCAACGGTGCATCTGGAAGGCCAACATTATCTATGGCCCAAGAACTTCCAACGGTTCCAACATATGAAAAACGGATGCGTAAGTTTGTTTGTCCTAGGTATGGGCTTAAATCTATTGTTCTCGAAGGAAAAGAATTGGCATTAGGACTTAAAGTACCTGTGTATTGTTCTAAAAGAATGTATGTTCCTCCATTAATCGAAATTTCAATTTTTGCTGTAGCTCCTAATAATAAATTGTACGCATGGTCAAATTTTAAAGTTGCAGTATCCCAGCCTATTGTGCTAAAAATAGGTGTTTCCAATTTACTGGTAAACGCGCCATGAACAATAGCAAATTTATTGTCAGAACGGTAAAATACGCCAGAATAAGTTCCTCCATTTGTGGCACTAAGCCTAAATGGCGCAGGATCTGTGCTACTACCTCCCGTATTAATATTTGGATCATTATCAGCAGTCCACCCTGGTAAACTTGCATTGTTGAATGTACCTCCGGTTGTAAATAAACCACTTGTTGTAAAGCCACTTTCAGAGCTTAAATTGACAGGTATTCCTAAACAACTAGGTGTAGGACTAACAGAAACATTTTGAGGTTTAATATTAGGAGTAACGCTTACAATTGCTACTGCAGATTTAACTTCAGCACAACTGCCGCTCTTAATAACAGCCCTGTAAATCCGTGTTTCAGTAATACCAACATAGCTTTGGACATTTGTTGTATTTGCTATTGACACCCAACTAGTTCCAGCATTAATACTGTATTCCCATTCTACTATATTTCCAGTAAAACCGCTTAAAATTAATGGCGGACTGGAAGCAGCGTCTGCCTGATGGCATACCAAAATAGTTTTGTTGGTAGTTCCTTGAATGTTTATGATACCGCCAATACTTGCGGGATCAATTGTTACTGTTAAAGTTGTGGTTGCTGGTCCATTACATCCTGCTGCACTGGCGGTAATGGTGGTTGTTCCGCTCCATCCTGCTGAATAGGTTACAGCCCCTGTTGTTGAATCAATATTGTTGCCACCAGCTATACTTGCCGCATCCAGACTGTAAGTAATTCCTGTGGAATTATTTGCAGTTGTTGTGGTTGTCACTGTTCCTGCACCTTGGCAAAGTGTTGATGTTGATGGTGAAAAAGCATTGATGGTTACTGTTGGTGTTACCGTTACAACATGCGTAGTGGTCGCCGGACCGTTACATCCTGCTGCACTGGCGGTAATGGTGGTTGTTCCGCTCCATCCTGCCGCATAGGTTACAGCCCCTGTTGTTGAATCAATAGTGTTGCCACCAGCTATACTTGCTGCATCCAGACTGTAAGTAATTCCTGTGGAGTTATTAGCTGTCGTTGTGGTAGTCACTGTGCCTGCACCTTGGCAACGTGTTGATGTTGCCGGTGAAAATGCATTGATGGTTACTGTTGGTGTTACCGTTACAATATGGGTTATTGTTGCCGGTCCGTTACATCCTGCTGCACTGGCAGTAATAGTAGTAGTTCCACTCCATCCTGCCGCATAGTTTACCGCTCCGGTAGCTGCAACAATCGTATTGCCGCCAGCTATACTTGCCGCATCCAGACTGTAAGTAATTCCTGTAGAGTTATTAGCTGTCGTTGTGGTTGTTACTGTTCCTGCACCTTGGCAACGTGTTGATGTTGCCGGTGAAAAAGCATTAATCGTTACCGTTGGTGTTACTGTTAATGTTGCAACCGTAGAATAAGCGTTTGGACAAGTACCACCGATACCCGTTAAAACTATATCATAGTTTCCATTATTGGCTGTTGTTATATTATTAATGGTATAGGAAGCTGAATTGGCTCCAGAAATATTCATACCATTTTTTCTCCATTGATAAGAGGATATAGCCCCTGTTGCCGTAATGCTAAAAGTAGCGTTACTTCCTTCACAAAGTGTTTGCGATATTGGTTGAGAGGTGAAATTCATAACCTGATTTACATTCAGGGTAACCTCATTCGATTTTACGCTTGAACAAGAAGTATCTCCACTAACAACAACATAGTAAGTTCCTCCATCACTAATATTGGCTTGGTTAAAATTTAAAGTCGTCGAAGTTGCACCAGATATATTTGCTGAATTAGTAACAGCAGTTCCCGGTGAAGCACCTTTATACCATTGGTAAGTTAAGTTATCTCCGTATCCAACTACACTTAAACTTGCAGGATTGGTTACGCAAACCCCAACATTTTGCGGTTGTGTGGTGATTTGAACAGCCTCTTTAACTGTAATTGTTAAGTCTGCAGAAATATTGGCGCAAGATACGGGAGCATTCGTGGTTAGTCTTAAAGTTACGGCTCCTGAATAATTTGCTGCAGGTGTATAGGTTACATTTTGAGGTGTTGCTGTTTGGGCGATACTGCTTAATGTTCCACCACCCGAAACAATTGACCAGGCTCCTGTGGTTGCTCCGCCTCCAATTGTTGCTCCGGATAACGTTATTGCACTTGGCGTGGCTGATTGACAAACTGTATTTGCCCCCCCTGCATTAACAGTAGGTAATTCGGTTACCGTTATTGTTCTGTCTGAAGAAACAGCGGCACAAGCTCCGGGAGCATTTGTGGTTAGTCTTAAAGTTACGGCTCCTGAATAATTTGCTGCGGGCGTATAGGTTATATTTTGAGGTGTTGCTGTTTGGGCGGTACTGCTTAATGTTCCACCACCCGAAACAATTGACCAGGCTCCTGTGGTTGCTCCGCCTCCAATTGTTGCTCCGGATAACGTTATTGCACTTGGCGTGGCTGATTGACAAACTGTATTTGCCCCCCCTGCATTAACA